>JBHLPF010000010.1:0-78893 GCA_048939765.1 Promethearchaeota archaeon
TATTCCAGTCCACCTTGACCTCAATCGACGGGTTCAGACTATGGGGGATTCTGTCAAAGACCTCCATTCTCACTGGACGCTTCGAATAGCTCTCAATCTCGAGACGATATTTGTATGCCCTTCTAAGTTTTCCACGAGTGATGCCTGCCTTTTCGACCTCACGATTAATCAGCTTCTTTTTTGCCTTCACATCATAAGCAGTCCTTGTCCCGAGTTTGAACTTCTCACGTGGACTCATGAGATTAATGCTGGTTTCCCCGATATAATCGCCCTCTGCATACACCTTGGCACCGCCGGGTAGAAGCACTGCATCACCATTCGTGACCTCATCCTGGGCAACGACCTCTGCCATGCCGTCGGCGTACCAATAATGGATGGTCCTTGAAGCAAACTCTTCCTCAACTAGAGTCACTGGATGACGTTTGTTATCGGATGGAATCGATACCGGTTTGGGCAGCTCATACACTGATATTCCAGAAACAGCCTCCGATGCTTCAGCAAACTCCACCTCAATCTCAGGGGGTGGAGCCGGGGGAGGTGCGGCGCCTGGTGCTGCTGCCATTGGCCTAGGCATCGCCTTTTCTTTCTTCATTGCGATAGAACTCGAAACCCTCTTTCTCTCATCTCTTCGTCTTCTTAGCAGTTCTGGATCATATGCTGTGATGATGAGCGGCGAACCCTCAACCGCCTCAACAGGTCGTGCAGTTGCAGTTGACACAATAAAATCGACTTCTTCCCAGTCCTCGCGTGTCGCATTAGCGACAAGTGCCATCCTCCGAACCGTTGCCTTGTCAGCATACAGATCCACATCATAAGACGGATTCCAATTTGCTCCACTCACTTGGTAGGTCACATCAAGTTCCACCTCTGCCTTGTCCCTGACCTCCAACGAGATTTCAACCTCATAGAATGAGTCAGTTCTTCTCTTTGACTCAATTTGTCCAATGTTGCTTCTCAGGACACTAATCTGATCCTTAATCTCCTTGCGCTGCTCTGTTATGGTTCTCAGCTTGTTCTTGACGGACTCTACCATCTTATCTGATTTGGAATCCATTTCGATTAACTGGTCCATCTTCGCCTCATTGGCAGCAAAAAGCATGCCGAAAGTCCCTGCGAAATCTCCAACCATTCCCCGTATATTGATGAGCCGCTGATTCTGAGTCTCCATCTCGTCTTCCATCTTATGAAGTGATTTCTCTAGTTTCTTCAGTTCGTCGTATAGCGGCTTGACATCCTCCTTTGGATCAAACACAACCTCTGTTCTTCTAACATCAATAGTAGACAATGCTGCAGGGCCTTTCCCTTTTACACGAAAGCTGTCCTCTTGTGCGTATGCTGTTATTCCTTTGACCAACACCTTCTGAGGCCCTGCATCTAGTTTCGCAGTTCCACTCCGAGATATACGGGCCCCATCTCTAAAGACGGTCACTTGCTGAATCCTTGTCTTCATCTCTGTCAAGAATTATCTCCCGGCTTGTCGTGAGCCGCTGCACATTTATTCTTTGAGTAGACATCTAGCATCGGGCATTAATTTCTAGGCCCCTGTCGTAGAACTCTGCTGTATCCGAGCTCATCTTTGTCAATATGCTGAATTGGTATAAGCAGTCGAAAGGCACACCCATCCCTATCGACCAAATCTATTAGCTCAATTGTACCGCCCAAGTGCTCAATGATTGATTTGGTAAGATAGAGCCCCATTCCAGCTCCTCCTTTTGTTGTGAATCCCTTTTCGAAAATTACGCTTCGAAATTGGATTGGAACTCCCGGACCATCATCACAGAATATGACTTCTAGAAGCTCACTCTGCATTTTGACCATGATCTCAACCTTAGGATTGCTCCCTGCATGCTGAGATACGTTTCGAATCATATTCGAAAAGACGGTACTGACAAGTTTGCTTCGAGGGCGAACTTGTCGAGCGTCACTGTCTGCGCTAATCTCGATTGTGAGATTCCTATCCATCAATCTAGCAAGCTCTGCAATATACTCGAGCATCGAAACAACGTTCTCGAACTCCTCGGGAACAGGAGCTGAGAATAGTCTAAGCAAACTCGCCATTCGTTCTCCAGCAGCTAGAGATGTCTTTAGCTGATCAGAAATTCGTCCTTCTTGCGAGGGGAGCATTAAAGATGAGAGCTCGATACCCCCAATGACCACCTGCATATCATTGCCTAAATCATGAGTTAGTATTGACGTGTATATTTGCAGCTCCTTTTGTCGTTCATCCAAATCCCTATTTCGTTTCTCAAGTTGTTCTACGTAATACATGTGCGTCCAGTTTCCCAGCAAAATTAGGATAGTTAGGGCAATTTCAGCGGCGATTACTT
The DNA here is from genome assembly GCA_048939765.1 of Promethearchaeota archaeon. Classification (GTDB taxonomy): domain Archaea; phylum Asgardarchaeota; class Thorarchaeia; order Thorarchaeales; family Thorarchaeaceae; genus SMTZ1-83. The sequence goes on from JBHLPF010000010.1 coordinate 2,328, forward strand.
CAGCTGCGACTCCAACAGCAATCCCCGGATGGACAAAGACTGTCACGACTAGAGCAGCATTCAATAGAATTCCCAATATCGTTTCAGACCGAGGACTTAGCATTTGACTGCCAACAACTACTGCCAGAATCGGCCATGTGAAAATTTGAAACATGAGGCCTCTTTGATCCCAAATAGGATTGGAGGATAATGCAAAGAATGGCACTAGCGAAACAAGAACGATCCCAATCTTTGCTGCAATCTCATAATATTTGGTTCTGCTGACTAGATAGAGAAAAGCGGAGAAGAACGTCATTGTAGTGTAGATAGGCATACCTTGAATGACGACACTTGTTATCTGCAATAGAGGAAAGACACAACAGCCTGCAAACAATGCAGTGGATACGTATCTTGCTTTTAGTGTGGGACCTCCTGGGTCTACCTCAGGCGCAGGTTCTGTCAGCAAGAAGGGGAGATCTGCGATTCTCCGTAGAATGGACTTTGCATCGATGCCCCTTCCAACTAACAGTCTTAACCAACTCCAATTGATAGTGTGGACCTATCTTTACAGCTAATAACAGTCCACGAGAATTGTTTTATCTATTCATATTTCTTATTACGTAGTACTGACTCCACACGCGTAACTCTTGGAGACGAAGCACCATTGAGCAGAGAGATCGCACGCATGGGCTTCAGAAACGCCTTCCGAAGAAAGCGTGTTGCAATGTTTACGGTTATTTCAATTGCAATCGCAGTGAGCCTCCTATACACTGCGCTATCGGCAAGCACCAGTCTTCAGCATAGCGCGAATCTCTTTCTACAAGATACATTATCACCAGTGGACATCACGGTTTCAAATGGTGGGCAGTGGCATAGACGAATTAATACCGAAATGAGAGCTGCGATTGAACGCATTCCTAGTGTAACAAAAACTATTCCCAGAATTGAAGAGTATGTTTGGCTCGAGAACGGAACTGATACACTCTATATGATTTTGGTAGGGCTGGATCTACAGCAAGAGCCACACGTAGGGAGCCTGAATTCAACCGAAGGGATTCTCGACCTCTCAGGCAACCAATGTTTCCTGACCAGAGAAGCGGTGAATCTTCTGAACATCAGTGTTGGCGATGAACTACAGATTTCAACTACAGCGGGCTTTCAATTCCTCAATGTCAGCGGATACGGGCTGGCACTCGATAAGGGGGTCATAGGACCCGTTGTCTTTGTTTCTCTGGAAACAGCACACTCTATCTATAGTATCAGATACCCTGAGGATTCAGTTGGAAAGCTGCTCGTGGAAATCGATGACATTTTCCGAGCTCCAGAGATTATGAACGATATTTCCAACCTAATCGGCGAAGATTTCATTGTTTCAAATGTCAAATCGTATCCTCTCGAGCTTGCCAATACTTTTCTCGCTCAAGCACGTACAATTCTGTTGGCACTCGTTGCGGCAGCTTGTTTCATCGCTGTATTCAGAGTCTTTTCCGCATTTGCCATGGTCTTCAATGAACGGAGATATGAAACAGGGGTGGTCCTTGCATTCGGCGCATCAAGAACAACGGTACTCATCCTATTTATGTCAGAAATTGGGACAATAGGACTCATTGGGGCTGCTTTTGGCGGCGTTCTTGGTATTGCAATGGGTGCGATTGTTATTCAATTTGCCATTCTATTGCTTTCAATAATGACCATTTCACCAACATTAGATTTCATCTCGTCGATACAAGCTATTGATCCCTTGCTGATACCACTAGCAGGTCTTTTTGGAATCATTCTAACACTCCTAGCTGGTTATCTTCCTGCTTGGAGGGCATCAAGAGGGTCTGTTATCGAAAGCATTGGCGCAGGCCCCATTGCGCCATCGCAACGCAAAGGCTACATGACTCGAGAAACACGAAGAAGGATTCAAGGGATTGTGGCATTCATCTCAGTCTTCCTTGTAGCATTAGTGTTTCTACAGATGTGTTCTGATTTGCTCAATTTGCATTGGATATCATCTGATTTCATTCGAATTGCTTCAATACCCGCATTTCTGATGATGGCTATTTCAGTATCACCAAAGCTAGCAAACTCTGAACTCTCAGTTCGTCCGTTGATATCGCGATCCTCTCAAGTAGTTCAAATAATGTCAAAAAGGAATATCAGACGAAACACACTGAGCGGATTGATTATCTTCAATCTCTTTGTTTCGGTGACTGTACTCTTTGTCGCCTCAACTAATGTAGGCCTGGCTATTTCAGAATCTTGGAATGCCAATCTTGGATGGCAAACAAGCTCTGCCAACATAGTTGTTTACATGGACCCTCCACTCCAAATCGATTTCATCGAAGAAATCGAAGATATGGCAAATGTCACAGAAGTTGTGGCAATGAACCAGGGACTTGGGAATATAATCAGCCCATCAAGAACAGCTTCCGGATTGATTATCGGCATACGACCTGAAGGGTTTTCACGTCTAGCTTCGCTTTCGGTCTCTAGCCAAGAGAATCAATCATTAGGCTTCCTCGCAATAAATGAACCATATACTTGCATCCTATCTGAGTACTCAGCAGACGCTCTGAACGTGGGGGTTGGAGATTATGTTGAAATTGGAGTAGCAGCAGATGTTAGAGTCGTGGGGATATGTGAATCAGCTGTTCCAGTGTTTGTGGTCAGTGTTGTGAATCCTACCTTTGCGATAGTAGGAGTTGAAACATGGGAGGATGTACGTGAGCAGGAATTCATGGTTGGGAGTGTTTTGATTGATTCGTCCAATCCTGATGCCACCATTGCGGATGTAATGATGTTATCAAACGCACATCCAGTTTTGGTATCTTCATTGGAAACGGACTATGAGGCTGCGCTGAATGCAATCCAAGTGGTCGTCAATGCCTCGCTAATGACGCTATTCCTCGTAACGTTGGCTAGTGCCTTTTTGAGTAGCTGGTCAATAGCATCTACGCGGAGGCGCGAGATTGGCATGCTATCCGCTCTCGGAATGACTGATTCGCAAATCGCCCAAACATTGACTGCTGAGAGTGCAAGTGGTATGATCTCAGGTGCTCTTGTGGGCGTTATAATCGGGCTCCTTGTCCAAGTTGCACTATCAGAGATTATAATGCGTTTCACTGGCGGCGTATTGCATTTTGTGAATCCAGGTATTGTGTTTCTCATCGTTCTATCCCTCGTAGGTTCAATTGCCGCATCTTACTATGTCATCAGGAATACCACAAGGACCCGAGTTGTCGGTCTTCTGCGGGATTTGGGGCGCGGCAGATGAAGATTCGGTCAAACTTGGTGGAATGGGACGCACTTATATCGTACAAAATAAATGAAGAATCGAGGTCAACTTTATGGCATCCGTACATATTCTGATTCAAGCAGAGTCGGGACTGATGTGGGCAGTATCAGAAGCTCTCGAGAAGGTGGATCATGTTGAATCAGTCCACGTCGTCACAGGACCATATGATATCATAGTCCGCCTTGATATGCCTGTGGAGGATCTTAGAGCCCTCATGGATACTGTTCATGCGGTACCGGGTATCATCCGTACTGAAACTTGTATAGCAGTACGGACCTAGAATCGCTGACTCACTGCATAGAAGACTTGCGTACATTATGGAACCTAGGTATTCTTCCAGTAGTTGATATCTAATTGCTCAAGTCCCGAGTATGACGGCATGTCAAGCTTATGGCGGTGCGGGCGGCAGTGTCGTTCAAGTATCTCACTGACCTTGAGTATGGAGAAGCATTTCGCAAATTCGGCAATATACGGAAAGCGATTGCTGAACTAGTTCATTCCCTGACTAAGGGTAGTGCAGATTCTATTCTAGATATTCCAGCAGGCCATGGCTATTTGACAGCAGAGTTTGCTCATCTATTCCCCTCAAGCAAGTTCATTGCTCTGGGTCTGAGAAATGACCTCGCCTCATATGTTGCATTGAGGGAATCCGAATCATTCCCCCTGAAGATTTGGACACATGTTTCGTACATTGCTTCTGATGCATTGATGATTCCGTTCTGCAATGGAGCCTTTGATCTTGTCATTAATTTCCTGGGTTTGGAAGATATCCAGATGACTAGAGGAATTGCTGGAGTTCAAGTTGCTCTCTCTGAGATGGCGCGTGTGCTTGACGAGAAAGGACTTCTTCAAATTAGTCTTGTTGAATACGGCGACCTTCCCGAAGAGAAAATCGCAAAGGATGTGTGGGCTGCTACAGGACTAAATCCAATATTCGAAACCAAGGATTGGTACCAGCAAGAGATTGAATCACTTGGATTGCATCTTTTCAAAGAGAAGCAATTCATCTTTCCAAAGAAGATGACTCCAGCTCAAGCAAAGGAAGAAATTGAATTTGCTTGCAATGTCGCTCCTTCCGTCTTCTCCGAGTTCGGCGTTTCAGCTGCGAGCTTTGATGATCTTTGGTCGAAGTTTGAAGACCGCATTGAAGCTCATGGCATGGCATATTGGTCTCGGATTCGAGTGATGCTCTTCAAGCATCATGATGACTGACTATCGCCAGACTTTCTTCAGTAATGCCAGAGCGTTCCCACCCATTACTTTGATGACCTCCTCATCCGAATATCCGTTCTTTACCATCCATCGGGCGACATTGTGCAATGCTTCGCTGGGATTCTCAACACCCTTCACATAGTCTGGAAGCCTACTCTCATCCAAATCTGGTATTTGCCCCGGACGCGGATAGTGCCCCATACCGGCCGTTGATAGGATTTCATCGTAAAGCTTGTAGAGACCGACGTGGTCACCGTAGAACGTATCTGGTCCGCATCCGACGTGATTGATGCCCATCAGTTCAATACAGTACTCCAGATGCTTTCCGTAGGTATCAATTGAGGGAGTCTTGTTCTCATTCGTCGCAGTATATCCAGGTGCAGCTTCAATCCCAATGACACCACCCTTCTCAGCCAAAGCATTCAGGACTTCATCAGGAACCATTCGCTTGATTGTGTGCACTGTCTTCGATCCGGCATGCGAAATAATCAGCGGCTTTTTGGCACACTCAATTGTATCTAGGGCGGTCTGGTCGCTGACATGGCTTACGTCAACCAGCATTCCAACCTTGTTCATGCGAATAACTGCATCATATCCAAAGTCAGTCAGTCCACCGTCACGCATCTCATCAAGTCCAGTGCCCAGTTGATTGGTCTCACTATAGACTAGTCCCATTGATCTAATCCCAAGACCGTAGAGAACATCGATCCTATCGACTTCATTCTCAATGCATGTGGAGGACTCAAGTACTGCAACCCAAGCGAGTTTTCCCGTATCAAACGCAGTGATGATGTCCTCGACTCTACGGCAATGGATGACATAGTCTTGGTGTGTTATGTCACAAAGACGCTGCCCAAGATCGTGTATGGTGTCAGTCCATTTCCATCCATGCTTTGAGGTTATATTGACTGAGCCATCCATCAGATTGTCGAAGACAGCATCGAGGTTGGTCTTGCTGAGAGCTTCATATGCCAAGCTGTCCCTGCCTTCGCGATTGACCAATAGAGAATCCTTTGAGTCTGCGGGGTACAATACAGGGTGCTCATGAAGATCTATCACGATATTGTTCTCAAGAATCTCCTGAACTCGCTCCTCTTCTGTCTTTGAGAGTGGCACCTTGTAGGCCCAGTCCTTCTTCACCGGCTCCCGCCACTTGAATGCTTGATAGTCAGTGCCCGGTGTTAGGTATTGATATGGCTCATAGCCATCGTATTTCTTGTCTTTTCCCATTTCTACTACTCCAATCATTTACTTCTTGAACACTGTATCCATGAGTTTGTCAAAGTCAGCCGCAGGATATGTCAGGCGACTGTGTCTGAGCTTTAAGTCCACAAACATCTCAGCAGTCTTGATAGCAGCCTTCAAAGGATTGACAATTGGAATTGCTGGTTTTTGAATGACTTCATCAGCCATCTTAAATGCCATTGACATACATCCTAGCACCAGACAACCTGCCCCCTTTGAGCTAGCCTTCTCAACTCCCGCTGACATCTCCTCTACTAAACCATCTCCTCCCGACCCCCACATTTGCGCTATTGGCATCTCCACAAACTCCACCGAGGCAAATCTGCTCTCTAATCCCATCTCTCTAATACGAACTCGGACTCCAGCCTCTGATTCCACACCTGCCTGCAATGGAGCAAGCACGCTGAACCGATCAGCAATCATGCATGCGAGATGATAGGATGACTCTGCCGGCCCGATGATTGGCATATCCATCATCTCTCGTGCCGCAGCCAACCCAGGGTCTCCCGCACACCCGATAATGATTGCGTCATACTTGTTTTCATTTCCGATCTGAAGCAACCTCTTCAACATTGGCCCTATTGACATGTACTCCTCTATCGATGACTCTATTGAAAGAGGACCCTCGCCAACCTCTTCAGTATGAAAGGTCGAACCTGGCCGAATTATCGTGTTGCCTGTTTCCGCGCGGCGCTTCAGTTCATCCTCAGGCATTCCATCTCCTGGAATAAGATACAGTAATTCCATGGGGTCACCCATCGGGATGCTCGCTAATCCAATTATTATATCCTTTCTACAGGTCAAATCTGAGGCTTGATTGGATTATTTTGTAAGATGCAGCTGAATTCATCATACACGGCATTATTAGTGATGAGTCCATTGCAAACTCCAATTCACTTAGTACTATGGTGAAATGACATGACAGAAATTCCAATGCCTGAAGATGCTATGAAAGCTCCAAGAGGCGAGCGCCCCCTAGGAGTCATGATTTTGGCAGTATTGAACTGGCTTGAGGCTCTGATCATAATAGCATTCGGCGCGATAGTCTTTTCATGGGGATTCATTTGGCCCATCGTAGGTTTGATCATAATCTTAATTGGATTATTCTTTTTCTACATAGGTCTTGGCCTGTGGAATTTGAGGGGATGGGCCTGGACATGGGCTATGCTTCTGAACATCCTTGGGGCCATCATCACTCTCATTGGTCAAATGTGGTTAGGCCTCGGGGTCAGTATTATAATCATTGTATATCTGAATGCACCTGATATCAGACGCGTCTTTAGGTAGAAATGGGTGGGTTGGAGCTTCGGGCTCCAATCCTGCGTTCTTTTTTAGTGTCACCCCAAACATGAATTTGTGTCCCATGCACCTGTTTATTGGAGAAACTGACAAGATAGAGGCAAAAGAGGACGGACATATCTGATGAAGAAAGCTCAAGGGACTCAAAAGCCGAGTCCCATTGCATATTGGGGAGCTCTAGATCTGCTCAAAATCCTCTTTCGCGGCGCCACACATGGGACAGACCCACTCATCTGGAAGGTCAGCGAATAACGTGCCAGGTGCAATTCCGCTATCTGGATCGCCAACATCTTCGTCATAGACATATCCACAAACTAAGCATTCCCATTTGGCCATGTTAGCAAACTCCTATACATACGACTTGGAACACCGCGTGCTAAAAGCACCGCTGTTCTTCGCACGGCTTCAGAGATATTGAGATAAAAGGCTTCGCCTATCACGTTTTTCAATGATGTTGATAGAAAAAGAGAGAGGGTACTCGTGCCCCGAAGGACACGAGACCTGCAATATGCTGGATAATTAACTCCTGCGTCGGACGATTAGCAATGCTACACCGATTACAGCAACACCACCAATACCAGCAACCACGTAGAGAGTTGGGATTCCCAGAATCTCACCATCCCACCAGTTGCCGCCACCAACTACCTGAATCTGATAGCCTGGTGCGGACCATGTGTACCGGGAGGTACCTGTCCATGCCTCTGCGGAATTGGGATTGAATGTGGACACCGTTGTGTTGAAATAGACACAGAATGCTGGGAAGTCCATGAACAGTCCACCATCAGTGGCTTGAACGCTGTAAGGTATGGTCCAAGTCCCGCCAGAAGCTAGAGTGTCTCGTTGCCAGTACCAATCGCGATCACCATCGAATCCAGAGCTCATACCATCCACAACAAGTATGTCATGGGCAGCTTCAGATCCGTAGTTGTGAACAGTGATGGTGAAGTCAACCATTTCGCCGACATTCACAGTCCTATTGATTAAGCCCTTCGTCACAACAAGGTATGGCCCATCGACAGCAAGTGCATCTGGATCTGCATCAAATGTCAGAGTAATGTCAGCGACATTCAGTGGCTCGAAGGTCATATTAACGGGATCAACATTTGCTGCTCCTAGGAAGCCAATGCCCCCTAGCCATGAAGCACCCAAGTCTGCCATCAGATATGGTATGAATTGCTGAGCGAAGTTCTCCATATCGACCATGTTGATGAGTGCCGTCTTTATTCCGGCCAGGTTGTCTGCAGCCATGGCAGTCCAGAGCGCACCAAGAGCAATCTCCCAGTGGTCTTCCAAGAATGTAGCGATCTCTTCCTTTGACTGGAACTCGGCGGGCAAGTCGATGCCTGCAAAGTCCTTCAGAAGCCCTTCAATCCCATCTCCGAATGTGTTAATGTAGCCCTCAAGAGCTACTGGATCGGCATAATAGTCGTTATCCAGAATGTCCAATAGATGGTAGGAATCAAAGTAGCTAATGAATGCCTCTGCTATTGCTGCCGCTGGATTAGCCGCAGCCAAGGTGTCATCCACTCTACTCATCAATGCATCGGGATTCATCCCTGCCTGATCCATGATCTCTGCCAATAAGTCAAAGTTCAGTTCCGTAACTGGTGTAGTTGGGAAGAACGTGGGATCAGAAAAGTCCAAGTTCAGAACCATCTGCCTCATGTCAGGCCATGGTGTTATGCTTCCCCAGAGGGTATCAACTGCGGAATTAATACCATTCTCAATTTCGGTCATGTTGAAGTCCAGCATCTGCGCATTCAGCTCTAGAGCCAAGCCTTTTGGCAATACAGAGAGCATTTCCTTTAGGGCATCACCCAAGGTGGTGTTCTCCTCTATGAACAGATAGGGCTCCATTGAAATGTTGGTTGGTATTTCAAAACTATCATCAAGTGAGATCCACGAGGTAGGTATCTCCGGAATTGATAACGAACCCGGAGAGGCTCCAACGATAGCTGAGATCGAGTTTGCTGATGAGTCTTGGTCCATCTTTGTCTGAATATTGCCTGTGTAGCCAACTTGGTCCTTCAGGGAATATGTTTCATCACCCGCTACTGAATCTACAACACCAGGATATTCAAATCCAGCGAAGCCCACTACGCCACTCTGGACTTCTGTCGCCAGATCAGTGTGAGAGGCATCCGCTCTGATGTAGAAATCAGAACTGCCGGCCAGGAAATTGCCAACAAATGAAGACATGTTGTAATAGTATGGAAGATAGTATCGCGGTATGTAGACTTCACCCGCAGATGTCATCAGGGCTGGCCAATCAGGGGAGCCTGCCAGATCCATGAATCCGCCCATATTGGCAAGTCGGTCTAGGAACAGAGGCATTGCTGTTTCACCCTGACTTGCGGTAAGAATGTCTATGTATGTCATCATGTATGTGGTGCCATAATCGTAGACTGACGTGGTATTGGTGTAGTCGAACCACTGGGACGCATTGGTCTGGATTATCTCTAATCTGTCCATATTGAGGCCGAATGCAGACTCATAGACTGCTACTACTTCCTCAGCTATGGCAATAGCTTCGCTTGCACTGAGGTCAGTGAGTGAAGCCAATTCCCTATCTGCAGGAACTTCCCAGATTGGATTAATAGCCAGCTGGAGTATAGCCATCGGACTTCCCACCGCCCCGTTGGGGAAGGGTGATAATCCGTTAAATATGAACTCCATCTGACTGACATATCCATCAGCAGTGTTCATTTGGTTAGTCACTATTGTCTCAAGCGCGGACGTGTAAGCGTAGTCATAATGCGACACATTTTGCATGGACGCTATGATATTATACACTCCCCCCCAGGCATCCACGTAGGATCCCATACCTTCTATCGTGGCGACGTTTGGAGGACCATCCTCTGCAGCCACTGATGAAGATACAATGGAGGCTGGCGTGCCCCGCGTGCTACCTGCAACCGCTGGGAGGAACAGAGTCATCACAACGAATGCAGCTAGAAGCAGGTTGTTTTTTCTAGTACTCATGAATAATTCTCCTTAGGAGTATTTTCTCGGTAGTATAGGGTATTAAGTCCCCAACAAAAACACTACACGAACAGGAAGGTATGCGGAAAGTACGTATTTGAACCTTTGTTGGCTATTTCGGCATTCGGTGTAGTGATACTCGGCGAAATGCTATTCTCATATGGAGAGTCTACTCGTCTTCCAGTTCGTCGGATTCATCATCATCCACGAACTCCTCTGGCTCCTCCGAAACTGGTTCGACTTCTGGTTCAGAAATAAATTCCTCCTCCACAGATTCATCTTCAGGCTCTTCAATTTCCTCATCTTCTATAAGAATTGGAGCGCCTTCGGGCATGGGAGTGGGTTCTGGAGGTGCTCTGCCCACACGCCTAATGAAGAGTAGTGACATCAGGAGCGCAACACCAGGAAAAAGGAAGAGCTTGATGATATCTGGAGCTTTCCCAAGAATTGGCCATATAGATGCCTCAAAGGCAGCATCGACCACGAGATATCCTGATGCCAAGAAGAAGGTGAGCGTAGCAGCAAGCTCCTTTGAGATTTTCCAGCGAGTATCCAGTTCTGCTCTGGCGGAAAGGGTTAGACCTACGGAACTCATAGCATATAGTATGAAGAAGATAGACATACCAATATCGACAAGAAGTGACAGAACATCCAACCCAACAACTTCAGGTTTCATGACATTGTAGAGAAAGTAAGCAACATAGAACGCGATGAATAGCCCTAAGAGGGCAAGATTATCGCCCATTGTCTTGTTTCGATACCGAAGGATGAGAATACCATTCAGAAAGTTGTAGCCCAGAGCAACAAGAAGGCCAAGAATGGCTCCAATGAGCACTGGCCACTGAGCACCGTCAGTAATCAATGCGGGATTGTAGAAGAGCAGAAGGATAAATGCTCCAATCATGATAAAATAGCTGACTAGGTAAAGGGACCCGAAGAAGATTGTTACGGCTTTGGAGCGATGTTTAATATCAACCATCTCTGCGTATCCCAAAGCAGTTCTAGATGACAGATACGCCTGAAGTACAATCCATCCGAAGAAGGATATCCAGAAGAAGAATAGACTGTATAGAAATGGTGCTAGGATGAAGAGCGCCGCATAAACGACAGCGCTAACTCCAAGCCAAGGAACGAATAGGGCTAGAGAACGGCTGTAGGTTTCCTCATCTGCCAGGAACCGCTGCAGCCCAAGAATCGCCAAGAATGAGGCAATAAGGAAGAATGTAGGGAAGATTCCGCCTATGACTGCGATCAGACCAGTAGCGAAAATGGGATAGATCTGTCCCAAGCCTCTGACAAGATACACAAGAATCGCTGATATCAAAAAGACAAATGCAAACCATCGCAGCCTTTTAGACTCGAGGAAGAGCTCTATTCCTTTGATGAATCTGGTTAGTATAGGTATTTCCATCTCCTATTCCTCCTTATGTTGCGCATTGACAGAGCGAGGCCACTTTTATTTCTACGCTAGAGCCTCTTTTAGAACATGAACAAGTTCAGCTTCTAGCGTAGGTTTCACACTTGGTTTTTCAACTATCACAGCAACTCTATTGCCATCGCTATCGAATATCTCAATCCAAGGAATCGCGGTTACACCCCACTCCTCCATCTCTGGAGGTGATGGTGGGATCTTCCATTGATGATCAGGATCCAATGGAGCTGTCTTGATACCGCCAAAACATCTTACATCTAGCCCAATCTTTTCTTCCAGATGCATTAGAACCGGAAGTGCAGCCCGGCAATCTTTGCACCATCCTGCACTCATCACTACAAATACGAGGCCTTCAGCTAGAGTCTTGAGTTCCTGTGTCGACTGAGGATCCAGTTTGTATTCATCATAAACCTCAAGAAATTGACCTCCCGCCTTACCTTCTATACTCTCAACATAATCTCTGGCATTCTTTGTTCTCTTTCTGATATCGTCCAAGTCGACCATTGCGTTTCCGACACGGACCATGCTGCCTCTAAAAGGCTTCTATATGTAAAGGACTAGTAGCCCTTGCAATCATGGAGTATGTCGCCCCAATGCTGAAATGTGATGAATGCTGATTTCTCAAGCAAGCAAGGAGTGGTACGACCTGGCAGAAGTCTACAAGGCTATTGTTCTTGGCCCGCCAAATGTGGGGAAAAGCTCACTGATTAGACGCTATCAGGCAGGGGAATTTAGTGATGGGTACACTGCCACTGTCGGAATGGACATGAAAGCAGCTACGTTTGACTTCCCAGACGGTTCTGTTGTCCTCACAGTTGTTGACATCGGAGGACAGTCAACTTTCACGGGTCTAAGAAGCCGTTTTTTTGCTGGTTCTCATCATATGATTCTTGTCTTTGACAAGACTGACCGATCCACGTTTGACTCGATTCCAGAGTGGCATGGATCATTGACTAAGAATGTGAACATACCTGAGAAGCTCTTCCCAAGAGGGTCCCTTGTAGGGAATAAGGCCGATTTGAAGGACCAAGAGGCAGTCACTGCGGAGGAGGGGGAAAGGATGGCGGATATCTTGACTTTGACCTATTTTGAGGCAAGTGCCAAAACGGGGCTGAATGTCGCAGAACTCTTTCTGAATGCTGCGACTGAATCCAGGCAGCTGGTCAAGACACGAGCCAGAGAGGCATAATTGATAACCTCAGGTACAAGTCCCAACAGTTAAAACCCCGGCCAAGCTCATCAAATCGCTTTGATTCGAGGGATGTGTTTTGGACACCATAGAGGCAGTCACAAAGAGAAAATGGATGGCACTTTATGCCTTCTTGATAATGGACTTCGTGCAAATTCTGCTTGTGTCGGTCCTGTATCTTGATGAGCGGGACAATCCTCTTGTTGTTGGCATTGATTTTTCGAGATTTGAACCAGGTGCATCCCTGACTCTATTCATTGGAATCAGTTTGCTCCAACTCTTCCTTGTATACTACGTTGCAATAGCCATGCAGCGAGACCCAGATTTGGTGCTACTCTATCCCGATTATAAGGAAACGGATGAGTGTGCCTGTCGGTTCTCACGTGATGAAATCGTCAATTGGACTCTTGAAACTGCGAAGATGAGTGGAGTTTCAGTAAGCAGAATCTATCTGATGAAATCACCGCTTCCCAATGCATTCACTTTTGGTCTCCCTTTGATGGGCTCCATCATTGTTGTGCATAGCAATATCTTGGATGTGCTTGAGCCTGAAGAAGTAAAAGCGATTATCGCTCATGAGGTCGGACATATCAAGAACCGTGATTCTATCATTCAGATTCTTGCCAGAATGCCCGCTTTCTTTATTGATACAATCTATATCTATGTCTACGTGCGAATAGCACTGGCTATATCGGACTCCCTCTTTATCGCAGGCGATGTCATTTTAGCTGGGATTCGTTTTCTAGTCTTATTGGCATTCTTCGGTCTATCTAGATTCCTTGCAGCTCTATCGATGTTCCTGATGCAGATAGGATCTCGGGAAGCTGAGCTATTATCTGACTATCATGCTGCTGAAGTCATAGGAGCCGAACATACAATTAATGGCCTCATCCGTCTGGGTCAGCGGTCTGAGGCGATTTCTGTGCTAATCGATGAGATTCGTTGGTTGGAATCACTCAATCCTGAAAGGACCGGGGTCGTAACCCGGAAGGAACTTGTTCGAATGATTGAGCAATATCCGCTTGATGGTATTGATGAGGCTAATGCTCGGCATATGGCTCCATGGGTCTTTCTGGCAACAAGACTGAAACACATGAGGGAAGTCTATGGAGTAGACCTCAGCGATCAGCAGATCAAGTCAGCTATCGAGCCAGCCATGGCTTTCCTTGAGGAAAAGAGACCTGAGAGAGAGGAAGCAGCCGAGGAAGGAGACAAGACGCCTAAGACAATTGACTGGAGATCAGTGGATTACGATGGTGACCGCCGCCTCTCAGATGATGAATTGAAAGACTTGCTTGAGCTACTTCGAACTAATCCAAAGAAGCTCATGTTTGATAGCGAGGTTGGGAAGAACTTGATGGCTTTGAGCCATCCTGACTTCAGACGACGAGTGCTAACAATTGCTGATGCATTTGGTCTCTAAATTCTTGCAGCTTCTCGTGCAGCATCCTTTTCAACCTCAGCTGGACTGAGGCCTCGGAACAAGGAGATGATAATACCGAATACCGCCAGTATTGCTAGGGTCCAAACAGTGAACTGGAATGCCAGTGTATATGCATTGACATAAATGGGGCCAGAGGTGGCTCCAGTGGTATTGATAGCTGCGAAATTCAACGAGAAGACTGTTGTCACAAGAGCTGTAGCAATTGAGAAACCAGTTGTTCGAGCGATGTTTGTTAGAGCGCTTATTACGCCCATGTATTCTCGGGGTGTCGAAGTCATAATGAAGTTGCTATTTGCCACACTGAAGAATGATAGACCAAATCCAAGAATCACAATTCCAAGCACTGGTAGAATTAGAGACATCCATGGAATTGCAGTAAGATTGGGCATTGGCTGAATACCGGCCAAAGCCATTCCAAAGAAAATTAGGCCAATGAATTGAGCAAAGAGACCTACAACAGTCTGAGTCTTTGCTGTGACTCTCTCTGAAACAAATCCTGAGAACGGTCCCACTACCGAGATAACTAATGGGTGTGCTACAAGTACGAAGCCCGTAGCAACCTGTGTGAAGCTTTTCGCGTCTTGGAGATAGAAGGGTAAGAGGAATGACACAGGTACAAGAGACATGTAAGCAAGAAGAGCTGAGAATATACTCGTGGATATCCGCCTATCAGCCAGGACATTCATCGGGATTATGGGCGTGATGAAAGTCCTCTCTCTAATAATGAATGCTATGAAAGAAACAAGGAAAATTGCGAGGAGTAGTATCAAGTCAGGGAATACTGGAATTGTCCCCATAATGGAAACGCCAAAGATCAGCGTGAATAGAAAGGTCAGGAAAAGCAGTGCCCCAGCTGTGTCGAATCTTACTTCATGTACGCACTCAGTTTCAGGGATAGTCGCCCAGACAACGAGGAATCCTACAACGCCAATTGGCAGATTGATGAGGAATATACTCTGCCATCCAAAGAATTCACTAAGAAAACCGCCCAGGACTGGACCTAGAGCCAGGGCTGCAGCCAAGACAATGGAACTCAATCCTATAGCTCTCCCACGATTCTTTGGTGTAGTGAAGTAGGTGACTAGAGCCAGTCCATTAGCTGACATCATACTTGCGCCAAAGGCCTGGAATATCCTTGATATAAGCAGGAATTGAAGGGTTGGACTGAGCGCACAGAATAGTGATCCAATCACAAAGAAGATCATTCCCCATTGGAAGACCTTTGTCTTGCAGAATCTATCCCCAAACTTGCCCATAAGGGGCATAAATGAGGTCATAATCAGGAGGTATGAGAGGACAACCCACTGAATCTCAGCCATCTCGACGCTTAGGCTGGTTGCCATTGTTACTAATGAAACGTTCACAATCGACGAGTCAAGAGCACTCAGGAACACACCAAAGCTTGTCGCTGCCACAATCTTGTACGGACCAGGCATTTCGATGCCCGTTACTATAGATTGCTGTCCTTGGTCTATCATTGCGTCATCGCTCGTCCTTGCAATTATCCGTTGAAGTCCAACCTGCAATTAAGGGTATGGCTACACTCTTGTAAGGCGGAAGCATTTTCATCTGCCAGGGCTTCCTATGACCTATGACTGATTTTGATCTTCTTCATAAGAAGGCACGCCATGATATCAGGATGTGCCTCCAATCGTGGATTAAGGTGCTGAAGGATGAACTCGGAGAACGCATTGACTATGTCTATTCCAAGGGATCATCAATGAAGAACTGGGACTCCCCAATTGATTATGTGCCTGTACTCAGTGATGTTGATATCCACATCCTTCTCAAAGATGAGGAGGACCTTTTCTTTGGCTGCAAGGACAGATTCGAGGCTGCAATGCGCTTCTCCAAACGATATGAAGATCACTTCTTTGAACTGGAACCAGAGCCTCTTCATTTTCCACGCAGCCAGTTGGTTCATGTCAACCCGTTCCGGAGAGAGAAATGGTTTGTAATGCCTAGGGTCGATGCAGTACAACCTCTTATAGGAGATCCTAAACCTGCGAAGATTCCCCCAGATGATACTATCCGAGAAATCGACTTGGGGAATCTAATCGAGCTAAAGGAGTATCTCCATGAAGTCGTCATGAGTGCTGTGGACAGAGCTGGTTTCGACTTCTGGTCAATGATTAGACGTATGCTGTGGAGAGTTTCACCATCACCTGTACGAGTGATAACCCAGACCCATGGAGATCCAGCTGAGGTTTGGAATTGGAATCGAACTCAGATATGTGCTCAACTGCTGTACATGGACTTGTGTAAAATGGAGCGGCTCTACAGAGCATTCTACATGGCTGGATGGCGGCTGTTCATCTCTGGCTATACTAGCCGCGATGATTTCCGGGATATGGCATACAATGGATACTATCTTTTGAAGGAATGCCATCAGTACGCTTTGAACATGTGAAGCATGTAGTACCCTCTGGGTTTATCTGCTGCATGACTCGCTTTCTCAACAACGACCTCGATAACTCAGGCGGTTCTCGTATGCGTGAATACAGGATGCTACCAACGGTTCTCTACAAGGGAGGAAAGCGGCTAGCAGAAGAGGATGCCATTGCAATAGAAACGGCACTGGAGCTAAGGCTAGATGAGGATTTCATTGCGGCTTTTGTATGCACTCCAGGCTTGGAGGATGAGCTGGCTGTAGGATTTCTCCTGTCTTCCGGAATTGTTGCTCAACCGGATCACATCGCCTCAGTGAAGACTGTAAACAATCGATGTACAGTCAAACTAGTGAATGGAGTTGAGGCAAGAAGGGATAACATACCTGCTATACGACGAGTAGTAACGACAGAGTGCTCAGCTCCAGACATGCTGAGGACCCTTCGTACTGGTGGAAAGGTACCGCGACTTGATTTCACGCTAGAGGTTGAGCCAGATCAGATATTCTCCATATCTTCTGAGATGAAAGAGGTGCAAGAGGTCCATAAGAAGACTGGCGCAACTCATGCAGCCCTCATTCAAGAGATAGGTAGAGGAGCCCGAATAATTGCAGAGGATTTAGGGCGACACAATGCCGTTGACAAGTGCATCGGGCTGGCAGCAGCACAATCAAAAGACTTCAGGAAATGCCTCCTTATCAGCAGTGGCCGACTTACTGCAGATATCGTTTCCAAATGCGCATGGGCATCCATACCTCTCCTTGTATCATCATCGGTTGCTACTGATGCAGGAGTCAAAGTTGCCGAAAAAGGCAACATAACACTGATTGGAGCCTTACGCGGAAGCCGAATGCGAGTCTACCACGAGGGTGCAGCTAAACTGTTTCACGAGTAGGTGAGTTGTGTGTCAAAGCCCAAGAAGGCATCTTCTGTCAAGGTTCGTTCAATTCTTAGTAAATATGGCATTGTCCCGGACAGAGAGCACGGTCAGAATTTCATCACAGATCGAAACCTGATTGACAGGGAGGTTTCTCTTGCTGAGGTCCGGAAGAAGGACATAGTACTCGAGATTGGACCAGGCATAGGCATTTTGACCGAAGCACTTGCGCGAAAGGCAAAACGAGTAATAGCTGTTGAGATAGACGCCCAATTTCGCGATATTCTTGCGGACCTGCAGAAGCGTTCTCCAAATCTAGAAGTTGTATTCGATGACGCATTGACTGTTGATTTCCCATTCTTCAACAAAGTTGTGTCAAACTTGCCCTTCAGGGTCGCCCTTCCAATCCTATTCAAGCTCATGGATTATGACTTCGAACTTGCCATTCTCATTTGCCAGGAGCGATTAGCTAGGCGAATCTCAGCAAAACCCCGCGATTCCGGATATAGCCGTATCAGTGTACAAGCCGCAAGAAGAACAGAAACGAGGCTTCTGCATACTATTTCAAAAGCCAAATTCTATCCATCGCCCAATGTAGACGCCGCCCTTCTCCAGCTCAAAAGAGTAGCACCAAAATTCGAAGTTCCATCAGAGCAGTTTTTCAAAGAAGTGCTGAAGTATTTCTTTGCTTTCAGAGAAAGATCAGTCACCAAGGCGCTGAATACACTAAAGGCATTCGCAATATCGAAGAGTGAGATGATGCGGGCTAGACGCTTGATTGGAGAACGCATAGCGAGAAAAGAAGTCTTTGCAGTGACTCCTCATGAGTTTGGCAGAATCACACGTATTATCTGGGACGAATTTGGCGACATAACTCGAAGGTTCTATACGTACTATGATAAGATGAACCTCTATCAGCGCGATGCCGAGTAGCCAAGAAAGAGGCGAATCTTGCACCACTTTACCCCAACAAGATACAACGTTTATTCATAACAATAGGAGCACAAATTCTCTGGCAGAGGTGAGGATGTGCAATGAAGCACATCAATCGAAGAATAATTCTAGGGGTGACAATTGCGCTTGCATTTCTGATGGGATCCCAAATCACTCCCGTCGCCGCACTGCAGACGCAGATTGTCATCGAGAAATACAATCAGGCGTTCCAGTATGGAGCGAATAATCATACCTATCTGTATCTTGAGCCAAACCCGCTAGACCGTGTATCTCGTGCCACTATTCATTTGAATGAGGATCTTGACTACTATAGATACTCATACGATAATACTGGCTGGGCGCGTACTCAGTCTTCGGGTTCTGAACCAGCCAATTCTCCATTTTATTGGATGAATTACCAAGGCTTCGCAACAGGTACGTACGGAAATCCTACCCGGCTCCCGAACTTCTACGACTTCACAGCTTCTGACGGTAGCGGAGTAGTTGTTAATACTACGCTGGAAACAAGGACATTCTCATTGGCCTTTGGTCAGCATACTCCAGTCATGATCGAACGGGATTCTGTTTACTTCGGAACACTTCCAGTCACTGGACAAGAGTTTGTGCATCTGACAATAGACTGTAGACAAGATGACGTGTCATGGAGTGTCAGTGTTGTGGATCCAGAAGGTCGATTCATGGCCTCAACAAGCGGATCCAACGGTGATATAGTGTTGATTCCATTCAATCCCTCAGTTGATGGAACATATCTCGTAATTCTACAGGCAACTCCTGGATCGACCCTCAATACACTTTTCGACATTTTTCCAGCAGCAGTGTCGCCTCAGAGGATTGGGATAGACGAGGTTGTCACAGGGGTATTGCCCACTGGTGAAATAGTCCTAAATGATGAAACTGGCAGTCTCGTCCATAAAGAACTGGCTCCCACAGCTCACACCTACAAGTTTTGGTCGCCAGATAGTCTTGCATCCATCAGCTATTCTTACAACTATCCTGAGATGTTCGTGGGCATAACTCAGCCGCCTGCCATATTCTTTACTAGTGATTCTTTCGAGTACGGATATGATGGCGGTTCGCGATATGTCGATGCTATTGGCTCCCCTACGTCTGGTGATTACAACTACATCGGTGACACGCATTACGTCACCGTCATGGGGGGTGACAACATAGAATACACATTGTATCATCGAGCAATTGATGAAAGCCCACTTCCTGTGAACCAGGAGTTCCAGATCGAGAACTACTTCAGCACGACAGATACCAGGGCTTATCGATTGACCCTTGAGGAGGACTCGATTCTAAGGGTGAACTCTACTGCTGGCGGCGGTGATTTCACCATTAGAACTGTGGCGGAGTATGAGGATGGATATCGTGTCGAACGGTCCATCACCGATGCAGCCACTCTTGCTGGTGCCACAGACTACTACATGCCTGCAGGCGACTATATGGTCGAAATTGGCGTTGCCAGTGGCGTGAATGAGTGGATTGAATTCAACTTGGGCCCCATAACGACTGAAGCAGAAGCAGATATAGTCTGCATGGGTGGATTCTACGTCCCAACAAGTGTCTTCCAGTTGTATAATCTATCATTATATCTGGAGAACCATGACAATGTCACCGTGTCACTTGACATAACAGTGAGAGACTTGTCTGACGTATCCCTGGCCGACTTCAACGTCGACCTGGCAAACTGGTGGGATGGGTCATCTCTGATGACAAATCCTTCAGATCCGAACAATGTAACCTACATGCTGGGATCTAGAATCTGGCATGATGACTTAGCTTTTGTGGGAATCTGTGCGTACGATATGGCAAACAACACCGTAGGAGCGACAAACCATTACCAAGACTACCCTGTGAATCTCACAATTGAATGGGTGAATAGGCTAAGCGAGTTCTATAGTGACACCACAGCTTTGGAGGTAGCTTCCTCGGTGGACTCACATAACTTCACATTGTCACTACCAGGGAATTCCGTGGAGTACTACGGTGTGGACCTAAACACCACTAGGGGAACATGGTACAATGTGTCAATCCGTACTGGAGATGTCAACACATTCCAAGCAGTTCTCTTCAGCGAAGTGGACGGACGGTCTCATGACACTGCCTGGAGTGACTTGAATGATGCTCTGACTGGGAGTCTACCAGACATATCATTCCAGTTCGGAGCAATATCCGAAGTATCACATCTGCAGATCTATACCGCGAGGAATTTGGCTACGGACGGATTTCTATGGATACAAATCACTCCAATGGTGACACATATGCTGGAACTTCCTCAGATATCACCAGTTGGACCTGACATTCTAGCGATTCTAGGCACTATCGCCCTGCCAGTTGGATTGGGTGTTGCTGTCATAGTCGTGGTCTACGTTATCTATGTCAAGAAGTTCAAAGACTGACATGATATAGGATGCTGCAAATCTGGCTAGGATGTGACATGGCAAGGAAATCAACCTCCTTGCCATCCTTCTCTTTTTTCTGGGATTCTCTTCAGAATTGCGAGAGCGCCCCTTTTCTTCTGACATATCTCTCTGTGTATCTGAACATGAGGACGCCCAGTACAAGGAACACTACATCCAACACGACAAGTGCAATGATTGCATTCACCACTAAAGAGCCGCCGAGGCTGCCCAAGAGGAATCCCCGAAAGCCCTCTACGCTCCATGTCAATGGAGATGCCACTGCTATATACTGGAGGACGGGTGGCAAAACCGCAATGGGGTAGGACATCGGAGCCACCAAGAACAATACACTTGACAGTAACTCGACTACCATCCATGCCTGTTTGGCTAATAGGATAATGCAGACAACAGTGAAGACGAGTCCCTGCATCGCTATGATGGACAAAGCCACTACTCCCAGAGCTGGGAGCACTCCCCAGATATCGAGCTGCACTCCAAATATGAGGACAGAGCCTACTAGCTGGAGAATCACTCCAAGACCTCCATGTTGTAGATTATGGAGTGAAGACCCCCAGACAAGAGTTCCTTTACCCATCGGCGTTGACATCAGGGTTTCTAGAGTGCCCACATTCTGTTCTCGGCGGAGAGCGAATCCTGTACCCCACATCAAACTGATAGCTAGGCCGGCGTATGCATTGCCTATTGCGACGTAGCTCAACCAGTCACCTGTGCCAACCATCCCCTCGAGGAATGTAGACTCGGATCCTCCACTTACGGCAACTCCCGTAAGAAGAAGAGGAATAAACCAAAGAAAGGGCATTACGATAAACCAAAGCACGCTGAGTGGATAGCTGAATTCAACCTTCCACTGCTTGATGGCTAACGCGTTGGCTGCCCTTAGCTCCGCTCTCAAGCCTTCCCTTTTCCACATCTTTTCGAAGATGGTTGATCTCTTGACCTCTGTCGTTTCAGTCATCTCAGAACCCTCCCATATGTCCTCGTTGCCTCGACCACCTCTCGGCGTACGTAAATGACCCTATTCCTAGAATCCAGAAGAAGAGTCCGATGAGTCCCAGCCCAGCTAATGTCGACAAGAACCCTGCCAGGTTCATGACTCCAGTTATCGCTAATTCCCGGATAGTCACTATCGCGAGGGTTGTCGGGACCAAATATGCCGCAAACCTCACTGGCCCTGGGAGAGAAGCTAGGGGATATTGAACGGGTGAAATCATCCAAGTGACTTCAGAAACCAACTCCGTCAAAACGCTTGGATCCTTGAATACAATGATCAACCCTGCAACCATGAAGGCGAATCCATACAATGCAATTATCATAACAAGCAGAATCACCACGATTGGCAATATTTGTGTCAATGCATAGAGAGGCCCGAACACTAGGCTGGAGAGCCCGACCAGGACAATCGTCTGGAAAACACCCTGGAGACTGTCTGAGAATGCCGCTCCCAATAATAGGCTGACCCTTGGCACCGGTGCCATGAACAATGGCTCAAGAGTTCCACTAAACTGCTCCCATCTGAAGTTGTTGCCAATGCCCCATATGCTGTTGTCTAGAAACATAATCACAAACCATCCGATGACACAGAATGTGATGTAGTCATCAAAGCCAGACAGCTCGGTGAAGTGTGCGCTCGCCTCTGGCCCTGCAATAGCGGTTGCCATGAGAATGAACGGCGCAAACCACAGGATTGGCAGAATTCCCCAAATCAGAAGGTTTGCGGGATATCTAAGGGCCAGTCTGAGGTTCTTCTTCGCAATGATGATTGCAGCTTTCCAGTCAAAGAAGAGTGGCTTGAACTCGACTAAATACTCAGAGCCATTGAGGAATGCGTGCTCATCTCTTGAGTCAAGTGGGGTCTCTGTCAATCCTCAATCCTCCTCCCAGTCAGTTGTAGGAACACATCATCAAGGGTTGGCTCCTTGACCTCGAAGTGTTCGACTTTGACACCAGCTGTGTCATGGACCAGATTCAGCAGCCTATGGGCTAGCTCGTATCCATCCCTAGCGGTGACAACAAGGTCTGAATGGCCATTCCTCTCTGTGATCGAAGCTGTCATCACCATATCCATGTTCTTGATAGTTTCCAGGTCTGGCGTGCCAACAAGCCTCATGTGAAGACTGTCATAGTCGCGTACCTCTTCCTTCAAGTCATGAGGTGTTCCAAAGCTCTTAATCTCTCCCTCGTTTATGAGAGCAATCTTGTCACAGAGTAGATCTGCTTCATGCATGTAGTGTGTCGTGAGCAGTATCGTCTTGTCACGCAGCTCATGCCTGATGTGGTTTCTGAGGTCCGATGCGAAAGTTGGATCCAACCCTTGGGTTGGCTCGTCGAACAAGAGAATCGGAGGATCATGGAGTAGAGAGCGTGCGAATACTATCTTCATGCGCATGCCATGCGATAGATTCTCTGTTTTCTCATCAGCTTTCTCCATCAGGCCCATTCGCCCGAGTAGCTCATCTGCCCTCTCCTTAGCCTCATTGTGCGGCATTCGGTAGAGCTTGCTGAAGAAGATAAGGTTCTCTCTCGCGGTGAGCTTCCAATAGATGGATCGCTCATTGCCCTGACATACTCCCATGCAGGCTCTCACATGAGTAGGGTCCTTGAGAATATCATAGCCCATAACCTTAGCTGTGCCCGAGGTAGGTATCACCAGAGTCGCTAGACATTTGATGAGCGTGGTCTTCCCGGCTCCATTCGGTCCCAAGAGGCCATAGACCTGCCCATGCGGAATATCCAGTGACACTGATTTTAGAGCCTCTACTCTTTTCCTCTCAACGGGAACCACGATTGCTCTTCTTCTAACACTGATGAAAGTCTTAGACAGGTCTTCTATTTCTATTGTAGTTTGTTTCAACGTTTAGTACCTCCCCAGAATCGTAGGGGATTGATATAATGTTCGAGTGTCACATGCATCCTGCCGCTCAACAACACGGCATAATGCGAAAGAAGTCGTGTGTTGTGCGGATTTCATCTTTTGAGATATTCCGTCTTCATCCGAACACCTATTCAGGGAGCCCTGTGTTTTGCATATGAATTTTTCCGCCGGCGTAGCGTAGCTGTCAATCAAGATTCGTCCTCAATCAATTGCGTGAGAAGCACTAGCGACTTAGGCCGCCTATTGAAACCGCTGCTCGGAAGATACGAGTGATGGTAAGTCACTCATCTAGGTTCTATTACCGAAACAACGATTCAAATGTAGTCAAAATTCGAGGTTTCCCCTTAGTGAGAACTTGCATCACTGCATTGCTAAGAGTAGAGTTGGTCATAAGATGTTTGCAGCTGGCGATCTTTCTCGCCGATTGAATTGACCCTTCTGCCACTAGAATTGATTGAGCCAATGCATCAATAACACGGGCTCGCTCCAATTCACGTACCTTTCTAAGAGCCCTCGTAGCAGTCCATCTCGCTCTATATGAATAGTAATAATGGGATTGATGGCTACGAGTAGTTTCTTGAGAATAAGCATCCCTGTAGATTCGGATTATGGCGTCAACTACTCTAATATCGCTCAGGACTTCTGGTAGCTCTCGCAATACTTCAGCAAGATCTTTCATATGGGAACGCTTAGTAATGACCTTCGCAATCGCTTCAATCTCTGCATTTCCCCATTGAAAGTTTGGCAGGGCTTGAGCAATCTCAATGGCTCTTACCGGAATGCCAGAGCTTCCAATGGCTCCAGAGATCAAGTCCTTGTTTGTCTTTAAGGCCTCGACACCTTCTTTTCCAATGCTCAGAAGAGAATACATGGCATGAACTCTCTTTCTCCCCCTCTTATTTCTGAGAATCTTGAGTAGAATTGGCACTGCATCAATGTGCCTGCTTTCGCCAAGTGCCTTTATACCTGGATTTTCCAAATCTCGCCCCGAGTCCATGGCACTCTTAATATGGCTCAGTATTGAAGGATCTCTGATTCCTCCCAAAGCAATAATTGCATGTTTTCTAGTATATCGTCCATCAAGCAGCTTCTTTACGAACTCCAATGAGATAGGGTCGCCAATCTTCCCAACTGCTTCAATAAGTGAAGGCATCACCCATCCGCGGTTTGACTCCAGTCTAGAGTGCAACAGAGGAAGCGCCCTTTCATCCCCTATATTTCCGAGCTCTCGAACCGCAGTTGACCTCCTATCATAACCCGAAGCCGCCACCCTGAGAAGTCCCCAAAGCAATTTCCTCGTGTAATCAGAACAATTACTGAAAGCATCCTTGGATTTCTTGATTAGCCTCGCTGGTATTTTGACCTGATCACCAAATTGCTGAGATAAGCATTCAACTCCTTCAATGGCTTCCTTGGAAGCGCCAGCAAAGCCATTGCCTACAGATCCAGTTGTGATGACGACAAATCCATAATAGGTTGAGAAGACTTCCCATAGGTTTGGCTTGGATGCAAGGTCAGAGATCTCTGCGCTCCTTGATTCAAGTAGGTCTGCCACAAGGACTGCATACGGCGAGGTCGCCATTATATCAGTGTCAAGAAAGAACGTGTTTCTTCGTTCTATCTGATTTCGAAGAATGTCATGTGATGGCCCCAAAATCTTTCTGCGCAGTTCTGCTAGATTACTGGCGCTGATATCACAGAATCCACCTATAAGGTCGGTGTCTATTCCACTAATGGACTCTAATCCTAACAGCCTAACCATGGCATCTCGGAATGTTCCACTTCGCATGGGAAAGAGCGAATTTCCGGGAACAGTCTTATAATTCCTGAGGCGGACAAGATGTTTCGCAGTTTTTGTCCAGCCGATCTCTTGAATCTTCGCATCAACAAGACTCTCAACTTTCCCATAATCCCGCATCATGATTGAACGAGCGAGTTCACCTCTAGAAACTCCCATATTCACCCTCAATACTAATCCGTTATCACTAGTTAAAAGGTGCACACATATAGGTGGAGTTATCTCTGGGGCAAATCATCTGATTGCCAATGAAACGCGTCTTAGTGCTTGGACCATCCGGGTCCGGAAAGTCCACCTTCGCAGAGAATCTTGCCAGAGTGTTGGGTGTTCCTTGTATCCATTTGGATTCACATTATTGGAAGCCAAACTGGGTGGAAGCACCCGAGGAAGAATGGTTTGAAGTTGTGAGTGAGCTAATCTTGCAGGATGAATGGGTCATGGATGGTAACTATTCATCTACACTTGAGATGAGAATCAAGCGAGCTGATACAGCAATATTCCTTGATGTCCCGAGGAGGGTATCATTTTGGCGTGTGTTCAAGAGGAGGCTGTTGCATAGAGGACAGGTACGTCCAGAGCTTGCTCCAGGTTGCTATGAGAAGATAGACCTTGACTTCATCAAGTGGATATGGAACTATCCGACGAGAAGTCGCCCGGTAATAGACAAGATTCTTTCTCAGAACTCTGGAAGCAAAACAATCATAGTTCTGAAAAACTCAAGAGAAGCTACCGAATTCCTATCTAAGATGAGAATTGAATCCTCAGCCAACTGATACCCATTCGAGGCCGGTTGTTATGCCAAACGCCGCAATAGATGCTACAAGTGCAATTAGAACAATCAATCGCAGATAGACTAGTCTTGGGTTCATTGCTTCTCTCTCCTTGATGTAACGACTCACAAAGAGAAGAAACGCAGCTGTGGCTAGTAGTAGACTCTGATATACGGGTCCCAGAACGAATGTGTACGCAAATCCTGTCAGTGCAAAGAAGAGCGGCGATAGAAACAGTTGTCTTGCACTTCTTGCTGTCACCGGATAGAAGATTATTGAAGCCACAAATACTCCTAGATAAATCCCCGCAACTTGGTCAAATGGCGGTATTATCAGAATGTACGAGCTGAGGTATGCAATGACCCCTGTCATGATGGCCAATAGACTCCACAGCAATTCTCTCTGAGTCTTCGGAACCCAATTCACTGTTGTTGAGAGTAAGTAAAGCATGAATGTCGGAGTGAATGATAATAGCATCGCAAGTAAGAGTGAATCCAGCGTGCTTGAACTTGGTAGCATGTAGTAGAACAGTGATGCGGAAATGCTTGGTGGGATTGGCAGCCAGAGCAAGGCTATGCGTCTTGGATCAAGCTGTAGCTCTCCTTTGAGCATTAAACCGGTCCCACATACTGCGATTATCGCTGAGAAAAAGGATAGAACTTGATACCCGTGATCAAAGAGAAACACAATTGCAGTGATTCCTCCACCAAATGCGGCATAGAGTCCGCTAAAAAGACCAAAGCGCGTTCTGACCCGCCGTCGTACGATTGCGATGAAAAGCATCATGAGCCCGATGATTGCGGTCGGTATCGAGAAGCCTGGAATTTCATAGAACAGCCCTGTTGGCGGCATATTCAGAAGCTCACTGAAGAGTGGTCTACTTAATACTCCAATTACAGCGACAAACAGCAAAGCAAAGAAAGCCCACGCGACATACCCGAAGCTTCTGAAGATTCTTAGCAAGAAGCTTCCAAGATTCCTGATGGCCTTGACAAGGATTGCCCCATAGCGACCAAGAATAGCCAAGAAGGCTCTTACCTGCGTCCAGAATACAGGTGCTTCTACTACAAGGAGAATAAGAGTCGCATATACTAGGGCATGTATCGGCTGCAAGCCGCCGATGGAAGTGAATCCTGTCAAAGCTGCCACGAATAGGGATATCCCCAGAATCCCGGCATTCCTTCTCATCCATACCTTCTGTGAAAACGAACTGACTTGCGCAAGAGTCGCAACCAAAGCAAGAGATGTAGCTAATGACAAGCTGAATAATAGCTCAAGAAGATCGTAGGATTCTGCCGTCATGGACATGAGAAGTATGAGGTTGTTAACGCCAAATCCGATCAGGATTGCAGAAGGCGACTGAAGCTCTTCTCCGATAGGCGGCTCCAACGCAGCTGCTTCAAACCAATAGAGTAAGCCTACCAGCACCAGACCAACGGTAATCGAGAAAGCTAGATTTCTGTAGGGCAGCCCAAGAATGGCTGAAGTATCCAAGGGATCATAGACCCACAAGGATACTAGACCCGCTATCAAGACGGGTAGAATTGTGGCGAACTTGGCTCTGTTGCTCCTGTAGATTTCTTCGGCCCAGGACAGGAATCGAGAAAATGCAGCAGCTAGTTGTTTGCCCTTAGTAGCTAGCCATCCGAGGAAGGTGATTGTCGCTGCAAGAGTCAATGGCAAGCTTAGTATATACCATACGAGGAGAAAGAGCGCA
Organism: Promethearchaeota archaeon; assembly: GCA_048939765.1. Lineage (GTDB taxonomy): Archaea > Asgardarchaeota > Thorarchaeia > Thorarchaeales > Thorarchaeaceae > SMTZ1-83. The sequence goes on from JBHLPF010000010.1 coordinate 30,194, forward strand.
ATCAACTCCGCAGTCCCAAGGATTGGCTCAGCCCAAATCCAGACTCCTCCAGCGACGGCTGAGGCTAAAATGATGATATCACCCATGAATAGCGTTCTTGGCCTCGCAGGTGTAATGAGATAGAGAATGAGCAGAGCCAGGGCAAGTCCGAGTCCTGCTACTGTAAGTATGAAACGTATTTCTCCGAGAAGATTTGCACCCATTTGTGCACCGAGCGCAGCCCATCCAGCAATGCTTGGACTCCAGCTATATCGGGCAGTAAGATGGTCTTCATTGATCTTCAATTTACCCTCAATTAGAAGATAGGCTGGCGTGGATAGTACGGAGAACAATGATAGAATGATGCCTGCGGCAAGATATGGCTCTGCAGGAGGAGCTAGTCCATACAAGTCCCAACCGGATATGAAGGAGCCTAAAGATATTGATATTGAAACACTAACAACACTCCAAAGAATTCGAAAAACATCCCATGGTATCGCACCTCTCAAAGGCAGTAGAATCACGGGAGTCAGAAGTAAGCCTACTCCTGCGAGAATGACATTTGTGTCAAAGAGGAATACTAGCAAGGAATGCCAGACCCATATGACTTCGAGCATAGCGATTAATGTAGCAACCGCAATGTTAGTGACTCCCGCATTGTCCTCATGTCCTTTGGGATCGGTTAGTCTAAGAGAACTCAATAGAAAAACAGCCGTTGTAACACAAAGCCACAGCGATTCCATTGAACGGTAATATGTGTACCAGCTGAATGAAACCATCGCGGTTGTAACGAGGCAAGATACCATCCAGCTGGCGCGTTTGAATGTTTCTCCTTTGGAAAGAACTGCTGTGAATGCAAGAAGCGGGATTCCTGCTATATATGCAGAATATAACCCGTCTACTAGCATGATTTCCCAAAGGTATGAGAATATCAGGAAGCAGAGATTGAAGACTGCAACGGACTGAAGCCCCACGAGTATTTCCGCAGAAATGAAGTTCCTCATTGAAAGAGCGAGAATTATTGTTGCAGATAGACTCGATAGACCCAACTCCATCAGAGGCTCTCTAAGCGGGCTCGGTGTGGGAATCCATGAAATAACCAGTAGATACACTGAAGCACCAACCAAAGCGGCGCGAGTTATACCCAAGAATATTCCAGTCTTTTCGCCGATACTCAGATGTGGGGTGAAGCGAAGGATTTCAAGGGCCACCAACGCCGCAAGCACGAGATTGATGGTCATGAATGGGCTCAAGACTAATGCTATACTCATACCAGTTGAAACTGCAAACACAGTCCACGTCGCCTTGGTCCTGAGCTGCTCAGGTATTGAGACCAACATTGATTCAACTGCAATATAACCAGCAATGACAAGTGCCGCATCCAGGCTGTACAAATAGAAATGCCAAAACAGAAAGGCAAGCAAAGCACCTGTGACAATTGGATAGGCAAGAAGCACCCTATTGGCTCTGCTGATAACTGGTGTCGCAATGAGCCCAACACCAAATATGGCTAGAAATACCTTGGAAGTAGGATCAAATGGTGCCAAATAGAGACCTAGCAGCAATGCAACGCTAATTGCGAATGCCGCTGATGGAACTTGCTGCTTGAAGAAAATCATCACTGGCATCAATAATGTGAATAAAACTGAGAAGAGAGCAACTGAGCCTAGTATGCTAAGAATGGGGTCAGTTAGCTGGAGCAGAATGACCAAGTCCAGGCTGACTGCTGCACAGAGAGTAACAAGAGCCACCGAATGGAGCCGCAGATTCTCTGACCTGCGAAGATGAAGGGCGGGTAACCAAGTGCACATACAAGTAAGGATGAAGGTAAGAGAAATTGGTATGAGTGGCACTGAATGAAATGAGAAGAGTGGTATCAAGTAGTAGACCAACAATGAAGCAATGAGGATCGAAAGGAAGGCAATAGCCGCTACAAGATGAATCGCGATGTACGCTAGGAAAACTCGAAGTGCCATCAACGCAGCAGTTCCAATAGAGAGAATTGCATTCCAATACTTCCTATAGGCGGCAGGAATTGGGATCAAGAACAAAACGCCCAGACTAAGGATGTAGTTGGCATAGAATAGATGCACCAAGAATGTAGCAGCGGGAACGGTGAGTGCGAGGTAGAAACCGTTGATGATTCGGGGTGGTGCGCCCATCAATCTCAGTGGCAGCAATCCGAATCCAAATAGTGCAAGTGCAGAGAGGGCTGACTGAAGCTCCCCATAACTCAAGATTGCTTCGAGATATATCCATGTGCATACCAGAGTGAGCATCATGAGCCAGGTTGTCGGGATGAAGTAGACTCTGATAGGCTCAGGGAATTTGTTGTTGGTCAATGTCATCGCAAGGCAGATAGCTGATACAGATGCAAGAAAGCGAATTGCTGTATGCAGCATTTCGGTGTAGAAGAAAACAAGAACTCCTAGCCCCAACGCCGCTCCCAATATGCAAATCTGAAAGAGATAGGAAGGGGGTTCTTCAGCCCGCCCAATTGCAGGAGCATATGCTAGGAAGAAAGCCAAAGCGATCCAACCAATAATCGGTATTGGATTGTAACTATAGAATGGCGCAAGCCACTGCAAAGCCACGAACGCTAGTCCGACGAGCACAAATACCGCCCAAGATATGAGGATGAATTTTAGCAGGAATCGACCGATGGATATGAGCGCATGATGAATGGCTGCTCCAAGTCTGCGGACTCCTTGCACAATAGCTCTTCCGGCTCTTATGGCCGCATCTGATATCCATCTCCCGGCTTTGCGGTATTCGATATGGAGAACAGGCCCAGGTAGGACAGCAAGTAGCAGCAGTGTCACTACGGGTAGCCGGTTCGACTGGAGGGGATCTTCAAACATCAAGGCCAAAGAAACTGCTGCAAGTAGCCCAGGCAAATATGCTGTTCCAGTGTAGATTCGATTTACTCCAAGCTTCAATAGCGCAATCGAACCTAGGAACCAGAGCAGGGAATAGGACAATGAACCGATAACATCGATTGATATGATGTAGTAGAATTGCCAGAAGGTAACCAAGGCCAATGACCCAAGAAACATGATCAATGCTATAGATAGGAAGCGATGGCGATTTGGTAGGCTTCGAAAGATTGAGAGGCCGACAATACCCATTCCAGCAAACACAGCGGCTTGTACACCAAGAATCGAAATCGGGTATCCTGGCAGGGGCTGTAGCATTGGATTGATGTAGCTGAATAGAAAGATGCAGAGAGTAAGATCAGCAACAATCCCGGTAATGAGCATATTGCTCAGAATCCATGCCTTGAGGTCTCTAAGATGACCTACTAAGGAAATCCAAATCCGTTTCCAAATTCTTCGTATCCATCTGAAGAGACCTGTCATTCCTGCGACAAATAAGACAAACGATGTTGTGAATGAAACGAGCAGCGGCCAGAGATAATATTGGGTCCAGAGATAGCCACTAGCAGATGCAAAGAGTACTATAGCCACTCCGATAGCTCTTACAATTATGTATTCCGAATCCCTTGTCAGCCGCTGGCCCAACCTGAAAAGAACTGGAGATGGAGCAAGAATGAGTAATCCGATGATGAGCGCAATTGGGCCTATTAGTTGAATTTCCGTTCCCCATATGGTCGACTCGGCTAGCCAGAGGAAGATAGATGGAATACCTGAAGCCGCAAGAATGAGTGAAATCCCTGACAGGGTGTTGGCATCTTCTGGAACAATTATCCATTCTTCAGGAATTGGTACACTCTCTTCATCCTCCTCAAGCGCGGCGCTCAGTCCTACTTCTACAAGAATAGAGTCGCGGCCCTTCTTCTTCTGTGATTTGCGCACCCATCTTGTGCCCGCCCATGATTGCAGGCGCTTGGCGCATTGGGAGGCAAAGAATAGCGCCGCGCCGAGGACCACCAGAAATCCAGACACCAATAGCACGGGTGATAGAATAGAGGAGTTGATCATGTAGTCAACTATCAATACAGATGGAGCTAGTGAAATGATGATAACATTAGGTACACCCAATCGAGCATATTTCTGTAGATATTGAAGGGCAATTATATAGACGGAAAGAGCCCCAATGAAGCCTGCTAGGATGAAGAATATAGCAGAAGTGGTTTCCGATAGCCAAAGTGCAATTGCAAGTGGGCCCGTCAACAAGATAGGTGGACCCAAGGCCCACCCGACTCTATGAAAGGTTTCATCCGAGATTCCTTCCCTGTTTCGCAGGCTATTCAAAATCCCAATCGATGCCAATAGAAATCCATGAAGGCTCAGAATAGATGTTTGCAATGATGCCAATAATAGAGCTAGCGTGAGAGCAATGATTCCTGCACTCAGAAAAAGGAGTATTGTACCGGGAAATAGCCTTCTTCTCCATACTAGGATTAGACCTGCGAGTGCAAGGCTAACAGATGTTGCGACCAGCATCTGAACCAGGCTGTCCCTGACAAATGGCTGAATGAGAAAATAGGAAGCTAGCCAAACTGCTGCTGATACGATAAGGAGTACTACAATGAAGGCAAAGAGCTGAATCCTATCTGCCCAAAGACTCGCTCTTTCGAATCCTTTTTCCTGCATCTACATCCCCGAATACCATCGCGAATCCACAGAAAATTGGCGTCTTCTAAGGCAGAAGTAATCCTGTGGTGGCATGTAATATTGGGGTATTTCCATTAATAAATTCGCTTTGTTTGATTGAAACGCTTCAAGCAATCCTTTTATCGACAATTTCGATGGATAGAGCATTTGGCTTGTTCATGATAATGCCATCTGAGGGGTGAAGCATGCCAGAGAAAGTAGAATGCCGCTATTGCGGCGCTATAAATGACTTAGGCGAGCCAGAGTGTGCTAATTGCGGAGCGAACCTTTCCGATGCAATCACACATGTTGCATGCGACAGATGTGGAATCCTCCTTAGAGAAGGGACGGATCCGGTAGGACATTGTATCGTGTGCCAGACACCCGTTTTTCTTTGTGATAGACACAAGAAGAGAGTGGAGGATGATGAAGTCTATTGCAGAGAACATGAAACTGAGTGCTTCATCGCTACAGCTGTCTTTGGGACTCCACTCCATCCAGAAATTGACCTCCTAAGGAGATTCAGAGACGAATGGCTTTCAAGCAGGCTAATAGGCCGCATCGCAATTCGGACCTACTATGATGTATCTCCCCCCATTGCTCGATGCGCCAGGCGAAATGAACGAAGGAGGAGGATTCTTCAGCGATTGATAGTGGAACCAGGCCTCAAGCTTGCGCGGACGGTTTTGGGAAGAGAGTCACATCCTCTGCCCTTGGAAAAGGGCAACTCAAAACGGAGATAGGCGCACGAAATCGATTAATAGCCAAATATCTCCCTAGAATTGGATGCGGTGAGTGACGACCTGCCAATAATGAAGGAATTCCCTCCAGAAACCAAATTCCGTTATACTTGGAGGCCATATCAAGCACGTGTCCTAGGTGAGCTTGAAGAGTACCTAGATGACAACCGACTTCACGTCGTTGCGGCTCCCGGGTCTGGAAAAACGCTCCTTGGGCTAGAAGTCATGAGAAGGCTAAACCAGCCGTCGATTATCCTCGCTCCTACATTAGCAATACGTGACCAATGGATTTCGAGGCTTGTGGATTTCTTCCTTCCTGAGGGAAATGAAACCCCACATTGGATTTCAACAAATATCTACAATCCAAGATTTCTGACGGTGTCAACATACCAAGGTCTCTACAGCGCTTGCTCCGGAGCCTTAGACGAAGATTATCTCTACGATGAGGAAATCGAATCTGAGGATGAAGATTCATACAATAATGATGACCTGGACAATGGAAAACAAGAACTCCATGAGGACAACATGATCAGGCAATTACAGGAGCTATCTGCCAAGACCATTGTCTTGGACGAAGCTCACCATCTCCGATCAAATTGGTGGCGTTGCCTGACGAGAGTTGTTCACGGACTGAAGGAAAGCACCGTTCTGGCCCTGACAGCAACCCCGCCCTATGACGTTTCGATGTTTGAGTGGGAGCGATACATGGAACTATGCGGCCCGGTAGATGCGGAGGTATCTGTCCCTGAGCTTGTGCAGGAAGGGAATCTTTGCCCTCACCAAGATCTCGTTCTCTTCACGTATCCTAGTCTCATTGAAGGAAACAAACTCAAAGAGTTCAAGCAAGCGGTAGATGAGTTTGTCAAGGACCTCGAGTCCGATGATGATTTCCTAGAAGAGGTCAAAAACCACGCTTGGCTCAAGGATCCCGAAACCTATGTTATTGAGATCCTAGATGACCCATCATTCTTTTCAAGCATGCTTGTCTACCTGAGACATCGCAAGGTGGTCCTCCCAAAGCAAGCCATCGAACTCATCGCTGGTGAACAGTTTGGAATTCCCTGGTTCAACAAGGAATGGTTGGAAACTCTGCTTGAAGGGATGCTGTTTCCCCCTGATATAGATCCTAAGGACTTGTCTCCAGTCCTGAAGCGAATAAGGGATAGACTCTATCGAATTGATGCTCTTGAGCGCAGAGATGTGAATCTGCTCAGCACTAAGAAACTGGACGCCGTTCTCAAAAGAAGCATTACAAAGCTATACGCAATTCAAGCAATTGTATCCATGGAACTCAAGGCTCTTGGTGAAGACCTTCGGATGGTCATCCTAACCGATTACATTAGGAAGGCCTATCTCCCCAAAAGTGAGCATGACCTTCCGGAATTGGACAGAATCGGTGTAGTGCCGATCTTTGAGGAGATTAGACGATCGAATCTTGAAGGCATAAGACTTGGAGTTCTTAGTGGGTCATTGATAATTGCTCCTACTGAGTCAACTGAACTCCTGCTTGAATGTGCTGATGAATGTGAAATCCTTCGTGACTCAGTTTCAGTCAAACCCATTGCTGATCCTGATTATTCAATAGTGACTGTCAAGGGCATTGACCGACAAAAGGCAGTGCAGCTCATAACAGAGCTATTCTCTAAGGGCGGAGTAAATGTCTTGGTAGGTACGAAGTCACTCCTTGGAGAAGGATGGGATGCCCCATCCATAAACTCACTTGTTCTGGCCAGTTTTGTGGGATCATATATGTTGTCCAACCAAATGCGAGGACGCGCTATCAGAACTGATCCCAAAAAGCCGGATAAGACGTCCAATATCTGGCACCTGGTCTGTGTGAATCTCGACTCTGAGAGCGCAGGAAATGACTACCACATTATGGAAAGACGGTTCAAAGCGTTTCTAGGGATATCATTTGTTGAATCTGTGATAGAGAATGGGTTCGGTCGCCTTAGTGTTGGAAATCCTCCTTTTGATAAAGACGAGATACGGGCGATCAACACATCAATGACAGCAAGGGCTCAGGATAGAACAGCTCTACGGTCAGCATGGGAAACCTCGCTGAAACGAGGTGAAGAGGGAGTTAGGCTCGTTGAGGAAGTGAAGGCCAAGAAGGCAAGGCTTCCAGTTCCCAGAGGCTTTGTATTCAGAAATACCATCTCAGCACTCACCTGGGAGACTATGCTTATACTCGGATTCTTTGTTGCTCGGCAGCTATTTTCATGGGTCGTTCCGATTGGCAACCTTGGTTTGTCATTTCTATCATTTCTGCCAATGCTTGGATTTCTCTTCTTCATCCTCAGGTTTGCCCCAAAAGCCCTGAAGGCAGTCTGGCTCTTTATCATGCACGGTCCAATCAAGTCTAGTCTTGCCCAGGTCGGGAAAGCTGTACTAGCGACTCTCTGCGACGTGGGAGTAATCAGAACTCCCTTAAGCAATATGAGCGTTGTAGTGGAAGAAGGGAAGAAGGGTGAGGTATTCTGCCATGTGGTAGGTGGCACAAGAAGAGAAAGAGCAACGTATCTAAGTTCGCTCAGGGAAGTGTTGGAACCAATTGAATCACCCAGATACCTACTTCTGAGAAAATCGATGCTAGGGAAATCGTTTGTGAGACAGGATTATCATGCGGTCCCAACGGTGCTAGGAATCAAGAAGGAATACGCTGAGCGATTTGCGGCACAATGGAAAGAATACGTTGGCGAAATGGATTTGATATACACGCGCAACAGAGAAGGGCGCATTGCGCTCCTCCAAGCTAGAAACCATTCACTATCTGCCGGTTTTCGTTCCCATTCCGAAAGAATAAGCCGCTGGAAATAGAATAGACGCCATCTCTATCAGCAGTGAGCCCATTTTGACTAAATGAAACCTCCAGAACTGCAACTCATAATCTGAGCAACGCTACCGATAGCATCATAGGAGCCTTTGATGCCCCCACAGCCATGCAACTCACACCCGATGTCATTCTTGGAACCGTTATTGGCTTCCTTGCGGCATTCATGTGGGCTGTTTCTGTTGTTGTGTATCGGTCACAGAGTGATGAGATTAGGCCTTTGGCTATTGGGTCTGTCAAAATGTGGGTGGCACTCGGATTCATGATCTTGCTTGTCACAATTCCATGGCGTCCAAATGTATTCACAGTTCCATTCGAGTCAATTATCTATTTGGCTCTCTCAACATCATTAGGGGCAGTGATAGGTGATACAATCCTGTTCATGAGCCAGGAAAGAATCGGAGTTTCTTACTCATTTCCTATTGCGATGTCGTTCCCGGTTCTTACCTACATTCTAGCAATTCTGATCCTTGGGGATGAAGTTTCAGCCTTCCGATTCTTTGGCACCATAATCGCAGTTCTGGGAATCATTCTAATATCTCGTGAACAAAACAGGGGGCAGGAAGACGAGGGGGACTCGCAATTTGACCTCTTAGGAATTGGAATGGCCCTCTTCACAATGGTCTGCTATGCAGTTGGAACCGTTTTTCTTGAAATGGGAGTAACTGGGGTTGATCCCATTGATGCCAATTTCGTTAGAGTTGTCATTGGGTCTATTGAATTCGTTCCCATCTATATCATAGCAAGCCAAATGGGGATGCCAAGGCCAACAAGACGTGCCACAGAAATTGTTGCAGTCGCTGGTTTCTTCGGTATGGCATTAGGCTCTGTGCTCTATGTCATGATGGTGAAACACATCGGTGCAGCTATGGGATCGGTCATAGGTTCAACCTCTCCGCTATTCGCTGTTCCAATATCGATGGTCTTTCTGAAAGAGCACCCGACTAGATTGGCAATTGTTGGCATTCTAATTGCGATTTTGGGTGTCGTCCTAGTAGTTGGAAGCATCTAGGAACTCTACTACGGTGCGGTCCCTAGGGTGACGTAGACTTCAAAGATGTCATTTCGTCTTTGAAACCTAATACGCACCTTATCGCCTGTGCGCTTCACAAGAACCTTCTTCCGAAGATCCTCCATCCCCGTGATGTTTTCGTCATCGATAGCCTGAATGATATCGCCCGCTTTCAACCCGGCATGTGAAGACGGCCCGCGGGGCACTTGAACTAGTAAAGCCCCCTTGTCTGTAGGCAATCTATAATGCGACGCTACACCCGGAGTAAGAGTGACACCCATTACTCCCAGCCATGGACTTCTGATAGTTCCAGTCTCTACAAGCTCATCAAATGCACGTTTCACCCAGTCAACACCTATGGCAAAGCCAATCCCCTGACTCCACGGAATCATCGCAGTAGGTACTCCAATGAGTTTCCCTTCGGTATTCACCAAAGCCCCGCCAGAGTTGCCAGGATTAATCTGAGCAGATGTTTGGATGAGTCCCTCAAGGAAGGTACCGCCTCCTTGGATCGTTCTCTCAACAGCACTAACCATCCCGAAAGTGACTGAGCTTCCTAGTCCAAGAGGATTTCCGATTGCCACTGCAATCTGTCCTACCTGCAGGCTACTTGACTCTCCCAACTCGATTGCTGTCAGACCCTCAACTTCGATTTTCAAGACTGCGAGGTCTCTTACTTTTGATTCACCAACTAATACGGCCTTGAAAGCGCGTCCGTCATTCAATGTCACTTCAACATCTCGGACACTTTCCACAACATGTGCATTGGTGACAATGAATCCATCGTCTGTCAAAATCACGCCAGACCCCTGTCCCTGAACAGGAACTGCCCTGGAGAGTTGGTCTCTCGCCATTCTTGTCGTTGTGACGCTCACAACGCTGGGTATGACTTTCTCCACAACTGCGATTAGTTTCTTCTCTAACTCCGCAGACATTATCTCCACTGAAAGTTCGCTATTGTTTTCTGCTTATTAGATTGAGCATTCGGTACTTCAAAAATAGCTAGGCCGCATCACCATTCCTAGGAGCAGGTCATGGGAACCAAAGTCTAGATTCTGCCCTTGCTCGATATCACCTGCGTATTATCGCTCATATGTTTGGATAGCCAAGATATCCTTTTCAAAAGATAGCGGACTGATTAATCTCTCGAGTTGTGTTGGATGAATAGACACCAGAAACGAGCACTGACAAAAATAGCTATTTTTGTACCATTGGCATTGCTGGCCATAGGAGTAGCTATTGGAGTCTTGGATATCGTTTCCATCACAGAAACCGCTCGAGTAGCAGCTCACTCGCTTCTATCATATTGGGTATCAATCCCAGCAGCCATCCTTGTTCTGGCGTTTGTTAGGCGTCCCTCGAGATCATTGGCAGCATTCGCGGCCGCGCTCCTCTTTCCTATCATGGTGAACATTGGAAGTGCAATCAGCTACAGGACTTACCTCTTAGCTCCCTCCGGGGTAAAGAATCTCTCCAATCTTGTGACAGACATATACGAGTGTGCAGTTTTTGGCGTCCTCATCTTGGTAGCTCTGACTCTGCGCCAAGATCCAAGCAAAGAGAAGGGAATGACAGCTCGCAAGGGCATTGTGATTGGATTCGCCTCTGTATTAATCCTTGGAGCTCTTTACGGTGTCATATGGTTCTTCCTGATTCCGCTCATGACTCCTGAGGTTCTAATCTATTTCGGGAGTTCCACGGCGCTCTCCGGTATCGTGATGACACTTGGCGCCGTCTATTTATTGCTCAAAAATGGATACGAGGAGCCTTCCGTAGACATCGGCTATTTTGCAAGTGCTTGCATACTCTCTGCGATTGCTATTTGTATATTAGTAGCAGAACTCTTCCTTTCATCCGCCCTCTGGATATACGCGGAAACAATACAGATGGCTTCCTACTTTTTGATTACGATTTCCCTCTGTGTTCCCTTTCTTAGAAATGCTGGATACAAGCGGATGACAGCATATCTCATTGTTGTTGCTCTGGCTTTACTCTCCTATCTGCCTTTCACCATCACTATAGAGATTGAAGCAGCAGAACTCTACGGTTCTCTGTACTTGAACACCCTAGCATTTTCAATCATTCATATCGGAGTTGGATCTCTTTCGATTATGATGGGCTTTCTCCTCTTCGCATATTCGAGGCGACACCCATCGAGAAACCTCTATGCCCTTATCATGTTGTTCGTGCTCTGGGCTGAAGTGTCTGCAGTTTCGGTGCTAACAGTATTGCCACTCGGATTCACGCTTCTCGGAGAGCCGATTGTTTCGTATCTGGTTGGCAGCATTCTATCAATCCCTCTCTTGTATTTAGCCATACGTTGGACTCCGAAGAATCATCTGCAAGAGGCGAGCCCTCCTTCAACATGGCTCCTTCTTGCAGGATCATTCATCATGTTAGGAGCCATATTAGCTGGAGAGGTTGGGAATCAACTTGTTCTACAACGGTACATATGGCTTTCTGGAAGCCCTCTCAGCAACTCACTACTTCTGTTTGCAAACTTACTGCTTATCTTCTTAATTGCATACTTGCTATTCACACAGGCTGAGATTTCTGGTGGTCAGACTTCAATAGAAGTCTATGTCGTCCTATTCTTGTCGATGTGGATAGTCCCGAATGTGCTAAAGAGCTATTACGATATATGGACTGCCGGCTGGTGGGTTTCAGAGATTCTGATATTGCTTGCTCTAATGATTGGTCCTGCATTTCTAGGACTTCTATATATGCGTGCGTTGCAGGATTTAGAAGACTCTCATTCAAAAGCGACGCTTTATGCAGACCTTCTCATGCATGACATCAGCAATTACCATCAAATGCTTCTCACGGCCGTAGAGCTCCTAGGAGAGGAAGAAACATCGATTGAGCAGCGAGAACGTCTATCGGGTGATGCATATCATGTAATCTCTCTTGCGGAGCAGCTCATCACCAATGTACGCCTTATAACTGAGAGTGAGGGTCTCCAGAGAGAATCCCTCATTCCATTGAATCTAATGGAAACACTTGTTGAGTCTTTGGATCGGGTTATGAGAATAGCTGGGGGCAGGGGAGTAAAATTGCAATTGATGCCATTCAGCGCACAAGCCTTTGTCCTCGGCAGCGATGTGTTGAAACATGTCTTCATTAATATCATCCATGGCGTTTTACTGCAGCCACTGGATGCCCAAAGAATTAGTATCGAAATCCAGCCACGCGTAGAGATGGGCTCTGAATATTGGATGGTTAGAATTTTCGTTCCGAACTGGTGGCTGGATATACAGAGCGATGTGTCCGCTCCCGGAGCGCAAGAGGACTTCAGTGGCACCGCATTAGGCCTTCTAGTGTCAAGGCTTGTTACAGAATCTCTTGGTGGGACCCTAACCGTTCTAAAGAGAATGGAAGAACCAGATATGGGTACATCATTCTATGTTCTTCTTCCAGCATGTGAAAGAGATTCTTGAATCTAAAAGACAGATTCTCACGTAACGGTTTACGCAGCCAGTGGCAATCTGATAATGAAACTTGCGCCCTTGGTGTAGTCACCTTTCACGCGGTCCTGAACATCAATTTCTCCCCCATATCGCTTCACAATTCTTTGGACCAATGTTAGACCGATTCCAGCCGCCACCTCGCCCTCCTCAGTTAGCCTTGAGAATAGTGTGGCTTTCTTGCTGTCCTTGATTCCTGGGCCAAAGTCTTCAAACATTATATCAATGTAATTTGAATCTTCACCAATCCTGGCGTTCACTTCCACATTCACTTCATTTCTTGAATCATGTTTTGCTGCATTGTGAAGCAGATTGAAGAACGCATCAACTAAGAAATCATCAGCAAAAACCTTGAAGTCGCCTTTTTTGAAATTCGAGTTTACATTGATTCTCTTCTCGGGAAAGGCACTACTCACCATGACCTCGGCTGTTAGGAGTAATGGACTAATATCTAGCTCTGACAATTTCAGGGGTTCCTCAACAACTCTTGAGTATTTCCTGACACTCGCGATAATCTCGCTGCCGCGCTTGACCTGCCCTAGTGCGACTTCCACCTGAGTCACCGATTTTGGCGAAAGGCTTCCACTCATCAAAAGCAACTCAAGACTGGACATAATCCCTTGATGGATGTTATTCAAATCGTGCGCCATAAGATCGTTGAATAGCTCTGCACGTGCACCTGCCTCCATCGCCGCATCATACGCCTCCATTTGTTCGGTGACATCAGTGGTTATCACAAATTGAACAGGCGTACCGTCTTCTCTGCTAGTTGAGGCAAACCGATTGTTGACGTAGCGCCGGGTGCCGTCCTTTCTAACAGTCCAGAAATCAAGCTGATCAGGATACTCACCTGTCGCCATAGATTTCGCCACAATTGCACTTACTCTCTCTCTTTCTTCAGGAGCCACTAGATCAAGTGTGGTCAACTTCATGAATTCATCACGATGGTAGCCGAATATCTCGCATGTTCTATCATTGACATAGACGACTGGACCGCCCTCCATTATTGTGACTCCATCCTGAATGGTTTCAGCCATGCTTCGAAATCGTTCCTCGCTTTCTCGAATCGCATCCTGTGCCTTTAGGATATCTGTCACATCAGTGGTTATCATAACCACAAGGTTGTCAGCTGGTCTTGTGTAATCTACAATCAAGCGTCGTGCCTCTACATGAGCAGGAATTGAGGATATCATGAAAACAATCTCAGCCCGTGATTTTCCACCCTCATTCATTGTTGTCCTAATCATCGATGACATCTCGGAATTGTCAGGAAAGAGGTCTTCTGGTGGCCTTCCGAGATATTCTTCAACTAGACCTCTTGAGAACTGCATCATGGCTTGATTCACCATTTGCAGTGCTATTGTGCCATCCTCCCTTCTCTCCCAAACATAAGCAGGATCTGGAATTGCATCAAAGGTCTGTCTGAATCGCTCCTCGTTCTCCCTAAGCGCATTCTCAGCTCGGGCTCTTGTGGTCACATCGGTTATGATTGCTTGGTAGATGGTCTCATCTTCAATCGAGATTATTGTTGGAATGACCTCTATATGCCGTGTTTCTCCATTCGGGTGGCGGAAGCTTAACTGAAGCAATCCTTCGGTAGTTTTCCCCTTGGCTATGTCTTGATAGAGTTTCTTGACTGTTTCAGGATCTTCGCCCGCCAAAACCCCCAGGATGTCATCCATGCCCCACGAGTATATCTCTTCAAGAGGAACACCAGAAATATCTGAAAGGGCCAGATTCGCGTACTGCACCTTATCATTCTTGACGACAACTACACCCTGAGGCAGCCTACTAAATATGACCCGATACATCTCGAAATCAGGTATTGGAATGGTGTTGTCTTTTCCTGGTTGCACGTTAGTCCACTTCGTGGGATTCACGCAGAGCCTTGATTCCCCCAGGGAGAATTCCGGCAATCGCCCTAATCAATCTTAGAGTCCTAGTGCATGCATGCACCTGGACATAAAACAATTGGGTGGAGGTAATCCAGTGACCTTGGGGATGCAGGCGTGCTCGACTGAGTTATGGAGAGGTCAGCCCAGCTCGTTGACTGGGCTAATGCCTACCTATTGGCCTGCCTGTCTTGGTCTTACTACAGCAAAGTATACGAAGACAACAGCCGCGAGTGCGATTGCCAGTCCTAATGTTAAGGGCAGGATGTCTATGGGGGGTGGGATGTCTATAGGGGTTGTAGGCGTTGAAGTTGATTCTGGAATATCATAACTGAATGTATCACTTACATCATTTTTGCTGTAGACATCAAACGCCTGAACATAGTAATCAACATGTACTCCCTCAGATTCACCAGGGATGATTCCCCGGTAACCAAGACCAGATACGTAGACCATAAGTAGGCTCGACCAAGCCCCATTGTCAACTCGATAACGGAGTGTAACATTGGATAATCCAGCATCAACTACACCTGCAAAAACCATGACCTCCTCGTTTGGCTCAGGTGACAATGGGATTTGCATTATGTCAGTGATCTCCGGAGCCAAATCAGAATAGAAGTATAGGTTGTCCATGAGGAATGTGAGTCCAGTACCAGAGCCAGCATCTCCTTCCAAGCGAAATGAGGATATGCCAACTTCATCTGTCCAGCCAAATGCTTCTACATAGTCATGATATAGATCTCTGTGAGCCCATTCCCAACTTCCTATTGAGTTGGCTGATTCTACTATGAAGGCAGCTTCGCTTGAGGTGTTCGCATTCACGGCAGTTTCATTATACATGAAGAAGTAGACGATTTCCTTCTCGTCCCAAAATGTGACAGCTAAGGTTGCTCTCGAATATCCTCCACTATCAAACGAGTCACATCTCCACATCACATCGAGATATCTCTCAAGATCACTTGCGATGTAGCTATCTTCAAGCTCTTGAGACCTCTCAAAATAGTCGCTGGAACTGAGAGTCATATTGGCGGCCTTGCTTCCCTCATAGGCATCATCTGTGACAGTGAAGAGAGAAGAAGTTTCAAAATATACATCTGAGCCCCACGCAACTATTTTTGCTCCGACTGAAGGCTGGTCCTCATACCCCATATCATTGAGTGCCGCTGAAACAAGACCGAAATCATCAAAGAGTATAGAGATTCGAGCCCCAGGACTAGTGGTTTTGAACTCTATGCTAAAATCGAATATCGTCAAATCGAATAATACAGAAGCGCTAGCGTTGAAATAGCCTGAAGCTATCTCCCAGAGACTTGTATCCAGGTACATCCAGCTAGTGGTCGTGTTGAATCCCTCAACATGCAACACAAGAGTATCTGTGGCATTCTGCATCCATAGTGGCAAATCTCCGGCAGCAAACACCAAGTAGATGGCCATATCGTGAGTATCGTTTCTGCAATCCCAATAGAAATAGGCATATTCCTCGCCATTTAGTGAATCGACCGCATCAATTCTATAGGAAAGTCTGAAAGCATCCCGATTGATGTTTGTAAGTCGTGTAGAGATTTGCTTATTCATTGAACAGTCGCTCTGATTTCCATTCGATGAACTGGTGATATTCAGACTCCAATCACCAGAATGCGATTCGGTGCTTTGTGAGATTTCTGAGGCATCTCGATTGCCACCAACTGGCGTCCAATCAGCAGCGGATGTTTTGGTTTCAAAATTGCCATTCTTGGTTGACGCTGAAATGTATTCGATATCGCCGTTTTCTAAGCGAACATCATCTATGAAAGCACGTGCGAACTGGTTTGTAGAACCCTTGTGTCCAACATAGAACTGAAGATTGTACAAGGTCCTTTCCAGCTCCATGCTTCCGAAGTTATCAACGTAGTCCCGAGTCACATTTCGATAGAATGAGTTCCATATATGCTCGGTGCCTCCAATGATGTAGTAGAGGCGGGACGATGTATTGCTCGCTGCTGGACTCCCGCTGAAGTAATACCAGATTATTTTCTCATTGGAGAATACTTCAGTGAACCGGAATCTTACTGCAAAGTAGTCCTCGTCCATAAGAGGATTAGGCATCGAGTCGGCAAACCAGTCGAACTCGACTGTGAGATTGTCAACATCTATTCCCCAAGTGCTTTGTTGCCAGACAGCCTCTGCGGGGTGCTGGTCGTCAAGTGCACGAGCCTGCATCCCTCCGGAATAGATTCCCTCATTATGAGGCCAAGGATCAGTCGCGTTCCAGCAGTAGTGTTCTGTCGACCGACTCGTATAGAAACCATCTGGATCGCTTGGGAATTCCCATCTCTCGAAATTCCCATTTGGTATGTTATTCTCTGTCCAATCAGCTCTTGTCAAGTCAGTGTCTGAAGTTACATGGGACTTGAAAGTCATAGCTGGTACCTTCTCAGAATAAGTGAATGTGCTGAAAGCTAGAACCAACACAATAGCAAAAGCAGACAATGATACGTGGCGCATAGTATTCCCTCTCGACCTAGATTTGCACCAAGAATCACACAATAAACCTTTGTAGTGGCTCCCATTTTTGGTGGTGGTCGGATTGTACACGCGTTATTTCTGCTTTCTTTCAATGTGAATATATCAGCGTCAGGCAAATAAGGGCAGAATGCATTACGCCAGATTGCGAGGTAGAGGAACTGTGGCAATGTCTGCAAGGGAAGAGGTGGCTCCCGTCATCAGAATGAGAATTAGCATAAACAAACCACTTGATAGGGTCTGGGAGAAATTCATTGATCCCGTAATAATGCTTCAGTGGCTTGGAAACGAGATATCTGCCGACATAAGGGCTGGTGGTTCAATCACGTTTCTAGGCAACAATGCGCCAACGACATCCGAGCTTGGTAACAAATGGGATATTGAAGAGATTACCGAGAAAAAGGGAATCCTCCTTAGCTGGGATATCATGGGCACGAAGACGCTGTTCGTCCTAAGATTTCGAGAGAGTCCTCGCCGCACTTATCTTGAGCTGAAACATGGTGCGATTCCGGACTCTGCATTGGATTTCCACCTTCCTGAACACTGGAATATTCTACTAGGCAATTTCAAAGCTGTATTGGAGTTGGGCAGCCCAGCACTGCGTTTCGACTACTCGGACTATCGGCCCCTTAGGATTACACGCTATGATCCTAAAGAGGTTCGAATAGCCGTTCATGTCAAAGCACCCCCGTCACTTCCATTTGATGTGTTCACCAATCCAGAGAAGCTGAAACGATTTATCCGGGCTGATGACCCCAAAATAGACCCCCAATATGCCGGATTATATACCTGGTGGGCAGAGGGCATGGGTCCAGTGGTCTTTACTAAAATGTACCAGGATGAAGAGATTGAATTCTCTTGGGTTTATGGGAATGAGCCAGAAACGAAAGTAAACATCCGTTTCGAGGAGATCAATGGTGACACACTTGTTACACTCCATCATCATGGATTCCAACAGCCGGAATCAGTTGTGGGATATGATATCGGCTGGACCAGCATTCTCTGCGAGCTCAAACTATTCTGTGAGCTTGGCGACTCAGGAATTGAACGGCTGAGTCGCTGGGAAGAATCGATCTAGAACATCAAGAACCAAAATGCAGTAGTTGGAAAGACAACCTGCCACATCATTATTGCTGTTAGGATTGGGATTAGGAAATTGTCTGCCCAGGCGACGCTCAAAAGCTCGACGACGGTTATCACCGACGCCACAAGCATGATTTGAGGTAGAATCGATAATGGAGAAAGACCTGATGAAAAGGTCAACATAGCCATGATGACGGATAAGCATGAGAAAATGAATACGCCTATAGTCCCCTCAAACGATTTACCTCTAATCTGCTTTTTGATGATGCGACCGCCATATGGCCTCCCGATGACCTCACCGGCTGCATCGCCCCACGACACGGCAAGAATTGATGCCACGATTATTTCAGGTTGCTGAAAGAAGATGATGAATACTGAAGCAAAGGACACCATTCCCATGAAACCAGCTGCGAACGTGCCAAGATATTGGTCTTCCTCTCGGCTACCGGCAAGCAGAAGCTCGGTGATGAGGGTGCTCTTATGCGCCCATGCGTATAGGAGTATGGTCAGGAATATTCCTGCTGCAAGAAACGGGCCACTGAGATTAGAGTAATGCATTACAGTCAAAGCGATAATTGTGCCCATACTTATGTGGACGATTTTCCGCGGCTTCCATTTTGCAACCCCCTTTTCCGACCATGCATAAGCAATGGCTAGGACTACTCCACCCAAGATGCCAGTCATCGCTGCCATGATGACATCAAATAAGGTTGGATCACCAAAGACTAAGTCCACCATTGCGAGCCCTGTAAGTTGAGCGGCCCCATTTCTTTCTTACTCGTCTGCCAGATTCTACTTCATTTCTAGAACTGACTCTCCCAAGCTTTGTATTGTTGCGATCGTCTAGCGCGCATGATAACGAAAGTAACAACACCAATGATGATTCCACCGCTGACCAATGAGATATTGTCAACAATGAAGTTGAAAATCTAATAGCTAGGACCTATTGAATTCCCCCACGCTGTCGTAGTAGGGTTTCGATTCCTCATAACTCGTACCCCTTATTACCAGGTATAAAACCCATTTGCTCTAATTCTAGAAGGAAAATAGAGTTAGCGGGATTCTATGCATCTCCTCGATAAACTTAAGAGAAAGCCCAAGGCAAATGAATCGAAAGCGGTTCCGCTCCCAAATTGGGCAACAACTCCAACAAAGGATTTAGCGAGTTGTCCACTCGGTCTAGACGCTTTGAGGCGGCAAGAAATTGAAGATGCGTGAGATACTACGAATCGACGACCGTGGCAGGCTTGTAATTCCAAAATCTGCACGAGAGTATCTTGGCATTGAGAATCATATAGAACGACTTGAGAAGGGCACCGATACAATCACAATCATCGCAATCATCACTCCAACAGATCGCGCGCTTAGACTGACATCCGTATTCAGTGAAGATCACTCAACTACGCCCATCGTTGAACGTGCTTTGAGAGACGGTGATGATGTGGTTCCCCTCGAAGTCAACAAAGCAGGAAGAATACACACAAGTAGAATAATCCGCAATATGCTAGAAATCACCCGCGATTCTTACTTGATAGCCATCCCTTTTGGTAGACAAGATGGGATAAAGGAACTTCGGATTATTCCGCTCCTGGATGCCAGCGAGGCACTGATTGTACGCATAATAAAGAAAGATGCTGTGGAATGGAGAATACTCACCCCCATTCCTGATGATCCTGAGGCACTGAAGAAGCGAATTCTCAAGATGAAAGGCGTTACGAAAGTAGACTTCTATCTTTGACAATCCTAATGCTCAGCCAAAAATCTTAAATAGATGTATTTCCCAGATTGGGATGTCCCAAATTGGGATACAAACACGAACGAACTTTGGAATGCAACCTTTCCTTACCTCCTCAGAAGCAAAGCAAATGGTTGGATTTGCAAGGGACCTGGTGGCAATGGGCCCTGGCCGGGGCTCATTGCCCCTTTACACTGCTTTTATCAGTCCGCCAATACCCACTATGGAGTCAGCCATGTTCCTATGCCCTGCTCTACTGCCCGATGGTATATCAGCGGTGCCACAGCCATGTCATCCAATGCTAGCCCAAGATTCGCAGTCATGTTCTTCTCTTCACGGGTTTGCCGTCCTGACTTCACCCCGGTCACGAGCTCACCAAGATCTGCATGGACTGGCGGGATGTTCTGGAAGTAGCCAATCTCCTGGTAGTGTCTAAGCTGGGCAGTGTCGTCAGTGCAGAATTTACTGCTCTCGCGAAGCGCATCTGGATGCCAATAGGAGTCAAAGTCCACAAGCGAAGCGAATGCACCCTCCTCCATCCATCCTGCCTTGATGGTCGCATGGGGCTTTTTCAGAATTGGCCCTGCTGTTACAACCATGTCGCATCCAGTGACAGCCTGCTTGGGACTGTCGACCACTTCAACGTCAAGGCCAAACCTATCACCAATCTCCATTGCATAGAGTCTAGCTGAGTCCTTGCTTATGTCGTAGGCCATCACCTTCTCCAGAGGAAACTCCACCGCGAGAGCCTCGACATTGCTTCGCCCTTGAACACCACATCCCAATACTCCAACTGACGACGAGTCATTTCTAGCAAGGTATTTTGCAGAAACTGCTGTTGCAGCTCCTGTTCTCATCGCTGTTATCCAAATGCAGTCCATAACAGATATCGGCAAACCAGTGTCTGGATCATTGAGAATCAATAGTCCTGTGATATATGGAAGTCCTCTCTTCTCATTCTCAGGGAAGCCACTCACCCATTTCATTCCCGCGGATCCTAGGGCAGGTATGTATGCAGGCATTGCGTGGATGAAATTGTCCCCGTTTCCGGGATGTATTCCAGGCTTCGGCGGCATTTCCACGAGCCCTTTCCCCTTCTCTCGAAATGCAACTTCCAACTCATCCACAATTTCACTCATTGTGAGTCCAGTAGTGATTACATCCGCCTGCGAAAGATAGAGCAAACGATTCTCTGACAAATTTCTTCACATCCCATCAAATCTGTGGATCTCTCTCATCATTTGGATTGAAACCATGGCGTTGGAGAATGGTGAAAAGAGCATCATCGGACCATCTGCCTTGGCACATCTTTCTTGAAATGTGCTCGCACCAAGAATACCGATCAAAGCCTATGTCATCTTTCCCCTCCTTTAGTCTGACCTTCGTTTTTTCCTTGACATAATACCTCTGGGCCAACATCCCTTCATCCATCACTTTCATGCACTCGTCAATGTCGTTGTCGGAGTGATCCAAATATGAGTCCTCAAATGCACTATATTGAATCGGGAATCGAGGGCGAATCTCCGTCTTCTCTGCAGGATCCGGATAACCCAAATTCATGCCCACAACAGGAAACACACGGTTCGGAATATTGAAAGTTTCACATATGATATCGGCACGGAGAGGCGCGTTCCCAAGAAGAACAGACCCAAGTCCTAATGCTTCGGCGGCAAGCGTAAGGTTCTCTATCGCCAAAGCGACATCCTGGATACCAATCCATAGTGTCATCAGGTCATCATATTCATAGATGTGACCGCGCTTAGCCATGATCTTCTCGAGGCGCCTTACATCGATCAAGAAGACCAGGAGCAACGGAGCTGTGGGATATGACCCCATCCCCACCTTCTTCATCTTAGCCTTGTTTCGAGTATAGACTACTGAACAGAGCTGAGATGCAAATGGAGCTCTCATTCCTGCCTCTAGCACTTTGGTAAGAACATCATCCGTTACTGGCGTCTCAAGAAACCATCGCATTGATCTTCTGTTGTTGATGATTTCATAGATTTTCCCTGCTGCACTCATAATGCTGATTTGGCGTCTCTCTGACCTATGAGCCTTTAGGTGCCTTGATTATCGAAAAGCTTTCACTTATTGACTAGTTGATGAATTCCAAGGCATCCCATTCCCGAATGCTCTCAAACATCGAGATGGAGAGGGCCCTAATCTTCTCATATAGTGCCTTTGCAGTGGCAGTTTGCAGCAAGGAACTCATTTGCTTCTGAAGTTCCTCAGCCTCACGAAATGCAACCCTGAAATCTATGTTCTTCTTTCGTGTCCGATAGACGACCTCTCTGACCAATCCGTATGGTCCAAGTGTCTGGAGCTTGTCTGCATCAAAGACAACTTTTGCCTCCATGGTTCGTGCAGTATGAATCATTGTCGGCTCAATACACCTTACACAGTGAACTATTCTATCAATCATAGCAGAAGAAACATCGATGCTGATGAGGAACTCGTTGACTTGGCCAGCTCCCTCAGGATGAAACTGGTGTAGAAGTGCACCCAATCTGGCAATGAGTTCATCTGCCCCCTCTTCCCTAGCCAAATGGATAGCAAGGCTTGCAGTCTTCTCACAGTGGCCGGATCCATGAGTGTCATCGAGTGAGCGATACTTCTCTAGAGCAAACTCCTCTATCAGTGCTATCTGTCGGTCTGTCAACTGCACCGTTCAGCGCCCCTATCATCTGGCGAATGATAACACAGGACTATCTCAAGCTTGCTCTGATATAACCTCGTAATACAGGAGGGCTGTTACGCTACTGGCTGACGAATCACTGTCTTGAGCTTCTCAGGAGCAGTCCTCCGAGGATCACTGAGGTAGATTTCGTGATGCTTCCCCCTCAGTCTGAATCCTTGCTCTTCAGCATAGGAATGAAGGTTTTCTATGGTAGGCTGTTCTTCTGACCAGGGGCCAATATGCATGATTTGAACCGAATAGCCCTCCCTGAATGACTCGAATCTAATCCTTTGAAGGGCCGGCGGGTCCTTCTTCTCTTTTACTTCTGCCATAGCTTCTATGACATCATTCCTTGTGACGGGTTGGGGTTGCATTATCATTGAGGTCCAGCGCCAGTTTACCTTCACATCGAAATCAAATCCTTCCGACCCCTCAATCCACCACAGGCCTTCCAGAGGCATTACAGTGAAGTCAGCAACCTTTGCCTTCTTCAATTTGAACTTCAGCGTGAAAGAAGTGGCATATAGAGGTTCAAGAGCATCTTGGTACTCCTGTGCTGTATTCGGGTCTCCCTTCCCGTCAATCATTAAGAAGTTCATCTCAGGCACATCAACCTCTGATGGCTTCCTCGATGAAGGCTTGTAGAACTCTTTCAGAACCTTCTTGTGGTCTACTTTCTTCAATCTACTGAACCCCTGGTCATTTACTCTCGTGGGTTCCTTATGAATTCAAGCACTATGTCTGGCACTTAGGACAGACATACACGTGGCCTCCACCATGGGCAAGCTTCTCGATTGGAGATCCGCACTTGGGACATGACTGCCCTTTCATGTTTGGCCCCATTAATGGA
This sequence comes from Promethearchaeota archaeon, assembly GCA_048939765.1. Lineage (GTDB taxonomy): Archaea > Asgardarchaeota > Thorarchaeia > Thorarchaeales > Thorarchaeaceae > SMTZ1-83. The sequence goes on from JBHLPF010000010.1 coordinate 53,517, forward strand.
GTGTATTTCCCCCTCTTTCCATAGAGGTCGGTGAATTGGTCTTTGCCGCCAAGACGCGCTCGCTCTTTCATCGTTCTAACAATCGCATCATAGAGTGCCTTGACTTGACTACTGCTCAAGTCAGACGCCTTCTTCTTGGGATGTATACCGGCTTGATAGATAACATCCTGAAATGTGCTATTCTGAATTCCAACGAGTATGGCCTCCTTTCCCACCAATGCCATTTTGACGTTCTTTGAAAATAGATTCAGCTGCGACTCAAGCCATTTGGAAGAGAACCTCTTCTCGTCAGGGGACACCACATCAGAGAAATCCCTTCGATATACATAGTTGTCTTCAAGCTCTTTATTCGAAGCAGCGTCAATATTGCCCCATCCCTTGAGCCTCAAAGTGAGTATTGTCCTGTCGGAAAAGATTAGTGTCAGATGGGTCTTCTCGGGCAATCCAGTTTCATCCTCATGAAATCCAAATGCACCGCCGTATTCCGGTGCCAGAAACATGTTCATCTCACCGTCGAGCAGAATCCTTATGCCGTTGCCTCGCGAAACCACTGACTGAACTATTCGCCCCTTCAGTTTGTCGAAGTTCTTCAAACTCCTACTAACCATTTTGGACTTCTGTAGCTTCTCTAGCTCATCCAATTTCCAGGAATCAATCTTCTTTCCGACAAGTTCTTTGTTCATCTGCTTCGCGAGGATAGAGGCCTCAGGCAGCTCAATACTCAATTGGAAATCCCTCCAGTCAAACGCTCAAGAAGCGCATGTCCCCTTTGGAGAAGCGAGAGTATGCTTTTTTCTCATATTCGCGAGCCAACTCATTCACATAGGCCTTGAAGGCTTTGATGGTGGACTTTCCGCCCATTCTGTCTGTGAATGAAACCACCAATTCCCAGGCAGGTTTATGAGTCTTGGGAACATGCGTCCTTAGGAATCCCATATCGGTTGTCCACTTATCATGCAACTGAATTAGCTCAGCTTCTATTCCAAGATCATCTAGCATCTTGAAATATATATTCGCCCGAAACTGAGTAGTAAGTGGGTCCCTTCCTTTCTTGTGCTCTGCATAGGTGACTCCGTCTATCGCGAGATTCGTGCCACCATTTCGCAGCTCGCCGTTCAGGATAATTGTCCAAATCAATCTGTATAGGACATCGCGACGAGCTTTGACTATTCCGGCGCCAGCAATCGTATCTGGATGCTTCAATCCGAATCTCGTGGTTGCCAACGTTGATAGGAAGATATGGACTGCTTCTAGGTCAGAAGACTTTATTCCTTGAATCTTTGCGGTCTCAGGATAGTCGACAACTTTCTTGATGGGTATCTCTACTGTTTTCGCTTCAACGATATCAGCATCGCTAAGACCGGCCCTAATAACATCAAGATGGGATTTCCCTTGAAATGGCTCAATGAATTGCTCATAAGCCTTATCGGGGACCGGCTCACCCAGGCGCTCTGAAGTGCTTTCTCTTGTGATCTCGCCTATATGAGCCTCAATCCAATCGCAAGGGTATCTTGAGCAATAAGCACAGTTCTGGATTCCATTGTGAGTCGCGCACTCTCTCGCTAAGCAACCACGCACGAAGTTGTGTACACCCACATCTTTAGCAAGCTTCTCATCTGGAGTTTGACATGATTGGCATGGCTTGGCTGTTGGTGTGAAACCTACATACTTCTTCGCATCAATGCGGTAGGATTCCCAGCCCTCCTCAGAGATTCTTGAACGCACATAACAGCCCCACGGACAAGTGCCACAATAGTTTCCGCACTTACTGACTACTTGCTCCATTATCTTTCCCTCTCCATTTTGTAGAACTGCAGTGATATAAACTTCCAGCCTGAGATAGCGATGCAATCCCTCTATTCCGTCCAAAGGGCGAAAAACCGATATCATAGTCTTGTCCCCAAAAAAGCAAAGGAAGCCATTAGAATGAGCGAATCTGATGACGGAACCGCAACCATTCAATCTACAATGGTAGGACCATTATGGGCACGTGCAAAATACTCCCAGCTATATCCTGATTTGCTAAGGGATGATCAAGCCATCGATCTCATTGAGCAGGTGAAGAGTGATTTCAGCGATTCACTAGAGGATTTTGACATTTTGGAGGAGTTCATTGATGAGATGCTAGGACTTGCGTTTGTCATCAGAGCCAGAACCTTCGACGACACAATTACTGCATTTCTTCAAAGCAAACCACATGCCACAATTGTGAATCTTGGCTGTGGCTTGGACACAACTTTTTCTAGAGTTGACAATGGAACCTTGCATTGGTTCGATCTTGATCTCCCAGATGCAATAGATTATCGCCGTCAACTAATCCCTGAAACTTCAAGAAGTAGATGCATAGCAAAGTCAATCTTTGATTTCAGCTGGATGGAAGACATAGGCTTCGACAATACTGATGGTCTGCTTATGATCGCTGGAGGACTCTTTGCCTATTTTGATGATGATGATGTTTCACGATTCTTCAGAGCAATAGCGCAAAGATTTCCTGGAGGAGAGATAATCTTTGATAGTAGTTCATCTCGGGGGAATTGGATCATTAATAGGCGCTTCAAAAAGTATGGCATTTCGGGGATAGAGCACAAATTCGATGCAAAAAGTCCAGGCCAAATAGAGAGCTGGTCTGAGCAACTTGAAGTAATTGATTGGTTCCCCTATTTCTCCCGCGTTAGAACAAATCCGAAATGGAAACGTCGAACTCGCCTCATCACGACTCTGAATTCGAAGCTCAAACTGGCGAAATTCATCCATGTGAGAATCAAGGAAGCTCAACCATAAGATAGAATTGTAGGCTACAATGCTGATATGGCTGAGCATCTTGAAAATAATCTCCTGGAACGTTAATGGAATTCGGGCCGGTTTCGAGAAAGGCCTTCTTGAATTCATTCAAGACGAAAATGCTGATGTCTACTGTTTTCAAGAAACTAAGTCGTCATCTGGAATGGACGACATCGCGCCTTTGGCACTTAGCGAATATGAACAGCATTGGCATCACGCAGCGAAAAAGGGATACAGTGGCACTATGATCCTTACAAAGGAACCACCAATCTCTGTTTTCAGAGGCATAGACAAGAAAGGATTTGACACTGAGGGTCGTGCCCTTACGCTGGAATATGACAAGTTCTATCTTGTGAACGTGTATTTCCCAAATGCAGGTCGCATGCTTGAAAGACTGGACTTCAAATTGGATTTCAATGCCAGATTGCTTAGATATACCCAAGGACTCCGGAAAGATAAAGGCGTCATCATAACTGGCGACTTCAATGTTTCACATAGGGAGATAGACATTGCAAGACCCAAGAGCAATCGTGGTCATGCAGGATTCACTGATGAAGAAAGAGCCTGGTTTGATCGGATGCTTTCCAAAGGATATGTTGACACATTCAGGGAGTATACTCAGGAAGGAGGCCACTATACATGGTGGTCATACCTTCACAATGCCAGAGCCAACAACGTTGGATGGCGATTGGATTATTTCGTGATAAACGAGGAATTCAAAACGCAATTAGTGGGAAGCGACATCCTAGGCGAGGTCTTCGGTTCTGACCACTGCCCCATAAGACTTGAGCTCAGTTCTAAAGGATAACACCTTTGCAGATGCTAGGAGTCATGTCAATTTCAGTTTCCATAGTCGAATCGTTTCCCACCATGCAAAGAGCGCTCCAACTGAGCCGATAGCGAGGGCGATGTATTTGTCATAGAGTCCCGGTCTAGGATTCAGGAAACTTATCGCAAGATAAGCTAGGGTCGCCACTGTGAAGAAGATGGCCACAAACATGTAACGTGGAAGAAACCTTCCCCGAAAACCAATGAAATTTCTGAGGACTCCCACTTTGACGATTCGGCTAACCTCGTAGGAATTGTCCGGGAGCTTCTCAACTAGCTCCAAAGAAACCAGCTTTGAAAGATGATGACTCGCTACAGAAGGACTAGACATGCCCAGCGCCCTCTGTACCTCTCTGACACCCACTGCCTCGTTTTGAGAAAGCATCAACCAGTAGACTCTAAGTGTGTTTCCTCTAAGTTCTGGGTCGAGAGAGGTTTCCTCACTTGTATCTGACAATTGTCACCACGCACATTGAGTCTTCACCTTCTTCAGATTAATCTCTTCTTCCTTGTCAGTGCCGCAGGTATAACTCTGTTCTAAAATATGGACGGGGTGTTCTATTCCATGGTACTAAGTACATCTGAGCCTATGAAAGTAGCATGCTTCAAGTCATTGCAAGAGCTCTTGATCGAGATATTAGGAGGAAGATGCTAGCCGCAGGACTAGTGTCAGCGCTTATGGCTGTTAGTCTTGTGGGCACAATTGGCTATCTAGGTGGTGCTTTTGGTCCATTTGGATTGCTTTCTCATCCCAATGAACCAGTCTACACAATCAACAACATTGTGACTAGCAACTTTGCAGACTTCCAACCACGTGAAGAGCCGTTCATACCAAATGCGCCATTATACACCGTTGATCCCGGTCTTTCCAATGTTGCTGGCTATGGATTGATTGAAAACCTTCCTGCAGATTTGCTTCTCCAGATAGAATACAATGGTTTTGCTGCGGCCACTCAAACGGAATACAAGCAAATCCATGAGATATTGGAATTGAACGAAAAGCAATCAATTCCAAGCTTTGTGTCCTCAGACGCTGTGTTGCACGCGTTCCACGTTCTCTATGACCTGTCTCTTAGGGAAGTTGAAGTCTATTCTTTCTGGGATCTTCTCGGTAATCTGACATCCTCAATGCTGGACTCATCCTTTAACCAATACTTAGCAGCTCCTGAAGGCAGATGGAAGGATGCTGCTTTAAGAAACATGATGCTCTTCACAGTCGCTCTCAAGCTCATCGACAGCAACTACATGATTCCTCCAGCATTCCCATTTCAGGTTGACATTGAGGTTGCAAAGGTGCTCTCCCTGATTGAAGCGCACGATGCTATATCGGATGAATGGTTCCAAGAATACCGAGAAGACTTCACTCAATTCGTGCCACGGGGACATTACACTCGCAGTGAAACTCTTGAGCGTTACTTCAAAGCAATGATGTGGTATGGGAGAGTATCTCTGCGATTGCAGCCCAATCTTCCTGAATTCCCAAACGAAAAAGGCAAGGATAATACTGCCCAGGCGATTCTCATCTCATTGGCCCTCATGGATGAGATATCCACCATGCCAGCCGGGATCACAGGTTATGACTTATGGGATGCAATCTATGAACCCACAGTCTTCTTTGTAGGTGCTGCTGATGACCTTTTACCAAGTGAGTACTTGGAGCTGGTCCAAACCATCTACGGCTCTGAGATTACTATTCCTGACCTTGATGATGATGTTCTTTTAGAGAATTTCATTGATGCTGCTCTGGAGTTGCGAGAACCAGCAATCTTAGGTCATCCTGTACCGGATACACTGACCTTAGCCCAGACTATGGGACTTCGGTTCATGGGGCAGAGGTACATTCCAGATAGCTACATCCTGGGGCAACTAGTCTACAAGAATGTAGGAACCATGGCGAATCCAAGACTCATGCCTATGGGCCTCGATGTGATGGCTGCTCTGGGCTCTGATAGAGCTTGGGAACTCCTTGAGCCCGAGAAGATCTACGCGAACTATGAATCGCAGATGAACATGCTCTGGGACATGGTGGCCAATATCACCGAGGCTGAATGGACAAGCAACCTATACTATCTATGGTTGTACTCTCTTCTACCCCTTCTATCTGATCCGGGGGAAGGCTATCCTTTCTTTATGCAGACTGAAGCGTGGGTTGACAAGCAGCTGTCCACAGCACTGGGTTCATGGGCTGAACTTAGGCATGATACGATTCTCTATGCCAAGCAGTCTTATACTTGGGAATTGACCGGAATGCCACCTCCTGTTAAGGGATATGTAGAGCCAGTTCCCCAAGTATATGCACGTTTGGCCTCTTTGTGCGAGATGATGATTGATGGGCTTGATTCCAGGAGCCTGCTGTCCACTTCGATTGGCAGCAAGCTCAACGCCCTATACAGTCTTCTATTGAATCTTCAGACAATTTCTATAAAAGAGTTGGAGGGAACTCCTCTGACGGAGTCAGAATACTACCTCATCGAAGGCTGTGGAAAGACACTGGGATCAATTGTTGCAATGCCACAGGATGACTACCTTACATCAGATGCTGACGATGACATGGCTGTCATCGCTGATGTTCACACCGACCCTAATACCTTTAGTGTGCTTGAAGAGGCTGTAGGAAGACCGATGGTCATCTATGTAGCTGTCGAAGTTGATGGACAAGTCATTCTCACCCGAGGAGGAATCTTCTCATACTACGAGTTCACTTGGCCAATGGATGACCGCCTCACAGACGAGGCATGGCAAGATATGCTCACCCAAGGTGAGGCGCCACCCCTTCCAACTTGGACTGCAAGCTTTGTGATCACCGCCGAAGTCACTTTGCCTGCATTAAATACACTCACCTCAAAGGAATCAGTTTAATCACCGAGGAAGATGGCGAGAGGACGCGGGAAATCGGGGGCGTTCTCTCGCCATATAAAATGCGACTTCATACAACACACAGCGGTCTTCGATACACCCCTCCGCTGGCACGTGGATTGATGATGCCAGCTAGGATCAATGATGCAATATGACTCCCATATGTCATTGATTTCGTACAATCGAAAGCATCTGTAAGGAAACGATTGCAATCCAAAGCAGAGGGGCAATTATCCCGACTCTTTGAATCAGTCCTTCTATTGCAGACAACCTGGTCGTCGCAAAGGTGATCCAGAGAGTAATCCCAGCGCCATTACCCAGGAGTGCCATCAATAGAGTAAAGCCGCCAAGTCGTTCCCACACAGGATCCCGTCTTATCCGGAAATACAGGACGAACAGTGACATGGCAATCAGCATACCCGCAAGTGCGGATGATATCATGTGCATGATGCCTGTGGGATTTCTTGTCAAGAAATTCGTACAGTCCTGATCACAATGGAATATACCGCCGCCAATTAGACCGATGCCGCCTAGAACAAGCATCGAAGGTCCAACCTTGGAACCATCTCCGTCATTCAAGAATGGATGAAGTCCCAAACCGAAAATCGCCACCAGCAATCCAATGATTATCACACCTAGATTGAATAGCCATCCCCGAAGTCCTTCAACACCACCCAGAATGCTCATCATGTCAGTCATCTGGTTGTATCCTGGTTCTAGAAATCCAAGACCGAATACGAGTATCAGATAAAGAAAGGGGGCAATAACACCTGCAATAGCTGCAGACAATTTCCTAACGTCTTGACTCAAACCACCAACTCCTTTCCAGGCTACTGGAGATGAACATTTGCTCCTAGCCATAACGACGATGACAAATACGGCTGAAACACTGCCAAGTGCAACTACCATTATGAAACTTATGTCTAATCTAGTCCTCAGTTAACCGTTAATGATGCTTTGAAGATACTTCTTGGAACGGCAAAGTCCTCGGATTTTATTGAAGAGATTGAGGACCCTCAGATGGAGTATTAGAAGGCCAAGGGATTCCCATATCCTGCCTGAAAATAAGTCATTGATTAAGAAATAAAAGGGAAAAAAGGCAATGAACTATTGAAGGCGAGGTTGGGGCCTCGACAAGCACAGTGGAAGTCCCGAGTTCAGGTCGTCTAGACCTCTTCGCCTTCACCAGGAGTCTGAAGCTCAGCTATCTTTTCATCGATGTTCTTGATGCTATCCTCAAGATGTGACTTGAATGCCTCAAGGCGTTTGATAGCTGTTTCCTTACTCTCGAAGTCTGAGCAGCAATCAGAGAACCCAAAGATGCCTGGCATCATACCAAAGCCAAAGGCATGTCTAGGTCTTCCCCTCATACCGTGATGTGAATCACACATTATTCGTTTTTCACCTCCCACTCCTCTTCTTCACTGCTGAGCTCGACCAACTGCTGGTTGACCCATTTGAGTTCGGTTTCAAGGTAACGTCGATATTCCTTTAGATACTCTAATCGCTCCTGAACACAGTTAGGAGATTTACAGCAGGCGTGCTTCATCGCTGCAAATCCTGTCGGGCTTCTATGACGTGCCATGTTCTCAAAAAGAATAGACGCAGTTTCCCCCCGAACTGCACTTCCCAGAAATCCCCAGAATCGATCGTGCATCTGCATTTCCCCTCCCATGTGACTAAGCACTCGAGACAGTACCTCTTCACCACTTGGTGTGAGGGAGTATTCTATTGCATCCGGACGAATTTCTTGCTGGACTCTCTTGCCTTTGATAAGGCCTCTCTTGGAGAGTCTGCGAAGAGCAGGGTATAGTGTCCCGCTCTTCAACAGTATTCCCAGTTGTTCTTTCAGGCCCGAGAGTATTGCATATCCATGGGCAGGCCCCTGTCTCAGCTGCGCCAAGATGAGGAGCTCCACTCGACTTATGGTCTTTCTCGGCGGGCCCATTCTTCTAGGTCCGGGGAATTCCAATTATGTAGTCACCAACTTATGTAGAGTTCTACATATACATATGTAGACGCCTACATATAAACATTGGCGTCCTAGTCATTTGGCGAAGCCTCTACAGATTACTTCCGCCTACGCAATATTCAGTCTTCAGTTACAACCTCAGCTTCAGCTTTCCTTCGCTGTTGCATAGAAGAAGAATAGGGTAGCTATTGCTCCAGCAATTGTGCGGAAGTACAACATTATGTCCGTGAGAGCCGTTGGCCATGCAAAGCCAAACACCTTGTCGAGCAGTAGCATGATGCACCAAATGAGGAACACAAGTCCCGTTAGAAGAGCCATCCCGCCATACTCGTCACGCATCAACAGGACCGATACTGCGAAGAGCAGCCATGCCACGGCCACAATCGCGCCGCCCACCTCCGTGCGCCAGATTGAGCTAGTATCCACCCAGGGATATGCGATTGGGTCAATGACCCAGAGCATGTGTAGGAAGTGATAGGTCACAGTATGAAACAGCAGGACCAATGCTGTGAGAATGTGTATTGGATTGCCACTCTTCCGGTAGAATACCAACACACCCAACATCACTAGCACCATGGCGATGAACACAAGCCCGAGGTATTGGTCACCGGTCATAGTAGTATAGATATTGATCCATCGGGCCAAGGTGTAAAGAATAGCTCCGATAGCCCCAAGAACTAGGAGAGCTCTATTCGCATTACTCATATCAATCTCTCCTCCATTGAAGGGATATTCTAGGTGTTTACCCCTTCCACAGGACTATTGTCATAGCTATTAGAAAACACTTCCGGCCAGGCTGCGTTCATCAACTACACTCACAGAGATTCAGTGCAAAGTGAGGGTTCAAACTGGGATTCGCCTTGGTGCTGGAATGAGGCATAGGAGGATTATCTAATAGGAAGCTAGCCATCTATTAGGTAACTCATTGACTCTGAGAGAAATGCCCTTAAGACCAGAATCTTGATGCATTGCTATGCTTGAGGTCACGCTTGACCAGGCCAGGAGATTCATCCTCGACACTCAGGGTCTCAGGACTGGTCGCCAGAGTCGTTCAGTATTGGATGTTGCGAGAAGAATTCACTCCATCCAGATTGACACCATATCAGTTGTGACTCGAAGTCACAACCTCATCACATGGAACAGGTTCCCGAAATACAAAGAAGGCGATATCTGGAGGGCGCAAAAGGAAGGGAAGCTGTTTGAATGGTGGTCTCATGCGATGTGCCTTATGCCCATGGAAACGTATCCCTTCACAGCATGGCGCAAGCAATTCTATCCAGAGGAACTATGGCACTCGTTCAAAAAGTGGGTTGTCGAGAATAAGGACACCATTGAGCAGGTGTACCAGAAGGTCAAGAAGGATGGTGCTGTCAACAGCGCATCTCTTGGTGAAAGGACGACGAAGTCAGATGGTTGGTGGGATTGGAAAGTTGAGAAGAGGGCTCTTGAGTATCTCTTCTATATAGGGCGGCTAATGGTGCCCTATCGGAATGGATTCCAGAAGCACTATGATCTTACAGAGAGAGTCCTCCCAGCTGGAATTGACACTGAGCCACTCTTGGATGATGAGGCGGCAGAGTTTGTGGTGATGACGACATTGGGTTCCTTGGGCCTGGGTAGCCAAGAAGATGTCAGAAGCTACATGGGTCGAATGCCATCTCGAGTGTTTTGGAAAAACAAAGCCGCAGCTGTTGAAGAGTACCTAGAGGAGTTCGTTCGGGATGGAGTAATTGAAGAAGTTTCGATTCCAATGCTGAAAGATCGCTATTTCGTACTAAAGAAGAACCTTCGTCGACTCAGAAAGGCATCCAATCAAGATAGCGCCCAGGCGCCAGTCAAATTCCTGAGTCCATTTGATAATATCATTCGGGAACGCCACTATCCGAAGAAGATTTGGGACTTTGAATATGCCCTTGAGTGCTATACGCCAGCTGACAAGCGCAAGTACGGTTACTTCACTCTTCCGCTCCTTGATGGAGCCAATCTTGTTGGTCGCGTCGACGCAAAGGCTCACCGAAAGGAAAGCGTGCTAGAACTAAAGTCACTTTATCTGGAAGCAGACTTCTGGAAAACAGATGATGGAATCGCAAGACTAGTCGAAGGTTTGAAGATTCTTGCTGATTTTCACAAAACTGAGCGACTAAAAATCGAAAAAGTGCGTCCAAAAGAGGCAAAATCGCTGATTTTGAATCAAATTTGAATGATTGTGGTTCTTACGAAAAGAATTATGTGCATTGATGTGAACCAACTTGTAGATACGTAGTGTGTGGAACTAGAGACTTGGGTCATTGTTACAGTATCTATTTCCTAGGAGAGTTTGAAAATGAGCGATTCCCGATGGACACGTTGGTATAAGGCGGTCCTCATAGGCGATGGAGCCGTCGGGAAGACAAGTCTCAAGAGAAATTACCTTGGCGAGGACTTCATGGAAGGGCATCTTCCTACAATTGGCGTCGACTTTGCGCAAAAGACAATCGAATATGAAACTGGCACTGTAAAGTTCATCATTTGGGACCTTGCGGGTCAACCATCCTTTGAAAGGGTGAGGCGTCATTACTATCAAGGAGCGAACGGAATTTTCCTCGTATATTCCGTTAATGACAGGAAGTCATTCGACAATGCCACCAAGTGGCTGGTTGAGGCTTACAGGTATATGGGTAGTCTGCCTCCAACAATTGTGATAGCAAACAAGGTAGATCTCCGTCCCACTGACCATGGCGAATCCATGATCTCCACTGAAGAGGGTATCAGATTCGCGAGTTTCTACCGAGAACGAATGGAAGTTCCAACATCATTCAGAGAGACCTCAGCTCTCACTGGTGAAGGAGTTCAGGATGCTTTCAGCGAACTCATCAGCCTGATGAGTGAAACCGGGGAGGTCAACATTCCCGAGCAGGCAGAAGTACGAAAGACAAGTTCTGAAACAAAAATCTAAATTGAAAAGTCATTTGGCACAATAGCACTAACCTTATCTTGTGTGCTGTAACTGAAATTCGTCAGCATGTCCTAGGGAGCACCCGAGTGCGCTTAATAAGGGCAAATGAATGCATTGACGAGCATGGAGATGTGGTAATTGCGAGACCAGGATGATGGAAGCTTAATCTACAAAGCGGTTCTAATCGGCGACGGAGCAGTTGGAAAGACATCCATACGTCGCAATTATCTGGGGGAGGACTTCATTGAGGGCCACCTTGCAACAATAGGAGTTGACCTCGCGACCAAAAAAGTGGTCTTTGGCGAGAACGTCGTGAAATTCATCATCTGGGACTTAGCAGGCCAGCCAACCTTTGAGAAGGTACGGGGTCACTATTATCACGGATGCAACGGGATTGTGCTTGTCTATTCTGTTGTCGATCGAGACTCCTTTGACAATGCCTCCAAGTGGTTGGTTGAAGCTTTCAAGAATATGGGACCCCTGCCTCCTACAGTAATTGTAGGGAACAAGATTGATCTTCGACCTTTGCGGTCAGCAGACAAGATAGTGACCACTGATGAAGGTCTGAAATTCATGGAGTACTTCATAGATAAACTTGGAGTTCCTGCCATCTTTAGAGAGACCAGTGCAAAGACAGGCGAGAACATCCTTGATACATTTGAGGAACTTCTTCGCATGATGTCTGAGGCTGAAACTGGAAAAGAGTCTGACAAATTCGTTGGCTGAAGTATCCAAGAACCCTGCAAATTCAATTCATTTACCTGAAGTCTAGCCCTAGGAAGGCGTGTACTGTTTAGAAGACGCGTCATTCCGAATACGCCCCATGTTTGCTGGTCGCTTGCCGAATCGATTTATGCGAAATATTTCAATTTGGATATATCGTGTTCGATACATATATAAAGCATGGTGGTGATTATAATACAGTCCCGATATATCCTTCCGGATATAAACAGTCTTGGGAAATCTGAGCAAGGGCTCATGCCGCAATAAAACGATTGTCAGCGTTCACAGATCCTGATGGCTGCATTAAAGGGATTGCAGGTGAATAAAATGCCGAAATGTCCAGTTTGTGGTATGATGGGAAAACCCCACATTAAATCAACCTACAAGGGGAAGACATACTATTTCATGAGTTTCCAGCATAAGGAGATGTTTGACGCAAATCCAGAGAAATTCAACCTTGAAGTGGGAGTTGACGAATGATCACGGCACTACTCTGATCCAACAACGTAAGATCATCCTTGTGCTTTTAATCAGCCCCCCACTTCCCCTCCTTTTTTCCCCACACGACTCTAATATCTCCACTGATATATCCCATTCGATATATTTATATTTCTCCACTCAAAGTTCTTGCTAAATTGGCGTACAGATAGTGAGATCGAGGAATGGCCCCAGCAAATACGCAACTTTTATGGGGCTGATGCCTTAATAGAGCCGCAGTTGTTGCAGAGAATCCCTGGAAGCAAGACGCTGCGGACCACAGGTAATTCGGGCTCCAAAAGGGTGTTAGTACATTGGCAGAAGAGAAGGCAATCCAGAAAATGAAGGAAGCGGATCTTGACATACAAGAAATGCTGGCTGATTTTTCTCAATTCTATATAATATTGATGTTGAACGAGAAACCCTCGCATGGCTATGGTCTCATGAAGGGATTTGAGCGCCGAACGGGGAAGAAACTGAGTCCCGGAACACTCTATCCGTTTCTACAACAACTTGAAGAAAAGAAACTAGTTACCCAGAAGCAACAGGATGTTGGAAAGAAACGGAAAATCATCTACTCGTTGACAAAGAAAGGCAAGACATTGAGTGACCGGCTGTTCAAGCGTTTTGCAGCAATTACTGCTTCTGCACTTGGATCCAGTCTTGAGGTGTGCGCAAGCTGTGGTGCCCGGATCTATGAGGGTAGCCATCACGAAATAGTGGATGGAACTAATCTTGCCTTTTGTTGTATTCATTGCGCAAAGGCCTTCAAACAGAGCTTATAACCTGTGACTACGGGCCCGCATCAGGAGTAGCCAGAACTAAATACTTATATATCGTACACGATATATCGGATAGGACATTAACTAGTAGGCTTCCTACCAGGGTGAAGAGAGATGGCTCAGAAAGTTGAAACTGAAGCAAAGGCGTCAAGAATATCAATGCGCATTGAAGGAATGCATTGTGCCTCGTGTGTAGCCAAAATCGAGGACGCTTTGACAAATCAGGACGGAGTAATAAAAGCCAGCGTTAGCTTGCTTGATGAAAAAGCTGTTGTTGAATACGAATCTAATTTGGTGGATAGAAGCGTTTTAGAAAAAGCTGTAGAGTCAACTGGTTATCGTGCACGACGGCCAACAATGTCCATCACCCTTAACGGAGCCTCATCTTCTCTAGATTGGAATCTGATCATGAAAACCATGGAGCAACTAGAGGGAGTCATTACTGCTCGCGAATTCAGGGACACCAGACGCATTTTGATTGAATATGATGATGAGCAACTGACCTACAAGATAGTTAGAAAAACACTGAAGGGCATTGGAGTTGAAATCGAGGAGGCTGCAGGAATTGAAGCAGATCGAGAATCCCTCGCTAGAGAGAAAGAAATCCACTATTATTCCCGTCTACTTGCATTCTCAGTTTTGTTGACAATTCCCGTCGTGCTTATCCACTTTGGCACTCTAACTTCGCTGTTTCCATCTGAAGAGCTGAGGAGGCTTCTCATGTTCCTTCTTGCCACGCCGGTTCAATTTATTGCAGGTTACCCCTTCTACAAGTCAGCTCTCAAGGCGGCACGCCATTTTACTACAAATATGGATACGCTCATAATGCTGGGCACAAGCGCGGCTTACTTTTACTCGGTGGCAACTACCTTCTTGCCACAATGGAATGTTTACACGCCATTCTATGATTCAGCAGTTCTTCTTCTTAGCTTCATCCTACTTGGTCGAACTCTCGAAGCAATTGCAAAAGGACGCACGTCAAAAGCGATGCGAAGTTTGATGGATTTGCAGGCCAAGGTCGCCACAATTTTACGGGATGGCGAGGAAATGATACTCCCTATTGAAGATGTTGAAGTCGGAGATATAGTCCTGATAAAGCCTGGGGACAAAGTCCCAGTAGATGGCGAAGTCATTGATGGTCAGTCGAGTGTTGACGAGTCGATGATAACAGGAGAGCCAGAACCAGTCAAGAAGAAAGTAGGCGATCCAGTAGTTGGTGCAACCATCAATAAGAATGGCGTTCTTCGAGTCAAAGCAACTAAAGTTGGAATGGACACCGTCTTGTCTCAGATTGTCAAGCTTGTCGAAGAGGCTCAAACAAATAAGCCGCCTATTCAGCGAAAAGCCGACGCTATAGCGAGTAAATTCACGCCTGTTGTCATTATATTGGCGATTTCAACTTTCATTTTCTGGTTGTATATTTCCCCCATTCTGAATATAACTGACCCAATCTCGCGCGAATTTGTTGAATGGACACAAGCCCTGACCTTCAGTATTGCCGTACTTGTAGCAGCCTGCCCCTGTGCTTTGGGACTGGCTACTCCAACGGCAATCATGGTCGGCATAGGAAAAGGAGCGCAGCATGGTATTCTGATAAAAGCTGGAGAAGGCCTTGAAGTCATTCCAACTGTTGACGCAATAGTATTCGACAAGACGGGTACTCTCACGATCGGAAGGCCCACGGTAACAGATTTGCACACATACGGAGATTACAGTGATGCAGAAGCTCTGCGACTCATCTCATCGGTGGAAAAGAACAGCGAGCATCCTCTAGCCGAAGCAGTAGTAAGATACACCGAAGAGCTTGGAATCAACATCCCGAATGCGTCTGATTTCGCCTCAACGACTGGAAGAGGTGTCCAGGCATTGGTAGAAGGACAGTTGGTTCTTGTGGGCAATGATAAGTTCATGAGAGAGAATTCCGTGGAAATTGCAGATGCTGAAGCCCAAGGACTGATGCTACAGGAGAAAGGAAAGACGACCATCTTTGCCGCAATTGAAGGCGAGATGCTTGCACTCATAGGCATTGCTGACAAGCTCAAAGATACCTCCATCCAAGCAGTTGAGAGCTTGAAGAGAATGGGCATAGAAGTGTGGATGATTACGGGCGATAAAGAGGCAACTGCACTAGCAATAGCAGAAACCGTTGGAATTGACAAAGTGCTTGCAGAGGTTTTGCCAGCTGATAAAGCTGAGAAAGTCAAGGAACTGCAGCGCAGTGGATTGACTGTGGCAATGGCAGGTGATGGCGTCAACGATGCAGTTGCGCTTGCGCAAGCTGATGTCGGCATTGCGTTGGGGTCCGGAACTGACGTATCAGTTGAGACCGGTGATATCGTTCTTGTTAAGGACAATTTGCTCGACGTGGTCACTGGAATCCAGCTGGGCGGGAAGACAATGTCTAAGATAAGGCAGGGATTCTTCTGGGCATTAATCTACAACATAGCGCTGCTTCCGCTTGCTGCAGGACTGTTGTTTCCGTCAGCTAACATTGTGTTGCGTCCAGAGGTTGCAGGTCTCGCAATGGCATTATCAAGTGTCAGTGTGGTGACCAATGCATTGACACTCAATCGGTTCAAGCCTGAGCGTGCAACGCATCTGATTGGAAGTGTACCTCCCGCCGCCTATCAGGAAGGCGATGTCGCTGTCGACCCGATCTGCAAGATGAAAGTGGAGATAGCGACGGCAGACCTATTCAGCGACTACAAAGGCAAGAGGTACTACTTCTGCAACCAATACTGTAAGGACACATTTGATGGGAACCCTGCAGAGCATGAGGAGGTGACGGATACGGAAGAAGAGATTCCAAAGGTCGCAGTTGACCCTATCTGCAAAATGGACGTGGATGTGGCCACAGCTGAGCTGTTCAGTGACTTCGAGGGAAAGAGGTACTACTTCTGCTCGCTCAATTGCAAGCAGACCTTTGATGCAGACCCAGAGAAGTATCGCGACCAAGATGCCAGAGTCTAGCGACCAGAAATGACTGAAGATTAGTCAGCATCGAGCTTGAATTCCTTGCCGCAATTCTGGCATACCACCCTTCGTCCTTCCAGAATCTTCGATTGATAGTAGTAATAGCTGGCACCACAGAAGTAGCAAGTGCCCCAATTCTCTGGATGCTTGGCAATGTCAATCTCATGTTCTACTGTTTCAACATCCCACCTCGGACCAAAGTATGTGAAGGTACACTCTTCATCTGATGGGCCTCTCTCAATTGTTATGACAACAGGTATGAATTTTTGATATCCTTGCGTGTACCCAACATAGTATTCAATCTTGAATCCATCATTGTCCCAAACCCTAGAATATACGGTTTGATAGCGCGCAGCCAACCTCCCCATAAGCGCCTCTGCGCTCTCTCCGGTGAGTTTCATCGAGAGCTCTTCATTGTCATTAATCCTAATTGCCAGATTGTTCCCTCATTACCGTTTGAATAAATAGGGAGCTTGAAGAGATTTAAGGTGCCGCTCCTACAAGATTCGTGCTTCATGAATTGAAGGAGGAGAATTGTGAATGCTTCCTTTCTATAAGAAAGTCTCATACGGAATGGGACGCTTTGGGTCGTCGTTTCTATTGACTCTAACTGGCCTCACTGCGTTCTGGATATATGGGACTGTTTTTGAGCTAAACTGGCTTCTTGATGGAATAGCACTTGCTGCATCCTATGTTGTCATCGGTCTAACACATTGGGGCATAGGCTTCTTGAGTGATAGGACTGAAACCAGATGGGGGCGAAGAAAGCCCTACGTTATCATTGGAGCACCAGGACTGGCAATTACCGGATTCCTACTCTTTGTGCCCAACTGGTTTCTTGACACCTCGAACCTATCTTTAGAGTATGTCATTTTCGGGTATTACTTGTTCTTCATCTGTGCTTTCAAGTTCTTTTACGCATTCCTTCTCACAGCGTTTCAGGCTTGGTTGCCCGAGATAACTGATGAGGATGAACGTCCATTGGTGTCAAGCATGCAGAACACGGCAAATTGGATTGCTAATGGACTTGGAGTGGTTATTGGATTCGTTACTCCATTGTTCTTTGTGGCTGCACCTCCAGGCTTGAGTTCAATCGGATTCATGATAGTCCTGGCTTTCGCAATCATCACTGTTTTGTTCTACCTGCCATCGATAGCTTTCGTCAGGGAAAAACCTGGCCTAGTGCCTACGAGGAGGAGCATGAGGGAGGAAACGAAGACAGTATTGGAGAACCCTGTATACGTGAGGTGGGTATTCATTTCAGGATTTCTGTCGTTCAGCTTTTCAGCCATAACAACTCAAATTGTGGGCTATGCTCAGAGTGTGCTACTTCTGACCTCGATGGATCTTTTGCTACCTCCCGCAATTGGCCTTCTTGTGTCAATCATCATCTTTCTTTACTTGTGGGTCAAAATGATTCATAAGGTTGGCAAAGGCCGCCTGTTGTTCTACTCCATGATCATCCTTGCCTTTCTGATGGCGATGACGCCAGTTGTTGGTTGGCTTGCAGGTGTAATCTCGAATGTCATTGTGGCCTTCTTTTACTTCATTCCTTTGGCCGCTTGTATGGCTGTGTGGTATCTAATGAGCTACATTGTTCCAGCTGACATCGCACATGTTGACGAACTAAGGACCGGAAAGGGTCGTGCGGGAATGTATGAGGGCTTTAAGGGAGTACCACTGAATATATTCCAAGCCATGACTGCCCTGTCTCTTGGTGGTCTCATGAGCTTCTCTGTGGCTAGTACAGGCAGTGAGCTGTTCGGCTACCTGTGGTGGGGACCAATCTTCGCTCCATTCCTGCTGATTTCAGCCTGGATTCTGCGATCCACGAACGTTGATCCTGATTTCGAGGCATTGAAGGCTCAGGCACAGGTAGGAGAAATACACGAACAATAATCGGATGGATATGTTGGAAGTGCCCAGTCAGGCGCTTCCTCTCCATCCCTTTCATCTATTTGGGAAATTTACAATAGGAAGAAGTTTCCCTCCGCAACAAGCTTGACTTTTCCCGAAACCTCCATCTCTTCGAAAGTTGCGCCCCCGACAACCTGCGAGATTAAATTGCTTGGTCGCCGTATTTCAAATCCCTGTTCAATGACCACCGGCTCTGCAAAATCGCGCCCACTCTGAACATCATATTTTCGGACATAGGCACCTAGCGGCCCCGCAGCACTTCCTGTTGCAGGATCCTCCAGCACACCCACTCCAGGTGCAAACATCCGTGCATGGACAGAAGAGTCCTCATGGACTGTCTCGGTTGAGAAGATGACAATCTCCTGACTCAATTCGCCAGCTAATGTATTCATGATCTCATTTGGACTTGGTTCTGCTGATTGTACTGCTTTGAGACTTCTCAATTGTACAATCAAAAAAGGGAATCCAGTTGAGACCCATTGAATTGGGCTAGTATTCAAGATGTCATCAGGATTAATCTGAATTGCCTTGGCAATTGCCTTAATGTCATTGAATTCAGCAAGAAACTCTGGTTTGCTCTGTTTCATCAGGACTGTATCACCCGAGAGAAACTCTACAGGAGTAGGCCCAATACCAAGCTCCAATTTGGCTACCTTAATCTCCTCTGATATGAGGCCCTTATGCTTCATAACAAACGCGGTGCCAAGAGTCGGATGTCCAGCAAATGGTATCTCGGCGCCAGGAGTGAAGATGCGCACTTTTGCAGCACAATTAGACTTCTCAGAAGAGAGTATGAATGTTGTTTCAGAGAAGTTGAACTCCAGAGCCATGCCCTGCATTTCTTCTGTTGTCAGGTCGAGATTCCGCTCAGAGTTCCAAAACGTAGCTAGTTGATTTCCACCGAAACCATATCTATCATCAGTGAACACACTAGTCTGTACAAAAGGGAATGAACGCAATGCCATCTCACCTAGATATACATACATCGCATTCCTGCTTTAAGCAGCTCCTCTGAAGCAACTTGCTCCTAACTCAGCACCCGACCTTATCGAGCTCGCCCTGACAAATCTCGCGGTCTTGTTTATCCTCAAGTTTGTCGATGAGCTCCTGGGACATCTTGGTATATTTCCTACATTCATCATTGTTGCCTGCTGCAGCATGCGCCTTAGCGATTGCCTCGTATACGAATGGCATGTCAAAACTGGCCCAGTTGTCAACATCTTCCTTCTCCGCCTTCTTTGCCAGATCATGCATCATGTTTGCATATCTAACAGCCTGTTCCCCATTCCTCATATGAGAGAAGACACGTGAAATCATGTAGACTGCTCGAACATCATTTGTTAGTGTGCCTACTTGCTTCCAGTGATAGCGAGATGTGTAAGCCATTTCAAGAGCATCTTCAAGTTCTGCATCTGTTGGATTAGCATTGTCTAGGACGCCCCAGACACCTCCATTGGTCTTCGCGCCTAGTTTCTTATGAAACTCATTGAGAGTTAGTTTTTCGTCAGCCAAAATTGAACCCTCGAAGCATATCGAGGATAACAATTGTTAATAAATGTCTCTATCTCTCATTAGTAAATGGAACAGATGGCATACCTTCATGTCAATTAACTCCATCACCAAGAATCTGAACCAGTTCCAATGCAAAAATGGCAATATATATAGGAATTATTTGCATTAAATAAATCCTAGGAGCGTTTCATCATATGCTTGACTTAAATTCCCCCTCCAATCGTGATCTTGTTCACTTCTTCGAAAAGCATTCAGAATGGCTTGGTTTGGGGCGATATGATGGATTAGTCTTGGCCGCCATAGCAATCAACGAGTTCGAGAATAATGACATGCTTAGCGCTGATGAAATAGCCGAATATACAGGATACTCGCGTAGCAACATAGGCCTAATTCTATCTCAGCTTGAGAATCTCGGTGTGATAGCATGGCATTCTGATCCTTCTCATAGAGGGAGAGGGCGAAAAAAGCATCTCTATCGTCTTTCCAAAGGTGCCAATTCGATAATGAGGATCGGGCTAAAGAAAGTCGTTGATAGATTGAAGGATTCAATCGAAGAGATGCGAATATTGATGGAAACCTATGGAAATGAAATGCCTCATATCAAGGATATGTTGGATGAGATGACGCAGGACGCAGAAGAAGCACTATCCTGTGTCGCAAAATTGTCTTAGAACGCGAGCCAACCTCCATCCACTGCGAGTGTGTGACCAGTGATATATTTCGCATCATCACTTGCTAGGAAGCATGCTGCGCCTCTAATCCACTCATTCTCAGCAAACATAGGCAAGGCTGTCCGCGGCTTAATCATCGTGTTTGCTATCTTCTTATCCCGCATAGCTTCGATTGACATGGCGGTGGGGAAGAAACCTGGCGCTATAGCATTCACCCGAATATTGTGTTCTCCAAGCTCGACAGCTAGAGCCTTGGTCATGGCTACCATTCCTCCCTTTGATGCGTAGTAGCTCACCTCTGTAAACTTGGTTCCTCCAAAGCCAAAGGTAGAAGACATGTTGATGATCGACCCAAACTTCTTCGGAATCATCACCTTGGCCACTTCACGTGTCGCCAAGAATGCAGATGTCAGATTCACATCCATTACCTTATTCCAATCTTTCAGGGTCTGTTCAACAAGTGGCTTTACAATATACATTCCAGCATTGTTGACTAGCACATCAACTGTGCCAAGCTTATCCACTGTAGTGCCCACCAGATTGATGATATCTTCTTCCTTTCGAACGTCACACTGAATGGGGATTGCTCTCACGTTGTATTTCTCGGTCACATCATTTGCGATCTTATCCAAGAGATCTTTTCGTCTAGCTGCAAGAACAACATGTGCTCCCGATTCTGCAAATCCGTGGGCGAATTGCTCTCCCAAACCAGCGGAAGCTCCCGTAATTATCACCACTCTATCAGTAAG
Source organism: Promethearchaeota archaeon (assembly GCA_048939765.1). Classification (GTDB taxonomy): domain Archaea; phylum Asgardarchaeota; class Thorarchaeia; order Thorarchaeales; family Thorarchaeaceae; genus SMTZ1-83. The sequence goes on from JBHLPF010000010.1 coordinate 74,693, forward strand.
GTCGTAGTTCACCACTCTGTTCTCTCTCCAATAGTTATGTTAATGGGGACAAACCAAGGACCCCCATATAAACAGGCAAGATTCCTAGCCTGCGTCAAGGAAAAGCGAATATCTATGGCGGAGTATTGTTACGTTACAGTTTCTTCAGAGCCCTTACGAATCTGACGATATCTCATCAGACCAATTGGAACCACAATAATGAGCCAAATAATAATGTCCCCCATAGTGGACATCAAAGAGTATTGATTCCCCGGATCGAGCCATAGAGACCCCAGCCTCATCATTTTGATGAGTGGAAATACAAGGACCAGACCAAAGGCTCTCTTTAGCTGAACCGCATTCACTCGAGCAGCCAACGGAGGGCCAATCTGTCCTCCAACCACCATTCCTGCGCCAAGTGCCAAGGCATAAGTCGGATCAATGAATCCAGTGATATAATTCAGGACTGTTCCCGCTGAAGCGGTAAAGATCATTGTGAACATCGAAGTGGAAACAGCCGCCAGCATCGGTAGACCCATGAGAAGGCTCAGCACAGGAACTATTATTGCACCCCCACCTATGCCAAGGAGTCCAGCTGCTACGCCGCCGATAAAGGCACCAACAAGTGAGAATGCCAATCGCTGGCTTGATAGCGCCGAAAAATCGTAATTCTCAATCTCTGACTTATTGTCATCATTCTTTCTTCTCTTTGCAAAGAGCATCTTGATTGCTACCGGGAAGAGAGAGACACCGAATATTAGGCGAAGTGCATAGTCCTCTGCAATCAGGGTTCGGAGAAAAACGCCGAACAATGAGCCCGGGATTGTGGTGATAGCTAGGAACAACCCTGCTCGGGGAATGACTGGTCGAGGATTCTGCCTCCAGTATTTTGGTGCACTAGCTGCGGCAACAAACAATGCAGCAACCAGGGCTGTAGCTGAAGCATGCTGTGCATCGAAGAAGAAGACAAGAATCAATAACGGAGTGTTGAAGATGCCACCACCAATTCCTAGCATAGAAGCAATTGTTCCTACGGCTACGGCATAAAAGGCAAGTAATAAGACATCGACAATCATCACTTGCATCTGAGAGCTCCGTCCTAAGAGTCGGGGCGAATCTTCCTATACTTAAGGAATCCTATCGGGTCCGCCGTATCAGACTATATGGGAGTTGGTCGCCGACCAATCTGGTAGCCACCAATGATTATCAGAAGAATACCGATGCCAATTGCATGAACTACGCAACTTCACGCCTTTTCCCAATGACAAAGAGTATGGCAAAACCCAGAGCAGTCGGGATTCCGATTCCACTTGCCACTATTACAGGTTCGATATATGGCTCAGCCATAGATTCATCTGTGGGTGGATTGCCATCGGTACCTGTCTTGGGCTTTGGAATTGGAGTGGTGGTTGGAACAGGTATCTTGCCTTCAACGGTGACAGTGACATTATCGGATGCTGAGTTGCCTCCGAGATCGTACACCTTTAGTGTGTATTTGTATTCGCCTGCAGGGAGACCATCAATGGATATTCCTATTGTATCAGAGCCTTCAGGCCAATCGTAGGATTCAACAAATACATCATCCACATAGATTGCATATGATTCGAGATTGATGTCAAAGACTGACCACAGAAGTGATTTGCCTTCATCTCCTTCCTTGTATGTTACGTCCTCTGGACCCACTATTTCTGGACTGATGGTGTCCTGTACAGTGACGGTGAAAGTGGCAGAGCAGTAATTATGGAACGGATCATAGGCACGCGCTTCAACCATATAATCTCCAAAAGCAAGCGGCTGATTGCATATGATTCTCCATTCGGATTCAAATTCAAAGAATTCAATGCTGAAGTTGACAGTATCATCTATCCAGTAGTATGATATTCCGCTGTCATCGACTGCCTTGATAGTCATTTCGAACAAGTCGCCACATTCTAGTGTCAGGTCCATCGGGACTGTTTCCCATTCCGGTGCTGTGGTATCAGAATCTGACCCTACTGGGAATCTGTCAATGCTGCCTCTATCCCCAGGGATGAGATACACTCCTGTGCCCTCATAGTCATCCCAATTATTCCCCAAGCTCACACCATTATCCCATAGGTTTGTATCGGAAGCAGTGAGTTCACCTGAAACGTCTTTGGCATTTCCCCATCCGTTGTCCTCGAAGTAATTGCCGAAAAATGTGCATGAGCCGGAATCATAAAGAAACACTCCTAGCCCCCAATTATTTACAATCATATTGTCTATGGCAATGCAATCATAGGAGTATGCGATGTAGAGTCCAATCCATCGAGTGTTTGCAATCTCATTGTTTGAGACTTGAATTGAGGATGAGTGCCTGATTCGAACACCAGTCCTCACAGAGTTGAATTCGTTTTCCTGTATCACATTGTATTCTGATTTCTGGATTTCAATGCCGCGATTCATTTTTGTGAACGCGCAGTTCTCAACGACCCCATTCTCAACTCTACTAAAGTAGATCCCAGTACCGCCCCATCCCCGATGAGTGCCCTCGAATTCGCAGTCTTGTATGATGAAATAAGAAGTAGTGTCCCTAATTCTGATGCCATATCCTCTTACGGTAATTTGGAGGCCTTCAATGATATATGGAGCTTCGAAAGTTCCTTCGCCTTCAAAGTCGTACTTGCCTTTGAAGTCCTCATTCCCTTTGATGTAGATTCCCGAGCCTCGTCCTCCTTCGCAATCGGGCGCCACTCCATCTCCAGTGACTGAAGTGGGATTCACAAATACTGGAAATGCCAGCATCACCAGAAATAGACTGGCAGCTATCAGAAACCTTCTACGGAAGACCTGCATCCTAATCATTGGACTCCCATCCGGGTACCAATCATCCTATGTTCAAATAATGACTGGCATCAGTTAATATCTATCAATATTTATTCATAAACCATATAGTAAAAGCCTCCTATATGAAAAACCGTTACAGGTCATCAATAAATCGACAGGTATGACTGAATAATAGCATGTGATTTTCATACTGAGCAGTTTCTTCAGCCGCGTCCTCTGGAGGGGATACCAGTTGGGAATTTCCAATCTCTACTTCTCATAGAAGTACTTGCCATTCTTATAGATGACTTCTTCGCCTGCGATGATCTCGCCATCCTTCATGGTCTTGATCATGTCAACGTGAACAGCACTCTCATTCGTGCCATTGCAATCATTGTATGCTTTACCTAAAGCGCAGTGAACAGTGTCACCAATCTTCTCATCAAAGAGCATGTTCAAGGTATATTGTTTAATTCCCCGATTTGTGCCAATGGCCATCTCGCCAAGTCTCTTTGAGCCTTCATCAATCTCTATGATAGCCTTCAAGGTGGCTTCTTCTTTCTCAGCGGAGAAGTCAACAACATCGCCTTTCTCAAATACGAGCCTTACACCCTCAATGACCTTTCCTTGCTGAAGGAATGGAATGTCGAAGTATATCTTACCCTCAACTGTGTCTCCCACTGGCGCGGTAAATACCTCACCCGACGGCATGTTGTGTTTGCCATCAGAGGCAATCCAAATTCTACCCTCAGTCGACGCATAAAGGTTGGTCTCCGGTCCTACAAATCTGATGTCACTATGGCGTTCAAGGTGCTCTTTCATCACGTACATATTCTTCGATTCTGACTCCCAATCAATGAGTGTGGCACCATAGACAAAATCCTTGTACTCCTCCAAACTCATGCTCGCTTGTTGCGCAAGGGTCAGGCATGGGTGAACTGTTAAACACCACTTCTTGGTCAAGTATAATGACATGATTTCCTGTTGGGTCACATTGTTCAACATAATTCGATTAGGATCAACATTCGCCAGCGCTTTGGTGTTCATGGGAGATCGTGCTACAATTAGTACATCAAGACTCTCGATTAGAGCCTTGAAGTGCTTCGGGAATACTTGCAGCGTTTCATCACTTGCGCCATCATAGAAGGCTCGTGTGGCTTCATCGCTATCCATCAGATTGACCACTCTGCCGCCAGCCTTGCCAACTTCTTTATTCAGAGCAACCACTAAATCATGTGAGAGAGGACTCCCTATGATTCCAACCATTTCGCCCGGCTGGATATCAGTGCTCCATTTCACCAAGATCTTTGCATGTTCAACAATTCGCGGGTCCATTTTCTATCCACGAGCAGTAACGCCTGGACAACCCCATCATATAGCTTTTGACTCAGGCCATCATGAGATAGCTAAGAATAAAACTCACCGTCACTTCGTTTAT
>JBHLPF010000010.1:78993-80314 GCA_048939765.1 Promethearchaeota archaeon
GCATCCTAATTGGCTCTTCCACCACATCATATGGACAGACATCAAGATTGCATTCTCTACAGCCAATACATTTCTCATCATCCCATTCAGGTACAAGCAGGCATGTGATGTGATCCGGGATTGTGATCTTATCATCCGACAGATGAATCGCTAGCTCACCAACAAGAGAGCTAAGTTGCTCCCTCAATTTCGCCTTTGGTCGGGGTTGAGACCCTTGCTTGAGGCGAATCTGCTGTGGAGTTGGCTGATTCAGGGTTATGGCTTCATCTGGACACTTCTTGATGCATTCCTGACAAGTAGTGCAATGGGCGAAGCTTTTCACTTCGGCACCCAATTCGACTGTAGTGTATTGTGAATGAAGTCGCTCTCTTAGACGCCCAGTTATCATGATTAGAGGATATTCCTCAAAGAGTTCAGGAGTAGACAGAGGACTCTCAGCAGGCTCTTCGTGGAACGGTAGAGGATCATGCCCAAGTACTTCCAGTTCAGTTGAGTGAAGCTCCACTTTCTTTGTAGGTGTGTTGAAGACAGAATCGGAGAATGGAATAGCAGGAGCTGCTGTGCGAATTCCTTCTGGCTTGTTCACAAGATCTTCAAGAGTGATGTGTTTGCATTCATCTGAATCTAGGGCGAGCTTCATGGCATCTCTTGATGTCAATCTGAAATGTTCATCCATGCCCAACCGTTCAGCAAGTCCCTTCCAGATGTCGAACTCATCTCGAGCTTCGCCGCCAGGCTCCACAATCTTGGGCGCAAACTGCACAGTCCTATGTAGTTCGCTATAAACGAGATTGTCATGCTCGAAGATGAAAGTGGCAGGGAGCACAATCTCGCATAGACGAGCGGTGTCTGTCATCTCTAAGTCAATACATACTTTGAAGGGAATTTTCTCAAGTGCCTTCTTTGCCTTGATGGTGTTTGGCCACTGTGTCATAGGGCTTGCAGCCTGAATGACCAATACATCCAATGGACTGTTATCATGGCTGAGAATATATTCGGGAATATATGTGCCAGAGGGCACAACAGGTTGAACTGAAGAATCCAATAAGTGTTCAAGGGTCACAGCACTGCTGTTGAACGGGCTATTATCCGAAGAAAGATACTGAAATCCTCCTCCAGAAACACCAAGATATCCACAGATGGCAAGTAGGCTATGCACCGCTCTAGCAGCCCAGGTGCCATTGGTGTAGTGATTCATCCCAGCAGGAGCAGTCATGACGAGGGCTGGCCCGTGTGTGGCAAAAGCAACTGCGATTTCCTCAATGGTATTCTCATCCACCCAGGTGATTCTGCTGACTGTCTTTCTATCGTATGACGCAAC
>JBHLPF010000011.1:0-14795 GCA_048939765.1 Promethearchaeota archaeon
TTGCGACGAGAAATGGTGCCTAGTCATGGGAGGAACACGGGAGAAACTCTGCGTTGTACGTTCGAAACTGAATTGGATCCAATACATGTAAAGACCATGATGCTGGGTTTGCAATATCTTGACTCCAAAAAGGTACCATATAATGTTCCTATAGATGATGACAAAGACCTGTTTAGATTCGCGACCTTCGACGTGGTAGAAGTAATGGAGAAGGGAGTAGAAGAAAAGGGCCGATTCATAAGCAGGAGGAGGCAACCTGAGAGGAAGATTGAGCTTTCAGACTTGGAGTTCATTGGAGAGGCTAGAGTCTTCATCAACGCTTGTAGGGATCGGCTCATCGAGAATTTAGACAACTCATTACGAGAAAAGCTATTTGGCATTGAACAGCTGATTCTGGACAAATTACAGGCTGCTGAGGAACCAGAAAGACGCTGATAAATAGCGATAATTAAGCCCAATGAACTGTTTTGAACTTTCATAAAGCTTCGAATGCTAAATAACAGGATATAGGCCCCATATCAGATGCCGATTCACAATAGTGCATAATCGTCACTATAAATACTCAGGAGAAGGGCATCTTGGTGAACCAAATGAGAAAGCGTCACCTGTTCGAAAAAGCATTGCTACTGATGGTATTTGCCCTGCTCGTTTCGTCAATCCCTCCTGTGATTGCACAGGATAACGGTGATGATGATAGCTCGACCGAGGATGATACCACTACTGACGATGGAGTGTCAAGTGATGACAATCACAATGACAATGATGATGATGGCGTAAGTGACGACAATGAGGATCGAAACAGACGCCAGCTGGATATCTCTGCTTCTGCAGATCATGTTGAGATCGAGTCACAGCTTGAATCAGGCGGTACAGAAGACTCCTTCAAGATTGAAGTGAGCACTAGCCCTGATGGTGTGGAGTTCAAGGTAGGATTTGACACGGAGAACTTGACTGCAGAAACTGAGCGCGAGTTCGAAGTGCAGTTCGAAAAGATTGTAGAGTATATTGACGACAACAGCAATGGACTCTATGATAAGGAGACTGACACCGAGGTGCAGACTCTGCGACTAGAGAGCTTCAATCCAATAGCGTACAGTGTTGAGAATCATACAGACGGTAAGATTCACATACTGAAGGTCACAACGACAGACGATGTCTTCAGTGCTGTGATCTATGCAGCCGGTGAGTTTGCGGACATTAACGGGACTGTCATTGCGCCGACTCAAGTGAAGATTGATGTCATCATTCAGGACTTCAATTACTTGGAGAATGACTCTCAGCTGGCACTTGAGGTCAAGCTTGAGGCATCCATGGAAAAATCCTATGAGGACATCACAGAGGATGAAGAGGATGGAAGAGCTACTGAAGAGGCAGCCGTTGATGTGATTATGGATGAGGTCTCAGGATTCTTCTCATGGAAAGAAACCGCAGAGATTGATGGAATCACATACCCAATCAACGCCAGCATTGTCGAGGTCAGTCCAACTCAACAGAAGATCTATCTCAACTATGTCCGAGGCGATGTTATCATCCATGATCCTAAGGTCGGGTTTGAGAACCTCCTAGTAGGAACCAGTGGAATAATGGGAATTGGCGAGTTGCTAGCAGACAATTTTGTCCCTGTTGCCGCAATTGCAGCAATTGCAGTCTTAGGGATGATTGTATTAGTGAAGCGCAGATCATAGTGTGATCATGTCGCTTGTCTCTGGAGTTGAGAGGACGACCTCTCCTCCAGAGAGTTTCTGTTTTTGTTGATACCGCTAAGAAGAGGCGCACAGTGCATCAGACTTAAGAAGATGAAGCATTCGACAAATCGAAGGATGAAATGAAACTTAGAAGGACTGAGAAAGAAACAGCCAAGCAATTCGACTTCCCGGCACCAATGTACTTCATCGCCAAGTTGGTTCATCAATTTCCTACAATGGCCAATTTGATGAACAAGACAGAGTCACTCATCCTCAAAAGGCAGATTGCAGATTATGCAATTGACCGTCCAATTTATGTGACTGGGATGGCCCGGGCAGGAACAACTATTACACTGGAGATGCTGAGTCAGCATCCCAGCGTCGCAACTCATCGATATCTACACATGGTCCTACCCTATACCCCCCACTTCATCCAATTGGCGGCAAACGTGCTCCCCCTTATGAAGTCGCCAGTCGAACGCCTACACAAAGACCGACTTCTAGTCACTCGCGATAGTCCTGAAGCGGTGGAGGAAATAATCTGGCAGAGATTCTTCAGCAGCATCGTGGATGAATCCCAGTCAAATATCCTCGATTCGACGACTAGTAATCCAGATTTCGAGATGTTCTACATGGAGCATCTTCGGAAACTGCTTTTCAACCAGAACGCGACTCGATACGCGGCAAAGAACAACTACAACGCTTCTCGAATGGAATATTTGCAGAAGATGTTTCCTGATGTTCGATTCGTTGTTGTGATTCGCAATCCATTTGACCACATAGCCTCACTTGCTAAACAGGACATAATCTTGAGGAGTTTCGAGAGTGCCGATCCTCGACTTCTTGACTGGACTAAGATCATTGGACACAGGGAGTTCGGTTCCGCGAAAATATGCATTAATTTTGGAAACTCCAAAACTGTGGAGATGATTCGAAATCTCTGGTCGAGTCCAGGAACATATGCGCAGGGCTGGGCTGTCTATTGGAATGAGGTATACTCATACTTATTCGAAAAATTAGATTCGAATCCAAATCTCGCTGATGCTACCATTGTAGTTCGTTATGAAGACTTGTGCGAATTCCCTGAGAAGACAGTCGATGCGATTGTTCAGCACGTAGAGATTGACCCTGAGAGCTTCCGTCCAATCAAGGAATACTACAGCTCTCGTCTTACTATGCCCACGTACTACAGGACAGAGTACACCGAGCAAGAACAGCAAGATATCCTCCGAGAAACTGAGGAAACTGCTAGTAGATTTGGCTATTCGCTCTGATGCCCACTGGTAGCTCTATGTGAGCTACAGCTTCACAGAAGATTATTATCTGAATCCCAAGGATGCCAGAGAACATGAGAAGAAGGGTGAAGGTTCTCATAGGCCTAGCCATCGTGCTTCTGATAACGGTCCCTGCGGTGTATCTTGTCTTCAACATACTTCTAACGCCACCTGAGGCTGAACCATTCAGCCTCGATGATGCACCACAGTACATCAGGGATGCACAGGAAGAACTGAAAGCGAAACTGGAGGGTGAAACTCTCTCTTGGGACGATATGCCCCAGTTTGTTGAATTCTCGCAATACTTGGCAGACTACAGCCCGGAGATTCAAGAGTTAACCGAGGGGTGGGATGTGACCGTCCTATTTGAGATAGGTGATACAGACTACATGTGGTTCTTCGTTGAGGACGGTTCAATAGACATTCAGATTGGGACCGAACCTCCTCAGGACTACGGAATTCGAGTGTCCTTATCATTTGAGACCTTTGCCGATATATTGCAGCAAGATGAGACCCCACTGTCCGCCTTTCAAAAGGGAACCCTGCAGTTTGAGGGGCCATTTGGTCAGGTTCTGACAATTGCTCAGATAACCGGGATTGTCAGTGCGACCATAATGGGCACTCATTCTGGGAGTGTAGGAGGGCCAGAATTCGTGGTCACAGTGAACCAAAGAGACAAGTATTTGGAAGGAGGACTCACTGTATTCTCCCTCTTTGAGGTTACAATCGTTCCAGAATTTCTTGGACAACACCACATGTCACAAATTGGACCCGGTTCTGTATACATTGTGGACGATTACGGTACGGTAGTTGCACAACTCGAGAGTTCGGCACATACTGTCACTGAGTTCATTAATTCAACTACGATGATGATGGGCGGGCAGGAGGGTTCTATGCAGCTATGGAACTATGTGACGGATACACTTGAAACTCTGCCAGTGCCAGCGGGCCATCACGAGATTGAATACAATCCAGCAACTGACACATTCATGGTATTGGAATATGCCCTCTCCGATGAGCAGTGGGACGGTAAGAATGTGACGTACGATGTCATCTCAGAATATGATAGAGAGGGCCAATTGGTTTGGCAATGGGATGGTCGAGTATATTTCCCATTCAACTCAACTCGTCATACAAGCCTAGGACTCAACGAGACGTTCAGGGGCGGTGCAGATTGGATGCACTCCAACAGTTTCGTATGGGATAAGGCAGGTGGTTTCATCTACCTCAACGTTCGCAGTGTTGACGCCATCCTCAAGATCGATTATACTACCAAAGCCGTTCTGTGGGACGCGGGTCGCAATGGAGAATTCACACTTCTCAACAAGGATGGCATTGAGGTGGAGTCTCTATTTCATCATCCTCACAGTCTGGAACAGATAAGCAGCAATCGATTCATCATCTATGACAATGACTTGTATAACACATCGAATCCTTCTACAATGACTCTGGAGAACTCGACAGGACACTCAAGACTGTTGGAGTTGGAGATTGACGAGACAGCTCGAATTATGAGAGAGGTGTGGTCATGGACTCCTTCCAATGACTCATACTACTTCCCTGAATCGGGAGGTGATGCGAATCGCCTGCCGAACGGAAATACCCTTGGAACATTCGGAAACAAAGGACTAATCCTCAATGTTCGTGACCCAGTTATACTGACGGAAGTCACAGCTGAGGGCGAAATTGTATGGGAACTGCAGGTCCCATGCATAAACAATACTTGCTACTGGGTTCAGCGGGTTGACCGCTTCTACGAAGCCCCCATAATAGAGGTCAATGACTATACACTTGATCTTGACAGTGGCGATTTGTGGCTCAATGTATCAGCTTGGAATTCGTTCAAGCTGGATGCCAATTCAGCTGCTACAGTGAAGGTGGTTGCAGACGGACAAGAGGTCTATCAGGATTCGTTCGAGTTCCCACGACAATGGCAAGATGCAAGTGTACAATTTACTGTGAGCGGACTGTCTTCAAGTACGGAATTCATTGAGATAATAGTTGAGAACAGCGATGGGGTTGAGGGCCATTTCACTCTATACGATGAGAGAGTCCCCGCACCTCAGTTGAGCTTGCCTCTACTATTAATCATAGGGTCTGTAGCCGTGGCAGTTCCAGTAATTATCTGGTACGCGAGATATCGAAGGCTTCTAGCTTAACCAGAATAGGAAGAGTACTGTCTATGAGAGAGGGGGCACCTTCTTCTGACAAACAGGACTATTACGGTCACAAGCAAGAGGGCAGACGCTGTGTCCAGTAATTAGTGGAGATTAGCCAACTGTAATTGCATTGTCGACCACGGCATTGTAGACTTTCAGTTTCGAACCCGGCATCAATTTCCGAACCTGTCTCTTCGGTTTCTTGCCATTTTGTGGGCTCTGGGTGCACAAATTGGAAATCAACGGCTAACGCCAATTGATATTCTTTCTCAACAATACGAATCTTGGTGTTAGAAAGTTGGCATTTGCAAAGATTCGTCGGAAACCCAAACCTGAGCCCTCTTTTGAAGGTCATCACCGTCTGAAGGGGCAAGTGAGGGTTGAATTGTACAAAACCTCTTTCCGGAGGTAGAACCCCTGCCGCTATCAGTGGGTATGGATTCAACTTCTCTCCTTTCGGCCGTGCCTGAGGTACGGCCCATCTCCTTTTTCTACTGACTATTTCCAGTTGATTCTACTCACTAGTGATTTTAGCGCTAAAGGCGGTTTCACTTTCTTGAGTTTGGATGATGCAGACATACTCACGTCTGAGTCAAGACCCAATTGGACAAGACGGCGACAATAATAGAGCGAAGATAAGTCAGCAGAGGTTATTTCGTTCTTAGTAAGGGTTATGTTCCGCATCTTCTTGCATTTGCGGAGAGGAGAGAAATCTATCGCTTCAAGCTTATTCTCGTAGAGATGGAGCGCTTTCAATTCTGTGCAATGCGCTAGGGGCGCTAGGTCAATTGAACGCAATCTATTGAAGGAGAGATCCAGGTGCATCAGACTTGCACACCCTTCAAGAAATGACAAATCAAGGGTTTCGAATTGGTTTCCGCCAAGATAGAGCTCAAGCAACGTAGAATTGCCTTGTAATTTCGAGAGGTCAACAGATTGTATCTCATTGCCGGAAAGAGTAAGCACCTCTAGGTTTTGAAACTGATCAAGTGACGAAAGGTCGGTCGTAGCAATCCGTCTATCACTGAGGTTAATCTCTGTTGCATCTGTATCAAACTGCTCTACAACTTTGCCGCCCGTCTTTGTTTCACTCCAAATGACAATCTCCGTCATCTATGACAAACCCTAGAGTTGCGTACAGGGTCTCCACTTAATAACTACGATTGCAGGCTCAACTATGATTTTGTTGTTCAGATCCATTCTATGATGGATAGAATTGCAGACTATGATAGTTTCAGTTTGAACACTTTCTCAAACTTGTCAAGTTTTGGTCGAATTACGTATTGACAATACTGCTGGCTTGGGTTGTTCTTGTAGTAATTCTGATGATAGTCCTCTGCACGATAGAACTTGGTGAAAGGAACTATCTCAGTTACCACCGGATTCTTCGAAGCTCCACTCTCTTCGACTTTGGACTTGGCTTGCTCAGCAGCCTTCTTCTGTGAATCATTATGATAGAATATGGCTGAACGATATTGAGTTCCTATATCGTTTCCTTGGCGATTGAGTGTGGTAGGATCATGAGTCTCAAAGAACACCTCAAGCAGATCTTCGTAAGTGATTTGTTCTGGATCAAATTCTATCTGGCATGCCTCAGCATGACCAGTCCTTCCTGTAAGGACATCTTTGTACGTAGGATTGTCTGTGTTTCCGCCTGTATAGCCAGATACAACCGAAGCTACACCTTTGAGTTGCTGGAACACAGCCTCAACACACCAAAAGCAACCTGCTGCAAACGTCGCGGTCTCCATACACTAACCAAGTAGCGAATGCAAATCAATAGCTAGGAAGAGGCACAACATGTCTCTACCAGTCAACCCAGGTTGCTTAATCTGAACCAGTGTTCAATGAAGAGAATACCAAGCAGAAGGTCACCTGCAACGAAAGCAAGTACCAAGATGGATGCCTCTCCGATTATGAAGTAGAAGAAGCCCACGACAAAGATCATGACTTTCTCGAATATCACAACGGGAATGAATCTCTGGCTGACCTCGAAGTTGATGCTGATGACATAGAGAAGTAGGCCCACCACGAATACCAACAGGAAGAAAGAGTCGGCCCATAGCATTGTCGGGGGAGGAGGCACATCACCTGCTAGGGAGAAATAGGCAATATCAATTCTAGGCAACACTGCAAAAGAGATGGCCAGTATCATGTTCCAGAAGGCTGCTAGTTTGAACAACAGACTGTGATATCGTTCTCTATCCATGAAATCTGCACCTTTGCAGCTTCTGCAGGAATCGTGCATATAACTCCGACGACTCCAATGAAGGAAGTTCCTATATGGAGAGGTACGTCTTGGCTCAGTATGCAAACCAAACCTAATTACACTGGTCGGGGAATCACGAACCTGATGAGCTCTATTGCATCAGCCGTTGGGACAGAGAGCCCATATCCTGAGCTAGCGGAAACATGGCTATCGGGAATAGAAGAATTTGGGAATATAGTTCTGATGGCAGTTGATGGTTTGGGGTACGACTACCTGAAGAAGCATGGAAGAGGCACGTTACTTGCATCATCAATGAAAGGTTCGCTCACTTCGGTGTTTCCACCATCGACGGGTTCTGCGATAACGACCTTCATCACAGGATTGCCGCCGCAACAGCACGCTGTGACGGGATGGCATGTTTTTCTGAAAGAATACGGAATAATGTCACGTATTCTGCCCTTCACCAGCGTTGTAGACTGGAATGTGATAGGCACAGACATTGCCAATGTGGTCAATGTTGAATCACTCTTCTGGGAGATAGAGCGTGAGCGCATTGTGGTAGCAGGAAAACAGATTGTCGACTCGACTTTCTCCCTATACACAATAGGCCCGTCAGCAAAGAGAGTCGGATACGAAGGACTTCAGAACTTCTTTGAGAGTGTCGAGGAGGCAATTTCGTCAGATGAAAATGCGAGCTATATCTACTCATATTGGCCAGAGCTCGACTCAATCGCTCACATTCTTGGGATAGAGAGCGCTGATGCACGTGAACATCTGAAATCCTTTGACCAAGCTCTCATGGAATTCGTTGAAAGAATTGAAGGAACTGATACTGCACTCATTATCACGAGCGATCATGGCTTGCATGATGTAGAGCCCGAGGGTCTTATCAAGACTGGTGATCACCCTGACCTGATGGAGTCCCTTACACTCCCCCTATGTGGTGATACTCGGTCTGCTTACTGTTATGTGAGACCTTCAAGAATCAGAGAATTCGAAGAGTATATCGAATCTGCGCTAAGTCATGCCTGCTCTGTCCACAAGAGTGAGGATTTGGTCAACGACAATTGGTTTGGCCTCTACGAGGAAAATCCAAGGCTATCTGGTCGAGTCGGAGATTATACGTTGATCTTTAACGATGGGTATGCGGTTCTAAATAGCTTCCCAGGACAAGAACCTCCATCGCTTATAGGACATCATGGAGGCACATCCAGTGAGGAGATGAATGTTCCACTCATACTTATCACCTGTTGATTCTCTTTTTGTAGGTGCTTATAAGGGTCCCAAAGGACGGATATTTGATGTGATGAGCCCGATGTCATGGGGTTGTAGGCTGTCCCTTGTTGACATCGGGACTCTCCTCCTAATTCTCTGACACTTGCTCACTAGCTTGAATTGTAATGCGTATTCCTCTCCTGACAGGAAATTCGCCGCCAGCGGGCTTGGAGCGTCACCCTATGAGAAGACCTGCATCTCTTTCGCAGTGCCCATGTTCTTCTTGACTATATCGAGCTCAGAATCCAGTTCCAGGGCTTTTTGATAGCACTCAACAGCCCGTTTTACATCTCCCTTCTCTCTTAGAGCAACTCCAAGATTATTCCATCCGCGCGGATCATTAGGCAACAGTTCAGTATACTTCTCAAGTATTGGTATCGCTTCTATCCATTTGTCAAGAAACCAAAGGGTAGTTCCATATCTGAACAGAATGTCGGGCTGCTTCCTCTTCACTGAAAGACTTGACTCGTAGAACTCAGCTGCTCTCTCGTAATTTTGGGCATCATAGCAGAGATTTCCAACTGTGTTTATTGAACTGAGAGCTCTAGGATTCAAGTCTATGGCGGCGTTAAGGCTCGTACATGCAGCATTGTATCGACCAAGTTGGGCCTGGCACATTCCTAGCATTTCCCATACTTCATAGAGGCCAGAATGCATTTCTAGGATATAGGAGGTGACAGTGAGCACGCTTTGGCAGTCATTAGCTTGGACGGCAGCCTTAGCCATTGCCAAGAGTGTATCCAGCTCAGTCCCTCCTAGTTCAAGATATTTGGTGAGGGTTACTACTGCTTCCTCATACATTTCTTCAGAGTATTGAAGCATCCCCGCATTTTCAATCGGTTCAGTCCATTCCGGATCGATTTCCATGGCCTTGATGAAGCACTCCAATGCTTCTGCAGACTTCTCAGCATCTTGATAGACTAATCCCAAACGGTTCCATGCCAGCACAAATGATTCGTCCATCTCAATAGCTGCCTTGAGGGATTCTATTGCTGCGTTGAACTCTCCAAACCTCTGAAAATGCTCACCACGACGATATAGGGACATTGCTTCGTCAGATGGGGCATTTGGCATTGTAGACCGCTTCCATGAGATACTCAATTATGAATTATTCCTTGGAAGACATGAGGCTCGGTGTCTTTTGAATCCTTATCGGTCATACTGTGATATTGTATGAGAAGACAAAGGAGGCAATCGTCCATACGTCTACGACAATGTGGACTTCCCCCCCGCAGCCAGATTGAACGCGTTTAGGATTGTGCCATATAGTACCTCCAGAACGTTTCCAATTCTGATACATCTATGCCATGTCGTTGCGTTTCATTCTTCTTTTTGGAGGCATCCTTCTTGGAAACTAGATTCATGCACAATTTAGCTGACCTCCTCGACCTGACTATCGTGCTAGTTGATAGAAGTCATCCCTAGTGACCTGAGCCTCTGCAGAAGCAGCATTATGCCTTTCCGGCTACGCCATGTGAAAATGCACATAAGCGCCGCGATGACTATGAAAGAGCGGAGAGGACCGATGACAAAGACGATCATTATCTATGAAAGCATTTATGGAAACACGAAGAAGGTGGCTGATGCAATAGCGGAGGGCATTAGAGAGTCAGGTGCGATTGATTGCACTGTTGTCAAGACGGGAGAGGTGCATCATACTGATGACCTAGCCAAATTTGATGCCATTCTCTTCGGTAGCCCCAACCATAATCAGGAACCATCACGTAACATGCTGAAGTTCATTGAACGGGCGAGTATTGTGGACCTCGATACCAAAATGGGTGCGGCATTTGATACCTACACTGGTGGAAATAAGGGAATTGCCGTGAAAAAACTGGAACAGGTAATTCGCCAAAAACTGTCTTGTATCACATTTGTCATTGATAGCTTTTCAGCTCAGGTGGAGGACAGAAAGGGTCCTTTGGTTGAAGGAGAGATTGATAGGGCTATTGAATATGGGAAACAGGTGGCCGCCAGAGTTCTAGGCAAGTGATGGAGAACAAGTCTATTATCCAATCTCATATCGATCAGGGGCATTCGATAAGGAGCGATTGCCAGAGCTTGTAATGGCGTATGTGTCCTCGATCCCCAAGACTTTGCGACCAGGTGTAATGATTTTTGGCTCACAAGCAAGTACATTGCCCTGCTCCAAGTCAGGACCTTTCGAGTAGAATACGGGCAACTCATCCAACTCAAGCCCGACTCCATGTCCAATGAATGATACTTTGTTATCATCTATGCCCATGAAATTGTCTTGAATACCGAGCTCGATGCTGAGTTCAATCACTTCGCCATAGAGAGTTCCTAGATTGACTCCCGGTCTCATCTTTTTGAGAAGGAGGCTTTTCACCTCCGACAGGCTATCAAGCTTGGCGCTTAGATCATCATCGAACTTGCCGCATATGAAGGTGCGAGTCGTATCAGAATGGTATCCTCTCATATTTCCGCATGAGTCAACGAGAAATGGCTGATTTCTACCAAGCTTCTGACGTGTTGGTCCCAGCGGATATTTCAACGACAGACCAACTCCAGACACAGGAGTGAAAAAGGTGTTCAATGTAGAACCCCTACTTGATACAACATAGGAATAGATCAGCATTTCAGATGTGAAAGACCGCGTTGTGATGAAGCCAGCATGTCCATTCTCCACCATATAGGCATCTAGACGCATTGATAATGCAATCTCGGTCATTTCAGGAGTAGCTATCTCCGTACAGTACTCGTAAGATTGGTCGACGATTTTTGCGGCTGCTTCAATCAGTTCAATCTCGTAGTCTGTCTTCCTTGAACGCAGCATTCTCAGCAATTCACTACCATCAGAGAGCGTGATCCCATCCGCCTTTGATTGAAGAAATCTCATCAAAGAATAGGGTACAACATCTGCCTCCATCCCTATTGTGGCACCAGATGGTACACCGAGTGTCTGGAATAACTGCGACATGCGTCCCATTGGCTTGATTTCGGGTATCAACGAGTATGACTTGACCAAGTCCAAGTTACGCTCAACCAAACGGATTGGCTCACCCTCAACTGGTATGTAGACGGCACCACCAGTTCCAATTCCTGAGTAGTAGTATAATTCAACGGTAGTCATCAAGAACGCGCCATCAAGCTCAGCACTCCTGAGATGGTCCTTGAGTCTGGATATACGACCATCTACCTCCTCTTGTGGAAGTCTGGAATACACCTCTGACATAGCCATCAGTCATTCATAGCACAATATGACTCCTCCGCCAGTGACCCAATAGAAGAAGAAAGGGACTTAATAGGGCAATCAAGGCAAGATTATGAGGATAATAGATAACCGTATAATATATTAAGGTATACTATGTAATAATATCTGAGTGTGTTGTTAGAAAGGGGCCGAGCCAATGACGGATGTCATACCTACCACTAGGAACTCCATAAAGCCCTCGTGCGGGCGTTGCGGATGCATTATAGTCTATACAGGGAAATTATGCTTGTTTTGCGATGCTGCAAAGGAGATTATTGAAGAAGCAATCAATAATTATGGTGTTTCTGATGACGTAATCTGTCAGATTGATGTCGACTCGGGTGAAGAAGAAGGGTGCGGTTGCGAGGATGTAGTGACAAGCCTGCCTACCATCCGAATCTGCGAAATTGTCCTAGAGGGCCTTCCAGACGAGGGCCAAGTAACAGATGCTGTTCTTCGCGCACTCATGATGGACTGCTTCTGTGACAGCCCAGCTTTGGTTTGAACAATTTCTTGAATCGTTAGGTCAATCCCTGTAGAGGATTTTCTGCATGAGCTTTGATGTTGTCTTCTTGTCCTTTGGTTTCAACAGCACACGGGCGACTCTTCCGTACAGATTCGATTGCATCAAGACCATTCGTCTGACCATAGAGATAGATCTCGGCGATGGCAAGCATTGTGCCTGTTCTACCACAGCCAGCAAGACAATGAACTAGCACCGGTTTCTTTTGGTGTAGGGCGGTCTTCACAATGTTCACGAACTCCCTCACGTTCGGCTCTGAGGGAATGTCAAAGTCTGGAATTGATATCTGATGATGCTCTAAGTCAAACTCCGAGAAGTCTGGAAATCCAAACCTTGATTCCAGCGAAATGACCACTCTGATGCCCGCATCAACGATTTGCTGAAGATCATTGATGGTTTCAGGTAGTGACGCCCCCCACAGCTCACCTGGCCTATGTTCGAATAGCTGAAACAACAATTGGCATGACCTTTGACGGGCAATTCAGAGATCGACTCTAATAGTCTCCCATTTGACTCTGCCTGCTTCCACAGCCTCTTTGATCTTGCGTTCGGTTCGGTTCAGCTTCGCGTCACCCGTCTTGATGTCAGCTAGAACTACCGTGACGGGACGGTCGAATGAACTGTCCTTCACTTCGGTGTAGCCATCGAAAATCAGATAGTCAATGGGAGCGCCTATGAAACGTGCATCTGCAGGATTGTATCTAAAGACGTCACTCATCAATGGGACCATATGCTCTGCAATCTTCCCCTTGATGACGTAGCGACTTCTCTGTGCCGCATCTTTTCTAATGTCACCCTCCTGCTCAGCCCACGTCTTCTCAAACTCAGCAGTCACCATTTCTATTCTGTGTCTAAGACGCCAGTTCATGACTAGATATACAAGGACTGCAAAAAGCAGTCCAATCCCCAAACCGAGGAGCACATCTTCTAATGCCATAGAAATCTATTCATTCTATAGGATATATGCGCGGGTAATCGCTGGGTATTGCGTCATGGAAACCAATAGACTGAATTGGCCTGACCGGATCCATCATATGAAGGATGGAAGTAATGGCTCACCAGGCTGAAGCTGTAACTCCACACTATCGAGGCGGGAAATTCATTAAGTGCTAGCTCAGATTCAGAGAAGCTGAGAGCGATGACGAAACGACTGTTCGATACGCTCAAGACATTGAGCGAAACCCCAGGACCTGTCGGGCGAGAGGGCCTAGTTCAGGAGAAGGTCAAGAAACACCTGATGAACCTAGGATTACAGGTTTCACAGGACAGAATTGGGAATCTCACAGCAACAATGGCAGGGACCAATAGACACTATGCTTTGGTTGCGCATGCCGATGAAGTGGGTTTCCTGGTAAGCAACATCGACTCCTCTGGATTCATTCGTGTCAAGTGGAACACAACAGGATACATGCCTGATCTAAGACTATTACCCGGTCAACATGTAGTGCTAATGACCGACGATGCAATGGTCCCAGGAGTTTTCTGCGTAAAGACTGCGCATATTGCAGGTCCAGAAGGCAAGAATAAGCTACCAGAATACAATGAGATATTCTTGGACATCGGTGCCGCCTCAGCTGAAGAAGTAGGAGAGAGGGGAGTACACATCGGTACGCCTGTGCTCTACGACACCATACTGAGGCAGAACGGTCGCAATGTCGTTGGTAAGTCAATGGATGACAGAGTGGGCCTCACAATGATGATGGCAATAGCAGAGGAGTTTTCTAGGATTCCAGAAAACGACCGCCCTACATTGACATTCGTCTCCACTGTCATGGAAGAGCTGGGAGCCAAGGGGGCTGCATCTGTTGCTAGGGAATTGGATGTGGAGGGAGTGATCATTCTTGAAATTGGACTGGCCGACGACTTTCCGGGAACAGACGGGGAGGCAGGTGTGGCTCTTGGAAAAGGCCCCGTGGTTGTTGTCAAGGATACGCAGCTGCATTATTCTCAAGAGATGATTGAGAAATTCATTGAAACAGCAGCGAAGAAGGAAATTCCTGTTCAGCGAGCGGTATATCACAACTACGCTACAGACGGGCTTCAGATGGTAATGCAAGGACTGCTGGTTTCAACTCTGGCCATACCTTGCAGATATTCGCATAGTAGCTTTGAGACTCTGAATCTTACAGACGTGGAGAATGCGATTATGCTTCTCATGGAGTTTCTGAATGAATAGATGGGTCATTCGTCCTCCATTACAGTTGGAACCACGACGACATTCATCTTATCTCGTGAAATGATTGTGACACTTTTTCCAACCTCAATTCTTCCCACATCACATCGAGCTTCCCAAATCTCGGCACCGACTTTTATCTTGCCAGCGCTGATGGTAACTTCTTCAATGACTCTACCTCGCAAGCCTTCAAGTTCATAGAATGAGTATGAGCTTTCTAGTAGGCTTGGATATACTAGGTAGTACTTGGCAATGACAAAAACAGCAGCTCCAATTATCAGCA
>JBHLPF010000011.1:14895-79811 GCA_048939765.1 Promethearchaeota archaeon
GTATGAGCTTTCTAGTAGGCTTGGATATACTAGGTAGTACTTGGCAATGACAAAAACAGCAGCTCCAATTATCAGCAGTATCGTTAGAGGAACAAACCAATCTGGGACGAAGAAGTAGGCCAATGCCATTGCAACCGGCACTAGAAGGAGTTCGTCTAATGTAATTACGATGAACTTGACTCTAGGTGAAAGTGAAACCATTCTTCTCTGCAGCCACCTTCTTTCGGGCTGTAATTCTGTTTCTAGGCTCAAAAGCCTTTGCTTGAATTATGACTCTCGAAAGAAGAAAGGGGAGGGATAGACCCTCCTACTTTCTTTATGCTGCCAATTCAGATACCTGTTCATCACCAACTTCGCCAGTTTTAATGGCCAGTGTCAGTATAAGGGCGATGATAAGAAATCCAATCGAAACCGGAAATAGGAGGGCGACTGAGGTGAGGTCGAATACTACACCGGTGATGACTGGTCCTAGGATTGCAGCACTCATGCTGAATGCATAATACATCCCAGTGCCTGCGCCAAGTCTGGACTTCCCAACCAGTTCCCATACAATAACGATTGAGTTGACATTGATCATTGCCCAGAAGAAACCTCCAATCCCCAGAAGAGCAAATAGTGTCCAATAGTCAGTCATGAAGGTAGCGAGGGTAAGTATTGCTATGAGGCCCACCAGTCCTGCAAGGATCGTGTTCCTTCGACCTAGACGACCAGCCATGAATCCAGCTGGGACTGCAAAAAGCACAAACGTAAGTGAAAATGCTGTCATGAGAAATGTGGCTTGATTTGTTTCGAAGGAAAGAATCAGGTTCCCATAGGTAGTGAACCAAGTTTCGAGTGCATTGAATCCTAAGAACCAGAACATGATTGCACCTAGAACGGCGAGTGCGGATTTATCAGACATTGATGCTGCCTGTCGGAATGCTTCGATTATGCCAATCTCCTTGGGCTCCTGAAGGTCCACCGGTGGCACCTCTGGTTCTTTCACAACCAAGAATAGAATTGCCACTGAAACCAACATGATTGCTGAAGTTGTCATGAAAGCGAGCACTGGGCCAGCCTGCGCGGCTGACACCCCCAGTATTCCTCCGATTGCCGCGTCGTCTATACCATAGAGCCATGGAGATACCCCAAAGGCATAGATTGCTCCAATGCCCCCCATGAGATTGATGACGCCATTCGCCTTGGAACGTTGTTCTGATGAAACGACATCGGGCATCAACGCCACAACGGGACCTCGATAGAATGCCATTGCTATATTGAATATCGTGATCATAGCTAGCATGAACCAGAAACCGAAGAGCGCCCAGCCATATGCGATGAGGGTGAAGAACAGAGCTGCGATTGGAGTTCCAATCATTATGTAGGGCATTCGTCGCCCCCACTTCGTGCGTGTCTTGTCCGACCTTGCGGATATGTAGGGTTGCATGACAAAAGCAAACACATTGTCAAGGACCATTATCGCTCCGACAATAGTACTGACTACAGCTTCATACCCCATGCCGATGATGAACGGACGTAGGAAGTCTGGTGGAAGATAGCTGTTGTATACACTCCAGCTTACTCCTGTTGTGAAGAATCCCAAGCCAATCACAAAGACATAGAGCCACCGCATTGGAGCAGGTTCTGCCTGTACAGGTTCGTCGTGCGTTCGAATATCTTCATCCTCTGACATACTTCTCTCTCCTTCAATATGATTTTGGCAACAGATGCTGGGAGAACCACTATTAGAAGTATACGGAGGGGTGACCTCAAGCCGAAACAATAGGTCACGAAAGAAGCTAGATTAAAGCCAAATGATTACTCCGGTGAAACAACAGCTTGATAACAAGAAGAGATTGAAGAAACCAAACGGAGGATCCTCGTTGGAAATAAGAGAGATGCAGTCATCTGACATCGATTTCGCCCTCAGCCTAACTGAAGAAGAGGGCTGGTCAAGCATAAGGAGCGACTTTGAGGAGCTTCGTCTCTTTGATCAGCATGGATGCTTCATTGTGGAAGAGGATGGCATCTCAATAGGCATGGCCTGTGCGCTCTCTTATGGGCCATTTGGTACTCTCGGCAATCTGATACTCGTCCGAGAGTATCGAGGAAGAGGTTATGGAACCAAGCTCATGGAGCATGGAATGGAATATCTCAAAAACAAGGGCGTTGGATTCACAATGCTTGATGCAGTACCGAAGGCGGTCCCGCTCTACGAGAG
The DNA here is from genome assembly GCA_048939765.1 of Promethearchaeota archaeon. Lineage (GTDB taxonomy): Archaea > Asgardarchaeota > Thorarchaeia > Thorarchaeales > Thorarchaeaceae > SMTZ1-83. The sequence goes on from JBHLPF010000011.1 coordinate 17,096, forward strand.
GTTAGGATTTAGGAAGGTTTGTCGCTCCCTTAGGCTTCGCGGTCGTGTCGAACCGGTTGTATCGGCCAGAGTCAGAACGCTAGAAGACAAGGATATGCTCAAGGTTCTTTCTATCGATCGTGAACAGTTTGGTGCGAATAGGTTTCTATTCCTGGGAAGTACCTTATCAGCGAATCCCAATCTAGGGAGATTGCTTGAGGTAGATGGTCAAATTGCAGGATTTTTGTTGGGAAGTAGGCGTCGTGGGTTTGTACGCCTTGCACCATGGGTCATGTGTAGTCACTTTGAATTGGCAAAGTCCATTCTGAAAGACTTCGCAGTTCAAGTAGGAGGCGCGGAGATTAGAACAGGCGTTCTTGAAACAAGTAGAAAAGCCATAGCAGCCCTCAAGGAGTCAGGACTCTATCAAGAGAGCTTCTCATGGAGAATGGTCCACGGAAAGGACAGAATAGAATTCTCTGACGGCCTCTTCGCGATTGGCTCCCCTATGAGGGGCTAGGCCTTCTTCTGCGTCTCTGGCGTATTTGCTCAATTCTGCTTCCGAAATCAACTCTTGCTATTCTCTCAGCCATTATTGGCGAAATTATGAGAATCACAATAGCAAAGGACCATATTACCAATACGTCAATAATGAGGTATGTATAGGTCCCTTGCACAAACATCTCTATTGCACTGCGGTAAACATTGGAGAATGGGGCGTACTCGTTGAGCACTCCAAATCCCATTCCAACCAGTGAAAGTGGGGCGATACCGCCACCTACTATCCAATAGAACAGAGCACCCAAAGCACAGAGTGGCACAACATAAACAGAATTTCTTGCCAGGGCTCCGATGATCACACCCAGTCCTGCTGAGTAAAGAGCAAGGGGTAGCGTCAGTGCAAAGAATGTAAGTACATTTCCCTGTGGCCAGAGCCCATAGAAACCCCATCCCATAAGCAGTACCGCCGGGACGGAGATATAGCTCAGAATGACTCCACTAAGCATCTTCCCCATGAGAACTGTGTGAACTGATTGATTGGACATCAATATCTCGTCCAGGGTGTCTTGCTCGAACTCGTGCGTTGTTGCGGAGGCTGACAGGAATAGCCCGCCAAAAGAGATACCAAAGATTATGACGGTCCAAGCCATGTAGGCCAACCTAGGAGGAGTAAACTCGTTCAGCAACTCGACGTCGAAGTTGGCAACTGCGGCGTCAGGCAGGTAGGTCTGGTAAAAGATGTCCAGCTTGCGTATCACAGGCATTCGCAGATTCTTTGTCATGTCCTCATGTGCATTATTGACCTGAACGTGGATGCTGGTGGAAACGTTGTTCATGATTGCTTGCTCGAACCCGTCAGGAATTGTAATGACAATGAGGATTTCACCGTTCTCAAACAGAACTTCAGCGGTTTCCGCATTCATCTCAATGAGTTTCAGGCTTGGTGGAATTGAATCGTGCTCTCCGAGTATTTGCACAAGTCCATTGGTATAGACTCCAGGATTCTGCTCCTCTATGACAAGAGCAGTCTCAATACCAGGACCCGCATACACACCTCCCATGAGAAGCACAAAGGCAGAATAATAGAGAAGAGGGAACATGACGACGAAGCCAAGTCGCCTCTTATTGCGAAGCCACACCTTCAGTTCCTTTATGACTCCCGCACGAAAGATTCTGAAAAACCCCCTCATGAACGCTCGACCTCCCGTTTCATCAATTGTGCAGCGACCATTGACAGAACAATCCAGACTGACAAGAGGGCCACAAATCCGGGTAGTAGACCAGATATCGTGTCCAGAAAGAAGACCCGAGTCCACATACCTATGGAATGAGTCGTTGGTAGTAGCATAGCAAGCACTCTCAGCTCTGCAGGCATGAGGCCAATTGGAGCGAGACCACCACCTGCCAGAAAACCAAACACAGCAAAGAGAACCGAGAAGAGAATAGCCTGTTCCTTCTGTTTTGTTCTGATGCCAATCAGTTCTCCCACTGGAACCAATGCCAGGAGCGTGAGAAGCAGGATTAATCCAAGCACAAACACATTTCCAACTGGTAGAGTGCCCGTACCCAACAAGAGTATAGGGATTGTGATGATCATTACTACTAGAGAACGAGGAATTGCAGCAATGGTGTGTCCAATAATTATGGACATCCTGCTGGCAGGCGAGTTCATTGTGTCATAGATGGCCTGTGTTTCGAAGTCAGCAGCGGTAGCCATTGCTTGACCAGCAACAGAGCAGACAATCATTGAGAGAATGATGCCTACTGCGAACATATATGCGGTATTTGATGGGGTTTCTGTGTGATTCAGTGTTTCCTCTAGGGCAACTCGTGCATCTGACTGATCGAAGTCTGGATACACCGCCAGCTGGTTGTAGAGAAGCACACCTGCCTCTATCCTATGGACATAGTTCTTCACGATGTCGTCATTTAGGTTGGCGATGTAAATCACAATGGTGGCTTTCGCTCCAGATGTGACATTTGCGCTGAAGCCCTCTGGTATCAGGATATAGGCTATCAGGCTGCCACTCCGAAACAGCTGTGATGCAGAATCCGAATCGTATCTTGTCATCCTGAACCAGGGGAAATTCGTTGTGGAAACCATGTTCTCTAGAATCTCAGCCATTTCATCAGCCTGAGATGATTGATCCTCCACCACAAGACCACATACAAAAGACTCACCGCCTCCAACCTGCGCCCACATGATTGTATACACGAGCGCTAATACAAACGGGACGATTAGACTTGGAGCAATGAAACGGGGATCCCGCCTAGCCTGCTTGAGGTCCTTCTTTGCCACTGCAAGTATCTCACGTAGCATGTCTAGTCCCTCAGCTTTGAACCTGTGATGGTGAGGAAGACATCCCCTAGAGATGGTTCTCTTAGCGCAGCCTGTTTAACCTTCAGACCTAGCTCTGTCAGTTTCTCAATGACGCGTGGGAGGTCCGCGTGACCGACCTGACTCTTGATCCATGCAGTCCTTGGACCGCCGTCTAGAGGCTTGCTTAGTTTCTCAGCTTCCATTCCCAACTGCTCACCAAGCCATGTTGCATCGCTATCTGGTTCTAGACCTTCGAGCAAGACCTCAATCAGATAGTTGCCCACATATTCGCGCTTCAGCTGATCAGGTGTTCCCTCTGCAACCAGTTTCCCATTGTCAATTACGACGACACGATCTGCAAGCGCTTCGGCCTCGTCCATATAGTTGGTGCAGAAGAGGACTGTTAGACCCTCTTCGCGCATCCTTCTGACCTGATTCCAAATCAGATTCCGACTGTGCACGTCTACCCCCAGTGACATCTCATCGAGTATCAATAGCTCTGAGTCATGAAGAATGGTACGAACAAGTGCAAGTCTGCGCTTCATGCCCCCCGAGTATGTCTTGATGAGGTCATTCCTTCTGTGAGTCAGACCAGCAAGGTCGAGCATCTTGGACACACGGTCAGACACCTCATCCTTGGGAACGCCATAGAGGTCTGCATGATACTCTAATGCTTCTTGAGCAGTAAGGTCATTATAGAGAGATGTTTCCTGCGGCATGAAACCAATACGCCTTCGGACTTCAGTGAGATTCTCTGAAACCTCGAATCCAGCAACCTTGATACTACCTGATGTTGGACGTAGAATCCCCGTGATCATCTTCACGGTTGTAGATTTTCCTGCACCATTAGGACCCAGTAGACCTACCACCTCACCGCGCTCAACTGAGAACGAGAGGTTGTCGAGGGCTTTCGTATTTCCACTGTAGATATGGGAGAGGTCAGAGATTTCTATCATCGAATCCAGACTAACCACCATTAGATACATGCGGTCACAACGATATGAAATTCGTGTCACCAGAGGAGTTACAGCGAGTGATTCATATTTAGCAGCTGTATTCATTCTCATGATGTAAGATTGAAGCTGCAATTTCTCCTTCAGCCTAGAGTATGGGCAGTTCTGAAAGAACTCAGCTGGGGGGACCGGTTCGAGAGTGATCTTCAGGTAAGGATGGATGAGGCAAATGGAGAGCCTGAAAGCCTCACTGAGATAAAAGACCGACTTCTTGAGATGGGCCTAATCTATCAACTAAAAGGTGGAGAGGGTAGTCCCTATCTTGCATTGACCTATAAAGGTCAAGAGATTGTGGGTCGACTCATTGAAACCGCGGAGATTCTTGAATCAGATAACAAATCATAGACTAACTGTCACCTCAAAAGTGACAAGGGATTGAAAAGACTCAGAGCTACTAGATTCTTTGGGTGCAGTATTGTCAGATGATGCAATCGTATCCGATATGATGAGTCTTGGTTTACATCTCAATGAGGCAAAGGCATACAAAGCTCTCGTCACATTGGGTCAGGGAACAGCTAGAAGGGTTGCAGACATCTCAGAAGTCCCCCGAAGCAAGGTGTATGATGTCTTGTATTCTCTCGAAGATCGAGGTCTTGTTCGGAAGGTCTTGGGCAGTGATCCCGCTGAGTTTAGGGCGTATCCTCCTAAGGAAGCAATTCCATTTCTTCTTGAGAAGATACAGCAATCAGGTGTGGTCGTCCAGACTGCACTAGAGAAACTTGAGAATGAAAGAGAGTTGGAGAAGAGAGAATATGTTTACACTGTAGAGGGTGAAGATCAAATCAAAATGGAGATGCGAGGGATAATTAATGATGCGAAGGAAGAAGTCTTCATAGCTACACTTGACCCTAAAGTCCTGAGTGCAGCACGACCTTCACTAGCCAGTGCAAAAAAGCGAGGCATTGACATAAAGCTAGTCACATCAAAGTCATTCATGGATAAATGGCCCGAATTCGCACATTATGCGAGCATGATGGATGTTGGTGGGATGAGTCCTCCAGATCTGGTTGAGCAGCTTAGCAAAGTCGTGCAAGATGACTCTATCCTTGATGCATGGAATCCAACTCAGATGGGAATCATCATTGCTGATAACACAGACAGTATTGGAATGTTTGGAAGCCATCCGGACCAGGCCAAACCCTGGGCACTGATAGTGCGGGTTCCTCTAATTGCAATTCTACAGCGTCAGGTGATATCTGCAGTCCTATCACAGGTATTGCGCGTGTTTGATGGAGAAATCTAGAAACACTCATCCTAGGACAACATATCCTAGAATGTGCATGAGATTAGATGGATAACTATGAGATACTTGACGATTTCTAGGGAATGAAGAGAATGAGAGCCAATGAGGTGAGCTAAGCACTCAGGTGGCTTCCCACATGAGCACTTCCTAGAGTATTAGGGACGCAGGGTCAGCTGGTCAAGGGCGACGGTGCCGATAAGAGAGTGCTGAGCATGTATTAAGACCTTGTCAAGCTCTTTGCTCTAGGCGATATGAGGGGATTAGGATTCAGAAGAAAATGCGTGAGATCCCGCTTCAAAAAGGTTTGTGGAAGCTTCGAGTAGACTAATCACAGGTGGCACAGACATTCGTCTGAGTTTCTCCAACTCCTTCAATTTCTCTCAGTTTCTCAACGACATATATGCTCATGTCATCGTTCGTCTTGAAAGATGCCTTCACGATAATATCAAAGGCCCCAAATATGATGTAGGCCTCCTCGGTCCCATCAAGAGCCATAATTTCAGCCAAGACTTCCCTGTTGGTCATGCCTTCGACCTTTACCATGATGAACGCTGTGATCAATGAATAGCACCTCTAGAGGAACTAGAGAACAAAAGGCGGACTCCTCTTATCCTTTGCGAAACGACATCAAAGTCTGCGCATGAGCTGAACGGCTGCCTTTGAAAGGTCAATAAGTGTAAGCTCAGGAACAGAATCATGCGTGGCCCAAGCGATTAGCCAGATGCCCACCTCAACACGAGACATAAGCAGATGCCCTTGGTCCTTGTCCGCGGCTGCGATGTATGATTCCTGGGTTGATGTGACTCTCTTATATTTGACTCCACCAATCTCTACACTCTCACTTGCTGAAGCAGGAGCATCAGTGAGGGCTGCTGCGGCTGGTACACAGTCCCAGTTACTTGTCTGCCAGATAATCTCGCCATTCTTCAGAATGGCAAATGCCTGGATCTTGGGATTGTGCGAGTAAAGCATATTCCATTCGTTGTCAATAGTCATATCCATTTCACAGTCACCAGAATATCAACATAAGTCGTTAAGAAGTAGTCGTTAGAGGGACTTGAGGGGGGAAACCCTCAGTCCATCTAGGATTCCAGCTAGATCTTGCCCTTTAGGGATTTTGCAGCTCGGTCTACGTCCACATAGATACCATCCGGAGCTGCTTCTGCTGCGGCCCAGGCAACCACAAATTTCTCACCTTCAATCTTGGCCAGAACAAGGGTTCCATTCCCCCCTACATTTCGAGCAACTAGACTGTCCGGTGTGGTTCTGATTGTGGAGTACTTGATTTGATTCTGTGTGACTGAGGCCGCACCAGAACTGACTGCTCTTCCGAGTTGAGCTGCGTCAGCTTGTAGGTCCCAGTTATTGCTTTGCCAGAGAACTTGTCCACTAGCTGTGATCACTCCGAATGCCTGAACCATCTTCCCACTACTATTGTATGCCTGTGTGTATGCATCCATGACTGGATCTGACATGATCGTTCACCCCGTGTTTTGCACGGTCTCAAGATGGATGAGGAACTGATTCCATAAAAAGGAATTCTTGATAGCTCTCTCTCTTGGATATGGGTCACACTCATATGGAGAAATGATGCCACCGTGTCACATGGACAAGAGTGCGATCTGGAAAGCAGATAACGGGGTGTTTCTGAAGGTGGTTGTTAGACCGAAGTCCACTCAGAAGAAGCTGATTTCCAATGTCAATCCGGATGCTGTTGTTGTCAATCTAAAATCACCGGCCAGAGAAGGAAAGGCAAACGTGGAGCTGCTCAAGCGCATGTCCAAGGTGCTTGGTATCTCGACTGGAAACATCAAGTTGGTTTCGGGGCATAAGTCAAGAGAGAAGACATTGCTCATTACCGGATTGGAACTGGAGGCAGTCAGAGGAAAAGTTGCCGAGATTGCAGAAACAGACTGAATTCTAATGCAGTCACGCTTTGGTGCGAAATCTCATCTTGTCTTGTTGAATCCCGAGCGGCCGAAGTAAACTGAAACTGATACGAAGACACGCCACTTGAAAAACAAGAGGGTCCGTCAATAATCAGGTGACCCTGCTTTGTTTCTCACTGCAAGTGCTACAGGTGTTCTAGTTCTCGTAGGAATTGTGACAAGACGCAAGGTAGAGGCAGACTGAAACAAGGCTAGAAGAAACCGCATTACTCGAGTTCACAAACGATAAATGACGGCGATTTCTTGAGTCGTTCTACCTATTTATCATAAACATATCTAGGAGTCTTTGATAACGCAAGACGGAGGCTAGCCATTGACCAGAATCCCGAGACCAACAAGAGGACTTCTAGTAGGCCTCTTCGGAGCGGGCTTGTTCTATGCTCTGGTCGTGGCGGCACAAGGACGATGGGCGGATATCGATGTTCTTACTGCTATTGCGGTAGAGATGCTCCTGATTCTTGGAGCCCTATTCCGTGAGCCGATAGACAAGAAGGGACTCGCCTTTGTCAGTTTCGGAATACTTGGTATTCTGCTGGCCACAATGATTCTTGGCGTGTTCACTGAGATGATTGTAATGGCCACTGGGGGAATGGCTCTATACGCCTTTGGTATGAGTGAGCCCAAGTTCCCCATGACAAAACGGGCGATGTCCACAGGTATAATTGTAGGAACAATCATCACCTTTTTGGGAATCTACCTCAACCTGAAGATTGGTGTTGTGTATTTCATTGGTGCGGAGATGCTTGGTGCAATCATTCTTGGCACCATGGGACGATATACTCCAGAAGAGAATACGATAGTCGTGGCAATTGCCAATAGCTCGGGAATGATATCAGTCGGAGTCCTAGTGACCTTTCCAGCAATTGCCATTTGGCTGCCTACCATAGACCCTGCATTTACGACACTTGTCGACCAGATTGTCACAATACCATTCATTATGCTCGTCATCGCGATGAGCGGCATATTCGGGATGATTCTTCTCTTGCCATGGCGAAACACATTCAAGGATGAGCCATGGCCACAAGTCCAACCACAGGCAGAAACCATTCTCGCCTTGGGAGCCGATTCATCATCAAAGAAAGCTGTTCTAGCAGGAATGGCAGCCTCTGGCACATGGATGGGACTCACAAAGGTGGCGGAGGAAGTCACCGGAGCGAGCCTGGAAGCAATTCCCAACGCTCTTGCTCCTGCAATCCCGGTGGCAGGAAATGTACCAGAATGGATAGGCGTTTCGAACTCACCACTCATTGCAGGCGTTGGTTATTTCGTCGGCTGGAAGAGAGTTCTTATCATAGCGGGAGGCTCAGTAATTTCACTCCTTGTATGGATTCTTCTGGAGGGGGCAGTGCCTATCCAGTACGGGAATCACCTTCATCGCGCAGAGATCATATACATGGTCCTTGGGATTTTCACAGCTGTCATAGCTAAGGACATTCTGTCGAGCAGAGATGATGCTCTGAAGCCTGACGAATTCAATAGACTGCTTGAGAAGGAGATCAGTGGCAATGATGGACAAGGTGATGGCCCACACATCATCGAAGACCCACACAAGACACGAGATGTGCCCAGACTCATGAGAGTACAACAGGAGCTGTTCTCAATTGAAGTGATAAAGGAGGAGATTCGAGAGATGGTGGGAAATCCTCGGGCCTACCTTAGAAGTCGAAGAGGCCAGCTTCCTCCTTGGGTCGCATTTGTTTCTCTTAGCTTGTTCATCTTTGCTGGCATAATCATATTCTGGTTTCTGACCCCGTTTCCCCAGCTTCGAATCAGTTGGCTGCTTTTCGTACTAGGGTCTCCACTGGCAATGGTTTCAGCCTACTTCACTGCAAGGGCAGTGAGCGAAACAGGCATGCTAGCAGGCTATATTTCTGACATCATAGCAATTCCCGCTATTCTCTTCTTTCGGGTCACTTTTCAAGCCATCACTACATTCATGGCTATGCTGGGAGGGCTTCAAGATGCTGCACTTGCACTACTGGTGCATCTCAAACTTGGAAGACTTACCGGTGTTCGGGGACGTGATATTGTAAAAGCTGTCTTCATCGGAATGATTCTGGGCTCAGTAGTTGGATCTGTAGTGACCTTCGGGTTGTTCAAGAATCCAGGGTTTGGAGGCAGCGAGCTGCCAAGCCCTGCAGCCCAGCTGTTTGGTTTTCTCGTCATCAGCCTTTCCAAACTAGGCGAGTTCCAGCTGCCTGGAATTGGAGATTTTCCGGGAGTGCATCCACTTCTTGCCTTTCTCTACCTTTTAGCCTTTGCAATTGCTGGCTTCTTCGCAGCCAGGGAATTAGCCAGGAGAGGCTATAGTGCCATCAGTCTAGCAGTCGGCGTATTGATTCCTCCAGCCACGGCAGCTACGATGCTCTTTGGAGCCTACATCAAATATCGAACAGAGAAGAAGTATGGATCTGTAGCCAGCCCCATTGATGGGTATGAACCTCCAACTGAACAAGTCAGGAGCAGAATCACACAGGTGCTCAGTGGTGTTGTTGCAGGAGAGGCTGTGGCTACGATAACTTGGGTCATTTGGAGCATTCTTGTTCATGGGATCTAGTTTCTCTCGTCCACATACTCAGCTAGTTTCTGCAAGAATTTCGGAAAGTCATTCTTGTACATGCTTGCACCAGCAGCGGCTGGATGACCCCCACCTTGAGCGCCGTCCATCTCAGGTAGTATGCTATCAAGTGCTTTGTTTAGATCAACGCTCGACTGTCTACGTCGAAGGCTCATGTCTACTTCATCATCAGTTGACCTAGCGCTTATGCCAACATTGGCATCTGTTACATAGGCTGCGAACTTGGCACTCTTTCCCCTGTAGCCATTGATTGGCATGTCGAGGACATAACCAATTGGACCCAGCTTTCGGGCATTGCCTTGGACATAGCGAAACACTTGATGCTCGATTCGGGTAGCCTTCAGTGCAAGAGCCACAATATCATTCATTGAGCTTGGCTCGATTCCTAGAGTCAATTGACGAACGATGTCCTTTGCTTCCCTTCTGTAGTCGATTTCCTGAAGGGCTTGGACGAGCAAGCCAGCTTCGAGATAGAGAGTGCGTTTGTCATAATTATCGAACTGCTGCTTGGCGAATTCAGTGTCATCACAGTAGTCACCAATTGCTCCGTAAAGCGCTAGGCGAAGAGCATGTTCTGGAAGCGATTCTTTGAAGTCTCTGTATACTAGCTCAGCTGCCGAAGGGCCAACTTCGTGGAACAAATTGACTCTCTTTGAAAGCTCTCGTTTCTGTTTCGTAGTAATAGGATGATGGTCTATCCAGTGGATTGCAGTTGTTTCAGGAAAGCGGTCAATTGCATCTAGAATCTCCTCGAATCTCTTGTTGTTGATGGCAATATCGCTAATGCTGACTGTTGTAGGTCTATCCATTGCAATCCTATAGAGATCCTGATGAAGCTGTGATGGCCTCGTGAAAAAGAAATCAGAGCCAGGAAAAGCTAAGAGTGCGATTGCTCCTGACGTGATGCCATCGAGGTCTCCGTGACTGAGCACAACCGTTGTCACAATGAAAATCCTCCTGGGGATGGTCTACGTCTTGTAAGCTTCCTCTAATGCTTTGTCCCACTCGTCTTTCTCTTCAGGTCTGGCCTTCATTTTCTTGCGGGCTTTCTCACGTTCCTTTCTTTTCCTAGCTGCTTCTTTCTTCTTCTGAGCGAGGTCTTTCTTTCGTCGCGTCATCTCTTCCTTCTCTTCTTTAGTCAGTTTGACTTCCTCTTCTCGCTTTGAGAACCAACTGACGACCATTGCTGCAAATGGAAAGAGTAACACAATAGGCACTAGGAACAGAAGGACTATCTCTGGCTGGAGTACTTCTATACTGGTCTGAATGCCAATAGGAGGATTCAGAAAGAGCAGGAAGACCGCGGGGCTCATCATCATAAAGGATATCGCCACGACACTCAGAAAGCGGAATGCCGAACCCATGATTGTGGAGCCTATAACATAACTTGAAGATGGCGCTGCAGCTTTTGCGGTGAGTTCATCCCGAGCCCTTGAGTCAGTCTGGAGAAGCTCGTCCACGAAAATCTGCAGGCGACGAACATCAGATACTGCATCTAGGTTCTCCAGAGCATCTTTACTGCCAACGACCTTCCGTTCAATTGCCTCTCGCAAGAACGAGAATGCAGTCGATCCCGAAGATCTGCTCATCGCTGTTGTACTGACCTTCTCTCCTCTCTCAATGGCATCCTGCTTGCGGGTTGCCTGGCGCAATGCCAATAGCTGTTTCTTGAGGGTTTCTTCCCTATCCTCTACTGGTTTTCCTACAGAATAGCTATAGATCATTTGATAGCTGAGTTCGAGATATGCAAAGGAAACAAGCACAAGAACTTGAAGATCACTGAAAAGGAATGTTAGGAAGTCAGTTGGAAATCCATCAGCATAGTCGAGGATAACATGCTCATTAGCAAAGAAGGGGAGATTGATTCCGAAATCACCGAGGGTTGCGATAATTGTAGTGCGAAGAACTGCAATGAGTAGAATCATCTGGAGAGAGATGAATGCGCCGCCTACGAATTTGTGTTCCATTTTGACCAAGGATTGCAAGAAGAGCGCCACTCCAATGCCTGCACACAGAAAGTAGAGAAACAAGAAGGTGTTTTCGAAAAGAGAGGTCAGCACCTCGAAGATATCCACCGAGAACCGTGCAAACACCTCATTTGCATTAGTGATGGGCCCGGACACGCCATAAGGCTGCATGTACCAAGTTCTAAGAGTGATTGTGTTATACAGCCCTACAACAAGCTCGTTCGGCACTGCGCCAGTTATGGCAGTCGATAGCCCAGTGACTAGGACGAATGAAATGAAGAAGAACAGGAGTGACAAGAGACGAAACACTGTCACCACAAAGTCATAGGGAGCGTTCCAGTGCCACACATCGTTGTAATTCATTACTCTATAGATGAGATAGGCCATGCCAACGAATGCAGCTGTGGAGGCAATGCGAAGGATCCAAGTGGTGACCCTCAGAACAACGCCACCCCCCTCTGTTTTGCCTGCTCGTAGGTCCTGATGATTGTTGGGAGAAAATCTTCAGGCCCTACATTGACTACACTGATTCCAAACTTCGCCAGTGCACGTGCAATCTTCCTTCTGCGTTCCCATAGTTCTTCAGAAACAGCCTCTGCTAGAACTTTCTCAACTGGTCCGAACTGTCCCACGGGAGCCTCAAACCAGGGTCCAAACGGACTGATGACCATCGCCTTGTGACCATTTGCAACTAAGGTCTTCATAGCATTGAGTAGAGGGGCTGGGCTTTCCTCTAGATCGGTAAGCCAGATGACGAGTGTTCGTTTCCTTGTTTGCTCAACTACATGGGTGATTGCAGACTCGTAGTCGCTCCAGCCTCTTGGCTCAGCCATTGCGAGAGACTCTAAAACATCATACATGTGATTTGGGTGAGTACTTGGTGGCACAAATGAATGCACGTATTCACTAAACACACAGGTGCCAACTAGGTCTTTTCGCTCAAGTCCGAGGTGAGTAAGAAGAACTGCAGCACGGATAGCATATTCCAGCTTGGTGTTCTCTGGATAACCATTCCCCATGCTACCACTAGTGTCCACCATGCACATGATTTGGACGTTCTTCTCTTGTTCATACTGCTTTACTACCATGTCACCACGTTTTGCGCTAGTCTTCCAGTCAATAAGTCTGAACGGGTCCCCAGGAACATACTCACGAAATCCTGTGAAATCGGTCCCCATTCCAACTATCTTTGTACGGTGGGAACCAAACATGAGACCCAGTTGCCTTTGCTTTCCAATTGCATCCAACCGGCGGACGTCTTTCCATGTTGGATAGACTAAGACCTCAGTTTCAGCCTTTAGAGATCGCTTGTAATAGTGCAATCCAAGACGATCACGCATAATGACCTCAGTTGGGCCAATGTTGTATCGGCCACGCATTCTGGCCTGAAGGATATAGGAGAAAGTGATACTACTTCCGGGCTCTATGCGACTTGCGATGAAGTTCTCACCTATCGCGAGGATCCATGTTTCAGGATATTGGTCATGCACCTCTATGAAGTCAAAATGCCGTCGAGAGGCATTTCTGATTGTGACCCTGACACGGAGAAAGTCACCTGAGAACAGCTTGACCTTGTCAATCTGGCGGTCAACTTCGATACCAGCGATATTGGCAGTAAGTGCAAAGAAAGGCAGAGAAACGACTAGGCCGACGATAAGATACACGCCTAATGTTGTGAGGTAGAAGTTCCCTCCTAGGGCAAATCCACTAGTAAGGAATGTTACTGCTGCAAAGATAACGACAAAGCCTCTCTGCGTGATCACAGTTGTTCTTCTCCGCGCTTACATCGCCTACAGCAGGTTATCGAGGACAGTCAACTTCTCCGAGTATCTTTGAAGTGAGTCGTTCTACGGACAAGCCCTCAAGTTCGGCTTCAGGCTTCAAGAGCAGGCGATGATTCAGACATTGAACCGTTAATCTCCGAACATCCTCAGGTATCACATAGTCACGACCATCCATCGCAGCTCGAGTTTTTGATGCACTCATGAGGACAAGTGATGCACGAGGCGACCCGCCAAGGAGGATCTGAGGATCATTTCTTGTCCGAATGATAATATCTCGGATGTAGTTGATAATGTCCTCCTCGATGTAGACGGTTTTGCATGCATTCTGCATTCGTGCAATGGTTGTAGGATCAGCAAGGATGCGAAGGTCGGTAGCCTCACCGATGTGCTTCCTTCGAATGACCTCCGCCTCTTCGGAGTCAGTAGGATAGTCCAAAATCAGCCTAAACATGAATCTATCAAGCTGAGCCTCGGGAAGCGGATAGGTTCCTTCCTGCTCTACAGGATTCTGTGTTGCAATGATTAGGAAGGGTCGTGGGAGTTTCCTCGTGACTCCTTCTATAGAGACCTGTCGCTCCTCCATTACCTCGAGTAGAGCACTCTGAGACTTAGGGGGACATCGATTGATCTCGTCTGCAAGCACAAGATTTGAGAACACTGGACCCTTTCGGTACCAGAACTCTCCAGTCCTCTGGTTGAACACATTACTACCCAGAAGATCTGCTGGAAGTGTGTCAACCGTGAGTTGTATTCTCTTAAACGCACAACCTAGAATGGACGCGAACGTGCGTGCCATGTAGGTCTTGGCCAAACCAGGTACGCCCTCCAGCACAACATGTCCGTTTGCTAGGAATGCTATGAGCACATCACGGAGTATATCCTCCTTGCCGACGATAATCCTTCCACACTCACGAATGATATCTTCGCTGAGGGTATGGACCTCATCGATGCTCATTGGCTGAAGCACCTCAGCTGGTTCGGCACCGGTTGCTTCTTCTGTTGTCATTTTTATTCTACCTCACAATTCACTTAGTGTCGATTAATTTGGTTTGAATGTCACGAAGAATGAAGAAGAGTGACATCATTTCGCTCTCCTTCACCTTTATTCCAGGATCAGAGGCAATCTCCTCAATCCTAGCGAATGTCTTTTTGAAATTCTCCAGGCTGACTCCAGGCTCTTTGTATCGTAGGAGTTCATAGACCTTCATCAGATTGAACTCTCGCCATTGATACTTCTTCACCATGGCCCTTCTCAGCTTTCGGTATAACATCTTCACGACCCGCCCATAGTTTCCCTCACTACGGTAATACGACATCCGTTCGCTGAAGTATGTCTGACCTCTCCGTAGAAACACGTCAGATACACTCTTGACTTCAGGCTTTTTAGGGTCGGGCAGGTACTTGCGAATGCCGAGTACTGTCACAAGAGGATAGAGAGGGGCAAGAATGGGCATACTGGACAGCCACAGCGCTCTTCCAAGATAGAGCCCAAAGAAGAACTCGGGCGACGACCATGGCACCTCAAGAAGATTCTCGCAGAAGATTATTGGTATGTCGGTATCGCCGTGTGAAAGCCAGTTGATTATGTTCAATCCGAATCGCAAATTGCCTCCGAAGTCATCCACCATGTCATTGATGAATATGCTGGGATCGCTCACCACAACAAGACGCCCCGCACTAGGTGCAAGCATATCACCCAAGTCAATGGCCCCTGCGACTGGCAAGACGCCAGCCCACTCATCTGGGTCAGGCCAAGCCTCGCCTGTCTCAATTGAGGTGAGATTCTTCTCGCACCATGCACGTCGCGTGGTCCATGCGAATCCCATATACCCCAGCAGACTCGTGGGGGTGATGACTGAGGCATAGTTTAGATGCAAGGAGCCAACTCCTTGAGTCAGAACAGTGCCATACCCTGCAACGCTATGGAAATCTGTCACAATGGGGAGGAGAGGGTTGGGTCCGTATGAGTCTAGGTCATAGAGAACTCCCTGTGGGAAGCTCAGTAATCCCGTAAGGTTGACTGGGCCTGCCTGCATAGCTCCTTGAAGAAGGAGATTGAGTAGGGCAAATGAACTATTAGCTGTGCCAAAGTCGTCTGCAATCAGGACGCCCCCGCCTGAAGCGAGGTGTTGAAACATCACTAATATTGTATCTACACTGAAGTCCACAACAGGACCTGTGATCACTAGTGTTGCGTTTCCGTCATAGCGTCCAAGAGTGCTCATCGATGCCTGGATTGTCTTTACGGTGTATCGCTGACCCTCAATGGCATCACGATATATACTGAGGCCATTATATTCCTCATTATAGATGCTGAAATCGTACGGGTATGTTGCCTGTACGTTGAATACACTGGTCCCTATCAGGACACCTATCGGTGCCCAGCTCAGGATGAAGAGGATAACCTGCACGTATTCTTTCCAGCCCATCGGTCACACCTAGAACTATTCTGGCATTGCTCTTCCTTCAATTCGCGGGTATAGATCGCTGAATGTCTTGATGGCTAGCTCGTATCGCTCACGTGTAATCGCATGGTTTGAGAAACGAGCCTCCTCGTATGATCTTATGAAGTCATCAACAGCCACGCCATCTAGAGGAATCACCTTCAACACACGTTCCAAGAACTCGCGTGCGGTCTCAGACTGAGCACGTTCAGAGCCCGTCTTCATGCCACACATCTGTTCGAAGGTACGATATGCCAGAGTAATAGCTGCATTGTACTTCCCAGCATCTGCAAGCTTCTTGATGTTGCGGAGTTTTGCCGGAATATCGACAGACGCGACCTTCGGCGTTCCTCCGCGGAAGAGCCTTCCAATCGAGTTTCTAAAGCCCATATTTCTTCACCTTCTATTCTGTTGTTGGTACCGCATCAATTCGCGGGTAAAGATCTGTAAACACGCGCATCGCACCATCATAGGTCTCCTCTGTTATCTCATGATGGGAGAACCGCGCTTCTTCGTAAGCCTGAAGCAGCTCATTCACAGAAGAGCTGTCCAATGGAATCTCCTTAAGAATTCGTGTTACGTAGTCCCTCGCTGTTTCTGAATAACGTCGAGGCTGCCCAGTCTTGGAGGCACACATGTCCTCAAATGTGTGATAAGTCAGCGATATGGCAGCGGCGTATTTGCCAGCGTCTGCAAGCCTCTTGATGCTCCTCAACTTGCTAGCCAGGTCTCTTGCCACTGAAACGAATGCACCTTTGCCAAAGCCTCTAACAAAGTATAGGTATAGCAGAAGGACTGCAACGGCAGCACCTATCACGGCCAAAGGGAGAAGCAGATCCAAGGCATTTGGAAATCCAATGCCAGGGGGCTGTATACGAATTTGGAATGTTTCTGATGCCTCATCTGGGACACCACTATCGAGGGATGTCAGTGTCACAAAGACGTCAATAGTAGCCTCTTGGTCAATCCCTGTCTGAATCATTTCGATTACGCCGCTTGACTGAGTGCTGACTAGATGCTCAGTTCCATTTACATTGATTATTGCATTTCGTATTCGAATAGGAATCCCAAGATCATCTCTAAATGCCACAACGATTGAAAAATCAGTTGCTAGATTGACCAGCCGTGGAGTGCCTTCAAAATCGAAATCAACAGCAGTGAAGATGTGGATGTTGCTGGGCGGGATACCAGTCGAACCTAGGACGTAGTTCGCATCATTGCCATAGCATTCGACAACTAGCTGATATAGACCACTTGTCGTCCAATCAGATGGAATTGTTATGGGAATGTCGTTCCAATCACCCGGGGCCATCCCTCTTTGGAAGAGGAATGTGGTGTTGAGATAGACCCTGATGGTCGTTGTCTCCTCTAGCAAGTCATCATCATCAATGAGTTGAGCGCTAAATGTGAATGGTTCACCTGGCTGGTAGTCTACAAGTTGGGGGATGGTAACAATGGTTGTAGAACTTATGTACATCTCGAGTAGCCATGAGTCTGCTGGACCAGAGAGCATATAGTAAGACCCAGGCTGCACGTCAAGTGTAACGTAGAACAATCCACGTGGATGATCATCCGGAAATGTGTAATCTACACTAAAGATACCAATCCCATTTGAGGCATCACTCCCGGCCCAGATTCCATCATCGAAAACATCAATGAGAACACCAGCTACACCACCACCACCGTTGGAAACGGTTCCAGAAATAGTGATCTGGTCACCTCTAGCAAATTGTGGTCCTGGTACCGAGCCTAAACTAAGAGTGACTAGGTCCCAAATCTTGACTATTTCAGGTGTTGTTGAGGCCGCCTGAAATGCTGCGTTTGGTCTAACAAATTGGACATAGTACCCACTATCTCCAACATCATGCCCCCAGCCTATGTCGTGGATGTATGCAAATGCTCCGCCCAGATCCGTAATGGTTATGGTCGCCACTGTCCAATCTCCAGTGTTATTCACCCAATGAATTGCAACTTGATAACCCACCATTGGTGTCCCATTAGTGAAGGCAAGAGAGCCAGATATTGTGCCAGAACTCCCTCGGAATATCGTGTAGGTGTCAATAGTTGCCGTCAGATCCACTGTATACTGTAAGAAGTCGACTAATGAGGGCGGAGTCGTGTAGCCTGCAACCCAATTCATCGGAGAGAGAAATTGAACCCTGATTTGGTGTGTGCCTGGAGTGGCTGATTCTGGGATTGGCCAATTGAACGAGAATGAGCCATTTGATGCAGTGAAGGTATTGCCAACCGGGGCGCCATCAACGAGAATGTTAAGGGAAACGCCTCCAATCGCATACGGACCAACTACGTAGGTCAATTGGCCGGTGATTGGTATCGTCTGTAGAATATAGTAACTGGCAGCACCAGTGCTAAACCCGGAGATCACCGTCCGCCATTGCCAAAGAGTGAGAGTTTCGTGGGATGACTCTCCAGGCAACAGCAAAAATGACCCATCATAATACACATAGACCTCTATTCCAGTTCTAATAGTGTCCATAGACATTCTGGAATAAACAAGCACGGCCCACCCGCTTGCATTTGTCTGAATCGGTACGCTATCAAGGCGTCCTAGTGTTCCATTGAACCAGTAGAATCTGATAGCCGCTCCGCTAATGTTGGTGCCATTGATAGTGAAATACAGGTGGGCGGAGATTGTTAGTGTTTCATTCTGGTAGATTGGATTTGATGACAAGAACATGTCTAAGGTGACCTGATATCGCAGAGCCGTCACTTGCATGGCGCCTGTTACTGCATCAGCATTAAGAGGACTTGTGCTGTTGTAGACACATAAGAAGTAGTAATCTCCCTCGGAGTCCGGCGGGACCATAAAAAAGTGTGTGTATGAGAAATATCCCGTGGCATCGGTTGTATCACTTCCAATGTAGCTCCAAGGTCCGACTGCGCTTCCAGAGATATAGACATCCACCACCTCTCCAACAAGGGGCGGAGCTCCTCCCAAATACGTAAGCCAGCCATCGATGAATACTCCCTGATCAAGGTATACAAAGCCAGGCGCAAACGCGTTCAGCTCCAGCTGATACAGCTCAACATTGGCTGACTGACTTCCTGAGTTTGCGTCAGACCAAAGAGGATCAGTACTCGTATACTCGCTCCAAATCATAATACCGCCAAGAAGATCAGCCAGTGTGAAGTTGTATTGGAAACTGAACCAACCAGACCCGTCCGTGAACTTAGGCCAAGTACGTTCTCCGTTGCCATCTACAAAATGAATGATGACTGTGGCTCCAGGAATCGGGTTTCCATTGTGCGGAAACGTGAGCTGACCTGAATAGTATAGCACCTCATCCAAGTGGTAGGTCCCATTGATTGCCATAGCCGTGATGTCTGTCTGGTAAAGCTGCGTAGTGATATCAGGCATAAGCACGGTGAATGCGGGGTCATAGAGCCCACCTCCTGCATAATCAACACTGACTGCTATCGTGCCAACTCCATCGCTCAGTGATAGGGGGTAGGTCAGGTTGTAATATCCAGTTGAATTTGTGGTTCGAACGAATGATTGGAGGGTTCCATTGTCCCAATATATTGTGACGTCTTCACCCACGATGGGTATACCACCATCCAAAAGCTGACCAACGATGTACACTGTTTCATTGATATAATAGACTCTGAAGCCTCCAACAGTGCCCACTGTGAGAATTGTTGGACGGGTCTGAATGTCAGGATAGGCACGTGAAGATTCCGCGCTTGCAACACTGAAGTATGGAGACTCGAATGAAGCATAGATAGTAACATTGCCTGGCTCATGCCCTGCAGGAATGACATAGTAGAACGAGTATCCACCTGTTGAGTTTGTTATTGCCCATCCAATCTGGCGTAATCCGTCAGTCTGGTTATTCCACCATATCGAGATGTTTGCATTTGAGAATGGCCAGGGAATCTCTGAGAATGTCACTACGCCCTCAATCGCCACTGTATCCAAGATATACAGAGGATCGGGAATGGGCTCGAGTGTGATTTGAACATCCCACTTTTTGACCTCAACGCTACGAATTGGGGACTGTGAGTTGTCATAATATCCGTCAAGAGAGATGAAGTTCACCCAGAGATCAACATAGCCCTCAAAACCAGCAGGTACAGTATACGTGAACTGGTACCAGCCACCTGCTTCAGTCACGTTTGACCCCACCTGAACTGCAGATGTGCCATCGTCCCACCAGAAATCGACTGTTCGCCCCACAAGACCGGTGCCATTCACACCGTCCAAAAGATGACCATAGATGGTGATGTTCTCTGTAATGTGGACAACTCCAGGAAATACTGTTGAGTAGGCCATGTCACTGAGATCGGTCGGTCGCAGACGGATCTCCACTGGGATGTTATCGTTCATATTCACAATGTCAGGCGATGGTGAGCTCCATGTCACGTTTGCATCAAACCAGCCTAGTGCATGAGCCAATGGTATTGGGAAGTCGTATTGGAAAAATCCTGTTGCATCTGTCACTCTGCTGTCGAGATAGGCGCCGTTGAAGTAGAAGTCAACAGTTTCGAAAGAGAGTATCGTACCATCGAAGAGCTGTAAGGTCCCCTCGTAATGCAGAGTAGCCCCACGATAAGCTGGATTAGGAGTCACAACAAGATTCGAGGTCGCAGCTCCGAAGATAGTCACTGTGGAATTGTCACTTGAGCGCGCTGGGAGATATATAGGATAGTATGGCGGGAACGGGTCGTACTCACCACTGTAGCTAGACCAGAGCTCATGAGCCCCCGGGCTCATAAGTCCCATCAATGTCGCATTTGCAGGGTCGATGTACATGAGGTACCTGTAACTCCCATTTGAGAGAATTAGAGCAGAACCTAGAGTCTGATCATCCCACATGATCTGCATCCAAGGATTGTTCAACGTAGTGCCGTCAACACCATTGCCCTCCGAATCCGTCATGTTGCCCCGAATATCTAAGGTGTCATTCCAGTAGGCAATGTAGGTGTCCAATCCTTGCTTAATGTCGATGTCAATCTCTTCGCTTGGAAAGAATCCACTCTCTGGTTCAGCTGCCGCGTACCTTGGATTGGGCTGTGATACGGCATAAATGGCGGTCCAGTTCGAAACCACGTAAGTGGGACCATAATAGGTCGCAGTGATGTTGTGCATTCCGACTGAAGATCCGGCGGGAAATGCGTAGTCGAGAGTAGCAATTCCGCTAGGCTGTATCGCTGCAGAGCCCATCACGACACTGTCTGTTCTGTCAAAGAAATCGATTGTTTCTGGTGTTGTTATTGGTACACCGTTGACAAAGATAGCCGCGTAGATCTGGAAGGGTGTTCCAATAAGCTCGTACATGTCTGGAAACAGGCTGGATGCTAGTAAAAGCTGGACGTTTCCCTGCCCTGTGTTTGGAACGCCACCAGTGCCAGGCAAAGGTAGAGGAATGACTTGAATCCACTCACCTCCGTTTGGATGGCCTGACATGGGAATGAAGACCTCTGCCCAGAACAGCATATGCCGGACTTGGATTTCACGGTAGCCACCCATTGAATTGCCCACAGCATATCCGAGAGTTGGCCGAGCAGGAACGCCAAGATATCGCATAAAGACGCAGTAGGCGGTCACGAAGTCCATTGGCAGACCACCCCCTCGTTCCAAGAACCAGTCAGTGACTTCTTGACTACCTGGACGATTAGTGTAGTCATCAAGTATGAGCGAGAAGTTGCTGCGGAAGAACTGCTCTACTTGAACTGCAGTTTGGTACGCATTACCCGCACCGATGAACTGTGATGCATTCCCTACCACGTTGGCACTCAGGGTGACACCCACAGGAGAATACAGATTCCAGATATCTGGAGGAGCCTGGTCACCATCGAGGGCACTGCTTTGAACCGTGATGAGGTCTTGGTTGTCGTACGTGACTTCATAGCTGAGAAGAATGTCTTCTCCACTGCCTTCAAAGAACGGATTCAAGAGGGCTGTACCATATTCGTCAGTGGATATATCGTAGCTTGTCAATTTGCTTGGACTATGGGCCTGATAGACACCAGACTGGTCGATATAGCCGGTCTCAAATGACCCTCGAATAATCTTCATGTTCGGAAACAAAGTGGGAATCTCAAGGGGCTCAGTGGCAGGCCCAGTCGTGACATTGAGATAGACCCGGTATATCTCATTAGTGGCTTCCGATGAGTCGATATTCCCATCGCCCACTGACCACTGTGTGGTGTCTGTCTTAGCCCAACTGGAGCCATCGTATTCATCATATGCTGTGCTACGCCATAATTGAGGCGGGTCCTCTGGCGCCACGTAGAACAAAACATTGTCTAGCTGATCAAGAATGTCGTCAGGGAATGTTTCGTTGAGGGGAGCGTACGTATAGTTCCACCAGTCCGTCTGACCACCTGCCCAAGGTATATCATAGCCAAAGTGTGGTGCCTCATCATACTCTATGTGTGGGTCATAGTCACGAACCAATCCCAGACTGACTAAGGCAAAGGACCAACCTGCCCAAACTATCATAGCCACTAGAATAAGAGAGCTGATTACAGTCATTGCTCCCATTCTGCGCTGGTCTGTGGTCTTGGCGGCCAAATGATTATACCTCTTCTATATGAGCTGCAACTCCAAACTCGCATTAGGTGGTGAGCTTTGTACTACCCCAAACCGTCCGGTTCAAACAATTAAAGGGTTTCTTGGGTCTTATGGCTCTCCTATAAATCGAAAGGCAACCAAACACCAATATGTAGCTGGAAACACCGATTAAATACCTCAAGCTTAGGACCTATGTCAGATGTCGTACATTGAGAGAATTGACTCATTTGTAAGACAAGAAATGACCCGCTCTGATGCAGGTGCACATGCATATGATCATGTGAAGAGAGTGTTTTCACTCGCGATGAGAATTGGAACAATACTGAAAGCAAATCTGAGAGTCCTTGGAGCAGCAGCTCTCCTGCATGATGTGGGGCGCGCAAAGGAGGGTGAAACAGGAGTGTCTCATTCAATCGTTTCGGGTGAAATGAGCGTTGAGATTCTGGAAGAAGTAGGATTCACTCAGGACGAGATACAGAGTGTCAGAGATGTCATCAGAACTCATAGATTCAGTGAAGGCCTCACTCCCACATCTCTGGAGGGCGAGATTCTTAGTGATGCCGACAAGCTGGATGCGCTAGGAGCCATTGGAGTTTTTCGAGCTATTGCGCAAGCGGCAACAACCGGTGTAGGCGCAGAGGGATTCCTAAGACATGCGGACAAGAAACTGCTGAAGCTATATCAGATGATGCACACCAAAGAGGGGAAGAGGCTTGCAAAAGGCCGCCATTCAATTCTCAGTGATTTTGTGGCAGAATTGCGAAGAGAGATTGACAATGTTGAATCATAGATGCTTCTTTCCTAGATACATCTCGAGATATGAATCGCGGACGGACTCCTCTGGTCTTAGGCCAAGTTCTCTGACCACTTCAAAGATGTCCTCTCTTGCAGAGGGAATCTGGTCCTCATGCTCCACAACACGCTCAAGCTCTAGGAATATTCCAATATCGACCACGTCATCTATGCTGATTGTGATATCACGTATAGCATAGAATGACCGTATCTTGGTGACCTCCGCAATAGCTTTGAACCCAAGCTGAGCTAGTATCAGCCCCGCCTCTCTGGAATCGTCGAGCCCCACTGATAGCTCAACTCTGGTCTTTGAGAGAGGGTCGACTTTCGGGCCTTTGTATGTCATCTCCTTTAGAGGCCTATCATCCGACATCGCCTGACTATCATCTGAATGTGGCTGTCGACTCCTGATTCGTATTGCCTCATCAGTTTCTGGAAAAGACCTGCATGGATGATCGAAGTATGCATCGACTTGTGTTTCCGTACTGAGCTTTCGCGCACCAATCTCAAGAAGAGCTGCCCCGAGTCGCTCTGTTTCTTCTAGGGGGATCTTCACTTCGACCTCGAATCTACTCACGCTCATTATGTCTCAATATCTGCATCAGCATATCTCCGAGTTAGGTGTTTCTCCTCGCTTTCGTATTCGCAGGATTTGCCACAACCCACATAACGGGAGAGAGATTCCTCATGAGTGGGTTGCCACCCATGTTGAGTGTCGTGAAATACAAGTGTGCAAGGTGCGGCAAGGAATACAACGATGATAATGTCCCACCCAACGATGGATGTGGCGGTAGAATCGACATCACCTTTGATCTAGAGGCGGTCAAGGATTCCTTCTCGAAATCCCATTTGGAGAAAACAAGAGGAGGCCTCTGGAAGTACTTCGATCTGATGCCTCTCAGAAAGAGAGAGAGCATTGTAACACTTGGGGAAGGTGACACACCCCTTGTGCAAAGCAAAAGGCTTGGCGAAGAGATGGGACTGCAGAGTCTTTACCTCAAGCTGGAAACACTGTGTCCCTCTGGGTCTTTCAAGGACAGACCAATATGTGTAGGGGTGAGCCGCGCAGCAGAAGATGGAGCTCAGACTGTTTCTGCAGCGTCTTCTGGCAATGCCGCCGCAGCAATGTCAACATATGCGGCAAGAGCAGGACTCAGAGCTGTGGTATTTGTTCCGGAGGATGCTCCTGCAGGTAAACTCATTCATCTGAGAACATTGGGAGCCCGCGTCTTTAGGGTTCACAAAGTCGAGGAAGGCGTTGACCCAACTACCACGCTACTTAAGGCGGCCTGTAGTGAGCTGGGATGGACACCCGCTCCATCATTCGGACCGTTCAACTGTTTCCAGTTTGAGGGTACAAAGTCTCTTGGCTATGAGATTGCAGAACAGCTATCATGGAGTCCTCCGGATTGGATTCTCTTCCCTACAGGGAGTGGAGGACTGGCAGCAGGTACAATGAAGGGGCTATGGGAGTTTCAACAGATGGGGCTCATCGACAGACTTCCCAGACCTGTTGTGATTCAACCAGAGGGATGTGCACCCATTGTAAGAGCATTCAAGGAGAAACAAGATCCATTGAACATTATGCCCTGGGATTCCAATGAAACCATTGCGGGAGGGCTTGCCGATCCGTTTCCATGGGATGGTGATGCTGCACTTAGATACCTCAATCTAGCTGACGGAGAAGCAGTGGCAGTTGAAGACTCCCTCATTGAGAAGTATCTTGTACTCCTGGGAAAACTGGAGGGTGTGTTCGCTGAACCGAGCGGTGTCGCTGCACTGGCAGGTCTAGACGCTCTATTGAAGGAGGGTGTTATTGATAGTTCAGACTCCGTGGTGGTGCCAATTACGGGTTCAGGGTTCAAGGACTTGGGCACTCCAGATCGATTGACTCCAGCGGTCTCACTCATTGGGCCGAGAGTTGATGAGCTGAAGAGAGCGTTGGAAGAAGCGTGATGGGATGGCCAGCAAACAACTCCGTCGAAGAGCAAAGGAAATGGCAAATCAATACGGCTATCTGCCGTACATGATTGAACGCTATTTGGCATTGTGGGGCGAAGAAGAAACTATTCAGTTCATCGAGGCGTGTGAGGAGCAGATAACTACCTCTGTGAGGGTCAACACACTCAAGATTGATTCTGATTCGCTTCAAAGGCGGCTGCGGCTCAAACAGACAACACTGAGGGCTGTAGATTGGCTAGATGAGGGCTTCTGGGCGGAATTCGACGGAGCTCCCGGGGCCCTCTTTGAGCATATGCTCGGCTACTATTACGTTCAAGGAGTGCCATCCATGACTGTGACTAAGGTTCTAGACCCCCGACCTGGAGAAACGGTCATAGACGTGGCTGCCGCGCCAGGAGGCAAGACCACGCATATTTCTCAACTGATGGAAGACACTGGGACTGTGATTGCAATAGAGCAGGACCGTCAACGTATAAAGAGCCTGGAGAGCAACATTCAGCGTTGTGGGGTAAGCAATGCCATAGTCCTTCGGGGCGATGCTAGGAAACTCGACAAACTGAACCAAACGCCAGACAAGATTCTACTTGATTCGCCTTGTTCAGGCGAAGGCTTGATTCCTTTGGATCCCACAAGAAAGACGAGTACATCCATGGCTGACGTTCGATTCTGCGCGACCAGGGAGGATGAGCTTCTAGAGGCTGCGGTGAACGCGTTACCTTCCGGTGGGACTATGGTCTATTCGACGTGTTCTATTGCGCCTGAGGAGAACGAGTACATAGTTGATGACATTCTTGACAGGCATCCAGAGATGAGAGTAGTCCCGATAAAGCTCGAGTTTGGTTCTCCGGGATACTCAAGACCGTATGGAGTAGAATTGAATGACTCATTGACTCTAACAAGGAGATTCCTGCCACATCTGCATGGAACTGAGGGCTTCTTCATATGCAAGCTGGAGAAAGAATAGATTCCTTCACCTGCTATAAAGCTCTAGCTTTTTAGGAGAAAGCTCCAAGTAACCTCAGCGTTAGGTGTGGAGTGCCATGGTGAGTGATGGAATTGATATTAGAACTGAGGGACTTTCAAAGAACTTTGGGGCTATCCAGGCTCTCAAGGATTTGAATTTGGAAGTCAGGAAGGGGAGCACCTTTGGATTTCTGGGTCCAAATGGCGCAGGGAAGACAACGACTGTAAGAATCCTATCAGGACTCCTCAAGCCCAGTGCTGGACGGGCATCTGTGTGTGGATATGATGTAAACAGGCAGAGGGATGAAATCAAAGCAGTCACTGGATTGCTTCCTGAGGCACCAGGTCTGTATTCGAAGCTGTCTGCGGTGGAGTTTCTTGAGTTTATAGGTGCCCTGAACGACATCAGCGGCGATGTACTGAAGAACAGGATTGACAGTCTACTCGGGATTCTAGGACTGGAGGGACGACAGAACGACCTGCTTGAGAGCTACTCGTCAGGAATGAAACAGAAGGTGCTAGTCGCATCAACAATCCTTCATGAACCGCAATTGGTGTTTCTTGATGAGCCTACATCCAGATTGGATCCTGCCGCGAGTGCTCTTGTCAAGGAAATGATACTTGCTATGGCTAAAGAGACTGAAACTACATTCTTCATCTGCACGCACATGACGGACTTTGCGGAGGATGTCTGCGAAATAATCGGTATACTGAACGAGGGAGTTCTCACGACGTTGGGAACACCGCAGGAGATTATCAAGAACACAGAGGCTTCAGATCTTGAAGAGGCATACCTCAAAATCGTAGGGGGTGAAGTAGACAGAGAGTCACTATTGTCGTGGAGGAAGTGACATGGCAAGGAATTGGCTTGTGATAGCCAAGACCGAGTATCTGGTTGCAACGTCGAGGTTCCATACAAGAAGGAAGGCCATTTCATTACTCATCGTGGCTTTCGCACTGGTCTGGGCACTATTCATCGCCCCCGCAATCATGTCTTCGTTTTTCAATCTGTTTGCAGTTGAGATACAGACGATTCTAGCCATAGCATTTCCAGGTCTAATGAGATCTGTAATGCTGCTCCTATGGATCATCGTTCTGATATACCCAATTTCCTATGCTCTGCAGGAAATAAGAATAGGACAATGGGAAATCATGCTGAGCAACAATGTCAGTACAAGAGACATGCTTTTCGGGACTTTTCTAGGCAAGCTGCCGGGCTATGGCCTATTGGTGCTTTTCTTAGCTCCAGTGTTAATCTCACTCTTTGCCATCGTGTATCAGGTTTCCCTAATTGGACAGGCATTGATGTACGGTGTCCTGTATATCACGGCGCTTGTCACATTGTGGTTTTCTAACGTGATTTCCACTGCAATCCAAGCAAAGCTCGGCGAGTCATCAAGAGGGAATGACATAGCAAAAGCTCTCAGCATGGTTGTTGCAGCCATTGTCATAGTCCCAATGTACGGCATCATGTATTTTGCAGGCCCTCTTGCTGAAATCATGGGGATGGATGTCTTCCTCATTCTCCCCTCGACATGGGGTGCTGACCTAATCACATGGACTGCAATATACTTCAATGGAGTTGGGCTACCGCAGTCAACAATTCTAGCCTTCGAGAGCATCCTGCTCTTCGGTCCTGCTCTTGATTTTCTCTTGATTGCTGCATTCTCAATCGTGTTGATAGCTTTTGGGCTCACCGCGTCGGATCGGCTCTTTACCATCGAAGCTGGAGCGAGGACAGAGGTAGTAACGACTGTCGGGCGGGATAATCTGGTTCTGCGAGCAGTCAGAAATCTCCTATCAGGGTCATTTGGAGTAATGGTCGTCACGTCATTGAAAGACTTTGGAAGGAAAGCTCAAAACCTCTCGAGGTTGGGATATGGTGTCTTCCTATCCATTTTATTGCCTCTAATGATGAATTTCAGTGGAATTGGAAGTACAGTTGGAGACCCCTTATTCGTTCCAATGATGGCCACATTCATGACTGGATTGATGTTGGGTATGCTTGGGGGTATTACTTTCGGAGGGATTGGTTTTCTTGACTCCAAGGATCAGCTTTGGATTCTGAAGGGGGCTCCGAACGGTGCATCTAAGTTTGTAAGAGCTAGGGTAGTCTCGCACTTTCTTTTCGCGATTCCAATCGCATTGATTTCCACCATTTCTGTTACGGTCATTTTGGGATTGGGAATAGTAGTGTTTCTTGCGATGGCGGTTTATGTCTATACAGTACTTTGTGGTTCGATTCTTATCGCCACCGGAATTACAGCCAATAATCCAGCATATGAGGACATCAAAAGCAGTGCGTTTATGATCAATACAGGACTGACCATTATCATCATCATGTTTTCTTCCATGTTCACTTTGATTTGGGGAATATTGATCATATTGAGAGAGGGAAACATTCCTCTGGGGCTGTTGGTCAACACCGTGCCAATTCTAATCATAGGATTCATTGTGGTCTATATCGGTTCAAGACGACTCTCTATGCCTGATAACTAACTTCCGACATCTCCATAAGGAAGGGTAGTTGATTTGCTCCAGAAACGTGAGTGAGAATGAAACCAGAGCTTGTAGAGTTCACTGAATGGAATGAGTTGACTGAGCAGCTAGATGATGAGTTCGGAGAGGGTATTAGTAAGGCACTGCTCGGTGATCACGCCCCG
Source organism: Promethearchaeota archaeon (assembly GCA_048939765.1). GTDB lineage: Archaea > Asgardarchaeota > Thorarchaeia > Thorarchaeales > Thorarchaeaceae > SMTZ1-83. The sequence goes on from JBHLPF010000011.1 coordinate 45,792, forward strand.
GTGGCCATACCACAAGGTGATACCAAGTCATTCTATCTCATCCCAAAGAAGTGGATGACGGACATCGATGATATAGGCAAGGACTATGAGATTCATTCGCTTGGCATCAGATTAGGGGATATGACCAGAGGGGGATTTAGACTCAGTCTACATATCTTGGAAGAGCTTGCTAAGGTCACAGACCGCAAGCTCGTAGTTTCTCGTCAAGGCGCAGAATCCTTCTCTTATGGCCGAAGTATTCTCAAGGAGTCGGTAATAAGACTGAATCCCGATCTCAGGCGTGGCCAAAGAGTGATCGTGCTCAACAAGGATAGCGAAGTCTTGGGACTTGCAGCCTTGTCCGTAGATGGAAACAAGCTGAAACGGCTAGCAAAAAACCGTCTAGTTGCCAAGAACCTCACGGACATCGGAGCGTATCTTAGAGGCGCCTAGACAAACATGTCACTCGAGCGATCTGATGCCTCAATGGACTGACGCATCTTCTCAAGGCGTTCGATCTCTCTTGATTCCTTGAGTAGCTCTTCCACATTAGCCTCAACGCCATAGACCTCATTGATCTTCTCCAGCATGGTGGCTGCAGACTTCGGGTCTGGTCGACCCCTGGTAGCATAGGTAAGCAGACCAAGTGCAGCCTGTTCACGCATTTCGAGTTCTGCTAGCAAGAGGGCGAGCGGTCCCGCTACAAAGAGGCCTTCTTCAAGTAGTGGAACAGACCACTTCTCAAGTTGGTCACTATATGCACTGGTTGGTACACAACGCATTTCCTCTTCATCCTCTTTGAAGCTGGCATCTAATCCACCAAGCAAGAGTGACTCAGAGAACTTGCTGGCTGTAATCCACTCAGCCAAGCGATCGATCCACCCCCACTGTTCTGAGCTGTGGGGCTGAAATCTTGGAACAAGAAATACCAGCTTCTTCTCAGCATACCAATATAGCTCGAAAGGTAGTACCAGACGTTCGTTCTCCATAGAAACGAAGAGAGGCAGCATATCGCTCTTGATGAAGCCCACTCTCTCAGCGTCGAGTGCCCGTGTAAGATGAGCAGTACTGAGGAAGCCAACTTCTCCAAGACCATGAAAACCACAGACGAAAGTTGAGCCTGGCTCAACCTTGAAGCCGTCCTTCAGGATTATCTCAAATGTTGAATCTCGTGTAGCGACAAACGCCATTCCATTTACCTCAGTTTGAAGGGTGAAGCTGTAATTGACTCAGTTGTCAAGGAAATGAGTCTTTCAGCTGCTTTTGAGACTATGTATGTGTCCCATATGACAAGGTTTGGGCAGATTGATGCGAAATATCATTATCGTTGAATATTGCACGACCCTGATTGCTGGACTTTATAAGCCTAATAATTAATAGGATAAGATATCAGTTCATAGAATGAATGTATGGTTGAGAAGACGGGGTAGGACATGGTGAGCACGCTCCGAGAGCTTGAGCTCGCACAGGTGGCACCACGACTCATAGAGCTTTTGCGCAAAAGAGGCATCGACAGGCTTACGGAGTTTCAGCTCGAATCAGTGACCAACGGCATAATGCGTGATGGCAATCAGATACTTGCCACTTACGACTATGGCGAAGCCTATCAGATAGCCGAGATCGCGATTCTAAACAGAGTGGCTTCAGACTATCACGCACGGGTATTGGTTCTATGTCCCAATCCACATCAAGCAGAGATGAAGTATAATTCGATTAGCCAAAAATGTCGTCGACTCGGAATTGAATCAGCCGCCATCATTAGAAGAAGGGACGCCATACAAGAAGAATGGCAGAGTGGTAGAGTAGTCGTAGCGACCTATCGAGCAATGGACATCGCTCTTAGAATCGCTCCGGATGCACTTGAAAATGTAGTCGCAGTATTGATTGACCGACTTGATCTTATTGGCCAACCGGGCTTAGGAGCCACACTTGAAACAGTACTTGTTGCGTTGATGGGAATAGGCAAGCCCATCCAGTATGTCGCAATCTCTCCGCCTGTCGCTGACATAGAAGAGCTAGCAAACTGGCTTAATGCCAGTCAAATCATCGATCAAAAGGCCGAGGTCAAACTAATCTTCAGCGTGAAGTCATTTGACAGTGTAAGTGAATCACTAGCAGACCTTACCGAGTTTGTGCATTATCGAAGGGGACAGGTCATGATTCTTTGTGCAAATGCTTCCACTTCAGAAGATCTGGCGGCTCGCTTGTCAGGCAAAAGCGGAGATGATGATGTGGCGCTGGATCTCAGGCTCACGCCAGAGTATCGTGACGACCTCAGGGAACTATCTCTGAGTGTCATGAAGTCCTATCGAGAATGCGAGATGACAACAAAACTAGGTTCTACAGTATCGCAAGGTGTTGCTTTCTTTCATGAGGGTGTATCACGGGCACAGAGAAGAGTGATCTCGGAGGCATGGGAGGATGGGCTTCTCCCTGTCATCGTGATGCCAATGCGCTTCGCAATTGCCAGCGGACTGAGGGCGACCGTGGTCTTCCTGATGGGCGTGTTCATGCAAGAGTTGGGGAAAGATCTTGTCTACGAAGATAGCGTCACAATGCTTTCGGAATGGCAATTAAACGATGTACTGCAATCAGCTGGTAGACGAGGAATAGACAACGATGCGTTTGGAATAGTGGTTGTAGACAATGAAGAAGAAAAGACGCGCATTCTAGCAAAATATTTCGTCGCTGATTCAGAGGGAAACATCAGTCCTAGAGAAGGCGAGGTAGACAGTGTCATGGATGATACAGAGAACATCCAGGACTTGGTTCTTGGCCAGATATGTGGGGTTTCCAAAGAATCTGTGGACCCCTTCTCCGTAATCAATCGAACCTTTTGGGCTACAAGTAACCGAATGACTGACCCTATTCGAGATGGCACCTTGACTTCTGATGGGACAACTGTGGATCAGCTAGTTTCACTGAGGACTACCAAATCTACAGAAAAACGTGCAGAAGAAATCCCAGACGAGAGTGTCAAGGTCGTCTCCTTGAACCCCTCCAAGATCGAAGGACTTGTTCGTAGTGGGAGTAGAGAGATGTGGCACTATGTATCCCTGAAGGCATCTGATGGTGTGTCTTGTTCATGTGAATCATGGAAATATCAGGGCATACGAAGACATAGACTCTGCAAACATCTTGTGAAATTCGCAAAACATGCCTTGAAAGGGGAAGACACCAAGCAATACGCGGCAAGCGTCATAGAACAGTCACTTCGAGGGCTTGAGGTAAGTGGTGAACTTGAGAGAGCTGGGCTTGTTCAGCGTGTCAAGAAAACAATCAGATGCACGGAACTAGGTGAGAATGTGACCTATCTTGGAGTTCCAGTGCCTGATGCCAAACGCGTCATGAAGGCAATATCGGAGCGCAAGGGGAATCTAAAGGACATCCTCCTCGTTGTTGCTACGGCAAGAAGCAATCTACCAAGAGAGGTCGTTAGTCGGATTATAGATGCGCTCCCGGCTGATAATATTGAGGACCTCGTGTGTGACAAGAATGAGATGCCAGGAATAGTCGAGAACTGCATTGAGGAGATTGACTACATCAATATGATCCTACTAAGACTGATGGGAGAGAAACGAAAGGACAGGCTGATGAAAGACAGCATTGCATTGGAAGACAATCTTAGAACACTCATTGGTGCAATCAGATAGCTTTTTACGGGAGGACCATCGAGCGGGGCTCCAGTTAGAGGGTCAGTATCCTTCGCGTCCCGGTGAATATCCATGAAGTTGTTCGAACACGAAGCCAAAGATATCTTTCGAGCTTTTGGTTTGCCTACGCCACCTGGTGGAGTTGCCAGAACCCCAGATGAGGCGAAGAAACGAGCTGCTGAGGTCGGCAAGCCAGTTGTGGTGAAGGCACAGGTTCTTGCCGGGAAGAGAGGCAAGGCGGGAGGAATCAAATTTGCTGACACGCCTGACGAGGCAGCTAAGCATGCTGAAGAGATACTGAAGATGAAAATCAACGATCTGCCTGTTGAGGCAGTCTTGATTGAGGAGATGCTTGACATTCAGCAGGAGATCTATGCAGGGATAACCGTCGACAGAAATGAACGCAAGTATATTGTCATCGGAAGTGGCGCAGGCGGAATGTCTATCGAGGAGCTTGCAGAAGAGAGCCCTGAGAAGATCATCAAACATCATGTTGAACCTGATTTTGGTCTGCAGCCCTTTGAGGCCCGTGAGATAGCAATAGCAATGGGCTTTACTGGAAAGAGCATCAACAGAGTAGCAGGATTCTTTCTCAAACTCTGGGAGATAGTGAAAGCTCGAGATGTAGAGTTGACCGAGATCAATCCTCTGATTCTCACCAAGGATGGTCGATTTCTTGCAGCGGATGCAAGGTTGAACATTGATGACAATGCACTATACAGGCACAAGAATCTGATAGAGGGTCTCAAGCGAGAACCGATGGAACAGAATGAGAGAGAGCGAGCAGCCACTCACGAGGGAATGGCCTACGTGGAGTTGGAGGGGGACATTGCATGCATCTGTAATGGTGCAGGACTAACCATGGCAACACTGGATGCAGTGTCACTCTATGGTGGTACAGCTAGCACGTTTCTAGACCTTGGAGGCGGGGCAGATGCAGAGAGAGTCGAGAGAGGAATAGAGATTGCCATGAAGTATGACAAGGTGAAGGCAATACTGGTTAACATCATGGGCGGAATCACCAGATGTGACGAGGTCGCCAATGGTATCTTGGCTGCAAAGAGGGATGGTGACATCAAAGTGCCGCTGGTCATCAGAATGGTAGGCACCAATGAAGAGGAAGGACAAGAGATTCTCAGGCAGGCCGGAGTCCCATTCCTGAAGACTATGGAAGAGGCAGCTCAAAAGGTCGTGAGCTTGGTCAGGGAGGGAGCGTAGATGGTCGTATTGGTTGACAAGGATACCAGAGTCATTATACAGGGCATAACAGGTTCACAGGGCACCTTCCACTCTGAAGCAATGTTGGGATATGGTACGAAGATTGTTGCCGGGGTCACCCCAGGTAAAATGGGAGAGGAAGTCCATGGAATCCCAGTCTATGACAGTGTCAGAGCTGCCAAAGAGGCCCAAGATGCTACTGCTTCCGTAATCTTTGTTCCTGCGCCTTTCGCAGGAGACGCAGCTCTAGAGGCAATTGCAGCAGATCTGAATCCAGTCGTGGTGATTACTGAACACGTTCCTGTGCTTGACGAGATGAGAGTGATACATGCTGCAAAAAGAAAGGGGATAGCAGTGATTGGTCCAAACACACCAGGCATCATCACACCCAGCGCCAAACAGAAACTCGGGATAATGCCAGGACATGTCTTCTCAGGGGGCAGAGTAGGCCTCATGTCTCGTAGCGGCACACTGACGTACGAGATAGCTGCTGGAATGACAAACGCAGGTATCGGAATCTCGACGGCAATCGGGTTGGGAGGCGACCCCTGCGTGGGTCTGACGACAATAGAGGCTGTAGAGATGTTCAACAAGGATTCAGGAACTGACGCCATGGTGTTGGTCGGTGAGATTGGCGGCGATGCAGAGGAGCGTGCAGCGGCCTATATCAAGAAGCATGTGAAGAAGCCCGCAGTTGGGTTCATAGCAGGGAGAACAGCACCACCAGGAAAGAGAATGGGACATGCAGGCGCCATCATCAGCGGGAGTTCTGGTACGGCTGCAGCCAAGATCGAGGCGTTCTCCAACGCTGGAGTTCCTGTTGCTGAGAAGCCTAGTGATATCGCGAAGCTTCTGAAGGATGTCATCTAGCGCCAGCCAGAGCACAAGCTTTTAAAACCCAACTCAGCAGGAAAGCGGGAGCGGGCTCACGGGACTCGCTATGCGCCGCAATGAATTGAGGTCTAGGAAATGCCAGTAGCTGACATCGAGAAACGCAGGCTTGCACAGCACTACTTGCTCTACAAGTCAGTATGCCGATATTGTGGAGCCACCAATCCGTATAAGGCGAAGAAGTGCAGGAAGTGCAAGACAAAGGACCTCAGACCCAAACGACGTGCACGAAAGTAGACCCTCTGGACAATGGACACCAATTCCCAGTTCAGCAGGGGCTTTTTGCCTCTTGGAGAGTATCTGTATCATTCTAGTGACCTTGCGGACTGTTTCACTGTGCCACCGTAATACTTATTTATGTAATATGTAATACTGATACGTGAGTGTTTCGTAATGTGTGTTAGAACGGTGATGGAAGTTTTCCGATTCGAATGTCTGAGTTCCAACACCATCTGTAATGAGGAGGCGGTATCTTGAGAAGCCATGAGATACAGCTCAAGGATGCCACCCTTAGAATACAAAACGTAGAAAGCCGTGACGGCACGGTTGTCTGCGGAGAAACAGTGACTGCTCATATACTGAGGAACAATGGTGGCAGAAGATTCAGCGTATATGTTTATGATAAGAGGCCTGCATCTTAGAAGGGCAGAAGCCATTTTCTTAGTCGGGTATCCATTATTCTTATATCCGAATTAATATCCAGACAGCGCATACCTGGGCGGGTGGTCTAGCTGGCTATGACGTCGCCTTCACACGGCGAAGTTCAGGGGTTCGAAAGCATCCAAGAATTTCTTGCTTGCTGAAAATCCCCTCCTGCCCACCATCTTCTCTGATGCCAATCCGTCACTCTTATAACGAGTTGGACTTCGGAGTGGTTGTTGCGGAGGCTCAAGAATGCCAAAACAAATCTATGATGTAGAGAGATTCCTCGAGATGACCGAAGATGCCCAAGAGTGCAGAGTCAAGAGAGGGACAGGTGAGGTCAAGCTGAAACTCCGAACCACCAAATATCTCTACACGATTATTCTAGAGCCACAGCAGGCCGAGGAAGTCTTGACTCGTGTGAAGTGTCAGATAGTTGAGGCGCGTCCTGAACCTGAAGAGGCCTAAATCTCGACCGTTTCGTTTACTTCTGGGACATGTGCTCTTCGTCCCTTCTTTTCAAGGAGAGATTGCAGCTTATCGCAAGATTCAGACTCTCCATGAACTATATAGAACTCGGGATCACCAGGAATCCTCGTTAGGAGGTCCAAGAGACCCTTTGAGTCGGAGTGCGACGAGAGATGATGCATTCTGACGTCGGCTGAAACCTCGAAATCGCGACTGCCAACAGTGACTTTTCCTGATTCTATCAGTTCTGCACCTGGAGTGCCCGGTATCTGGAAGCTGACCAATACAATCGAGTTCTTTGGATCATCATGAAGCATCTTGAAGTACATATGTGATGCACCACCCTTCAGCATTCCAGCTGGGGAAATGATGATACCGCCATGTCTTGCGGCTCGTGTGCGATCCTTATTATCATGAATTAGGCGGGTCCTTCCCAAGGCTCGACTGAATGATTGAGGACTTTGAAGATACTCAGGATGTCTTGTCAGAATCTCATTGACCTTGCGAGCCATTCCGTCTATGTATATTGGATACTTCTGGGGAATGTTGTTGCGTTCCAGAATGCACATAATTTCTTGACTGCGACCAACAGCAAAAGCGGGAATTAACACCGTTCCTCCTCGTTCTAGTGTTTCAATGACGGTGTCAACCAACGCTTGCTCAATCTCTACTCTGTCAGGATTCGTTCTTCTAGCATAGGTGCTCTCTGTAACAACGATATCATGTTTAGGAAGATTCTTCCTGGCCCCTAGATTGAGCTGCGACTCTGTGGCATTGAAGTCGCCAGTGAAGAGCACTCTCTTGCCATTGACTCTCACAGATACCATCGAACTGCCTGGAATGTGACCGGCATTGAACAATGTCATTTCGAAGTGGTGACCAAGCGGAATGGTTTCTTCGTAGGCAGTTGCTTGACATTGCCTTCTCACAAGTGGAATGACTTTTCGAGTATAAGGTAGTCTCCCCTTTGAAATGTTATACATGTCGCGCAGAAGCAGAAGAGTTAGATCTCGAGTGGCAGGTGTGCAGAAAAGAGACGCCTCAGTTTGAGACAGAATGAGAGGAACGCCTCCGGAATGGTCAAGATGGGCATGAGTAAGACTGATTCCTTGTAAATTGTCAAGTGGAACCATGTCAGGGAATTCTGGAGGAGAAGAGAGTTTTGCCCCATAATCAACGATTATACTCTCATTCCTATTCTCAAGATAGAACCCTGACCGTCCGATCTCTCTACAGGAACCAAGAAACGTGAGCTGTGACATTTATTCTAACATCCATGACGAGCCGTGATGGTGTCAAGAAAAGGCTTGCGTATAATACACAGTCAGAGGCCTATTGAGGGGTTTCTGGCAATCGTTGTGATTTGTCATTTTGGTAAGTAAATCGAAATCTATATCAGTTGGGCATCGATACCTGCTATACCCTAGACCTTAGCAATCGTTAGCGGGTGGAGAGGCTTCGGGTGACAGCAAAGAAGACCGACGATAAGTCGGGCGATCAGAGTCACGGCGACTCGGTGATACTAGTAGGTAACAAGAATGTGATGTCCTACGTCCTTGCCTGCGTGACTTTGTTCAACAAGGGTGCCGAGGAAGTCATAATCAAGGCAAGAGGGCGGCTAATAAGCCGCGCCGTCGATGTCGCCGAGATAACGCGGCACAGGTTCATATCCGAACTCAAAGTCAAGAGCATTGAGATTGATACAACTACTGTTCAGACTGACAAGGGAAGCGATTTGAACGTTTCAACCATTGATATTACACTCTCTAAGTAATGATTTGGAATGAATTGTGGTCCACCCCGAAGTCCAGTCATTGCTGCGGCTTGGTGGGGTGAAGACAAGAACATGAAACTGCCAGTCTGTGTGTTTGATATTGAGTCGGACATGTTGTGTCCGAGCTGTCAGCAGAAGCTAGATAGAGGCGAGATTACGCAGTTTGACATCGATTTCTCCAGTTGGCTACTGGGAAAGTCTAAGGAATACCCGGGACTCGATGACTTGAGTCTTCTCAGAGCGATAAAAACGGATGAACGTTTGATACTGGTGGTCAGGAAGAAGAGCAAGGAAATGCTTCTTGCGAATGAAGGTCTTATGAATGAGATCGCCGAGTCTTTCGGAGACATGATGATCTTCGAGGCACCTATCAAGCTGCGAAAGATTGTAAGAAAGCTAATTGAGCCTGCATTGGAGCTGGGTGTCAACAGTCTACATCTGCCCGGAGGAACCAAGGAGAGCATTGTGATGCTAAAACCAGAAGATCGGAATCGCATTACATACTCTAAAGAGGAGCTTAGAAAGATAGTTTCTGCAGTCATGGGAGAATCTGTTCTATTTCAGTACCAAGATGAGAGATTCGAGAAAGAGGAAGATTCAAGCGACGAGATTTTCGAAGAGAAGATGAGAGAGTTCGCCGGAAAGGGCCGCAGACGCTGACTCAGACTCTGTGGATAGGGTCATTCTTCATGATTTCACGCATCACTACTGTTGCATAGGATCCTTTTCTCAATCTGAAGTGTAATACCAACTCGTTCCTTTCACACTCGCCTTTGATTTCTCCCAGCATGATTGAGAGCAGATGATATCCTCCAGCTGAATCAATAGCCTTACGCTTCGGCTTTCGGAAGTCCTGAAATCGCACATCCTCCTCCCGCATCAATTTTCTCAGCATTTCTGTCTGGGAAGAAGCAGGTGTTTTCGTTGAATACCCAGGAAGAGGAGCTGAGAGCCCATATTCACCAGACTGTACAAGCTTAGCTCTCTCCTCGTGATTCTTTTCTGTCACATAGAGCCACGAATCACGACCCGAATGCGCCTCATCAAGTTTAATGAGAAAATCCCCCGGTACGGGAAGGCCGAGGGGAAGGGATGACTCAGCTCGCTGGCTTATGAAACGATTGAACAGGTAGGACTGAAATGCATGAACAAAGATGGTCAGGACACGCGAGGGTATCCTTAGGATTGCCCGCTCGAATTCCCCGGGATGTTTCATGAGGAATTTCATCACATCACGTTCATATCTCAAATCCTCCGGAAACGCAGCAAGAATGCGCTCAGTCGGCGATAGGTCATAAGCCAGCTCATGTCTGGCTTCAGTGATCTCCTCCGATTCGTATTCACTGGTCACTGAAAGCATGAGTCTGGCTGCTTCTTCGAAGTCATCCCGCACAAGTGCCTTGCCAACCAAGTGAGTAAAAGGCCGTGTCACGCCGAATCTCTGGACACCAAAGTAGTTGAGCAGAGGCTGTTTTGTCAGGGAATCTACAGTTTCCATTGCTTGATTGCAGTCAGCGTCGATGTTAGAGAGCCGAATTGTGAAACGGTTTCCCCAAAGGTCCCCAATCTGCACAGGATGCCTTACGGACTCCAAGTTGCGTATTTCGATGCGAGACAGTCTTGCGTTCACAAGTCGCTCAGCTGATTTGAAAGGAACAGCCATTTGTTGTGCTGTGATTGCTCGCTTGTCCTTCAGGCCAGCGTAGGTGACAAGATGTTGAGGCAGGCCAAGTTCTGCTGCAAGAATCGTGGCGACATCGATGGTGGAAAGACCCATCTTCTGCATATCGAATCGGATGAACTTTGATCTCTCTTCAGGGATTCGCAGTACTGGAGATTCATCAGACCACTCTTTGACTGTGACCATTCGCCCATCATTTGTAATCTCTTCAACAATGAAGTCTTCAAATCGAGCTTTGAGCCTACCTCCCACTCCGGGAGTACTTGTGCTATAGAGTTCCATCCCAATTGACGCCTCTAGATGATGCGTCGTTCTCATTGAGACCTATCCTCTCCTCATAGTAATTTCAGGTCACCAGTCAGTCTGTCAATCTTCTCTGCAGGCCCGGGGCCTACTGCAATGACTGTAGTGGTTCCCGGAGGTAGCTCGGTCATGCCTGCATCTCGAATCAGGGCAAAGGGCAAACTCAAGTCCACAGCTTTTCTTCGAAGTTCTAGGAGTTCCTCCTCGGATGCCACCTTAACAACAACCTTCTTCTGCCCTTCAGTGAACCAGGCCTTCCATACGTGTTGGTGAGTGACACGAACTCTTTCCGATGCACTTACAGCACCATGAGCGACTTGAACCGCTAGCTTGCCCTTACTCATTCCAAGGTCCGTTCGCGCGGCTATGACCTGCTTAAACTTGAATTCTCGTAGACTCATGACGGATGCCTTCTGTCTTGCAGCGAAATCTCATCCCTTGGAGAGAGATAAAAAGGGTGCCCTATGTTGTAGTATAGAAGATGAATAATACTGACTATGACACAATTGTAGTAGGTGGCGGTCCTTCAGGACTTATTTCAGCTCATAAAGTGGCATCAGACGGCCATCGAGTCCTTGTTGTTGAGGAGCATGAAACTGTGGGTGAGCCGGACCACTGTGCGGGCCTTCTAAGTGTGTCAGGTCTAGATTCTCTGGGATTGCGTCCTCCAGAAGATGTGATTCAGAATCATGTCATAGGTGCACGCATATTCTCACCGTCAGGTCATTATATCTATGTAGAGAGAGGACAGCGCGAGGCTCTCGTCGTTGACAGAAGAGAGTTTGATCGTTGGTTGGCGAATCAGGCAATTGATGCGGGTGCCAGTATCAAGACTGGCTCCAAGGTGACACGCATTCAGAGGAAAAATGGAAGGATGACTGGCGTCCAAACTAGCGGTGACGATTCGAGTGACCTCTCCACCTCAGTGATTATTAATGCGGAGGGCTCACGATGCCAGATTTCCAAGCAGGCTGGGTTACCCACTGTACCGCGAACAAGCAAGTACCCAGCATTTCAAATCGAAGTCGCCGGCGCAGATGTTGACGAGGACATAGTTGAGATGTACTATGGCCGTTCAACCGCACCGGGATTCTTTGCCTGGATCATTCCACTAGGAGATGGGAGAGCAAGGGTAGGTCTTGCAGCTAAGAACCTGGCAAAACAGAGACTGATGACTTCGATACGACATCATCCAGTCATGAAAGAAAGACTGAAGCATGTATCGATTCAAAGAACACTCGGAGGCATCGTGCTGGTTGGGATGCCCATCAAGAGAACGGTGAGGGACAATTTTCTGGTCGTGGGCGACTCCGCAGGCATGGTCAAGCCAACCACTGGTGGAGGAGTCATTGTGGGAGCGATGGCCGCTAAAATGGCAGGTGGAATCGTTAATGATGCGCTAGAGAATCAGAGTCAATCCAATGTGGATCTCGATGAATATGAGGGAGCGTGGAGGGCGCTCCTGCTGAAAGAACTCAGGATAATGTACCTGACACAGAAGATTCTCTCCTCGTTCTCGGACAAGGGTCTGAATTCTCTAGTCAGAGATGCAGGACAATATGGACTGGTTGAAACCATAAGGCGAGTGGGCGACATGGACATGCAGCGCAGGGTCATTCTTCGGCTTCTTTCGAACCCTCTGACAATACTTGCCGGTCTAAAAGCCGCCAGATTCATCAATCCCCTCTTCTAGGCGGTTAGAACACCTTTATGAGCGTGGCAACCCTCAATTCTGCAAGCCGAGGTCCGTACGAATGGATGAGCCATATGATCGGAGCATTCTTGGAATATCTAAGAGATTGCTTGAAAGCTATGCGATCTGCAATCACTGCCTAGGGCGTCAGTTTGCTTGGCTGAGCACAAATACGTCGAATGAGGAACGAGGCGCCGCAATCAAGTTGACTCTCTCCATGGTGGCGGATGAGGACCTTAAATCAGGCAACAAGCAAACGGGAGAAGAATTGATTGGTATTCTAGCCGGGAATGGGATGTTTGAACCGGCCAAGGCTCTTGCCACACAGAAGTCACTTGAATACAGCGAGCAGACTTCATGCTATCTTTGTTCAGTTGATGGGATTTCTGTCTTTGACAGACTGCCTGACATTGCAGAGCGGGCTAGAATTGCTATTGAACCCATAGAGTTCAGCTCATTTCTGGTAGGATGTGTTGCATCCACCAGTTTAGATGAACGTCAAGATGAGATTAGGGGGGCATTTGGTCTGCTCCATGGCGAAGCTTTGAAGGCTGATGTGAATAGAGAGCTGGGCAAGATTCTACAAGACCGTCTGAACCTCCCGGTAGACTTCAAGAACCCCGACATTGTCATCGTATACAAAATGGATGGAGATATGATAGAGGTCAATAGAAATCCAATCTTCATCGAGGGCAGATATAGGAAATTGAAGCGAGGGGTCCCTCAGAGTAGATGGGACTGCGGAGAATGCCGAGGGAAGGGTTGCGAGGAATGTGGAGGAACTGGAAGAAAGTATCCTGATTCAATATCTGAATACATAGGAGAGCCCACGCAACAAGCTGCTCAAGGTACAAAGTTCAAGGTTCATGCCGCAGGAAGGGAAGACATTGATGTCCTAATGCTAGGAGATGGACGGCCGTTTGTTGTTGAGGTCTCTGAACCTCTTGTTCGAGCCCCTAATCTACAGTTGCTAGCTAAGGACATAAACATGGGGGCGAATGGCATTGTTGAAGTTGTGGACCTCAGAATGGCTACACGGAAGAGAGCTCAGAAGATGAAAGATGAAGCCTCTGAAAACGTGAAGGAGTATGCAGCGACTATACGAACTGAAGAAGACAGAACATCCAAGGCATTGAAGGAGGCTGCGCAGGCACTCAGTGGAATAGAGATTGAACAGCGCACTCCAAATAGAGTGGTCCATCGAAGAAGTGACTTGGTTAGAAGGAAGTACATCTATGAAGTGCGCCTAAAGAAGAAAAGAAAGAAACTGCTTGAAGGCTTCTTCAAGGTCCAAGGTGGGACCTATGTGAAGGAGCTGATCTCTGGTGACAACAACAGGACTGTCCCGTCGCTGACAGAGAAATTAGGAACCCCTTGCGAGTGCACCGAACTCAACGTAACAGCGATTTATGAAGGAAACAGACCATAATCCTTAAGTGGCGACCCTAGAGGAGATGCTGGACCTCGGGTGACCAGTTGATTTCAGGTATGCCGAGGTACAGATTTCAATATGATGATGTCCCATGGTCAAGAAGAGTCATGGCTACCGTGCTAGAACACGAAGCCTGATGAGCAAGAAGGTGCGGCAGCGCGGGATTAACTCATTGAGCAAACTGCTCGTTGATTATGACACAGGCCAACGTGTAGACATAGTAATCAATCCTAGTGTACACAAAGGTATGCCGCATCGCAGATATCATGGGAGAACTGGAGTGGTCATGGGAAAGAGGGGTCGCGGAATCATCGTCGATGTCAAGCTAGGCAATGCAACAAGAACTCTCATCATCCGACCCGATCATCTCCAACCAAGTAGAGGCTGATGGAAGATGCCCAAGGAAATTGTCGGTGAGGAGGAGGTCACTCTTCCGAGGGTGAAGAAGCTGCTCTCACAGAGGGCAAAAGAGGGCGAACTGTCTTTCCAACAGAATATCACTCTCGAGCATGCCTCAGGTTTCTCCAAGATGGCACCAGCGGTTGCTGATAAGCTCCTAGATCGTCTAATCAAGAACTTCAATCTTAGCCGGGCACAGGCCGTTCAGGTGGTGAACATTGCTCCCACAACTCCTGAGGAAATGAGAACCATCTTGGATGCGAGGTCCACTGATATAACTGATGAGCAAATCAACGAGATAGTGGATATAGTGAAGAAAATCGTATCCTAGCTCCTTTCGCGGTTTCCCTATCACCCTGAAGTAATACTTTTTATCCATTCAGAACAGACTAATGCCTAATGATGTGGCCTCACAGAGCCGGATGTGAATTGAAATGGAAGGACAACAAGACAGAACGTTTGAAACACATGCATATGTCTTGTCAGTCGTTTCTCCAAAGATGTATCTCCGCGACTCTAGACCAAGAAGCGAAACTATTGTACAGGGAATAGGTGAATCATTTTTCACACTGCTGGAAATGGTGCCACATCGTGGAGCTAACCTTCATCCTCAAGAACGTCTTTCTATCGAGAAGGATCCAAGGAGTAAGATAGACCATATAAAACGTAGAATCTTCTATGAGGACTTGGTGCCTGAGAGCGAAGCCGAACTTCCTCTGGTTGTGGAGATTGTCGTGACCAAGCATGAACGCAAGTTCGTTCAGTTCTTCAACGAGGCCGCGCCCATAACCACAAGACTTCATTCACTTCAGTTGCTACCAGGAATCGGTCAGACACTTATGTGGGCACTTTTGGATGAGAGGAAGAAGGACCCTTTCAAGAGTTTTGAAGACATAGCTGCAAGGACTAAGCTGCAGAATCCAAAGAAGGTGCTCACGGGTAGGATTATCGACGAGCTCAAGGAGGACGTCAAACGGTGGCTGTTTGTGCGGCCTCCAAGGCGCGATGACGATAGAGAACGGCCCAGGTGAGAATCCTGACCGAAGAACGCATCCGCTCTCTTCTGGGCAAATTCAATGTTACTCCTGACAGGGGTCTTGGTCAGAGTTTCTTAGTCAATCCAATCACCGCTCAAAAGATCATAGAGTGTGCCAATCTTGATTCTGATGCTACTGTTCTCGAGATCGGTGGTGGTCTTGGGATGTTGTCTGAGAAACTAGCAGAGAGCGCAGGTAGAGTCTATGTCATTGAGGTCGACAATAGGTTGGTCCTAGCGCTTCGCGAAATACTGTCCGATTATCCCAATGTCGACGTTATTCATGGCGACGCGCTTGCAGTGGATCTTCCTGAAGTTGACAAGGTGGTATCGAACCTCCCATATAGTATCTCTTCACCCATTACTTTCAGGCTGCTGGAAGAGGGAAGATTCGATTTTGCCATCCTCATGTATCAGAGCGAGTTTGCCCAGAGGCTAATTGCAGAACCTGGGAGTTCCAACTACTCTAGACTCTCAGTCGACGCCCAGTATCTAGCCACTATCAAAGAGGTCATGCATGTTCCAGCAACGGACTTCTATCCTGTTCCTGCTGTCGATTCAACGGTTGTCAGAATCGAGGTCCGGAAGGACGGCGCACTCGCCCAGGACAAAAGCATTCTGTTCTGGCTGGTCCATGGCATCTACTCCTACCCAAACAAGGTACTTAGAAAGGCCCTCAGAATATGGTTGAAGAACATCGGACAGGATAGCCAACTGGCTGATGAGATCATTGGAAAAGCCGCAGGGACTGTAGAAGGCACAGACAGACTCAGAGGACTAAATCAGGAAAAAATCATCGCCTTGGCTGACATACTCCTTGAGTTGATAGAGGATGGCAAAATCACAGACCCAAGAAGGAAGTCTGGTTGAAGTTCAAGGGTCAGAAGATAAAGGTCAATGAAGGTGTGTATCCACCTGCTGAGGACACCTACCTCTTGCTGGATGCCATAGAACTGAAGCATGATGATGCATTCCTAGAGGTTGGAAGCGGTTCTGGTCTGATCTCAGTGGTTGCTGCCGAAGTTGCGAGGAGAGTGGTCGCAATTGACCTGTCACTAGATGCCGTTAGGAACACGGGTTGGAACATGAAAAGCAGTTCAGCGGATAATCGGAGCAGTGTGGTTCAGTGTGACCTTCTAAGTGCCCTAGCGAACGATGCAAGATTCTCTGTCATCGCTTTCAATCCGCCATATCTTCCTGAGGATGGATTTGCGACAGACATGGATCATGCGCTTGTGGGTGGTATCATCGGGGTGGAACTCACTGAGAGATTCATCCTTCAGGCAATTCGGCATCTCGAGAAGAATGGGCGAATCTATGTTGTTGTGTCAAGCCTAGCAGATATCCAGCACGTTTCAGACTTCATGAGATCACAAGGCCTAGAGGTCAGTGATAAGGCAGGAACAGAACTTTTCTTTGAATCAATACGTGTATTGCAGGGAACTATATGAGGAGCCACACGGACACCTTTTTATGAAACCTATATCCACTGGCGGAAGAAGCCAGAGGGATTTCCATGTCTGAGAAGAAGTCTAAGAAACCAGCAGCCAAGAAGAGCCCCAAGAAAAAAGCGGCACCAAAGAAGACTACTAAGAAGGCTGCTCCGACGAAGACTAAGAAAGAAAATACCGTTAAAGAGGGCAGTCTGATATACGTGGACTATGTCGCCAAGACTAAGGATGACGGCATGATCTTCGACCTTACGCTTGAGGAGGTAGCAAAAGCAGAGAATCTATACAGCGAAAAAGACCGTTATGAACCAATCCTTGTTGCTGTGGGTTCAAACTGGCTACTAGAGGCCATTGAAGAAGCGCTCGTTGGCATGAAGGTCGATGAGAGTAAGACAATAGATGTCCCTCCAGAGCGCGGGGCGGGAAAACGAGACCCCTCACTTGTGAAGAAGATAGCAAAGATGCGCCTTGAGAAACAGGGTGTACGAATTCAGAAGGGCGAGAGGGTTACAGTAGGGAAAGAGCAAGGAGTCATAACCCAAGTCCTAGGGAGGACTGCGATACTCGATTTCAATCCGCCATTGGCTGGAAAGACCCTTGCATTTGACGTTACAGTAAAGGGAATCATCAGCGACCCGAATGACAAGATCATGGCTGTTCTCAAGAGAAGACTTCCGGGGATACCTCCAGACAAGTATTCTGTGACGATAAAGGGGAAGACAATCACAATCGAGTTCCCAAAGGAATCACGCTACATTCAAGACTTCCAATATGCTGAGATTGGGGTCGCCATGGATGCTTTGAAAGTCATCACCACCGCTGAGAAAGTGAAGATGGTTGTGACTTACGATCGGCCTGAACCTCCACCATCTGAGGTTGCATCTAGTGATTAGAACGGTTTTACACCACTTAGAAACGTTTTTAAAAAGAAATTCGGACCTCGAGTCTGTCACTAGTTCTCCTGCTTTAATCTGCATACAGGGAGTTCAATGAACATGGAACAACCAACGCAGGCGCCGGAACAACTGAAAACCGGAACCACAACTATAGGTCTAACGGCCAAGGACTGCACAGTATTGGCTAGCGACACGAGAGCCACAATGGGATTTCTCATCGCCAATAAGACTGCAAAGAAGATCTACAAGATAACTGACCGAATTGGTGCTACAATCGCAGGATCGGTAGCCGATGCGCAGAATATCATGGATCTGCTTAAGGCAGAAGCCAAGCTATTTGAAATTCAACGCGGACGACCGATGAAGGTGAAAGCCTTGACTCGTCTATTGAGCAACATTCTGTTCTCAGGACGAGGCTACTACATGTTAGGATGCGTTGTGGGAGGCTTTGACGAAGACGGCCCACAGGTCTACTATCATGACTTCATTGGCTCAGTACTCACTGACAACTATGTAGCCACGGGTTCTGGCTCCCCAGTTGCACTCGGTGTTCTAGAAGCAGAATACAAGGAGAATCTCCCCAAGGCAAAAGCCATCGAACTAGCTGTGCGTGCAATCGCCTCTGCCATAGAGAGAGATGCTGCCACAGGAAACAACATTCTTGTCAGCGTAATAGACAAGGATGGGTATCAGGAGCTGCCTGCAGAGAAGATCCTGAAGATTTGGAAGAAATAGTGACTGTGTTTGTATGGTTCGCACCGTGCGAACAACACTGGTGAAACAGTGTCCCCCTTTGGGCAATTGATGTTTCAGTAGCCAAGAGGGTGTATTTGTGAAGTGGTTTTAGAATGACTTCTGACGCAGAAACAGAACATGTCGATATCCGAGAGAGTGTGAAGAAGGCACTCCCCCGTTCAGCAGCGGTGACTTCCGTTGAGTATGAAGGGCCTGAAATTGCCATCTACTCAAAAGCACCCAAGATTCTCTTGGATGATGGAGATAAGATCAAAGCCCTGGCCCGGAAGATGCGGAAACGCCTTGTTGTTAGGTCGGCTCCTGAAGTCAGAGTAGGCCATGAAGAGGCAGAGGAGGCTATCAGGAACCTGGTGCCTGCAGATGCTGAAATCACATCGATTGATTTCGATGTATCAAGAGGCGAGGTCATCATTGAGGCACAAAAGCCTGGACTTGTAATTGGCAGGAGTGGTTCTACTCTCCGAGAGATAACAAGAAGGACGTTCTGGCGACCAAGTGTCATGAGAACGCCTCCTATTGAAAGCAAGCTGATCAAACAGATTCGCTACATAGTTCAGTCAGAAGCAGCCTACCGAAACAAGATATTCAGAGATATCGGAAGGAGAATCCATCGCCCGCCTCTGTTGAACAATGGATGGATTCGACTCACGGCATTTGGTGGCTTCAGAGAGGTCGGTAGACAGAGCATGTTCTTGCAGACATCAGAGAGTAACATACTCATCGAGTGTGGTGTGAATGTTGGCACACCAAGCAAAGCATATCCACGTCTGGACATGCCCGAGTTCAATCTCGATGAGTTGGACGCAGTCATAGTCACTCACGCTCACCTTGACCATTGTGGAATGGTCCCATTTCTATACAAGTATGGCTACAGGGGACCAGTCTACATGACTGCACCCACTCTGAATCTGGCCACGCTTCTCCAGCTAGACTATCTTGACGTGGCTGAGAGAGAAGGAAAGCTCAGGCCCTATCGTGATAGGGATGTTAAGGAGGCAATCCTTCACACAGTGACACTGAACTACGGAGAGGTCACCGATATTGCACCTGATGTACGACTCACCCTCCATAATGCAGGACACATTCTCGGTTCCGCCATTGTCCACCTTCACATTGGAGACGGCCAATACAACTTGGCATATACAGGGGACTTCAAGTTTGGGCGAACACGATTGCTTGAACCTGCCACCTTTACATTTCCGCGACTTGAAACCCTCGTGGTTGAAAGCACATACGGCCATCCGACAGATAAGATGCCACCAAGGCAGGAAGTTGAGCGCAAGTTTGCATCGATTATCAAGAGGACTATAGAGAGAGGCGGCAAAGTCCTGATTCCAGTGCTTGCAGTGGGTCGAGCACAGGAGATCATGTTGGTCTTGGAAGACCTCGTGACAAAGAAGAGAATTCCCAAGATACCTATATACATCGAGGGAATGATCGCCCAAGCGACAGCGATTCACACTACTCACCCAGAGGCGCTAAGCAAGAAGATCCGTGAGATGATCTTTCACCAAGGGATCAATCCATTCCTCAACGAGATATTCGTGCAGGTTGACAGCCATGAGCAACGCGAGGAGATAGTGGAGGGAGAGCCTTGTATCATAATGGCCACGTCTGGAATGCTGGCAGGAGGGCCAAGTGTTGAGTACTTCAGACTACTGGCGCCCGACGAGAAGAACACTCTATGTTTTGTGAGCTACCAGAGCCCCCAGACGCTTGGTAGTAGAATCCAGAAGGGCTGGAAAGAGATTCCGATGAGAAACCGCGATGGCCAACAGGTCATAGTTCCGGTACATTTGGAAGTAGCGACTGTTGAGGGATTCTCGGGACACTCAGACCGAAAACAGATTCTCAATTTCGTGAAACGTGTTAATCCTGCTCCAGAGAGAGTTCTCACATGTCATGGAGAGGCAACGAAATGTCTGAATCTGGCATCAACTGTTCATAAGGCTCTGAATATCGATACTAAAGCCCTGAGCGTCACGGAGAGTATCAAACTCCGATAATACTAGAGCTTGACAAATGATGGAGTGACAATTACACACGTATCGTTGACCAGAGCAATATCGGCTTGATAGATGCGAGTTTCTCCTCGAATCCGTTCTATGATTCGTTTCAGTTCGAGATGTGTCTTCTCTTTTCCGTCGTTTAGCTGAGCTATGTCAAGCAGTACTATATTCCCTTGGCGAATCTGGTTCACAATATACGGTACATCTTCAAGAGAGGCGAGGCGTTTTGACCTTACAAAAATAGACTCTAATTCAGCCAGTCTTCTGCAATCGCGTGTTGGGTCGAATTCTGAGTCATCCATAATAGGAGAGAAGATTCCGAGTCCAGGATATTTTGACTTGGTTTCAGTCTCAGCTGTCGTGGTGAAGTCCTTACTCCTGAGTCTAGACAAGAATCTCAACTTGATTCACCTCATGTCTAATTCCATGGGAGAATCATACCAAGAAAAGACCGAGTATTATGATGGCCTACGCTTGGTGAACAACTTTTATACTCCCTCTCGGCATCAATGAGTGATGGCGATGTCTCCGCAGAGTCTGGAGCACAGGCGGGTAATGAAGCTACAGGAACAGCTCAAAGCCCTAGGCAACAGGTACGCAGTAGAGATACTGCAGGTCTTGAGTCCCAAGACAGGTGATATGATTCCAAGCCTCGGATGGGAGGGCGTAATCGATGGAGTCCTAGAACTGAAAGGTTTTCACAAGCCAGATCCTAGCCCATCTGGGGACAAGACTCAGCAGGAGGCAGACTATCAGGAGAAACATCAACGGTTTGTCTCTGGCGGTACGCTTTATGAAACAATGAACAAGCTCGCTAAAGTTGGCTTTGTCAATGCCATTGGTGCAAGAGGAAGGAAGAATAGAAGGTTCACAATCACTCATGAGGGACGTCTAGCACTCTCTGCAATCGCGGGAATGCAGGGCCCAACGGCCATTGATACAGAGATTCAGAAGGCTGCGAAAGTTCTCCTGAAACATAAGAACTTCACAAGGCTATTACCTGCCCAAGAGAAGTTTCTGAAGGAGGTTGGGGCTGTTGATGGCAACCTCGTAATTCAGATGCCCCCTGGTTCTGGAAAGACCTTCCTCGCAATGATTGCTATTCTAATCAGGCTTCAAAGAGGAGTGAAATGCCTGTATCTTACTCCATATACTTCACTGAATACTCAGGTCATTGATGAATATCGAGAGTTGTTTGAGAACCTCGGATACTCCGTTGTGAGGCACGATGGCTCTCATAGAGCAACGGACTCAGATCTGCAAAACGCCGCGTTAATTGTGTCGGTCCTTGAGTCATCCCTCTCCGCTGTTCTAGAGGGAAAATCCTGGACTGATAGAATTGGACTTGCTGTGATTGACGAGCTTACCGAACTTGATTCTGCCGTAATCAGAAAAGAGCCGCAGAGTCTTGGAATGGATAGAAGCACCAAGCTTGACTGTCTAATCACTCAGCTGAAAGACAGTACGCAGCTGATCACGTTGTCCTCACGGTTTGGTAGGACGGGTGAGATTGCAGACTGGCTTGACGCCACTGTATTCAGACCAAGTGTGCGTCTGACCCCGGATGAGTTCATCGTCAGTGAGGAGGAGGAGGGCATGGTCATCGAGAGCAGTGATGGGACTCAGCGCAGGACCTTCAAGACGGATTCACTCATCAATGCTGTAATCGAACATATGGAGGACTACCAAGATCGTGCCGTGCTCATTGTTGTGGGAACACGTGACGCGGCCGAGGGAATAGCAGAATACATGGCTCAAGCGCATCCAAGGACAATTTCAGAGACCACAATATCTTGGATATTGGGACCAGAGAAGGACTTGCCAGTGAGCTCAAGACTGAAGAAGACTCTAGTCCATGGTGTTGCATTTCATCACGCAGGACTAGATGCTGATGTGCGTGAACGGTTAGAGGGGAGCATCAAGAATGGAACGGTCAAGACGGTTGTGTCCACCACAGGTATCACATCAGGGATCAGCTTTCCATTTGATTGTGTCATGATCGCCTTCGGAACCGGGATGTACTTCTTGGTCTCTAGGTCTCGATACCTTCAGATTGCTGGGAGAATCGGCGAGTATTATCTCTCCAAGCACGGTGGAAAGGTCTATCTAATGTATGATGGGCCAACAATGCAGTTCAGAGATGTTGAAACACTCAAGGAAACGCTTCTTCATCGACCCATCGACCCACTTCGTCCAGGTGAGCTTCATCCAGCACTTATTGCGAGCCTAATGATGAGGGAGGCTGTCAAAGGGAGAACATTCACTCGGGATGACCTTCTTGCCAGATTCCTCAGGTTTGCTGAAGCAACCTTCAGAGGGCGTGTAGATCAAGAATATACAGAGAATATGACAGGGATGTTTCTGCAGCTGTTCGATTGGCTGGTTAAGCAAGGGGTTCTTGAAGCTAAGGATGGTAGATTCAAGATAAGCAAAGAAGCAAAGGTCGCTGTCGGTTCCGGGCTGAACATTCTCGAGTTTCTTGCAGCAAGAGAAACCCTAGAGGACATGAAACCTGACACAGACCAGTCTGAGTTCATTGAGCTGCTTCTGAGATTCAGTCTGCCTCAGGGAATCCGTCCTAGAGCCCTGATTCCAACAGATATAGAACTGAAACTGGCTGGACTTGATTTGCCAGGTGAGAGGTATGTCAGGTTTAAGCAGCGTCGAGATGACTACAAGAAATCGGTCTTGCATAGATGGCTTGATGAAATGAGTGTGGAAGATGCAATTGCACTCACTGAGGCGGCTGCAAAGGATGCCATGGAAGGCAGGCAGTCCATTGGAAGTGATATCGGCGAAGGCGACCTCGAAGCGCTTGTGAATATCTCCAGCAGTATTTCATGGAGCATCAGCGAGTTCCTGCACGCTAGGAGAAGAAAGAAGCTGGGCCGACGGTTTGAACTCCTGGGTAATCAGCTCAGGTATGGTGTACGGCAGGACCTCGCCGGTTCAGACATTTTTCACCTTCTGGTGTCTATTGATGGCTCCATGGACAGACGTCTATCCAGAACCGAAATCAGGACGCTGTTTGATTGCGGCTATGAGTCAATCAATGATATAGTGAGAAAGGATATTGATGCAAAGATGCATGGTTTTGCCAGAGACCGGTTTGCTAAGAACTGTGGACTGGACCCTGATTTAGCCAAGATGGTCTACAAGTCAGCTCTGGAGCATCTCAAAGCACGGCTAGATGATGATTAGTTTCTGCCGAAATCCCAGAGTGCATCATTTACATGATGCTTTGACATGATTACCTTTCCCTCAGATGCCGCTCTCAACTCCTCTGTGGACATCTTCGATATTCCAACAGCCAGAGGTTTGCCATGCCGTTCGTCAACTATCGCGACCACTGACCCAGCGGTAATTCCATCTTCAATCTTTGTGATTCCTGGACGCATGATGTCTGCACCGTTGACGACAAATCTAACCGCACCCATGTCGACTGTGACTGTAGGGACTGTTATGACTCCATGCAGTAGTGCATGGAGCGTAGGCAGAAGTTTACCATCCTCCTCGAAGAAGATTATCTCACCTTCATAGAGAATGATGTGGTCCCCGGTATCAAGGATTCCTTCTTCAAGCTTCACCTTGGGATCCAAGCTTGCGGGCTGCGCACCCAACTCTTGCTCTATGCGGTCCATGTATTCTCTCTGAGCGCGCTTCTTCAACAGATGGCGTTTCTTTATTCTCTCTATCTTTGGCATTTCGCAGAAGGAAACCACAGTTCCTTTTCAAGGCTGCGAATTGACTTCTAGAGTGTGCAAAAGAGCAAAGCTTCATCGTCATCTTTTTAAGCCATGTCCGAAAACTAGCGGGAACGTCACAGGCCTACGGCCACATGAGGTTCCTTCTACGATGGTGATGCTAATGAACGCAGGTCGGCCTATGGAACTGCTACAGAACTCCATTGGAGCACAGGTGCTTGTAGAGCTAAAAGGCAGGAAACAGATCAAGGGTCGTCTGCGCGGCTACGATCAGCATCTGAACCTCGTCCTAGAAGATGCAGAGGAAATCTCATTCAATGCTGAAACTGGTGAACAGACTGTGACACAGGTCGCTAACGTGATCGTAAGAGGCGACAATGTCGTCATTGTGTCACCACCGCCCAAGCAGGGCAAGAAGAAGAAGGAGTAGAATGCGCAATGGGAAAGGGTACACCCGCAAGAGGGAAGAAAAACAATCCACACCATATTAGGTGTAGAAGATGCGGTAGAAGGTCGTACCATGTCAGG
Organism: Promethearchaeota archaeon; assembly: GCA_048939765.1. Lineage (GTDB taxonomy): Archaea > Asgardarchaeota > Thorarchaeia > Thorarchaeales > Thorarchaeaceae > SMTZ1-83. The sequence goes on from JBHLPF010000011.1 coordinate 70,305, forward strand.
AACAAGAAGTGCGCAGCTTGTGGCTATGGTGCTTCATCCAAACTTCGTCAGTATGCTTGGGCGCACAAAAAGGTCCATGGTATACGAGTACGAGGATAAGCCGCGCATATTCAGTTCCTATCGGTAAGAGGATTTCAGAGAACACTCAATTTTGATGATTTGCTGAAAGTCATTGGACTTCAGGAATGAGGATACTAGTTCTGCAGCTCCCTCTGCATCCGTTTGCCAGGACAATTCATTATCCTCAGAATCACTCCAGAATTCTCCAACAGTTCTAGAACGAGATGTGAACCACAGGTTTGCCCAATTGGTCATCACTCTTAAAAGACTTGGAGAGTATACCTTTTGGGTCTTAATCGTTCGAGAAGAGGATTTGAATGAGAAGGTTCGCGTGGATTGGTCTGGTTCTTCTATTCTCTATGATAGTGCACTGTACTGTATATTCAGAGATACCTTCTACAAGAGAGTCACTTCAGATGACAAATGAGAGTAGAGGATTTCAGAGTTCATATACAAGTAGAGGCCCCATCGCCATCCTCAGTGACGCTGACTTCAGCAGGTATGGATTTCCCGGGACTGGAGATGAAAACACGCCCTACAGAATTGAGGGCTACAATATCACTGACAGCAATTACGAATTGATAGTCATTGAGAATACTGAAGCGTTCTTTGTAATCCAGCAGAACTACCTTGATAGTATAACTTCATCGCTGGATGGCATCTATATACGAAATGCGAAGAATGGGCTAGTTTACAACAATACTGCAGTCAATAACAGACATGGGATCTTCATAGACAAGGGCTGTCAGAGCATAAACATCACACTTAACGAGGTCAGCGATACATCGCAGAGTGGGATCAGAATTAACGGCTCGACGGATGTAAGAGTGCGCAATAATGAAATATACCAAAACACCTACAATGGCATCTGGGCGAATTATTCAACACATCTTGAGATTTGGAATAATACAATCTATGATGATGAACTGGGCATCTGGTTGAGAAACTCAAATAGCTGTCAGGTCTTTGAGAATCTGCTATTTGGGAACGACAATGGGATTTGGATTTCCAATCAGTCTACGTCCAACAACATCGCTTTCAATCGAATCTTTGACCCAGATAACCTGAATCCTAACACCTGTGGTATTCATCTTTCCCATAATGCGTCTGAGAACAATATTCTCCTCAACACAGTGGAAAACTCTACAGAACATGGGTTCTACGTGGAAGCATCATCAGGCAACAACACGATAAAGTGGAACGCATTCATCGGTAACAACATTGGCGGGACATCTCAAGCACTTGATCACGCCTCTGTGAATGTTCAGTACAACTACTGGAGTGATTGGACCACTCCTGATGCAAATCTCGATCAAATTGTGGACTTTCCATATGCGCTTGAAGGAGCTGCAATGAACGAGGACCCATTTCCATTGACCCGACCTGCAAACGCATCTGTGGTTCACTTTCTGACACCAATTAGAGTACTGTCCCCGAATGGTGGAGAGGAGATTACAGACTCCGCTATCATACAGTGGACCCCAAGCTATGATTCAGAGAATCATGCGGTCAATTATTCGATCTATGTTTCTAGTAACTCGGGAGCAGATTGGGAAAAGAAGGTCGAGAATCTGACAACTACTCAATATGAATGGGACACCACATCCGAATTGAAGTCAACTCATTATCTTATTCGAGTAATTGCTGAATGTTCTGGCGGTTTGAATGTGTCGGACGAATCTGATGGGGAGTTCTCATTGATTCCACATACTTTGTCAGAAGTCGTTATCACTTCGCCAGCCAATTCGGGTCCATTTGATAGGAGTCTCATGATAGGATGGGATGCGGTGGCAGATTCTTGGGGATGGAGTGTGAGCTATTCTCTGCAATATTCATCCACCGGAGGCTATGATTGGAATGATTTAGCGTCTGGACTGACTGATACCACCTATCAGTGGGACATCTCCCAATTAGAAGAAGACAACACCTATGTTGTAAAGATCATTGCTTCGGCTGATGGGGGATTATCATCCGAGGCCATCTCAGTGTTGTTTTCGATTCAGCATGTGACAACTACAACCACACCCACGACACCGACAGGAGGACCTGACTTGACTCCGCTCTTGGTTGGAGGAGTTGGGATCACAAGTGCGGTGGTAGCAATAATTGTAGTGATTTTACTGAAGAAGAAGAGGGCAAGCAAGTCCTGATGAGAACCCGAGCAACAAATCGAGGAGAATTGATAACAGATGCGAAGGATAGCAGCGATCCTATTCTGCTTGACTCTACTCATTATATGTCCACTAGCAGTGACAAGGTGTCTTGACAGTCATATCAGTAGACAGAGTCAGGATGCATCGAGATGCTTCATTCCGGCCTATGATGAAGCACCTCCTATTCATATCTCCAATGACAGTGACTTCGCAGATCAGGCCTCTGCTAACTCTTGGGATGGCAATGGTTCAGTGAGTGATCCCTACATAGTCGAGGGATTGAATATCACAACAACTGGGACCTCCCTAATTCAAATAGGGAACTCGACAGTGTTCTTTGAGGTTCGGGGATGCCTTCTAGTTGAGGGCTCAATGGGAATTCTTCTGCAGAATGTGACAAATGCCAAGATCTGGAACAACACAATCCAAGACTCGCAGAGTTCCGGCATACTGGTGACCGAGTCAGATGGTGTCATAGTGACAAATAACACAATCCAATACATTAATGGTCCAGATTCCGCGGGATTGTATTCTCTAGGATCAGAGTATTGCGAATACTCCAACAACACAATTGATACTGTGAACGGATGGGGTATTCTTGCAGACTATACGAATAACTGCTCAATCTCTGATAATGTTGTAAGCGATTTCTTGCATGATGGCATTCGTCTACGAGACTCCTCTGAGAATAACATGACACTCAATATCATCACAGGCGGCACAAGCGGAATCAAGCTTGGAAACTCACGTGGATGTAGATTGGAAAGGAATCTTGTAGGTTACAGTCAATCAGATGGCATCTCAATTGAGGCATCGTTGAGTTGTGTCATCAAGGACAATGTTGTGTTCGAGAGCGGTGTATATTCTCTTGATTTGTCCGGAGATTCTTCCGACATTATTGCAAATACGTTCTATAGAAGCCAGCTCCAGGGACTTCGAATTCAATCTGACAACACCTATGTCACGCAGAACAACCTAATAGAGAACAATCTTGCACTTCCAGAACCTACCACCTATCTAGGTATTTCCGGTTCTAACAATGACATCATTGGGAATTATTATGATGCATGGACCTGGCCAGATGATGATGAGAATGGCATTGTTGACCACCCCTATCCATTTGGTGTGGGACAGAGCGATTCTGAACCGCATGTCAGGGTGTTCCTGACGGACTTGATGCACATCCTCACAAAGCCAAGAATGATCCATCCAAACGAAACGATGGATGGAGAGAAATTCTGGGGGCTGGTTCAGATTACATGGAGTGTATCTAGTGACACTTTTGGACACGATGTCACTTACAATGTATCGGTTTCAACAGACGGGGGGTCTTCGTGGATTGAACTTGTCCATGGTCTGGATGATACAGATCTGGACTGGAACTCATCAGATTTCTTGGAAAGCACCGAATATAGATTCAAAGTTGTGGCACAGTGTACTGATGGACTGGTCGCAGAGCGCACGACCAATGCGGAGTATGAAGTCAAAAGCCACACCCTGTCAGTCCCGACAGTCCTCACTCCAAATGGGGGCGAAACAATTGGTGGAGAATACGAGATCACATGGACTGACTCTGTTGAGTCCTGGGGTCTTATTGTCTCATATGATGTCTTCTATTCCACAGATGCTGGAGAGACATGGACTGAGATAATCAATACCTATGATGACAGTTCGATCACATGGTATGTTAGAGGGTTACCAGAAACAGATCAGTATCTCATACGTGTTATCGCCAGAGGAGCCTCAGGACTCACCGCAGAGGACGTGTCTGACTCAGTCTTCTCGGTAAGATGGTCGAGTAACGCGATGATCATCGGGTTGGTCGGTGGTGGAGCGATATTGGTTGTCATTGCTGTCTATGCGCTGCGGCGACGAGGAACGATTTGACAGTGATGAGAGTCTACTCCTGAGATTAGTAGATGTAGGGGAAGAAACGTTTAGTTCGTCTCATATATTCCTCATACTCTTCTCCGAACTCAGATAGCAATGATTTTTCCTCAATCTCCATTCTCTTTCTGAATATTATGAAGTAGACCAGTACGAACACGATTGTACTCAAGTAACCTCGAAATGACAAGCCAAGTCCACAACGACCTAGCATCCCTCCTGCGTATAATGGATGACGGATGTAGCTGTAGATCCCCTCGGTCAGGAGATGGTGGTCTTCCTTTAATGCAGGAGTCCCATCCCCATACCTTCCGAGCTGTATCCTGCTCCTAAGAACAAGTATCCCTCCCACAATATAGACAATGATACCAATGTATGAGATAACAGGAGCGTCGAGAGCGAGCAATAAGGTCGAGGTCAGGAAGAGATTCTCATAGAAGAGAATGCCTAGGAAGAATGGATGCACCAATAATAGAAGGCCTACCAACTTGGTTGTGGTGTCAGCATCTTCTAATGGTGTTGAGGGTCGTATCATTACATCTGCAAAAACGACAATCTGGTCTAGAGCGATGGCGATCAATGTGATCATGTTTAGGTAAATGCCACTCGCAAAAATCAGGAGGCAGATGTTATAGTATGTGAGGTATATCAGAGCCTTCACAAGTTTTCTTATCAAAACACCAACCCTCGCATTCATCCACCTTTAACTAGAATAAATGTCTGTTTGCAGGGTTTCGCTCCAGAATACTGGTAGATCTTGGTATTAGCTGGTCTTTTTGTGTAGTGAACTCTGGAACGCCGAAAGACTTATTACAAAGTTGTTAACATGATATTGTTAAATCATTTAACTGAAGTAGGTTAAATGAAGAGGGAGATTGATGTTCAACACATTACGGTACCCGACCAAACAACAGGGTATCATCTGGCTCAGACGACGTCGGAAGGACCGACCGACAGACATCGCCAAGGACCTGAACGTATCACGGCCCTTTGTCACAATGGAACAGAAGAGAGCCGAGGCTCGAATCAAGAAGCTCATAGAACATACTGCAGCGGTCAACAGGGTGAAGATAAAACGAATGAGCATTCAGTATGGCATTGCAGAGGGCTACTGTCATGCAAATAACTCTCAGACTTACATCACCTACTCTCCCGAAATTGGTGTGCTGAACTGGTATGAACACACAGGGAACTGTGGCGCTTGTGACATAGAGGATCAATGCAAGGCGGCCCTCCACACCTTGGCAGAGGAGTGGGAGATCCCTGCACCGTCAAACATGGCTCCAACAGAGCTCAGTGAGCATCTGTTTAGCATCATCAGGAGACGACTCAAATGGGACAAGATGTGAGGAACCAGACAAGATTTTGCCAAAAGCCTCAAGATGTGAGGAACGACTCAAGATTTTGCCAGAAACCTATGAGGCCACGGATGAGAGGACTGACTACGAATACCGACCATAGAGAAATCATCTTGGCTGCTGGTCTAATCGCAGTCTTGTCAATATCAGCCCTCTCAATCTATCCGTTCATGGTTCCTGCTTCCAATGAAAAGCACTACTCTCATTGGAGCGCATATGCTTTCATAGCGATTGATGGAGATGCCAACTTCTCTGATACGGCTCTGCTAGAGGGGTGGGCTGGTGATGGTTCTCCTGAGAACCCATACATAATTGACGGGTTGAACATTGACCCAGTGGATGCAGTTGGTCATGGCATAAGCATCAGCAACACACGAGTCAGCTTCACTATACGCAACTGCAATATCACTGGTTTCGTTTCTCATCATGGCGACTTCTGCGAAGGTGGAGCGGGAATCTACCTGGAGAATGTCACCAACGGTCAGCTAGTCAACAACACCTGCACCAGCAACAGCTATGGCATCGACATCTGGGGCTCATATTCCAACACCATGGTCAACAACACCTGCAACAACAACAGCTGGACTGGCATCTCCCTCGAATGGTCGAATTCTAACACCATGGCCAACAACATCTGCTCCAACAACACCGACTTCGGCATCTTTCTCGATGACATCAGTTTCAACAACACCGTGGTAAACAACACCTGCATCAATAACAGGATTGGCATCTTCTTCTATGAATCGGATTCGAACACCGTGGCTGACAATACTTGCGACAGCAACACCGAATATGGTATCTACCTCTATGAATCGCATTTCAGTTCCGTGGTCAACAACATCTGCAACAACAATAGGATTGGCATCTTCCTCGAAGATTCAGAGTCCAACACCGTGGACAGCAACACCTGCAACAACAACAGGATTGGCATCTCCCTCGATGAATCGTTTTACAACGCCGGTTCGAACAACACCTTCTTGGACAACACCAAACATGATATGATAGGAGAGTTTGTAGACTTGGAATTGGCATACAGGGAGTCTGTAGCCAGGGAGTTTGTTTGGCTACTTGCAGGTTGCGGGATGATTCTTGTTGTCTCTGTGATTGCGTTGCTGCTATTTCGAAGAATGGAGATACATAGGGAATAAAATATCACCATAAAATGGGATGGGAGGATAATTGAATGATAAAAAGAAAGATGCAATTAATTGCAGGATTCGCAATGTTTGTTCTTTGCATTTCAATATTGACAACAACTGCAAATGCGACAGCCAGCTGGGAAGACAACTTCGACGACTTGGACGATTGGACAACGTTCGCATACACAAGTTCTCCAATACCTGTCAAAATAGAAGGCAATTTCTCAGCTGCAGATCACACACTGAAGGTACTTGATGATGATGCCAACTTTGCCAGACACGACAGTACTGTGAATGTAGGGACTTGGAGTTTCGATATGTTTGTTCCAGATATTGGAAATGTTGCGGCGGCTATGTATGTCTATATCATGTCTAACGGATCCAGAGCAATCCCAGCGTACCCCTCTGATTTTATAGCTGTTGGAGCTTGGAAGCAATCATCAGGAAGTAGTCTGCAATTCATTGTCTGGACAATGAAAGGATTTGCTTGGACAATTCACTCACAATTCTCTAAGAATCCCATGCAAGGATGGCACCACATTGATGTAAACAGGACTAGTGATGGTCATTTCTATGTCTACTTCAATGGAACTCTAGAGGATGACTTTACCCACAATGATGTCACAAGCTCTACTTATCTCGAGTTCTATTGCTACCGCGCTACTGGTGCTGCGATCGACAACCTCGTTGTTGAAGAAACATCGTCTATCTTAGACGGCCCTACGATTTTAGTTGCAGTTGTTGTTGTGGTCGTCATTGTGTTGGCAATCGTTTTTCTTAGACGAAGATGATTGGGGAGCAAGAAGTGTTCTATCCTTCTTCTTCCCTCTTCTTTCTCCTCTAGTATTTGTGTAGAAATGACCGAATCACTTATTACAAAGTAGTTAAATAAATTCTTTTAACTCTGTTAAACAAATCTGTTTAACTGATTGTCTGTGAGCAAGAACAGAAGAAGGAGGAGAGAATCATTGAGTAATGCAATAAAAGCCTCGTTCATACTCGCTGCTGTTGGCGGCTTCATCACCGCACTATTGGAGGTTCCACGCCTTCTTGGCTGGGACCTATTATCTGATTTCCAACTGCGTATCTTGTTATGGATCCTTGTGGGAATCCTGCTCAGCATAGGGTTCATTGGGCTATGGCGGAAGAGCGGGAACGTCATTCCGCTGGTCTGTGCTATCTTGTTCATCTTAATAGATATCGTCGACCCGGTACTGCAATACCCTAATCTGATAGGCATTATGATGATAATACTTGGCGTGGTTTGGCTCACTGCAGGGATCGCTGCATGGTTGCTTCGCGAAGAATTTAGTCAGTTTTCCATTGTTGCTACCTTGGTGTTCTTTGCTTTTGGCGCTGTGAACTTAGTGATAGCACTAGTGGATCCAGTTGGCATAATGATGCCAGTTCAAGACTGGTGGCGTTGGTTTGATTCAGCGACTGGCATAGTCACAGGCATATACTTCCTCGATGCCGCAAGAACATGAGGGAAAACAATGTTCAACACTCTTCGGTACCCGACCAAGCAGCAGAACCGCATCTGGCTCAGGAGGCGGCAGAATGACCGACCGTCAGACATTGCCAAGGACCTGAGAATGTCAAGGCCATATGTGAGTATAGAACAGAAGAAAGCAGAAGTTCGGATCAAGAAGCTCATAGAACATGCTGCGTCTGTCGACAGAGTGAAGATAGAACGTCTAAGTGCTCGATACGGCATTGCTGAGGGCTTCTGTCATGTATATGACTCACAGGTATACATCGTCTACTCTCCCAAGATGGGTGTTCACAACTGGTTTGTGCACCAGGGCGATTGTGGTACCTGTGACTTGTTGGACGAATGCAATGAGATCCTACGCACCTTGGCCGAGGAGTGGGAGATTGGTATCCCACCAGAGATGGCACCAACAGAGCTTGGTGTGTACCTGTTTGAGAATATCAGGAGGCGACTCAAGTGGGACAAGATGTGAGAAACGACTCAAGAGTCTGCAGGACACCTCCGGGTCCTCCGAGGAATTTGAACCTGTATCTTAGACCTAATCCTATCTTAGTGGCTGTGAGTCTAACATTCATCTTGATGACAAGCGGTCTAGTGTATTATTTGATGCTGCCACTACCATCTGGGGATGATGGAGGGCCTGATGAACTCACCCCACATGCTGCAATAGCGATTGATGGCGATGCCAACTTTATAGCAACAGCTCTGCTAGAGGGATGGCTTGGTGATGGTTCTCCTGAGAACCCGTTCATAATTAACGGGTTGGACATCGATCTTGGCGATGGCGAGGGGAACTGCATAATGATTAGCAATACACGAGTCAGCTTCACAATAAGCAACTGTAATCTAACTGGGGCTAATCATGCGGCTGATGGGGAACTCATATGGTGGTCACCAGGCGACGATTTTGAGCTTCCTCGTCATGAAATGAACAAGGGAGCTGGAATCCATCTAGATAATGTCTCCAACGGTGAGCTAGTCAGCAACACCTGCAATAACAACAGCATAGGCATAGACCTCTTCTACGTGGATTCCAACACCGTGTCAAGCAACAACTGCACCAACAACGGGCATGGTATCGTTCTCTGGGGCTCAGATTCAAACACCGTGACGAACAACACCTGCAACAGCAACACCGAATGTGCTATCTACCTCTATGATTCATATTCCAACATCGTGGAGGATAACACCTGCTTGGGCAACACCGGATGTGGTATCTACCTCAATTGTTCATTTCTGAACATGTTGGTCAACAACACCTGCAATGAAAACGGCTATTCTGGCATCTCGGTATCTTGGTTTCCCGGAGGGGGGGGGTTAAGAAGCGCACCCCCTCCAAACACCGTAGAGGACAACACCTGTAATGAAAACGGCCATTCTGGCATCTGTCTCACTTCATTAGAGCAATCCACTGT
>JBHLPF010000012.1:0-39881 GCA_048939765.1 Promethearchaeota archaeon
TCTCCGCGTCGAATAGTGTCACTTTCCAATTCAACTCGCAAAAGATGTATTCCTTCATTTGCGATTTCTTTCTGAATCATAGTCTGCTCCAATTCCACAGATTTACTAAGTGGTGCAGTGACCACAATGCGTCGCTTTGTCTTAGGGTCAAGTGCCCATTTAACCTCTATTTTGCCTTTGATTTCGTATCTAATCCAGCTAAAGACGCCTTCAAAGCTAGAAACTGATTCTTTCGGGATTTCAAATGCAAACTCAAGCCGAGTTTCCCCTTCCATTACACTGGATTGATTCAGAAGCTCCAGATGTTGGGAGAAATACTCGAATTTCTCAAGAAACACTCGACGATGTTTGCCACTACCAACGACTACTCTTGACTGCTCCGTGCAAGAGAAGACTAGATTCACTGACTCACAGTCGAAATCGTCATCACAAACCACAATTGCGTATCCTTCGACACGCTCGCCAGGAGAATATTCCTCCTTTGGCAAATGTATAGATATCTCCCTCATTGATCGTAACACTTTCCTATCGAACTGTCCTCATTACCTTGAGTGTACTCGGAAACGAATACAGAAAAACACTTGCTATAGAGTTAGGAGCGGCCCTCTTGTTTTGCGGGCCATCTCGAATTAGGCAACTAGAATCCAAACATTTGTGCATATTTGTGTTCCAAGTATTCGAGGAATGGTTTTGCATCAATTTCGCTTCCAGTAACGTACTTGACGAGGTCTGCGGGATCATACAATGCAGCTTTGCTCATGATATTCTCTGCAAGCCAATTACGAATGGGGTTGAACTCTCCCTTTGAGATAAAGCTGCTCCACTCCGGCAAATCCTTGTTCATTAGCTGAATCCATTGACCATCGTACACGTTTCCAAGTGCATAGCTTGGGAAGTAGCCATATGAGCCGCCTCCCCAGTGTGTGTCCTGGAGAACGCCTTCGGCATCATCTTTCACGTCCACTCCAAGATATTCTGAATATTTGTCGTTCCATACCAGAGGGAGCTCTGGAATCGATATCTTGTCAGCAAATAGAGCCTTCTCTATCTCAAATCGAATAATGATATGGAGCGAGTAGGTTACCTCGTCAGCTTCGATACGGATCAAGGATGGCTTAACGAGGTTCACACCCCTGACGAAATCGATGAGGTCAATGTCAGAGAATGCATTATTCGTGAGGTCGTTGAGTCTGGGAAGATAGTGCTCCCAGAACTGGGGAGTTCTCCCTATGATGTTCTCAACAAACCTTGACATCGATTCATGAATTCCATAACTCGCAGCAAAACCGACGGGCTGATACATGTAGTCCCGATTTAGGTTCTGTTCGTATAGCGCATGTCCTCCCTCATGTAGCATCGCGAAGACAAGTGATGGAAGATTGTCTTCATAGTAATGGACTGTCACCCTCACATCATCGTAGTATCCGTTTGTGAAGGGGTGTTCCGTTTCATCTATGCGGCCTCCAGCTATTTCTGAAGTGGTATCGTACCCAATGAGGTTACCGAGATCAGTGGCAATCTTGCGCTGTATCTCGATGGGTATTCTTCTTGAAAGAAAACTCGTATCCACATTTTCAGAAGCATCCGCACATTTCTGAACCAAAGGAACCAAACGATCTTTCAGTTGTGAAAACACCTTGTCAATCGTATCAGCTGTCATATTCCTTTCATACTGATCGAGCATGGAATCATAGATTGTGGAGCAGCCCTTGACCTTCATCGCAATCTCTTCTTTCTCACGAGAGATGTCGACGAGCTTCTGAAGTTCTGGCTCAAACATCTTCCAGTTCTTTGTGGCCTTGGCTTTCTTCCACACATCCGTGGCTATAGCCTGTTGCTTGGTGAGTCGACCTATCAACTCGGAGGGAATCTTTGTACCTATGTCATATTCTCTTCTTACGAGGAACAGATTGCGTGACTGCACCTCGTTCAAGTCTTTTTCCTTCTCGGCTGCTTCCAGGAGCTTCCCTACTTCTGGAGAGGTTGATTTCTCGTGTCCAATTTCGCTGAGCACTGATATCTGTTCACTTCTCAATTGAATACCTGCAGGAGGCATATAGGTTTCAAGATCCCAATAGATTACTCCCAGCGCGGTACCAATGACAGCGATCTCTTTGGTTCTCTCCATCAATTCATCATATGCATTCATATCGAGCACCAGAATGTGTCAATAGTCCTCTGACTGATTCAGCGGGTCTTTGGCCTAGTTATCTTTCTTCCGAAATAGTGCTTGCACCGTCATTTCTTCCGGGGTAGTTGATGATGAGAATTCCACCAATTACAAGAGCCAATCCCAGAACGAATGTCCAGTAGATGGTTTCGCCAAGAATCAAAAATGATAGTGATGTGCCGAAGACCGGCACCAAGTTGATGAATCCGCCCGTTCTTGTTGCCCCTATTTGCTTTATTGACTCGAAATAGAAAAGGAATCCAAGAAAGGTGACAAAGACCCCCAGAAAGAGCACATTCATCCAAAACATTGGATCAGCCATAGCAGGGAGAGTCCAGAACTGCTCCGTTGTTGCGCTTAGACCGAACATCGTACAACCCACGAAAACTCCCGCGGCTGTCACCTCAAGAGGGGACATTGTTTTCATTGCCTCTTTTCCGATTGAAGAATACAATCCCCAAGTCATCATCGCAACCAATATGATGAGATTTCCAATCAGATAGTCCAATCTGAAGTCCAATAGTGCTTGTACTCCTACTACAAAGATGATGCCCGCAAACGCCAATGCGAATCCTGCGTATTGCCATTTCTTGCTTAGGCGTTCCTTGTGAATCAGATGTGCGAACAAACTCACCGTAGCTGGATTGAATCCCGCGATTATTGCTCCTTGTGCTGCGGTAGTGAATTGCATGCCGGTAAGAAAAAGGACACCATATCCAAAGATGCCCGTCAATCCCACTAGAAACAGGATTTTAGCCCGTCGTTTCGTGAAGATTCTAATTGGCGACTGCCCTTGGATGAGCAATATTATGATGAATAGAATACTTGCGACTAGGAACCGAAAGAAGCCAATCGTAAGCGGTGGTGCGATTGCTACCAATACTTTGGCAGAGACCCAAGAGCCTCCCCAGAAGAACATACCCAGGATCAGGGCAATGTAATACTTGAGAGGTCGTTTATCCAAGGTTGGCCATCTCCTAATAGCTGAAATTCGACGAGTTGTCCTAGATTTAAAGCAACCTGAGCACGCTGAGTCTATCGTCAAACCGAAGAGTTCATATTCTATTGTGTAAGACTCGCTTGTGCGTCACTTTGCACAATCGCAGGGACTTGAAATGCTGAACGACGATGAGCTTGAGGCAATTCGACGGCGAAAGATGGAGCTCTTGATGGAGAGGGCATCAAAGCCCAAAGTGGAAGAGCCCCTATCACAAGGTCAGGTTCAGGTGCTTACGGATACAACGTTCTGGAATACTGTTTCACAGACTAAGACTGCCCTGATTGATTTCTTCGGTGAATGGTGTGCCCCGTGCAGGCAACTTGTGCCAATATTCAATCTACTTGCTCAGGACTACAAAGGAAAGGTCTACTTCGGCAAGATCGACATCGACAAGAATCCAAGAACAACTGTTCAGTTTGGTGTGCAGTCTGTCCCAATGGTCATAGGTTTCAAACATGGCAAACCAATCGGGAAGCTCCCTGGATTAAGGACGTTCGATGACTATGATACGGTTGTTGAGAAACTTCTTGCAGCATAGGGAAGCACTGGCTATTCTGTAAAGGAACTGATGTTGTCTTGACTTTCTAAAACGACCGCAGTAGGCATTGCTTTAGCATTTGTTGCTCTTGACCAGTTTCCATTCCTGTCAGCCATTACGAGTCCAGCTTCACTTCCGGTTTTGATTTCAAAGAGATTCATCGCCTTATCGGCGGCTGATTGGATGTCCAACCCTTGCTCAACATAGAGGACAGCCATCCTTGTGAGAGTTACCCTCATAATGTGCTCTCCCCATCCCGTGGCCGTAGCTCCGCAGATCTCGTTCGCATAGGCTCCTGCTCCCATTACAGGAGAATCACCAACTCTTCCTGGAAGCTTGTTGGAGATTCCGCCTGTAGATGAAGTCGCCGCAATGTTGCCATTGGAATCGACAGCAACACATCCAACCGTATCTGCTCCCTCTATCTCGAAAATAGGTGAAATCACACCAGGTTCCCTTTCCTCACGATATCCCTCGGAGATCATCTGTTTGTAGATCCGATTGGCATTACTTCCCGCAAAGAATGCATAGTCAGTCTTCTCCATGATATATCGCGCCAGTGAAACTGGGTTTTGTATGTTTGTCACTGCTGCCACTGATCCAAACGCTAGATTGGGTCCATCGACTATCATGGCGTCTAGCTCCTTTACTCCGTCAAGATTTGCTCTCGCCCCTTGTCCTGCATTGAGCTGCCCACAGCTCTCCATGAATACTGTGCATGCCTCAGCTGCATCGATAGCAGTGCCCCCCTTCTCAAAAACTCTGAAGCCTACCGTTGCGGCCCTCTCGACATATTCCATGCCTATTGGAATCCTTTCATCCTTCCAATCTCCAGCCCCACCGTGGACTATTATCATTGGCAGCCTCATTGTACTCAAGCAGATGTTCCCGCTTAACCTATTACTAAGGGTTTTCATAGCCAATGCGCCAATACAAGATGAGTCCAATGACACATGACCTAACAATGAGAATTATCTTCCTTCTTTCTCTCATTGCTTTTGGAGGCATTCGCATTGACCAAGGATTATGAAGCTATTAAAGCCGAGGTGGAGGAGCGTCTGAAGTTCTGGTCCGAGTTTCTCAATACTGAAGAGGGGCGTCTGATTGTTGGTGATCTTGGTGAAGATGAGATGAAGCATTTTCACGCAGATGGCTGCATCTATGAGCTTAGAAGGGGAGGTCAAGAACGAATACTAGTCAAACTCGTTGGAAGAGAGTAACTGCTGAGTATCACTCAATGATGGCTGGCAATGTGACAGTGAAGATGGTACCCTTGGTGTAGTCATCCTCAACCCGATCTCCCACTGTTATTATGCCGCCAAAGGTTTCGGTCAGAGCATAAACCACTGAGAGCCCCAAGCCGGTCCCCTCTGCGCCTTCCATGAATCTTTGAAACAAAGTAGCTTTCCTCTCAGGTTCAATCCCTCTTCCGAAATCAATGACTTTGGTTGCCCAGAATGAATTTCCCCCGGTCTTCTCAAGGTCAATCTCCACTATGATTCTCCTATGGTCTCGGGAATAGGCAATCGCATTCCTAAACAGATTGTAGAATAGATCGCTGAGAAGTCCATTTGCGGGTACGTAGCACTCACTTATGTCTCTATTGACATGGAATTCGAACGTCTGATCGGGCAATTCCATGAGAACTTGCTCAATTGCATGGTCTATTGATCCAACTAGGTCAATGGTCTGAAGAGGTGGAGGCTCCTCCAAATCGGTCATACCTAGGCCTCTTACATTTCTGACAAGGTGATCGGCACGCCTAAGACATCCTCGGGCGTCTTGAAGAGCCATTTCATACATATCTTGAGGTAACCCTTCCATGTCCAATAGGCCCAGTGCAACTGTCATGGCTTGGTGCAGATTCGAAATATCATGTGCTAGGATGTCAGAATACAGAGTTGCTCTCCGACGGGAGTCATCTGAATGAAACATCTCTTGGAGATATAACACTCCTATGACTGCGGGTCCAAGGAGCAGACCGATGAGTAAGAAAACCTCTGCAGCCCACCATCCTAGAACCCAATCGTCAAAATTACCCTTCAAGTAGTTTGGAATGATCCATAGTGCTAATACGCCAATAGAATATCCTTCCATCGATCTCCAATGCTTGTGCTTCTCTGCGCGTAGAAAGCCTAGATGAGTGAATGTGAACATTGCAGCAAAATTGATGCCAAGAAGTATTACGCGACCAAGCGGAGTACCAGTTAAGCCTGGAGTCTGTGCGAGAATCCATCCTTCGAGAAATTGCCCTCCTACTACCATAGCAATGATAATACCCAATCGAGGAATAATCCAGAACTCAGGTCTACCTAATTCATCTTCCTCGGGAGAGCGTGTCCAAATAATCCCTCTGATGAGATAGATTACAGAAGCAATGCTACCCACAATGTAAGGTACAAGTGATTCTCCCACAGTAATGAGGATTTCAGAATTTGAAAACAAAACAATGTGTGCTTCAATATAGGTCCAGCTCAAGAACAGCAGTATTAGTGGGTAGTGCACCCTTTGAGGCTTTTGTCTATGATATGCGTAAACTAGGAATCCCATCACACCTGACAGAACGGCAGCTCCAAGATGAGTGATATAGTAGGCTCCGAGCTCAACGGCGTAAAAGCCGGGTGCCCAAGAAGTCGCCATAATGCTGACCATAAATGGTGCAAATGGCAACATGCTGTAGAATATTGGCACAACGAATGCAGAAAGCAGACTCATCCCCCATTTCAATTGCCCAGGCGCAGCGATTGCTATAATGAACGTCAAGAATCCCCACGATTCCAAAACCATGGCAAACGCCCAATGAGCGCTTGGCAAGGCAAGTGAGGATAGCAATGGAATCGCCGAAATTGCGAATAGCATAAAGCTGATGATGAGTATAGAGGTCTGACGATCTCCTACTACAAATGGAGAACGAGATCTCAGAACGGCAGCTAATACAAGTGAACCAAATGCGAAGATATCGAGTATTGTTCCCCATGCTTGAAGAGATGGATTATCTAGAGTTGGGAGTATCCAATATACTATGAATCCATCAAACAATAGCAGAATAAGAATCAAGAGCGGAGCTGCTTTCCAGGACATTTCTGTATTCTGGTTTCTTCTATGTAACAATGCCGCAATGAGTAGCATTATTCCAAGAAGTAACAATTCGAAGATGTCACTAGCTGTCTTTCTAATACCGTCGATTAGAAATGATTCGCCCAGAGCATACGCGGTTTCCATGGATGCTGAGAGATGGATGATTGCTCTTGTCATTAGCACTGAGAATATTACAAACTCGTATACTGGCGGTCTTCCTCCTGCCTCACTGAAGACCCACGCTGCAGCCATGATGGCTAAGAACGCAAGCAACGAGTGAAATGCCACTCCGGTGTAGATTGAATCCCAGGATGGAATAACTGACAGATAAAGGACACTAGCGATTAGAGAAGCAGCTATTACTCCGATTGGAACATCCTTTCGTAGCTCACGCGGCATAGCTGAATCTGACTGCACACGAGGTCCCTTCTCATTTAGTATCAGGCCTTTCATCAAGGCACTGGCGACGGACTTCAAGAAGCTGCATTTTGGCAAATTTAAGACTATTCTGATTGCAGTCTCTTTATATCTCACAAACCATCTTTTCAATTCTGGAGACTCTATCAATGAACAGCCGGATGCAAGCGCTGCGGGACAAAATGGTGGGCACAGTTCCCAGCATCTCGATAATTAGGACCAAGCTATTTACTGAGTCTATGTGGCAAACTGAAGGTGAACCTGCAATAATGCGGCAGGCAAAAGCACTTGCCAATGTATTGCGAAACATGCCGATTGAGATTCTTCCTCACGAGCTTGTAGTTGGCAAAATAGTAGAGGATGTTCCAGGAGCAACGATATATCCTGAAGCCCATGGAACGAGAGTCTTTCCAGAGCTAGAGGATTTGCGGACACGCGGACCGAAAGCCTACTCGATTTCTGATGAATCCATCAATATGCTGATGGAGGAAATTGGACCCTATTGGGCCGAGAGGTCTCTCCTCGCACACGTGGAGAAGTCTACTCCTTCCCATGTCATAGACACCCTTTACTCCGGTGCAGCATTTGTGCTTACTGAGTTGGCTGGCTACGGCCATGTAAGCATTAACTACCCGCTGCTCTTTTCGAAGGGATTCGACGAGATAGCAAATGAATCTCGGGAGCGGCTGAAACAGGAATCAGACGACAAGAGAGACTTCTACAATGCTACTTCTATTGTAGCTGATGCTATCGTGGAATACGCGAACAGATACGCATTACTTGCCCAACAGCTTTCTGAAGAAGAAGACAACTCTGAGAGAAGATCAGAGCTTGAGAGCATCGCTGAAGCATGTAAGTGGGTTCCTGCAAAGCCTCCGCGTACTTTTCATGAAGCTATTCAGTTCATTAGGTTCACCCACTTGGCACTCAGCTTGGAAACCTATGATGGACAAGCCATCTCTCTTGGAAGGATAGATCAATATCTCTATCCCTTCTATAGAAAGGATTTGGATTCTGGAGTGCTAGATGATGAACGTGCGCGAGAGCTGGTTGAGAGCCTGTGGATCAAGCTCAACGAGCAGGTGCCACTGTTCGATGAATTAGTCGCCCTGTATTTTGAAGGTCTCCTTACTACGAAGGCCGCCACTATTGGTGGGAGGCAACTGAATGGCTCTGATGCAACCAATGAGCTGACCTACATCCTCTTGGAAGCTACAAGGCGAGTTGCCCTGCCACTTCCGAATGTACACGTTCGAATTCACAGTGAGACTCCAGATGCCTTGCTATCTGCAGTTGTTTCAACAATTGAGTCGGGAGTCAACAACATTGCTCTGTTCAATGATGATGTCATCGTTAAGTCAATGGAAAGGAAAGGTGTTTCGAAGGAAGATGCTAGGAACTACGCAACAATTGGATGTGTAGAACTTGCTCCCTTTGGCAATAGCTTCACCTCATCAGATGCAGCTCTCTTCAACATCGCTCTGTGTCTTGAACTTGCGTTGAACAATGGTGAAGCTGTTCATCTTGGTCAGCATCTTGGAACTGAAACCGGCGATGCGACCGAGTATGTTTCAATGGATGAGGTCATTGAAGCCTTTAGGAAACAAGTTTCATTTCTTGTCGCACAGATGGCTGAGGGATCAGATTCCTTTGAAAGAGGGAATATAGACCACAAGCCGACTCCATTGCTCTCGTTGTGTGTAGATGGATGCTTCGAGAAAGGTGCAGACATCACAACCGGGTCTGCGAAATACAACTTTACTGGGGTTCAGGGTGTAGGCATGGCTACAGTTGCTGATTCACTTGCAGCCATTGACCAGTTAGTATTCAGAGAGAAGCGGATTTCTATGGAAGAGCTTGTTGCTGGTCTTCGTAAGGGACTGGAGAAGAATGAGCCTCTCAGACAGCTACTCCAAAACCGAGGCCCAAAATATGGTAATGATGATGAGCTAGCAGATGGATATGCGCGACTTGTCTCTAGAATTTATAGTGAAGAAGTTGAGAAGCACTCCAATGTGAGGGGCGGATCGTTCATACCTGGAATGTACTCAGTATCGACGCATGTTCCATTCGGCTATATGACAGGCGCGCTTCCGAGTGGTAGAGTGGAGGGGACTCCCCTAAGCAATGGAGCGTCACCAAGTGTGGGCTCCACAAGAAAGGGTCTGACTGCTGCCATGACTTCAACTTCGAAAGTCGACTATACGTTGTATCCTAATGGTATCGCATTCACATTGTCTATCGATCCTGCGATGGCGTCGGGTGAAGGGGCAGAGATTCTTGCCTCTCTTATACGGTCGTACGTGAAATTGGGAGGGATGCAGATACAATTCAACATGACTGATGTGGATACACTTCTGAGTGCCCAGAAGAATCCAGATGCTCACCGTGACCTCTTAGTGAGAGTTGCGGGGTATAGTGCCTATTTCACTGACTTGGGCTCAGACCTGCAAGAAGAAATTATCGGAAGATTTCAGAGGTCTAGCTAAAACCGTTTCTTTCGCTTCGGATATGCACTGAAGGGTGCTCTGGGGGTCTGACTCACCCAATCCTTGGCGTCGTCAATTCGAGAAAGGGAGCGAAGTATGTCAAATGTGATCCATCGAGTTGCTTCGGGTCTAGGCTGATACTCCCAGAGACCATAGTGTCCCTGCTGCTCCTGAAACCATTTCACGAGATCTTCCAATCGCTCATCATTTTTGCCTGCTCCAATCCTCCATGACAAATCCAGAATTAGTGCAGGATCGAATCGTGCGTGATATGTGAAATGTCCACGGTGTTGTTCAAATCCGACTAGGCGGGCTACATTCAAGCCTACTGTCTTTCTATCTCTAGTTTCTCTACCAAGGAGAAGGTCTAATGCACGCTTTGCTTCGAGACTTGACCTTCTGGAGGGGTGATGCGCAAGAGTGGTAAGTGCAAGGGTTGTGTTTGTCCTGCATGCCCAGTCAGAGTGAGGCATCCTTCGATATCCTGCCCTATAGCCGAGGACTTCTCCCACCTTTCCAGTTGGCCACGCACCATCATCAAGCCGTTGGTCAATGAGCCATTCGTAGGCCAACTCTGCTCTCTTATCTGTTGAATAACCCGCTGTTGCGATACCTAACAATGGAATGGATGTCTGCAGAGGCACCATAGTATAGACGCCTCCATCAAGGCTGCTTCCATCATATGTCTGAGGAATTGCCCACGACCCATCTCTCCTTTGCAGTGAGAATATGTATTCAACACCTCGTTTCATAGCTGGATGGTCCCGAGGAAGTCCAATGTAACCAAGTCTTTGAAGCGCAAATGATGTCGGCCTGACTCTATCCTTGGTTTCAGGGCCTCCAAGATCAGTGTTCTTCCATGATCCATCACTACTCTGCTTCTTCAGGAGATTCGATACCAGGGGGTCTTTTCCAATTAGCTCATCGAGTTCCATGACTTCGGTGTCATCATCGGGACGATTGAGGAGTTCTTTGAGCACAAGTCTTCGCAGACTTGGTGACCTGTCAGCCAACAGAAGTGGAATCCAAGTCATGACGCTCCCTCCAAGACCTCTCTCAAGTAAGGGGCAGTAGGTGTGTCCATCCCTGCAACCTCCCTTGGACTCCCAGTGGCTATCACCCTGCCACCTTTCGGTCCTCCAACTGGACCCAGCTCCAATAGCCAATCACAGGCTGCCAGGACATTCGGATGATGTTCAATAACAATGACCGTGTTGCCTTCCGAGACAAGCCGCTGTAATACGCCTACGAGACGGTCGACATCCTCCAAATGCTGCCCAACAGTAGGTTCGTCTACTATGTAGAGGGTTGAAGATGAGTTCTTCTTGGAGAGTTCCTGTGCTATCTTGAGCCTCTGTATCTCCCCGCCTGAGAGTGTCACACTGGGTTGTCTGAGGACCAAGTAATCTAGTCCGACCTCCAATGCTGTTTTCAGCCTCCTTGAAACTCTGTCATCATCCTTGAACAGCTTGTAGAGCTGACCGAGTGTCATGGCGTTGAGTTCGGGTAATGAGATTCCCTTGACTCTAACATCCCATGCCTCTGGAGATCTCCCTGTTCCTTTGCATGTTTCACAGGGCGCAAATACATCAGGTAGGAATCCCATCTCAGTCCTAATTCGCCCCTGGCCTTCGCACACTGTGCATGGTGTACTGAGGCTCTTGTAATCCAACCCCAGTGCTTCTGCATCTTCACTCTCAGCATATATCTGAACTAGCGACTTGAACAGGTCAAGAGCATGACCAGGACTCCGAATGCCCTTCCGACCCTGATCTAACATCACAACTCTCTCTGGACTCCCTGTGATCGATTCATGTTCTCCTGGTTCAAGTGGCACAAATGATACACTGGTTGTGAATTTCGTTGGCGCAAGGGCTCTTCCTATTGTGTCTATCATCAGAGTACTCTTGCCTGACCCAGATGTTCCACATATCCCAATAAGCAGGCCTAGGGGAAATTCTACTGTCAGGTTCTTGAGATTGTTTGCTTTTGCTCCCTTTACCTTCATCCAGGCGATGGGTTCACGAGTTTCATCAGCAACAGCAGGCACTCTGTCACCTCGGAGCCATCTTGCCGTAATTGTATCTGCCTTCATCAATTCAGGGAGCGTACCGCTTGCGACTATTCTTCCACCTGACTCACCTGACTTGGGTCCCATGTCGACCACGATGTCTGCAGCTTTTATGACACCAAAGTCATGCTCGACAACAATCACCGAGTGTCCTTCATCCCGGAGTTCTTTCAATGCATCAACAAGTGCATCCACCTCCGATGGATGCATTCCTCGCGTTGGCTCGTCGAGTAAGACAGTCAGAGATGTGAGACCGCTGCCCAATAATGATGAGAGAACAACCCTTTGGGCCTCGCCTGCAGAGAGCGTGTTGGCCTCTCGATTAAGGTGAAGATATCCAAGACCTACCTTCTCCAGAAAGCCGAGTTTCTTGATTATCTTCTCAAGATTACTTGTGGCAATCTCACCCTTCTTCGTTAGCTTTATGGCTCCAAGGACCTGTTTCAATTCAGAAATAGGAAGTCCATTCAATTCGTCAATGCTACGGCCCTTTATCTTGATATTGCGGTATTTCTCACGTAGACCGCTCCCTTTACACTCTTTACACTGCTCTCTTCTTGTATATGTGCCGCCAACATCCCAGTCACTAACCCATCGATAGAATCCACTCCAACTCCCCTTCGAATTAACCTCTACTCGCTTTCCTCTACGAGTTCCCAAGTAAGTGATGTCAAGAGGCTTTGGATTGGGGTCTCCATAAAGGAAAACATTCTGCACATGTTCCGGAATCTCATTCCAAGGTGTTGTCTTAGGGTCGAACCCATATCGCTTCCCGAGAGCATCAAGCGCCCCTCCAGCCCAGCTTGTTGGTGTACAGAAATAGCCCCTCGGGAAGTAGCCTGGAGAGTACATTGCTCCAGCGCAGATAGGCTTGTCAGGATGGACTATCAGCTTCTCAGGAATTGGCACTTGGCGATGTCCAACGCCACTGCAGGTGACGCAAGCCGATGTGTATGTTCGCGAGGAGAAATCTCTAGGCCTCAGCAAAGGAACTTGCGTTTCACAAGCAGGACACTCCAATGTTTCTCCTCGTTTCATTAATTTGCCACATTTCTCGCAAGGAACTTTCCCGATTGTAGCAAACAATGCTGCAAGATGATTGGATACCTCAGTCACAATTCCTACGGTTGTCCTAACTGCGTACACTGACCACCATCCCGCACCTCGTCGTCGCCGAGATGTGATAGACATAGTGACGCCGAGTCCGCTGACTGATTCAACCGGCGCCTCAGGGCCCTCCCTTATTCCTTGCCTCTCATAAAGCGACAGGGATTCGTAGTATCTCCGCTCTGCCTCAGCCTGTAGTACATCCCTGACCAACGAGCTCTTTCCTGATCCCGATGGACCAGTCACGACTGTCAGTTTTCCCTTAGGAATGTCTAGACTGACATCTTTCAGGTTGTTGGCAGTGGCTCTCTTCACTTGGATAAAATCCGACACACGACTGTGCTCTTCAGGGATCGCTCTTGGCGATAGCTTTTGTTCATCTCTCAGCGCTTTGGCGGTCAATGACATCTTGTTCTTGAGAAGTCCCTTTGGTGCTCCTTCAAACAGCAGTTCTCCGCCCTCGGGACCTGCACCAATCCCCAAATCGACAATCCAATCAGCAGAACGGATAATATCCAGATTATGTTCAACGACAACAATCGTGGCACCAGCCTCAACGAGAGTGTCGAGAACACTTAGAAGACCATGAAGGTCTGCTGCTGAGAGACCTGTTGAAGGCTCATCGAGAATTAGCAGGTCCTCTGAGAGTCCTCGCTTTCCTAGGAACCTAGCTAGTTTCACTCTCTGTGATTCGCCGCCCGAGAGTTGAGGAGATGGTTGCCCAAGCTTCAGGTACCCAAGTCCTATTGTGACGAGCGCATCAAGAATCTTGTTTGCTGAACGTTTCTTGTTTTCCGGAAGTCGTTCTTCTTGAGCTAGGAGTTGTTGCGCCTCCTGAATGGAGAGCTGATAGAAGTCAGCTATTGTCAGAACTTTGTTAGCAAACTCTACCTTGGTTTCTAGGACTTCAGGATTGAAGCGTTTGCCCTCACACGATGAGCAGGTGATCCAAATTGAAGGAAGATAGCGCATCTTGACCTCTACCGCACCCATCCCCTTGCAGGCAGGACACATACCTTCGGGTCTGTTGAATGAGAAATGCGATGCGGATAGCTCTGATTCAGACGCATAGAGGTCTCTTATGATGTCTGACAGTTTCGTATATGTCGCGGGATTTGACCTAGGATTTCGTCCTATCGGCTTTTGATCTACAAGAACAGGTTTGAGCCTTTCACCAACAATCTCGGTGCATCCAGCAGGCTCTTTTTGTCTTAGCGACGGAACAAGAACATGTTCGACAAGAGTGCTCTTTCCTGAGCCAGACACTCCTGAAATGACGGTCAAACGTTCCAGAGGGATGTGGACTTCAATACCCTTGAGATTATGCTTCGCTGCGTTCTTTATGGTGAGGAACTCCTTCGGAAGAGTCCGCTCACGTTTGATGGGCACACTCTCATGCAGACTGAAGTACCTCCCCGTTGTGGTTTCTGCATCCCACAATTCTGCGGGTGTGCCGGTGAATACTATCTCGCCGCCGTCCTCACCCGCTGCTGGACCTATGTCTATCGCTTGGTCTGCCTCAGCGGCCGCCAGACGGTCATGTTCAACATAAATGACAGGACCAGGAAGTTCCCTAAATGCTGGAAGAACCTTCTTGACATCAGCAGCACTCTGTCCTATGGTTGGTTCATCTAAAAGGTGCACCACGTCTTCCAATCTGTTGGTCAGCGAGATGGCCAAGCGAACTCTCTGACTCTCACCTCGAGAAAGACTAGGAGCCGATCGATTTAGCTGTATGTAGCCCAGTCCCACTCTGAGGAGAGCATCCAGTCGTTTCACAATCTCAAGCTTCAACCTTTTGGCAGTCGATGGTAAAACAGCATTCCTGAAGACCTTCCTAACCTCATCGACTGTGAGTGCCATCAGTTCGCCGAATCCGTGACCCTCCCATTTGACCATGGCTGCCTCGGAGTCCATTCCAGTGTAATGACACACCTCACATCCATCACCGCCACATTCAGCACACTTCATTCGGAAGTGCTTTGGTTCCAATTCCTCAACCCACTTGCCACATTCACTGCACGCACCAGTCCTGGAGAGTCCAATTTCTCCAGCACTTGACTGAATAACCACTGAATTTGCGCCAAGAGCCGAGGCAATCCCTACACTCTCACGAATCTCTCTTCTTGCTGCTTTTCCAGTGTATCTCCCTATGATGACCGACACGTCATGCTCCAATGATGGAGTCAATTCTTTCTTCTTCCATGGTTTGCCATCGACAAGCAATGATTCTGCACCGAATTCCTTCTCAAGAAGATTCAAGAGAGTGGAGTGTCCGCCTACAACTTTCCTCATTAAGGGTGCTGTGAGAATGAACTCTTCTTTCTTCGCCAATTCTCCTATTCTCTCTACAATCTCGTCTTCAGTCATCTTGGAGAGTGAGGCACCACATTGGGAACAAGACCTAGTTCCAAACCTAGTGTAAAGCAATCTCAGGAATGGATGGAGACCTGAAGCAGACGCTAATGTGGAGAGAGGGTTTCGATTCAGCAGATTCTGCCCAACTGCTACTGTTGGGCCAATGCCAGATATAGAATCAACATTTGCTGGGGCAAGTCGGACCGTGGAGCGACCGGCATTGAACACCTCAAGAAATCTACGGCGAGCCTCGTGGTACATTGTGTCGAAAACAAGAGAGGTTTTTCCTGAGCCACTTATGCCAGTGACTACTGTTAAGCCATCGCCTATATCAACACTCACATTTTTGAGGTTGTTCTCGCGGGCTCGCCGGATTCTAATGTCCATGTTTTGACACCCTTGTCTACTTCATCGGGAGATGACTGACTTATATCCCGTGATTTGTCTAGCTCTCTCAGTTACTCCGAGTTCGGCATTTCCTTGTGCCAGATTTTGGCCCAGCAATTGTTACACGCTCTCTGCGAGTGCCGTCATTGTAATGGTTTCTTTTTCGCTGATTCGTTTGAGGAGCTCACAAACTGGCTTGATGAACTCAGAGTAGTCCGAAACCTCGTTCTTTGCAGCTTCATCCATAAGAATTGGCACCTTCTCAGCCTTCCTTCTAACATCGTCCAACATCTTCAACCCCTTCTTCTCAAGTAGCTCGTTGTTTGACCACTGGATCTCCCTCAGTTCAGCTAAGGCAGGGCATTCATCAGGCAGGAGGCCATTTGCCACATCTCTCCACATTTCTACTATGTCCCTAAACTCCTGTGCTCCCCTCAACATTGGATCGCTATTCATGAGTGTGCCGGCCTCCTGCAAGAAATCAGAGTATATCTGACGGAATATGGCCCCGCCTGACCCTCCTGTTTCTATGTATACGAAGTGCATCACGAGCGCATGTACAAGATTCCTGGGATTGGGAAACATCTTCGGATATTTGGTGAGTTCCTTGCTCCATCTCATTATTCCCTTCACTCCGACATTGGAGATTGGAGGATTGAGAAGAGCATCTGCATTCTCGCGAATTGCATCAGGTATTATGTTCTCAAGAGGCGCGAGAGTTTCTGGAAAGGAGAAGCGCACCATTTGGTTCATGGCTGGAAAAGGAGGATATTCAGACGCTCGTGCTTTTTGAAGTTGGGTCAGAGCCATCTCAGCTGTTCCATGAAACCTGTCTGAGATGTAGGCCTTATTATTAGGCTCATCGATTCCATAGATGAGGAAATTGTGTTCACCGAAATGGTCGTCTTCACCAGTCAATAGATGGTCGAGATAAGCCATGTCGACACAGACCAGGCCCGGTTGGTTTTGCTTGAGAGTGTCTTTGAGAAACATGTGCGCCTTCTTTATGCTCTTGGTTAAGATTGACTCAAAGTCCCCTCCCAATCGCGTCGCAGCCTTTCCAAGAATGCCTGGAAACTTCCTGCAGTCCGATCTGTTCATTCCTCCAACAATGGGATATGGCATCATCTTCATGAACCAATAGATGAATCCCATTCCTGCCGAAATTCCAACAAGCATCGGCTCACTGATCTCGTGTCCGAGGTGATTCATCAATCGAACCATGGAACTCGTCTGGCAATTCTTGCCATTCCCAAAATGTTTGAAATCGAGGACTATTCGTTCATCGCCAATGCCAGCTGGCTTGAACTCCTTCTTCCTACTCATACTCTTCACCTGCCACTCTCCCAGAATAGAAATCCTGCCTCATCCTTCTCGATCTCTAGCACCAACTCTTCCAGCCATTTCTTTTCACATTTCAGTCTAACATGGGGTCTCTCGAACAATGCTAGAACCACTCCTAACTGAGCATCTGCTGGTATATCAGACGCTTTCATTCCCCCTACAATACGATTCGGTTCAGATTTGCGTATTCTATCGATATTCTTAATGGCATTAGCATGGCTTCCAAGAAAGTCGATTTGCCCCTCGAGATTTGCCAGTCGTCTCTTGAGTGAATCCACAGCTTCGCCCTTTGTTAACTGGAAGATGGCAGACATCCCTAGGTCGAAGAGACTGTTTGCCTTTGGTGGATCAACCAAGCACTGCACAATCTGATTTCGAAGATGTTTGGACCCCTTTCTAGTGATGGCGTATGTCTTCTTGGAAGGCTTGATTTTTTCGTCAGATTTCTGGCCTTTGATTAGACCCTTCCCTTCAAGCTCCTTCAAGGCTTTATAGACTGAAGAGAACTTGATGTCTACCCAGTTGCGATATCCACGCTGCTCGAGAATTTGGTTTATCTCATATCCGTATTTCGCGCCGGCTCCAATGAGTGAAAGGACTGCGAGATAGGTAGAGGGTAGAAGGACTGCATCCTTCTGCTTTGACTTAGATTCCATCTGTGCCATCGAATCATCTCGTAGATTATTATACTAGTATAATAACAAATATTCTACTGGTAGAATAGAATATAAGTCTTATGTCTGGCTCACTAAGTCAAAATCATACTGAACTGCCATTTCGCATTGTAGCCGCGAACCTATGATCAATGCTCGCAGCACACGTGGCCTGAATTGGTGATGGCAAGCGAATGTTTGGCGAGGTTGTCTGCCCTTTGCTATGAGTTCATTCTTTTCCATGTTCCAAGGAGATACTTTAGCTGACCATAGTGCTCAGTTTCGTGCGAGAAATTCAAGAGATACTTGTCGACAACCACTGCATGGTCAACCTCTCGAACTGAGTTGCGGCCTGCAATCATATCATCAAGAAATCCTATCGATACCTTTTGAGTTAGCTTCAGGAGTTCAATCGCTTCTGAGATTTGCATCATTTCATCTCTAGCTAATGCATAGGCTTTAACTCCAGGCCTGTATATTGCAACATTCTCTGCAGTGATGAACTGAGGGAAATCGAAACCAGGTATCTTATCTGTGACCATTAATTTCTCAAAAGCAGAGATATGGGGCACGATCCAAGCGGTTGCATTTGATTTGGGTGTTGGCTGATAGAAGTAGCTACCATCGTCGAATTTCCCGAGGTATGCGATTAAGCTCTCTCTAAGCTTCAAATACAATGATTTGACCAATTCCAAGTCGTCCATGGTTTCTGCACAATCAAATGTTACAGATATATCTGTAGGATTTCTGGAAACACACTTAGGGGGCTCTGCGACTGTAGAAGCCATGAGTTCGCTGCAATCTCATTTCAGGAAGTTCCTGGCCGTTGAGGCGGCTGGAGGCGCAAGTTGGCATCCAGATGGCTCCAAAATTGCTTTTGCCTATGATGCCCCCGGAGTGTTTCAAGTATATAATGTGCCCATTGAGAGGAGCAAAACCCTGTGGCCAACAAGAATTTCCTTTGAAAAGGACCGCTGCACAAATCCAAAGTACTTGAGTGACGGCACATTGCTCTTCACAATGGACAGAGGCGGTGATGAGAATTTCCAAATTGCCAAGATTGATTCAGACATGATCCTCGAATGGATCACATCTGATTCCGCAGCGAAGCACATCATAGACCATGTTTCCGGCAATAGCTACTTCTTCATCGCTAATATTGAGGACAAAGCTCGATTCGATATCTATCGTCATAGGCTTCCTACGGATAGAGCCCGACCTGAAGTCGTATTCAAACCCGAAGAGGGATTATGCCAAGTAGATGCTGTTTCTGCTGACGAGAAGTACGCAATCCTAGAGCAATACTTTGGCAACAACAATGTGAATCTTCTCTATCTCGATATTGCCAGTCGGGAAGCCATGAACCTGACGAAATCATTGGGAGAGTCTCGAACCAATCGGTGGGCGGCTATTCGATGGATAGACAATGACCATATTCTCGTTGCTACTGACTATGACCATGATATGATGCGCCTGGGCATCCTATCCCTATCGGGTGAGTTCGCCTCCTTGAAGGAAATTGAAGTTTCCGTGAGACATGAATTCGACTTTGCAGCTTTTTCTCCAGAATCAAGTTATACCTATTTCATTCTGAATGAGGGAGGCTTCTCTAGCCTCTGGCGAGGCACATTCTCTGCAGACGGGGTCCGAACTCTTGACCAGATTGAGTTGCCAAGAGGAGCAGTTATTGTACGTGGTGACTCACGATCTTTTCAAGACTCCTTGGCTATTTCACCGAATCATGAGCTTATGGCTATGACAATGAGTACCGCGACATCGCCTACCAATATCTGGATTCTTGATCTCGATGACCATTCATTATGGAAGGCTACAGATGTGGGGACTGCGGGCCTCAATCCATC
The DNA here is from genome assembly GCA_048939765.1 of Promethearchaeota archaeon. Classification (GTDB taxonomy): domain Archaea; phylum Asgardarchaeota; class Thorarchaeia; order Thorarchaeales; family Thorarchaeaceae; genus SMTZ1-83. The sequence continues at coordinate 19,475 of JBHLPF010000012.1, forward strand.
TTCATTCGTTAATGCTTCACTTCATAACTTCCTCAGCTTCGATAGTCTACCTATACCTTACTTCCGATATATTCCAAAAGGTGACATGCCTGAGAAAGGGTGGCCTGCCATTCTTATGATACATGGAGGTCCTGAGGCTCAGATTCTCCCCAGTTTTCAAGAAATAATTCAGTTCTTTCTATCAGCAGGGTATGCTATATTCACACCCAATATTCGCGGAAGCACGGGCTATGGACGGGCGTATATGGACATGGATAATGTGGAGAAGCGCCTGGATTCTATTATGGACATCAAGCATCTTGCATTGCACATCAAGGCGAATGAGAAGAGCATTGATGGGGACCGTCTAGTCATCTATGGCGGCAGCTATGGGGGTTTTGCTGTGTTGTCTGCTATGACAGAACATCCAGGTCTGTGGAAAGCCGGAGTTGATATCGTTGGCATTTCCAACTTCGTTACATTTCTGGAGAATACAGCGCCTTGGCGTAGATCGCTTAGAGAGTCTGAATATGGCAGCCTTGAGAATGATCTGGAAGTCTTGAAGATGATTAGCCCAATCCAAAAGATCGATAAGATTACAGCTCCGCTCTTCATCATTCAAGGTGACAATGATGAACGAGTTCCCCTTTCTGAATCGGTTCAGATGTATGAGAAGCTGAAGGAGAATGGGCTTGAAGTTGAACTAATGCGCTTTGCTGATGAAGGACATGGCCTAGCAAAACTGGAGAATAGAATCAAGGCTTACTCCCGTGTTATCGAATGGCTCAAGGAAATCGTGTAGCAATGCTATCGTAGTCATAGTCGCAAAAGAAGAGCAATCGCTGTAATCGAAATCTTTACCTTCGTTCCATACATTGCCAGATTGATGCCACTATGGTAACTGTCAGAAGGATGATACTGAAGGCTGCGCTCCTAGTCATTGCAATTGTCCTTTTCATAGTATTTCTCTATTTCCAAATGTTTCCTATGTCGTAGAACTATTAAGCAACTCCCACTCCGCGTTTCATAGTTGATTGAAAATGGTTAGCGAGGAGATGATTTGGGACCTATCTCAGCTGGTTGAATTCGACGACCCTGCGTATATCTCTGAACGACTTACTGCAATGGTAAGGTGGGCAGAAGGATATCGCGACCAACATAGAGGCAAGATTGAGGACTATGACGCACAACAAGTCTCTGATATGATTGCGCAGTACGATAGGGAATTCTTGGAGTTCGATGGGCCTCACGAGTACGCATCGCTTCGCTATCAGGCTGATGTGACGGATGAGGTTGGCCAGAGGCTGTTTGAGAAAGTCAGGCATTCAGCGATGCTCATGAATCAAGCATTCGCCTTCTTTGAATTGGAGCTCGGCAAATTGCTCTCGAAGAAGCCAGAGATGATTGAGGCTCCTGAATTATCTGAATACAAGCATCAGCTGGAAAGGATTCAGCGCAAGAACCCACACTTGCTCCCTGAAGCGCAGGAGCAACTGATTATTGTGAAGGACCAGAATGGGATAAGGGCCTGGGAGAAGCTCTTCAGTGAGTGGCTCGCCACCCGTACCTTCGAGATTGAGATTGCGGGTGAAAAGAAGGTACTGCCTTATGGTGAGGTTATTGGGCTCTATCAAAATCCGGATAGAGATCTTCGGAAACGGGCGAACCAGGTTGTGTACGAAACTCTTAGCAAGGATGCGACGTTGTGGGCATCTTCGATGTTGGCTGTGTTCAAAGACCATCATCAAATGACCAAGATTCGAAAATGGGATACGCCAATGACACAGAGCCTGATTGCAAATGATATGGATGAAGAAACCATCGAGGCTCTCATGACAACTATTGAGAAGAACGTGGATGTTCTTCAGAGATATCTTCGATTGAAAGCGAGAGTCATGGGCCTTGAGAAGCTTGGCAACTGGGACATCACTGCTCCATTGCCAAATTCTCCTGACAAGAAATACTCTTGGGCTGAATCACGTAAGCTTGTAGTTGAGGCCTACAACGACTTTGATGAACAGAGTGGTCAATGGATAGATGAGATGTATGAGCGGCGTCACATGGATGCTGCGGTGAGAACGGGTAAGACTTCTGGAGCTTTCTGTTCTACATGGCATGCTGGACAGAGTGCGTACATCCTTCAGAGCTTTAATGGAATCATGGGCGACGTCTATACCTCCGCTCACGAACTGGGCCATGCGCTCCATGCTTACCTCGGAACACGCGCTCAGACAATGTCGAACTATGAGATTGGGAGCTGCATAGCTGAAACTGGCTCCATCTTTGGAGAGCTCCTACTGACAGAGAAGATGCTTGCAAATGCAAAGACCAAGGAAGAGAAGCAGGCTATCCTGTCCATCATTCTTGACGAGTTTGGCGAAGCAGGCTTCCAGGTGTCTGCCAGAGTGTTCTTTGAAACCAGCATGTATGACGCTCTTGAGGACGGGAAGTTCTTGGATGCTGAGAAGATCTCCGATCTTTGGGTTGCAGCACGAAACAAGATTTACGGAAACTCAGTTGAGTGGTTGCCCATAATGCGATATTGGTGGACAATGAAGATGCACTTCTACATGCCCAACTATCGCTACTATAACTACCCGTATGTATACGCTCAGCTTTTCGTCTTTGCCATGTACAGACTGTACAAGGAACAGGGCAAAGAGTTTGTGCCGAAGCTAAAATCACTCCTGGCTGCAGGTTCAAGCAGGTCTCCAAGAGAATTAGCGGCAAACATCGGCTTTGACATAACCAAAGAGGAGTTCTGGCAGAAGGGTATTGACCAGTACTCAGAATTCATTAAGATGTTTGAAGCCACTATGTGAAATATCTCTTGGCTTCCGTGGCTTCCACAATTCTCTTGATATTTTATGCATCAAACTGCTTCACTCTTGCCTCTATTACCAATGACCCTATAATGCTTCAAGCGCTGAGACGAATTTCCCTTATATGCAGTTCCGCTTCTCGAGACTATTGGGAAGGAAATAGGTTGGCTAGCCAGCGGAATCTATCATACTTCGCAAGAAGGGCATGGTTTCTTCTGTCGGAACCGCATCCCTCCGTTCAAGGGATACGGAAACGACAGCAGGCTAGGCTTCTCTCCACACTTCTCCTCCTGGCGTTGCCAATTCTCGGGATTTCACAATTCACTAGCGAACTTGTTATAGCACCAACCGCAATTTTCCTTGTTACATCGATTCTTGTCTTTATTGCATACTTAGGTACAAGATCTCGATTCTTCGATATCTCATTGGGGGTGACCTTGGCAGGCTTTACAATACTTCCAATTGTGATTTTTCTCTTTGGCACAACTTGGGAAGCTGCTGATTTACCTCGGCTAATGGTTTGGGTTACTGTTGCCCTCATTGGTGGCACTTTGCTGTCTCATACACGCGTGGTCCTACTTCAGGGTGTATCAATGATTCTAGCGATAGCTTTCATTGTTGGTGTTGTCTTCGAAGTTCCTTTTGCTGGGTATGTCACTCATCTAGTTACCGCAATCATAATTACAGCACTGATGTGTGTAGCTTCGTACATGCTGGAATCTTACATTAGCCAACTAGATTACCATGCAATAGAATCGGAGCGAAAAGCGCAGGAGCTTGAAGTCTATACTCAGCTCCTGCGCCATGACCTTCGTAATGACTTGCAGGCTGTGCTCAATTCAGTAGAGCTAGCTGAGATGTTTCTCAACATAGACCAGGAGAAAGTCGAAGAGAGTCTGAAGATGTCGCAGAATTTGGGTCAAAGAATGGCTCAATTACTGAATATATTCTCAATGCCACCAGAACAACCAGGGACGAACTTGGTTGAGCATATCAGGGAGATGGCGCTGGAGGCGGAAGAGACCTATAGCAATTTGGAGGTCAATGTTTCAAGCACAGATGCCGTGCAACATAGAAGCTTTACGGCAAGTAGATTGTTACCCTTGGTGTGGACGAATATCCTTCGTAATGCCGCTCAATACTGTGGCGATCCAGCATCTGTCAAGTTCGATATATCGGTCGAAAAAGACTCATTCCATGTTATAATTTCTGATGATGGACCAGGAGTGCCAGAAGAGAAGAAAGAATGGTTATTCAGGAGAGGTTCGAATGATTCTGCCGGAAGCGGGCTTGGATTATACCTGTCGAAAATTGTCTTGGAATCTCACAATGGTTCTATTGAGTTAGCTGACAATGATGAGGGGCAAATTGGGTCAAAGTTCATCGTTAGGATCCCTGCAAATCTGCTGGAATCCTGAGGAAGCGATATTCGGGCATCCTCTGAATCTACCAACATAGCGCGGCTAACTAACTGGATTTTCTCATGATGTTCTGGGTGTTTCTGGGAACAGGAAGATCTTTCATCGTGTGTAAGCCGGGTAACGTGTGGGCCAAAATGGGAATCATATTGACCGCCATTGCAGCAGTGCCAAAATCACCCATCACACCCCCTTCGATTCTTGATGTTACATTGGGGTATCCTTCAATCTTGATCTCATCATATTCTGGGGAAGCCCCTGCAAATGCAATGAAATCCAATGTGATGATAGCACTATTCTTCCTGCTTCCAAGTCCTCTGCTCTTGAGTCCTAGAACATTTCCGGCCTCGATTTTGGCAAATGAGGTTTCAATCACTTTCTCTGCAATTACTGCCTCAGGTGGAAACTCTTCAAAGTGATCCAGACTCAAGCCCAAGGCATGATCAATCAATCGCATCGACTCTACTAATCCGACATGGCCGGTGATTGCACCACTTTCAATTGCCTCAGTGAATTCATTGACTGACATTGAGGTTCCAACCTTCTTCTGAAATGACGCCCTTCTTCTGGCAGAATCGATGACTCTTGTCACATGAATTCTGTCAACTGACTGACAAGGCGCCGTCAGGACTATTGGTAGTAGATCCATTAGATATCCTGGATTGATTCCAGTTCCCAAAACTGACTTCCCTACTTCCTTTGCAGCTTTGTCAATCTCTTCTGATAGTGCTGGATATTTAACATAGGGATACGAGAGTTCCTCGCATATAGAAACCACATGCATTCCCGCTTCTAGACAACGAATTATCGTTGGCTTCACCTTTTCCAACGATGATGAGGTGAGAACCAAGGCAGCATCAATAGGCCCTGATATTTCCTCAAAAGCTGCATCAACTGTCGGGTAGATCCTGGCCCTGCTGTCTGTTGATTTAGTGAGGAACTCGGTGACCGGCTTTCCATTCAAATCAGGATCGACATCGACCACCGCGAGAAGTTGCAGATTGTCACGACCAATGACAGTTTCAGCAATTGGCCTTCCAATTGTGCCAAATCCAACTTGAAGGACTCTAAACGGTTTTGTCATAAACCCGTTTCAAAATCAACTGCCGTATAATCTTTTGGGGAGAGAAATTGATGTCGATAAAAAGAAGATCTTGAGGAATGCGCCCGGCTAGTAGACCTAGATGCCACTTTTCCTGAGGAATCATTTGCTTTCTACCAGAGATTCTAATGCGTCTCAATGGACCATGTAGGGTTTAATCTCTAAATGAGATACATCCGTTCGGACATTCTTCTATGCAATTTCCGCATTCTTTGCAGTACATGACATGTGCAACCTGAGGGTTTTCATCCAGCTTCTCATAGACCCCATATCTACAGACCTTGACACAGGTTCCGCAGCCGTCGCAACATTTCTCATCAATTTTGGTAGGTATTGCATTCCACTCGCAGAGTTTTCGTGGGTCAATCCATGAATCCATATGAATGCTGGTTTAGTGACATATTGCCGCCAACTTGGGAAATATCTTGGACTAGGTAGAACTATTAGCGACATCGGCAACTGACTCTAAGTCCTATGCCCATGCTGATGCTGCACGGAGAGGTGTCCTAATGGCAGTCGAGAAAGAGGAAGCTATCTGGCAGAGCAAGATAATGGAGATTGTCAATGATGGTATCATAGTCCTAATTGAAGAGGATGTGATGCTATCAAATGCCGCCTTTGCCGCCATGCTGAACTACGAAGCTGATGAGCTAGTTGAGGCATCTTTTGAGGACCTTCTTCATCCGTCCTCGAAGCGCTTTGACCGCAACATGATAGATGCACTGTATTCAGGTGATGAAATCACTGCGTTCAATACAAGACTCCAGTCAAAGGAAGGTGACACTGTTCATGTTGAGATTCATCCGGTCAATGTTGTTTACGAAGGAGAGGATGCCGTCTTAGCATGCATCAGAGATGTTTCAAGAAGGATTGCACTTGAAACAGAGGTCATTGAACTTGAGCAAAGATTCGCATCATTGTATGATATGTCCCCTATTGCGTATTTCATGCTAAGTCGCCAAGGCATCATTGAACAGATTAACCAAGCTGCTGAAGAGTTACTTGGATGCGATGGTAGTGATATTCTAGGGAGGGCACTATCCGATTTCCTACCTACAACTGAGTCGGACTATGATCCTGGAAAAGAACTGATTCGGGAAGTACTTAGAGGCAAGAATGTGAGTGGCATTGAGATACAGATGAAGCGCCCTGACGAACGAGTCATATGGACCAACGTGTCATCGAGGTCTCTCACAGCTGGTGCGGAGAAGCCTGCTGAGATTGGGCTCATGGCTTTCGATGTTACACAGAGAAGAGCTTCAGAGATGAGAATACTCGAGGAGAAACAGAGAGCTGATCTCTATCTAGGAATCATGGCGAGCGACCTTAACAACATCAACACTAGTGCCCTATACTCGCTCGAGTTTCTCAGCACAACCCTTGATTTGCCTGAACATCATCAAGAGGTTCTGAATGAGGTTGTCTGGAACATAAGACGGGCCTCGCGAATGATTGCTAACATGAGAGCCATCGTCATGTTGAAAGAATCTCCGCCCACTATTACGAAGACTGATTTATTCCCACACTTCACCAGAGGATTGCGAGAAGCGGACAGGGACTTCAAGGCAAAGACACTGAAGGTCAACACCAATATCGCGGATGACGCTTTTTGGGTATCTGGACATGCTTGGCTTTGGAGCGTGTTTTTCGTCATCCTTCATAATGCCTTAATGTACAACGAAAGCAAAGAAGTCGAGCTTGATGTCAAAGCTGAACTCATCGAGATGGGTCAAAAGATACGGATTGAGTTTGCGGATAGAGGCCCGGGAATCCATGATGATCTCAAGGAGAGTGTCTTTCGAAGAACTGGCAGTACGGAGGGCCATGCTCTAAGCAGCGGTCTTGGATTGACCGTCGTCAACCAGATGGTGACAGACTTGAAGGGCCAGGTATGGGTGGAGGACAGGGTGCCCGGCGATATGTCGCAAGGCAGCAGGTTCGTCGTCATTCTTCCTGCTTGGAAAGAAGAATTGGTATTACCCTGCGGGCGCGAATCATGCATCAGTTTCTATAAGTCAGACCACTGCGTCTTCTGTGGTCCTGCTTTTGCCAACATGATTAGAGTGCTTGATGAGTTTGGTGTCAATCGCTCGATGGTTCAAGTCTTGAATGTCGATGATCCAGAATCAGGAGTGACAGAAGCAGACCTCATTGCTCTACCTACGATTCGTATCTGCGAAGCCGAACGAGAGGGATACGTGGAAGAGGATGATATCAGGACGCTTGTCTTGGAGATGATAATGAAGGGCTGCTTCTCCTGAGTTGTCAGACTAGTCTGATGTCAGCATCTCTGGTGTGGCATCTTCTATTGTCCTACATCCAGTCATGATCATTGCTCTTCTTAGATCGCCCTTGACGTAGTTGTAGTACATATTGACCGCATCAGCCCCGCCGGCTAGTGACATCCTTAGTAGAGGTCTGCCAATGTGTGCTGTATCAGCACCCAAGGCAACTACCTTCAGAACATCAAACCCTGTCCTTATTGCACCGTCAACCATGATTGTGAGCTTTCCCTTAAGTTCGGCAGCGACATCAGGAAGAATCTCAACTACACCCTGTCCGTTATCAAGCACCCGTCCGCCATGATTCGATAGGTACACACCAGCAGCTCCTGAGTCCGCTACTGCGAGTGCATCTTCAAGCGTCATTATTCCTTTGAAGAACACAGGTTTGCTTGTGGAATCAACAAGCTCTTTCAGTTCATTGGGGCTCTTGCGATAGACAGGCTTACCTTTGGCGGCCCATATCGCAGACCCACAACCATCAAGATCGACGCCTATTGCGATAGCATCGTACTCTTCCGCGAGTTTGAAGAGTTCAAGGAGTCGTGATTGAGACTGAGGCTTGAATACAGCTATTCCCCAACCGCCATTCTCCTTCACCATGTCAATTCCCAGATGATCCGGCACTGCAGCCGTGTTTCCGACAAGGCCTATTGTCCCAAATTCCTTTGCGCCGCGTAGGAGACCTCGATAGAAATCCGCCTCTGAAATCACGTCATTCATACTAGCTTTCACACCAGACATGCTGCATCCCAAAACCGGCGCCACAATCTCCTTTCCAAATACCGTCGTCTTCATCTCAGGTTCAAAATGCTCCTTGACGACCTTCTGTTTCAGTTTGTACTTGTGAAGGGCCAAGTAATTTGCATGAAACGTATTCCCCTGTCCAGCACCACCGACACCAAGTGGCTTTCCATACTTCTGCCCAGCACAAACCCTATCTCTAGCACCATCACAGACTGGATGAACACCACACAGACCAGAGAGCAATTCCCTTGCAATTGAGCGAAAGTAGGCGAGGTCCTTCTTCTCTGGCTCTGGACCATCCCTTCTCTTCCTGCTACGTGTCTTTTTCTCCAAGAACACCTCTTCACTGGTTTCCTGCATGTATCCTCTCGGCTGACCGCAGACCGGGCATCTCCAGTCGTCAGGGATCTCTGCCACTTTGGTTCCTGGTGCTAGACCAGTTTCTGGGTCTCCCTCTTCTTCATCATATACATATGCGTTGCAGAAGGTACAGATGAAATACAACTTTCAGCCTCCGCATTACTCTATCTGAGTATCGAACCAGGTCATAGCATCTATTACTAAATGTTGCTAATGAGGGTGAATCCATACAAGGCACAATCAGCTCGACATTAGCTACCCAAATCACCCTGATGGTGAGAGAGGGAGAATTCCCTCTCCGAATCTCACATTCCAGGTCTCATATCGTCTTCGAGGTAAATATGTGCTTCACCCATTACAGGTTGTCTGACCTTGACCAGGATTAGTAGTGCAATTGCAAATACACCGAGAATGCTGAGCATTGCAACACGGTGAGCCATCGCTTCTCCTAAACTCGCAGCTAGTGCAAGCACGGTTCCATATACAGCCGGACCGATTATTGCCGCGAATTTCCCACTCAAGGCATAGATTCCGAACATCTCAGTCTTTTTCTCTTCGGGGATGAACTGACCGTACATTGACCTGGCTGTGCTTTGCGAAGAACCCATTCCGACGCCTGCTATCATGCCAACTGTCCACCATATGATCTGAGCTTCACCAAAGAATGCGATAAGCAGAGCAGCAATCCAAATGCCGAGAGTGATCATCAGAGTCTTCTTGGTGCCAATTGAGTCTGCAATGTATCCGAAGACAAAGGCTCCTGGAATAGCAGCTAGCTGTGTCACTGCAAAGAATATCAAAATGAGCTCATCACTGAATCCATAGACCGCAGCTCCAAAAATGGCGGCGAAGTAGATCACTGTGCTTATTGCATCAGAAAACAGGAAGTAAGAGGCTAGGAACCGTGGCAGCCCTTCATATTCTCCAATCTTGCTGAAGGTCTTCCTCACTCGTCTGAAGCCTATCGTGACTATGCTTACACCCTCCTCATCAGGGAATTGACTTGGAGGTCGTTCTTTCAGCCCAATGATGCTTGGCACTGCAAACACTAGGAAGAATATTGCAGCAAACAGGAAGGGCAATGTTGGATAGTCTGGAAGCATGAAGTAGCTGACTAGCGCAATAATGATGGTTAGCATTGCACCCACATAGCCTGCTGCGTATCCAATACCGCTGATTCTTCCTACATCTTCTTCTGTACTGATTTCAGGCAGCCAAGCATTATAGAATGGCAAAGCGCCTTCAAATCCAATGTTTGCTATGATGAAGAGTATGAACCCCCACATCCACATATCTACCCCCAAGAATGTTGGCACGTCCTCTCTGAGGAAGAACATTAGTGATGTGAAGACGATTGACAATCCAGTGTAGAATGTCAGGAACTTTTTCTTCGCACCAGAGTAGTCAGCCATAGCTCCGAGGATCGGCGATGTAAGCGCAATTATTAGCATCGTGATGCTTCCTGCATATCCCCAAAGAGTCCCTCCTAGAATAGGGTCTCCTACCAATCTTCGGAAAAAGAGCGGGAAGAGAGCAGTGACAATGAGTACTGTGAAACTTGTATTGGCAAAGTCAAACAGGTACCAAGCGGCTCTCTCTCTTCTGTCAGTTGGGATTCTTCCGGTCGGTTGTTGCTCACCCATTACTTCTATCTCCATACTTCATTATGATTTGAAACAACTCATGGCTTCATATCAGACATAAGTTTCTGTCGGAACTACATTACTATCATCAACCGGAAGAGTTTACCATAAGTATAGACACACTCAAATCATGCACGAAGCAGAGGCACTAAAATTCTGTGAGAGGTGGCTCGCAGCCTGGACTGGGAATCAGCCCGAGAAGCTTGTTGGGTTCTATGCGAATCATGCATTCTATCGCGATCCTTCAAAACCGCATGGTATCAAAGGTCGTGACCAGCTGCTATTCTATTTCCAGAAATTGCTTGAGAGAAACCCTGATTGGGTTTGGACTGTTTCAAAGTTGTTCCCAACCAAAGACGGTTTTATTCTGAAATGGAAGGCAGAGATACCGGTTGGCTCAAGTGTGTTGATTGAAGAAGGCATGGATATTGTCGAAGTCATGTTTGATAAGATTGTTCAAAATGAAGTGTATTTTGACCGATCGAATTGGCTAGAAGCATTGAAAGAGGACAAATGGTTCTGATTATACAGATAAGGCCTGATACCAATTCGCAATGATATCGTTGAATTGCTCCCATTGCTCTAGCATGACACTATGCCCCGCCTTGGGTATGACGTGCATCTCCGACCCCTCAATCCTTTCCGCCATGTATTGAGAGTATTTCACTGGAGTTAATGCGTCACTCTCACCCACAATTATCAAGGTGGGAAGGCTGATATCATTCACTCTTTCCATTATGTCAAATTCATTACACAACTTGTAGTCCCTGTGGGTTATGGAAGCTGGACACTTTCTGACTTCGACCCTAGATGCTTCTCTAAGATCTTCATCGGCATCGCCATGAAACATGATCTCGCCAACAGCATTCACATAACCCTCAAAGTCATTCAGGAGCATATTCAGAATCATTGGATTCACTCTGAGTCGCGAACCAGTACCAACAAGTATGATGCCATTTAGCCTACCGGGGTTTTTGAGAGCATAGAGCTGAGTCAATGCTCCTCCCATGGAATGCCCACATAGAACCGGCTTTTCAAATCGGGAGACGACTGAATCAATGTCATCGAGATACGAGTCGGTGGGATCAGCCTCCATCCGATCTCGTGTCTTTCCATGACCGTTGAGATCAAGGCCTATCATATGGAGTCGATCCGAGAGGTGCTTGATTTGCATGTACCAGGTTGCTGAAGAGCCGCCTGCTCCATGGACCATGATGATTGGACCAGGATTTTCCTTTCCCCGTTCTTCAATGTGGACACTCATGATAGTGTGAACGCCTGCCCCTGCTTTGAACCTTGTGAATTTCCGCAAGGGTTTAAAAGAAGAGGTTTCACGGCGAGACTCGTGAGTTCTGTTATGGACATGCTCGATGTCGCCCTTTCATAGCTATGTCGCCTTTGAGGCCATAGTAGGAAAATCGAGCTAATTGCCACACAAGAAGAGCCGTCGAGGCCAGAAGAAGACCCGTGTTCGTGAGGTCGGTGGTCTTCACTATCCCCGCAAGATGGTACGCTGCACTGTGAGTGCGGCTCCAAACTGCAGGGGCTGGGTGAATGGAAATACCATGCCTGCACCGGGTATCTGCAAGCGTTGCTGGCAGAGATTGAATTCCAAGAAATAGGGGTGTTTCACCCCTTTCTTCTGTTTTCTATATTGGCTGCTATATCTTGGACCACTGCAATCAGGCGTTTTCCTCAGATGTCTAGCCACGGGCCTCCTTTTCATAAGGAGTGCCGACTGCTTTGGGCGGGACAGATCTTCTTATTCCTGCAAGAGCCACAATCACTAGGATATACGGTATCATTTTGATGAAGTTGACGTACTCCAGCATGAAGTCGAATTCCGGCAAAACTGTTATAGCAAGTTGGAGTCCATCTAGGAATCCGAATAAGACGCCTGCCATGAGGCAGCCAAATGGAGTCCAGTTGCCGAAGATCAAGGCTGCCAGAGCAATGAATCCTCTTCCCACGGTCATCAACTTGCCAAACTCTGAGGCTAGTGAGATTGAAAGAAAAGCGCCTCCCAATCCTGAAAGACAGCCACTAAGAATCACCCCTATCATGCGTATGGCACTAACATTAACTCCAGCAGCGTCTAGTGCGCTTGGATCTTCCCCGGCTGCCTGGACTCTAAGACCAAACGGTGTCTTATATAGCACATACCAGCTTACGATGACCAGAATGATCATGATATACACAAGTGGAGATTGTGCTCCAAGAGCCCTCCCTAGGATTGGTATATCTCTTATGGGTTCTATGACTACATTTGGCAGTTTAGTGACTGAGTCCGACACTCCCTTGACGCCCCAGACGACCTCCAGCATTAGCGTAGTGAATCCTCCGGCAAAGAGTATGATGCCTGCGCCACTCACAATCTGGTTCCCCTTGTACTTGACGCACACTATGGCGTGGACAGCCGCTAACATTCCTCCGGAAATCACAGCGGCCAATACACCTAACCAGGGATTGTTTGTGAAGTAAGTCGCGGCCACTGCGCTAAACGCGCCTATCAACATCATTCCCTCTAGACCTATGTTTACAACACCTGTCTTCTCCGAGAACAGGCCTCCCAATGCTGCCAGAACAAGTGGTGTCGACATCATCAGAGTAGCCTTCAGAAGCCATCCTGCAAAGGTAATGAGAAGCTCAATCTCTTGCATTATTCCGTACCTCCTTCGGACTGTATGGTGAGAGCCTGTGTCATCCAAAACACAACCGTTAAAATGAGCCCTACAATAACCATAATCAGACCCGTGTTGAAGAATACCCATCCTCCAATCAATGCATCAAGAGCAATAGCACCAAACCATGCAGTTGCTGGGATTGATGACCGGTAAATCTCTGTTTCTTGTCTTGCGAGTGTTTTGTACGCTGCTTGACCGCTTAGTATGCCAACAAGCAATGGGAATGCGGCGTTTATAGGATTAACTGGAAACAATGAAGCCGCCAAACCGAAACCCAAGAACAATCCAAATAGATTGTAGACCAAGACGATGAGCCCGGGGAATGCTTCTCTATAATCCCTCCTGATCCAGGATACTGAATCAACGCTGTGTCTTCCAATCCAATCAATGATTCTTGGTGCAGCCACAAAAACGACAACCAGACCTTGAATTAAGCCAACTATTTCTATTGGTACATGGGCGATCTGATGCATGCGATTGCCGCCTGCCCTGAGGGCTCCGAAGAATATCGCTGCGCCCAGCACACCCCAAGGACTGTTGTTGCCAAGAACTGCGACTGTTATCCCATCCCATCCTAATCCGCCCGACCAGCCATCAAGAAATCTGTGATGCGTCCCTAGGATTTCTCCTGCACCACCGATACCAGCTAGGGCTCCGCTGAGTCCCAGCGCCAGAGCCATCTTCCACTTGGCATTGATTCCTGCATATTCTGCGGCTTCCTGGTTCAGTCCGACTGCCTTCATCTCATAACCCAGAACAGTCCGCTTCAGTAAGAAATCAACACCAATAACGCAAACGATGGCGACTACTATTCCCCAATGCAAATATGGACCCCCTATCTTCGGCAATTCTGCGGTTTCCAAGATTCGAGTCGTTTGGGAAATCCATTCATATTCTCCATGTTCTTTCAGTGGACCAGAGGACAGATATTGAGTGAAATTAATCGCTACATAGCTTAACATCATCGTAGTGACTACCTCGTGACTTCCACGATAGGCTCTCAACAGCCCGGGGAGAAATCCCCACAGTCCCCCGACTATCGCCGCTACACCGATGCAAACGAGTGGATGAATCAAGAATGGAAGTGCAATCACATATCCAAAGATTGCCGCTGCCATTGAACCCATCAGAAGCTGCCCTTCTGGCCCAATGTTGAATAGCCCGCATTTGAAGGCGAGTGCAACGGATAGTCCCGTAAGGACCAATGGAGTCGCATATTGCAGGATTCTGTCGGGTTGGTCCAAAGCACCCCGAATGAGGTGCTGGAAACCCAAGATGGCATCATAGCCCATGATCGTCAACAGAAGTGTACTCACTAGTATCGCAAGGGCAATGGACCCTAGAGCCCAGAGCAGCGGATTCCAGTAATGCCTATCTGGAAGTCGACGCTTGACTTTATTGAATACATCTGCAAGCCTTTGCACCCAAGCATACTTGAGGAGTCTGAGTTTCAGTCGCCCGATAGTGCCAAGCTTTTCCTCCTGCGTACCAGCTCCCTCCGCAGCAATGTCCTCAGCGTTTTCCGTACTCACTCAGACACCCCCTGAGAATATGTTCTTTCACTATGACCGGCCATCAGTAGTCCGAGCTCCTCAATGCTGGTTTCGTCTGGGGTTTTGATGGCCACTATTTGTCCTTCGAATATCACTCCTATTCTGTCAGCCAAAGTCCATACCTCGTCCAAGTCTGCCGTGACCAAGAGCAGGGCTACTCCAGAATCCCTCATTGACAGGAGCACTCTGTGGATGTACTCAGTTGCTCCGACATCTAGACCCCTGGTAGGCTGGGCAGCTATAACCAATTTGGGATCGAAAGCTAATTCCCTCGCAACGATTAGTTTCTGTTGATTTCCGCCTGACATAGTGCTGACACGTGACTTGGGACCCCCGACCTTTATCGAGAACTCGTCGACAAGCTTCCTCGATGTTTCAAGGATACTATCCCGGTTTATAAACAACCTTCTTGGCCCCGAAGTGAAGCGTGCCCTATGATGATTCCCGAGGACGATGTTCTCTCCTACATTATATCCAAGAACCAGTCCTCTTCTTTGCCTATCCTCAGGAATATGACTCACACCAGATTCCCGGACACTTCTGGGGTCTTCACCGGTTATGTCATGACCCAGTACAGTGATATGCCCTTCCAGTGGCTTCCGCAGACCTGAAATAGCCTCCACCAGTTCGGTCTGGCCATTCCCCTCCACACCAGCAATGCCAAAGATCTCCCCTGCATCTATTTCGAATGATATTCCTCTGACTCTTGTTAGCCCGTGACTGTCTGCTACCTTCAGTCCGTCTATCGAGAGGACGGATTCGCCCAATGACAGAGGGGCTTTCTCAACCCTGAACACAACAGGACGTCCGACCATCAACTTGGCCAGTTCTTGGGGGGATGTGTCATCCTTATTCACAGTCCCTACAAGCTCGCCATCTCGAAGAACAGAAATCCTGTCGCATAATGCCATCGGTTCACGTAGTTTGTGTGTGATCAATATAATGGTCCTGCCAGAGTCCCTGAAGACCTCTAGAGTCTCAAAAAGCTCATCAACTTCCTGCGGTGTCAGTACAGAAGTCGGCTCGTCAAGAATCAGAATGTCCGCTTCCCGATAGAGTGTCTTTATTATCTCGACTCTTTGTTGAATACCCACTGATAAGTCGCCCACGAGTGCCTTTGGGTCCACCGCGAGTCCATTCTCTTCTGAGATTCTTCGTATCCTCTCCTCTGCTTTATCAAAGTCAATCCGCATGAGTTCCCTGCCCAGTCCAAGTGCTTTCCGGCCAAGTCCTCTGAATACGGAGCCCAGTTGTCCAAGGCTGCTGGACGCGTCCCCAGTCTGTTCTGGGGGCTGGTCTACTCTATTCGAGGCGGATTCAAGACCCAGTATGATGTTTTCTGCCACGGAAAGTGTAGAAATCAACTTGAAATGTTGGTGAACCATCCCTACCCCTCTGACAATGGCATCCTGAGGAGACTGCAACTCTACCTCCTCCCCCTTGATGACAATCCTTCCAGAGTCCTTTGTCAGCAGGCCGTAAAGTATGTTCATGAGTGTGCTCTTGCCTGCCCCATTTTCACCGAGAAGCCCATGAACCTCGCCCTCTTCAACTCGCAACGTAATATCCCGGTTTGCCTGAACGCCACCCGGGAATGTCTTGCAGATTCCTTCAAGCTCAACTGCGTAGATGGCTGCAACCTCCTGTCCTAGGAAATCAAATCTCGTCTTAGAGACTCGTGAAGACATCCTATGGGATGCTGGATTATTAAACTGGGTTATAAACCGTGCGGGATTGAAGTGCAGGGAAAAAAGAGGAAAGAGGAGGCGTTCGCCTCCAGTTTCGATTTAATTTACGCTATGGTATCCAGTAGAGATCGTTTGGTACTACGAGGCTACCGTTCGCAATCGCGAGTTTCAAATCATCAACAACATCAAGTATGTCCTGGGGTATGACTCGCAGTGCTGGGAATTTTTCGTAATCGATGCCGCCATTCGCAATGCTACCAGTATACACACCCGGGGTGTGGGTTGCTTGTGTAGCGTTATAGATTGAATCATAGACTGCGATATCAACCCTCTTGAGCATCGATGTGATGACAGAAGTAGGTCCTTCTGGCGGGTCTTGAGACGGATTGGGAGTTCCGAGGTACATCTGCGGTGAGTCAACACCGATTGCCCAGGTTGGATGTAGCAGGGTTTCGTTCAATACCTTGGCAGTGTTTATCACTCCTAGACCTGCTCGCCCTGTCGCTTGGAAGATGATGTCATTTCCGCCAAGATCGTACATTGCATCTGCTTTGACTGTTGCTGCAGCGATGTCGGTGAATGCCAAATAGTTGCTTCCAGTATATTCCACCTGGACGTTGCCTGGTGCGGTAGTCCCAACATAACCGGAAAACCCTGGTCTCGAGTAGTTAGCTCCCCAGACGTAGCCACCAATGAACTTCTCGAACAATGGGTCCGGATATGCTGCAAGAATTCCAATCTGGTCGGTCGTTGTAAACAGAGAGGCAAACGCACCAACAAGTGCAGAGCCCTCGTTCTCATTGAAGAGCAATGATGTGATTGTTGGATAGACAGCCGGATCCATGAACATATCGACGATTGCATAGGCTTGGTTCGCGCTTTCAGTTTCGTTGGCCACAGTTCCCAACGCACTACCTTGGGTGAATCCAATGCAGATTATTATGTCATAGGGATCATCATAACCCACATGACGAGTATAGTCACGTATATACCCCTCGAATTCTGTCACAGACTGGGGTTCAACGTACGTGAACTCGATACCTAGATCTTCATGAGCTTTAACGGCCCCCGCGTAGGCGGCGTCATTGAAGCTCTTGTCACCAAGTCCCCCTGTCGCAAACACTATTGCGACATCATACGGATTAGGATTGCCGGTTGGGGTGGTTGTCGTGGTTGTGGTAGTTGTCGTGGTCGTCGTAGGCGGTGCAAATGGATTGTATACAAGGACATAGATGCCTAGACCAGCAATTGCTATGATGACAATTACACCCACAGCTAGCATTCCTCTATTAGAACTCATCTATCTTCTTCTCTCCTAACATGTTAGTTCTGGAGTATCAAACGCAAGTAACCAATACTCTGCGTTTAGATGTTACAGTCGGTTGCCAAACTTACTAAAAAAGGCGTCGCAAACATGCTTGATTAGCTATTCAATTCAGGCGGTGTTTATGAATGCGGCATATGAATTGACGAGCTATATTGTGCAGGATTACCTTTAAAACGGCAAATTCAGGGCGATTACTACCTTGAAGAAAATTCATAACCGGAATCCGCTGATGCTATGTCTTGTCGGCGGGTTACTCATGATATCCTCTGGTGCGAGCGGAGCGATTAGTACCCTTGCTGAACTAGCTCCTCACCTAGGCAATCTTTTCGGGACGGGTTTTGTCCTCACCTTTGATACTATCATGGGAATTCTTGCGGCTCTGACACTCATTAGTGGGGTCGGTGTGATTGTTGGAGGTCTGGTTCTGACTACGCGTTTCTATCTGCTTGGAAGAGTTGTTGTAGTCTTTTGCATCGTGATGGGCGTTGCAGGTCTCATCATGAGTCTTCTCCAATTACTAATGGCAGGAACCCTAATGATGGGCCTATCCATTCAACTTGCTCAATCAATCGGCTGGGTCGGTGCGATGTTCTCATTAATCGCTCAGACAATCGCCGAGCAGCCTTCAATGCTTGCTTCAGAATGAAGCGTTACAGGTCCAGAACTGAAACGGATGTTTCAAGCAATTTAGCAGCCTGAATGCACTCACGAAGAATCCCTGACTTATCCTGATCCATCGGTGCGAAGCATGATACAAACCAAACTCCCTTGCCCGTGCCCACAACGAGAGCTATCGCCCCTTCTGGATTTATCGCGACAAATCCATTCTTCTCAGTCATAGCGCTCAGGAAGGAGATCTGCTTGACTACGAAATTACTCGTTCCGCCATTCCAAGCACTGAAGATCGCATGAAGATCACTTGTGGCAAGTTGCATGTTGTCTGTTGCATAAGCGACTGTCCCTTCATAGGAAAATACAGCAGAACCAATGATCCCTTCATAATTGGACATTGCGATGTCTATAGTCCTCTTGATGCGCATGACCATTCTGATGTCCCATTATGAACTACATCTATCGATAGAAATAGGTATGTGGCGTATCTAGTTGAATGTGAACATCATTGCTTTTGCCAGAAGCAGAGTTCTTGCATGAAGCTCATCGTTCGATACGTGAGATGTAAACCTGTTATCTTTGACAGACATACCATGCCTTAGCGCAATAGACTCGAGGTTATCACCGTACAATTCTGATGATGTTAGCCGATAGCTGAACCAATCTCCGTTTGTTCCTTTTATTTGACAGCTGACATCTATGTAGCGATCATCGTCAAGCAGTATTCTGAACCTCTTGCCAATAGCCTGCCTAATGGTCACATCAGGACCAAGGATTCCTCTAAAGACTCCCTCAGTGTAAATTGCAGCTGGGCTCGGGAGGAACGCCCAGCTCCAGAAGCTGTATACCAGAACCAGTAATGAGAGTGCAATGAAGAAGCCTATTGTGTTGTATGATGCTATCACAGGAAAGCCCTGTATCCATCCCTCGGGAAAAATCTCAGGAGGAGGGAAGTCGATGATTCCAGGCGAATAGAAGAGATAGAAAGCAACAGTGCCCACTATAAGGAGTGCGGAGACTGCGATCTTCTCTCTCTCCTTGTAAAGCGCTCTTGCGTTCGTGAGCAGTTCGTCCATCACTCTTCCTCCAAGGCCTTCAGGTAAATGCTCTTCGCCTCTTTTCCGTAAGCTCGACATATGTCAACAAGCACTCCCAAGAGGGGATGCTCATTGTTGATTCTGATTGAGTACAGCTTAGGTGTGAGTTGGTCTATCAAGATCATTTTCTCCTCCTGAAGGTGTGCCAGCACACCCCTGTAGAGACTTCTTGATTTCCCACTGTACCCTATCAGACGACTGAGTTGAACACCACTGACGCTTCGGGGGTATATATGTCCCAGTGCCAAGAGAATTGCTCTCTTGGTGTCGTTGATTGACGACATGAGCTGGAGCAGTTCATATACGGTTCGGCGTGTGTCCTCCTCTGCCATTGCAATCATGCCTTCCTTGGCACATCTAGTTGCTTGTGTCGCCCTTTACACAACAATTCTAGCAACTCTAGGCTAGCGCAAAGACGAGATTCCTCAATATATCTTTCTTTTCTAATTTCGAATGGATGCACCCTACAGAAGTTAATAAGAAAGCACACGACTAAGGGTCTAGAACCTTGTATTCGTTGGAGGTTTATTCAGATTATGGCTTTCGGAAGCAAATACTTCGGTTGGTTGTCAGCCATGGCGATTGTTCTCGCTGGAGGCTGGTTCCTATTGCCATCCGGGTATAATACCTTGATTCAGTGGATGGCTCCACAATTGGGTAACTATGTGCGGCCTTCACTGGTCATGGTCAATATTCTACTGGTCAACCCATTGACCAATATCATGATGGTCGCGATTTGGGCTGGAGCTGGTTTTGTCGGAGGAGTGCTAGCCGGTACAAAGAAGGGTGCCTTTGTGGTAGGATTCATGACCTGGCTCTTCTGCATTCTATTGGCTGGGTTCTGTGTCGTTCAGATGTTCATGTCTGGCCTTGACTTCGGTTCAATTCCCCCAATCCCTCCTGGAAGCTCAATTGTTGACATTCTGGGCATTCCACTAATTCAAGATGTGATTGGTGGTATTCTCCCCATGATCTCGGGCATGTCGGGTGGAGGTTTAGACATCTTCTCCATGGTCCTTCCACTTGTAATGTGGGTGATAGTGCCAATCGTTGTGGTGATTGTGGCTGGAATAGCTGGCGCGATGGTTCGCCC
>JBHLPF010000012.1:39981-41250 GCA_048939765.1 Promethearchaeota archaeon
TCAAGAATGAATATGATAAAGAGCCACCTGAGTCTAGAGTTTGGATTCGGATTCTCAGAGCTTTTCTCCTTACGAGTCGATGAGAGTTTCTTCCCTCCTGATGCAGAGATCCAGCTTCCTTTCCAGTCACTCGATGTCTACATACAGCAGATGACGATTTCTGATGAGGAGGTCATTGACGCTATATTCAATGTTATGAACACTGGGGGCTTTGCAGATTCCATTGATCAGACAATATTCGAGAAAGCTCCTGCAGCTGCAGCAGGACTGATTGCAGTCCCTGATATGGACGCATTACTGAATCTGATAGGTGGGTTCTCTGGTTCTCCACCAGCTGGCTTCGTTGTCTCAGACTTCTTTGCCTCGCAGTTCGACATCGGCAATCTCACATTGGAAGGGCCTCTGGCTGTTGCCGCAGTCGGATATCTTGGAGATCAGCTGCTTTCAACTACGAGTACTGACTTGGATATCTTTGCCGATCTGCTGGGTGCGACAACTGACATCGAACCTTTGAGTGAAGGAATGTCGGCTGTCATTGCCAGATTCCCATTCAACATCAATGTCACAGGATACACTCCTGAGAATCAGGCCCAGAATCAGACTTTCTTTGACGAGTCAGCTAATCTAATCTTCTGGAATGCAACTGCATTAGGGACTCAGCCCGATTACAGTGTGACTTTCAATGCAACGAACTTACCCCCTCTCATAGCTTTGGAGCGCACATTCTTGCCAGATAGTTGCTCTGTGGGAGAGTATACGGATGTGACTGTGACCGTCACCAACAATGGTGATGATCCTATCGCCAACGTATCTCTTGATGATACAGCATTCAGTGACATCTATGAAAATGTGTCGGTCACTGGTTCCACAACTGGCAGTTGGTTAAGTCTTGCTCCCGGAGCTTCTCAGAGCATCACCTACAGAGTGACATTCACTAATGAAGGCCGATATACTTTCCCTGGTGCAGTGGTAAGATATTCCTACAATGCAATCAACTTCGAAAAAGACACCAGCAACCAAGGCTTCACTGTCAATGCAGATATAGTGGGCCTACTCCAGCAGGGGATTGCAGATGGCTGGCCATTTACTGGAATGGTTCTTGGTCTGGTTGGTATAACTGGAATCTATTCTGTCCTAGGATTGATTCGCGGCGGTGGTAGCGAGTACTATCAGACCTAGAGTATCAATTCGGCTCTCGGCGATTGTCGGGAGCCATTGCCCTTCTTTTTCTCTCGTGCATCATGTTTATCAGAAGTGAGTCAGAACAAG
>JBHLPF010000012.1:41350-78486 GCA_048939765.1 Promethearchaeota archaeon
CTCTCGGCGATTGTCGGGAGCCATTGCCCTTCTTTTTCTCTCGTGCATCATGTTTATCAGAAGTGAGTCAGAACAAGACATCTTGTGAGCCGATATGCCACTCCGTGATGAACTCAACGGTTTCCTAAGAATGCCCAGATCGTTCTTTGGCATAAGAGAGCCTGAAACTGGGATTCCTGATGTGGGAGTGTTGGGTGTACCATATGATCTGACTTCTAGTCATATGCCAGGATGTCGTTTTGGTCCTGATGCCATCAGAGCAGCGACAGACTCTGAGAGGTCCCACAGCTTTCCTCTTAGTATCGGTAAAGGCGCCATCATAGGGGATGAACCGCTGTCAAAGCTCATAACCTTGGAAGATATTGGCGACCTTGAGGTAATGGGACGCCTTCCTGAAGCTGCCCAAGTCGATATCTCAGAAGCTGCCGCTAAGCTTGCTTCATTAGAACCCAATTACCTGTTTCTGGGGGGCGATCACTTCATCACTTATCCGCTCCTAAAGGGAATCAAACGCGCTAATCCTGGGCGATATGGGATTGTCTATTTTGATTCTCATGCTGACTTCTACGAAGATTATGGTGGATACTCATTATCACATGCTACGACTCTCAGGCGGCTTGTCGAGGAGAAGGTCGTGGAGATTGAAGATGTAGTTGCATATGACCTTCGATCAGCTCTTCCTGAGCAGAGGAAGGCCCTTCTCGGAGAGGATACTCTGGTTCATACCTTCGAGTCATTTCAGGAATCGCTTGATGCAGTATGCGAGCGTGTTGATTCGATATATGTGTCCATAGATCTTGATGTACTTAGGCCTAGTATCGAGTCTAGCGTCAGCCATCCAGAATCTGGTGGTCCTGATGTTGAAACGCTGGTCGCATTCATCAGAACCTGTTTTGCAACCGGAAAGGTTCGATACGTCGATGTGGTGGAACTGAATCCCTTGACTGACAAGTCCGGTTTCGGAGCCATCGCCGCACGTGATATTGTGAAGGAAGTCCTTACTGGATTCGCTCTTCAGAAAGGCTTAAATTAGTAGTAATTACACATAATTTCGGCAGAGATGACAATTGCTGAAGAGAGAATAGAGCAAGTGAGCTCACGAGCAGAGGCGACACTTAGGGAATTTGGATTTGGTGCACACGAGTCTTCGGTGATACTAGCGCTGAACCAGTTCGAGAGCGCAACTGTAGCTGATCTCTCTACTGCAACAGGAATCCATCACGCGAATCTGTATTCTGTTCTTGATGGTCTTGTATCTAGAGGTTTGGTCATTGAACATGAAGGTAGACCTAGGAGATTCGAGTTCACTCCATTATCCAACGCGAGAGACCTCCTATCCACAAAGTTGGACCAGCTTATTCTGGACATGGAGAGGATACAACAAGAGCGAGAAACCAAGCAGCATCTGCCCACGCTGATATACACAATCCGTGGCAGGTCTATAGTTGAATCAAAGATACAGGGCATGGTTTCGAAGGCAACAGAACGGATACTCCTCGTAACGCCCACCCTGGAGATGTTTGATGAGCCCTTGCACGTTGCATTGAAGACTGCATCTGAACGCGGTGTTTCGATACGATTGATAGTTGCGGAGGCGGCTGACGAGCTGGACTATAAGGTTGAGCAAAGAATCAGGGAAGATACACTCGCCGTGAATCTTGTGGTCGATGGTGCGGAAGCCCTGATTTCGATGCCTGACCTGTCGGTATGTGGATGGGCTGATAATGCACTGATATCTCTGCAGCTCGAGGGATTCCTTGAGCAGACATGGAATATGTCGAGGTAGCACACTATGGTAGATTATGATGTTATTGTCGCTGGTGCTGGTACAGGAGGCGCAATTACAGCCCTCACTCTAGCCCAGAAAGGTCATTCAGTCTTGGTATTGGATAGAAAGGCGAGGGACACAATTGGCCTGAAGACTTGTGGGGACGCTCTAGGTGCCCATCACATCCGAGAGCTGAAGGAGATGATAGGTCTCCCTGACTTGCCGAAGGATATTGTCGAACACCATGTTTCAGGAATGGACCTATACGCCCCTGATGGAGAGCACAAGCTCACAATGGTTGGAGAGACCACCAGGGGTTACTCGTTCAATCGTCACAAGATGGGACAGTGGTTGGTTTCTCTAGTGGAGAAAGCTGGTGCTGAGGTATCAGCTTCTACTCGAGTCAAGAAGCTGCTTTTTGAAGATGGAAAGGTCTCTGGAGTCAGAATCTCAAAGGAAGGGGAGGATGCTGAGAAGGACCTAACTGCAAGAATTGTTGTAGACGCAACAGGTGCCACTGGGATGCTCCGCCGTCAGCTACCAGACAGTTCACCCATTGAGAAGACTGTGGCAAAGGAAGATCAAATGGTCGCATGGAGAGACATCTACGAGACTCCAGAATACGAATTCGAGACCCCAGACATCCTAGAGATTCATTGGAATCAGGAACAGACACCTGGGGGGTATACGTGGGTCTTTCCCGCGGGTTCCCACAGAGTCAATGTTGGGCTTGGGGTCATGATGATTCCAGGTTATACCCATCCAAAGACAATCTTCGATAGATTCGTCAGGACTAACTGGGATTTCATGAAAACCAAACTCATGACATACGACAGCAGTGGAGGGATTGCTCCCATTCGGCGTCCTATAGACACAATGGTGGATGACAACTTCATGCTGGTTGGAGACTCAGCATGCCAAGTCAATCCGATCCATGGAGGTGGAATTGGCTCCTCCATGCTGGGAGGCGTCCACGCCGCAAATGTTGCGTCTGATGCCATTGAGAGAAATGACACGTCCATTGAATCTTTGTGGGCCTACAATCCGCGATATATGGAAGCTTACGGAATAAAGCAAGCATCACTTGATGTCTTTAGATGGTTCTTGCTCAATGTCACAAATGACGAGATTAACTTCGCATTTCAGAAAGGAATTGTCAAGGGGATTGATTTGCTCAGTGTCAGTATAACGGGCAAGATGGAGATTGGAATGGGTGACAAGTTCAAGCGATTGGTATCTGGTATCGGGAATATCCCGCTGCTTCGAAGAGTAAACAAGGTAGCCGGCTTGATGGAAGACGTGAAAGAAGTCTATAGACAATATCCCGACTCACCAAAAGGACTTGAAGCTTGGAAAGCTCGTTTAATCCCCATTTACGAAGCTGCAAAGGCATTGTAATGAATCTCGGACTAGTGCATTATATGAGAAGTATAGGAATCGCAGGGGGCGTTCCTCTCTACGCTAAAGATGACTCATTTCTCTCGTATTTCAACAGCCCATATATTGGTCACAAGCGCAGCAGTTCCATAGATGTGTATCCGTCACATCAATCATGGAACGGACCGGCATTCTCTCCTGTAGATGGAAGAGTACTACGAGTCAAGAAGCTAAGAATGGGGATGAAGAAAGTCTTCCCCACATCTGATTCTGACTATGCTATCGCTATCACTCCTGAAGAGGACGACGAGGTTGTTGTCCGAGTGTTACATTGTACACCGAGCTTGTCAGAAGGCGATCTTGTATCAAAAGGCGATGTGATTGGTGAGCTTCTCAGGTCACGCTACTTCTGCTTTTGGACAAGGCCTCATTATCATTTAGATGTCATGGATTCAAAACACTTCCTTAGGTCCTCTCAGTCATTCCCGCTCAATCTTGAATTGAAGCCAGCTCAAGTAATCTCTGGAGATGACACGAATCAGTTTGAATGCGAAGTGATTAGCTGTACTAAATCTGTGATCGTTGTGGTAGCAAAACGCCAAGCGTTTGTGAAAGCAGGTGACTGGTACGGTCATCTGGCCATATTGGGTGATAATGGCAATATAGGACTCATAGATGCAGGTATTCCACACTATGAGCAGGGAGGGATAGTTGGATCTAGCTTGGTTCAAACTGGCGCAACAATTAGAGTATGGAACACTGAGGTTGGACGAGTTACTGACTCAAGAGAGGGAATGGCAGTGTTCTCAACTGATTTGAGTTTCAGAGTGTTTCTGGGGCAATACAGAATGAGGGGGATTTCACATCACCTTTATTCAAAACATCAGCTTGCGAATAATAGCCCACCAATCATTTTGATACCACTCTCGTACGGACAGTATGAGGGCAAATTGAGTGAGGGTGATCGGTTTGTGCTATCAACCTCTCTTCAAAGAATATAGTTGCTGAATCAATGGCGGATGTCTATCATCTCATCTGTAAAATCAAGAAAAAGATAGAGAGGAGAAATGAATTCACACATAGCTTAGAAGCATTGTATGCTGCAAACATGATTGCATACGTATTAAGAATGAAGGTGGAATCTTCAAGTCCAGCACTTCGAGAACGCAAGGAAGGCAAGAACAACGTCCTATATACTTGAAGATTCCATGTGATAGTATTACGTGTTACGTATATATATCCTGCTATTGAATTGAATTGTGACCAGAATTGCGCATCTGGCTGTTGAATTGAATATAGAACAAATGGAGATTGCTTACAAGCTGAGATCAATCTACAAGGGAGAGTCAATTAGGGCATTGTAGATGACATAGTTTATAAGTAATGATATCGTAATAGTATTACGTGGAAAGATATACCGGAATACAATGTTAGATATGATTGAAACAGGTGATTAGATGGCTGATAAGAAGAGTACATCAAAAAGCGCTGCACAGCTTAGCCTCAGAGAAGAACTTCTTGGGGAGCTTTCAGCAGAGGAATTTAGTCTTAAAAAGCGAGAAGTATCTGTGATGACCCGGATGAGTATGGATATTGTCGAAATCCTTGATGCTCTTGTTGAACTTGAGATTTTTAAGAGCCGATCAGAAGCAGTTGCAGCTTTTGTCGAGAAGTCAATCGTATCTCGTCATGACCTATTCGACGAAATAAAGGTACAGGCAAAGGAAATTACTCGAATGCGTGAAACCGCTAAGCAGCTTGCATTTAAGGCAATGCAGGACAAAAGCTGAGCAATGCATTCCAACCTAATTCTGATAGAAGTCATGGTAGACAGGTGGGGGACCCTAATCCAATAGTAACTCATGCTTCAGGCGAAATCATTCCCAGACTTGTGCAGATTGGCTCATCAGATCCCACTCCTTGCCCGGTTGATTGTACGAAAGGGCATAAACGTTCCCTCTAATCTCGGGAGAGCGACACGGTTAAAGCGTGAAGGCACAACCGTCGAGATTGATTGAGTTGGTCGAGAGAATCCGTCTTTCCATTGGAACCGCAATTCAGATGGGACTGGAAACGGGGGAATTGGATGAATGCTTCTCGACAGCATTTCTAATGACATACACGAAAGGACGCTGTAGTGCTAACTGCGCATTTTGTCCTCAGGCTAGGGAAAGCAAATCATCGTCTGATCGCCTTTCTAGAATCTCATGGCCTGTCTATAGCTGGGACGATATCGTGGGGCAATTCTCAGAAGAGTCGCCTTTTAAGCGCATATGCATTCAGGTTCTGAATTCGCCCAACATTGTTGATGATGTTGAGCGAATAGTCACGAAACTTAGAGACACGACACAGATTCCCATCTCAGTCTCAATTCATCCTCTATCAGTAGATGAGATGATGAGGCTGCATGCGGCAGGAGCTACCGGCATTGGCATCGCCCTGGACGCGTGCACCGAAACTCTGTTCAACAAGATCAAAGGAGAAGAGCGCGAGTCACCATACAGGTGGCAGAGTCATATCGAAGCTTTATCCAATGCCCTTGCAGTGTTCGGCGAGGGGAATGTTGCTACACATCTAATTGTGGGACTAGGTGAATCTGAGGAAGAGATCATCAGGTTTCTGAAAGAAATGAAACGCCTTAAGGTTCGGGTGGGTCTCTTTGCATTCACGAACATTCGAGGAACGGCGTTGGAGCACTGGAGTCAACCAGATGTGACAACTTACAGACGGGTTCAGGTTGTTCATTACCTCCTCAATAATGGAATCCTTGACGATGATCAAATCAGAGTAGCCCAGACCGGAGAGATTCAACTGGATCTATCCCCGAACCGCTTGAAGGAAATCTTATCATCTGGAGCCGCGTTTCAGACATCCGGCTGTAAGGACTGCAATCGCCCTTACTATAATGAGCGTCCGAGTGGGCCGCTCTACAACTACCCACGACCTCTCACGCAAGAGGAAGTAAAAGAGGCAATTGCTGATACTGGCTTGGTGAGTTGAGATGGAAGAGGTCCGTTTCCTTGGCCTTACTACCAATGACGCGTACATGAACATGGCAATTGATGAATCAATTATGCTTGCAATGAAAGCGGGCCATGTTCCCCCGACTCTTCGTTTCTATCGATGGAATCCTTCTGCTGTTTCGATAGGCACTTTTCAGGGAATGACTGAGGAGGTTGATTTGAACTTCTGCAAAAGCCAAGAGATCGATTATATCAGAAGAATCACGGGAGGAGGGGCAGTCTACCATGATTTTGATGGGGAGATCACTTACAGCATTATCTTACCAAAGGGACACAGACTTGCTTCAGATGATATCATAGAGTCCTATCGCTTACTATGTGGAGGAGTAGTAAAAGCACTCGAGCATCTCGGGATTGCAGGAGAATTCAAACCAATCAATGATGTGATTGCAAGCGGAAAGAAGGTTTCTGGGAACGCTCAGACTCGAAGGCACTTGTGTGTACTTCAACATGGTACTATCCTGCTTGACCTGGACGTGGAAACTATGTTCTCAGTCCTTAAGGTTCCTGAAGAGAAGATTTCTGACAAGATGATAGCAGATGTCAAGGAGCGAGTCACTTCAGTTAGAGACCTATTGAATCGAGCAGTGTCGTTTGAGGAATTAGCAGAGGCCCTAGAGGTTGGTTTTTCCAAAGCTCTGGCAATTGACCTCATTCTTGGCGATTTGACAACTGAAGAAACTCAGACTGCTGTGCGTCTTAGATCTGAGAGGTATAGCCAAGATGAGTGGAATCTCAGGAGGTGATTTTGATGAGTTACTACAGCCATAAAGTTCCAGGAGGCAAGCTCATCAAAGTGAAGGTTGAATCAAAGGATGATCGCATCCAGGAGATCACTCTTCTGGGTGATTTCTTTCTGCACCCAGAGCATGTGCTAGAGGAGATTGAGGAGTCGCTGCTAGGTGTCAGACTCTCTAAGGATGCTGTGATAGAGAAGCTGAAGGCAGTGCTAGACGAGAACAATGCAACAGTAATTGGTGCAGATGCTGAGGATTTCGCTGAAGCCATTATAGCAGCATGGATGAGCTTAGACCACAACCCATAACACTCAGCAAGCTGTCGTCAGTTTAGTGACTTGCATTGAAGCTGGCCAGATTTGTAGAAGGTTCACGAGTTGTTGCTGGTTTAGTGATTAATGACCGCATCGAAATGTACGACTCTTTGGGATCGGATCCATTCGGCGATTTCATTGAACAATATCAACCAGACGAAATAGGATTGAACGAATTCATAGAATCAATGATAGAAGGGCAGGACTCATTGTCCTATGATTTGTCTTGGGTTGAGCCCCGTTTAATCGTGCCAATGGTGCCTTCCGAGGTATGGGCAGCGGGTGTCACATACAAGAGAAGTGTGGAGGCCCGTGAGGATGAGACCGGCGTGAAGGGAATATACGACATGGTCTATGAATCAGAGCGTCCAGAGATTCTCATCAAGGGGCTTGGCTATAGAACTGTGGGCCCAAATGACATCATCTGCATTAGGAGTGATTCCACTTGGAATGTTCCAGAACCAGAGTTTACTCTGGTCTATGGGGAGAAGAAGGTCGTTGCATATATGATTGGCAATGATGTCAGCTCAAGAGATATTGAGGGTGAGAATCCACTGTATCTTCCACAGGCAAAAGTATGGCGCAATTCATGTTCTATCGGACCGTATCTTGTAACAGCAAACGAGGTGAAGGATCCGCGCAATGTTGGAATCTCCTTGGTCATTCATCGTGATGGTGACATCGTATTCTCAGGTGAAACAAGCACCGCCAACATGAAGAGGAGATTTGAGGAGCTCACTGAGCATCTCTTCAGGGACAATCCAGTCCCTAGAGGGACAGTGATGTTAACTGGTGTAGGAGTGGTGCCCCCTGATGATTTCACGCTCAAACACGGTGACTTAGTCGAAATCACAATGGAAGGATTAGGAACCATGAGAAACTATGTGCATCAACTGTGACGCCTGCAAAGAGTGAAATACTTGGATACATTTCATAGTATGATTGCAATGTCTGTGTTTGATAATGACATGAAGATAAGGAAGATAGATGCTGATATTGACAAGTTCAAGGAGGACCTTCGTCTAGCAGAATCACAGCTTCAAGGTATTGATTCTCGCCTTGATGTTGATGTCGAACGCTACCGTAGTGCTGCAAAAGCACGAAGGGATGAGTATGATGCCATAAGGCAGAGAGCCAAAGCAGCGGAAAATGCTTGGAAGTCTGCTGACAAGGATTTTCAACATGCCAAAAAACAAAAGGACAAGCAAGTATCGGACCTAAAGAAACGTGTTGAGAATCTAAGAAAGCGGATCAAAGATGCCGCTAAGACTCGCAACAATCGAATCAGAGAGATAGAGAGGGAGAGAGAAAGGCAGCGGGCATGATAGGGAAAGAAAAAGCTAAAGTATAGGGGCGTTTGACAAACAAGCCTAGAAACCACACCTGCCGCCAAAGAGAGGATTGTCTATGAATGCATACTTTATGATAGTGTTGTTGTCATTTGTCCTGTTCTTTGTGGTGTGGGCTCTCGGCTGGCTTCTTGAAACTCTTTCCAGCTTTGTCCTAAGCACTGCGCGCAATCCTGGCTCAAGGGCATGGTACATGCTCGTAGGTCCTGGAGTAGCACTGCATGAATCCTCTCATGCCTTGGGATGTGTCTTCACTAGAACAAAGATTGTGGAGTTCAAACCGATCAATGTGACAGTCGAAAAGGATAGAATCATTCTTGGGTATGTTCGATATGTCAATCCTGCAAGTTCCTTGAAGCGTGCTGTGATTAACCTCGCACCAGTTGCCGTGTCACTAGTCCTTCTCACTTTCTTCGCGCTTGCAGCAACCTATCTTGTCCCCGGAACTCGTCTTGGAGGGCAGGCAATCGACTTATTGTACACGCTCATTGATATCAAGTCACAGCCAGCAGCACTTGCTGACTGGATGCTCCCAGTGGAGTTGATTGGAGGCTTCCTGTACAGTTTTCTCTATGCATTCTCAGGTCTTACTGTCATTAATCCATTATTCTGGATCATAGCTTTTCTTGCAATGACGATAATGTTCAGTAATGCGCCCTCTGATGTTGACATAAGGAATGCTAAGAATGGTCTGATATTCATCGTTGTATTCAATCTCATCTGGCTTTGTGTAGCATATGTCTTTCCTTCAGCTGGCCTTGTTCTCCTAGGCTTTTACGAGCTTCTTGCCGTTATGTTTGCACTAGCTCTTGCATTTGCTGGACTTGGATATGGCTTCTTTATTCTAGTAGCAGGTCTTGCGAGAATCAGATCTCCCCTACAAGCAGTCCCACTACTTGGTTGTCTTGGCACTGGTATCTCTTTATCCTATTTCGCGATTGGCACAGCAGCCTTTCAGACAGTTGCATCCATTGGTGTCCTAGTAGCTTTAATGTTTCTTCTTCTAGCGATAAGGAGCACTAGAGCATCCGGGTAGCCAGTTGCTCCAGACTCGGACAAATTTGGACAGGTGGTTATATAGCTTCGATTGGACAATATGATGTAGAGTTGTTCAATGGCAAGAAGCAAGTCAATGAACTAATTCTACGGTCGCCGTGAGTTGCGCGGAGACAGAAAACGCCTGTGGAGAGGACGCAAGACGTCATCGTAAATCCTCCGAGATTTGCGTGATGCTGCTTCGATGAATCAGGAACTGAACTTCGACACGGAATGTTATGTCCATGTGTGTGTAAGTTTCAGGCAACGGTAATACCTACTTCCATATTGCTTAGGTCATTCCTATACTTGGGTACAGAGTATGACCAAGATACAAATCGTCAGAAGACCTTCTCTAATTAGCCCTCGGCATCTCCTGAGGTACGTGTTCTCAACCGAAATGCAGGTTGAACAGGCAGCCAAGATTCTCAACGAGATAGTGCAGAGTGATGGCGTTGTTATGGATTCAGACTGGCGTCGATTCGTATTATCTAGCCGCGGGCTATATGTGAAAGTGATGAGAAAGCTGAGAGACACAGGACTGGTTGAAAAACGAATGGGTGAGTTCAGGCTGGCAAGTGATTTCTCCAACTCACTTGGAAAGATGGCTGACTTTTGGACTCAGATTGTTGGTTCCTTCCAAGGTGGAGACAAGGCGATTGCATTCTAGGGCTACTCTACCTCGCCTTCCTTGATCTTCAGTTCTCTAAGCGTAGAAACTGCTTTGTCTCCCTTGATCTTCAACACTCCAAGCTTGTCATATTGGCGGACCCATTTCGTTACGAGCCCGACAGGCTGGGCTAGTGTCTTCGCAAGGTCTGCAATGGGGATCGAACCAACTTCATCAACCAGGATGAGTACCTTGGTGCTGGACTCCTGGTTCAGCACATTTATGTATCTCTTCACACGCTCGTCTGAGATATCTCTCTGCTCTAGGGCGACATCTCGCTCCTTCTCCATGAGTCGAGTAGCTTTCTCAAAGGCCTCCTTCTGCATCTCTAATTTCGGTATCTTATCTTGGGTGGCCTTCAATTCTGCTTCCAGATCGTAGATCTGCTGCTCCATCTCCTTTATACCCTTGATTTTGTCTTGAATTGCATTCAGTTCGTCGAGTCTGGATTGGCTCTCCACTTCTGCTGATTCTCTTTCCTTCACCAGGCTCTCCGCTTGCCGCTGCAATTCCAGAATTTTCGCTTGGCTCGTATCAGCCTCAGCGCGTTTCTCTTCCAGCGCCTTATCAACCAGCGCCAGCTTTGCTTCTAATGCCTCATATTCCGCATCTGACTTGGTGCTCGCTGTCTTGGCTACTTCGGCCTCGCTTTTATATACCTCTAGCTGGCTCTCTGCCTCCTTGTATTTCAATCGGAGTTCGTTAGCCTCTGCTCGGACAGTATCAAGTTCATCCGTTCTGGCTTTGATGGAGGCATCTTTCTTCACAATGTCTTGCTTGAGAGCCTCTACCTTGTCATCATACTCCTTGAGCTTACGAGCCAACTCCTCCGTTGCGGCATCAGCTGTCTTCGTCTTGTCCACGATGCTCTGCAATGACTTAATCTCTCGCTCGAGCTTCGCTATCTCTGCATCTTTTTCAGCTAGACCAGTCTGGAGTGACATCCCATCTTCCTCCAGAGTTGTCATGAAAGATCTCACAATATCCTGCTGCTCCACGATTGTGGTTCTCAAATCAAGTTCGGACTCACGCACTCTTTGAGCGAACTCCTTGAATCGCTGTTGAGTTTGCTCAACAATCTTGTCAACAAGGTCCTTCTCAAGCGCCGCGAATTCGTTGTCGACAATGTCAACAAATGTAGCTTCAATGAAGCTCTTGAAGAACTTCATTCTCAGTCGCTCCACCATTTCTTCAGAGATTCGCGACTTGAGCTCGACTACTTTTCCCCTAAAGGTCAGAAGTTGGGCTGCAAATACTCCTACGACACCTCTCTGTAGTGATGAAATATCGGCTCGAAGATTCTCCAGCTTTCGAAGAAGCGCATCAAATCCTGCAACGGCTTCTCCTGCATCAGCCGGACTCTCGCGTCCCTCCGGGATCTCCATACCTTCGACAAATTCCAATGCCACCGCTGCAGCAGAAAGAAGATCATCACTAGAATCCACCGGCATCATGACTGGTTCAGAATCATCCAAGCCCTGTGCCATTCCCTGAATATGTACCTCATCTAGTGCGGCTTTTTTTAGCGATTCTTGGAGTTTCGCCTTTTCCTCATCCGTCAACTTCTCGTCGTCAGGAGACATATCTATCCCTCAGTGGCCGAGCAAATGATATGAGCAATACGTCAGGTATAAGGTTTGTGAGAACGTACTCGGAAAACGTATCCGGTTATTCAAACGCGCTAATTACAGAGAATCAAGGAGGCTACGTTTCTCGACGATTCTCTCCCGTACTTCTCAGTCTTCTCAACTCAGAGCAATCTATCGAGGGCTGTGGCAATCTCCCATTAATACGTAAGGTAGCACATCCTCTGACCAGGAAGTCGAGGAGATTTAGCCACCGAGAGACTTCTGCTTCTCTATTGAGCGTTCTAGTCCACGACTTCATCTGACACCGGGGTCGAAGATAACTCTAGGTTCTTGCGGCATCAAGGAAGTATATGCCTGCGACTATGCCAGCCGCTATGTAGAAAATGCGATGCCAGTCAGTCCAGGCACTACCAGTGATCAACGGGACCAAAATGTTCACAGCACCAAAAGCTAAGAACACCAAGGCAGCAACAATGGAAAACTGACTAAATTCCTCGCGAAGCAACCATGCAGAAATCCCTGCAGTGATCCAGCCCAGGCTTAAGACTATCCCGCCAACCAACGCGAAATATATGTACCAATCAGGATTAGGATCAGGCAGGCCAAGCAAGTAATGCACCAGGGGAACCATGATATCCCACACGATGATGCATATACCACTGACTAGCGGAATGATGTTCCCGCTCTTTCGCCATAGTCCCAAGAACCCTATACTGATTAGGATATTAGCCACGATAAGTATCGGCCAGAAATATGCATCAGGGATCCAGTCCGACCAGTCAACGCCGATAAACCGTCCAAGAGTTCCTGGAATGTATAATATTGCGATGATGAAACCGCTAATAGCACCGAGTACAAACGAAGCTTTTGTTCCATTACTCAATGATTCTCTCCTCTCCTAATAGTGTTGAAATACAAGAAATCACTGCGTTCTCTCAGACAGACTGAGAGAGAGTCTAGAAGCTGTGTCATAGATATGGCAACACTGTGAACGAGAGTATGCACGGAGCTTCGACAAAAGGTCTCCGGAGTTTCTATTTATTCCTGAATGACTCGATAAATTGAATGAATGATGGAGATGGAGTAGGATGAAGCTTTTACATCACCAGAATAATACTGGTTGAATGAAAGCGCTTATGAGAATCAGTTGAATCATCCAAAATTGATGAAAGCAAATTCCTCGACCCTCAGAGGACTGACGGTGGCAGTGCTTGGATTCAATGCAAGACCAATTGCGTGCTCAGCAACGAGAGCTGGAGCCAGAGTTATTGTATCTGATTATTGGGGCGATGAGGACCTAGAAGCTTGTGCATCAAAATGGACTGCCGTCCTAGAAGCTATACCTGGCAAGAGACAGAGGGCACCCTTGCAAAAGCGAGTTCATGCTAGCTTGGTTGAGAACCTGTTGGAATCTATTGACAATGAGGAAATCGACCACCTATTTGTTGGGAGCGGCTTTGATGATAACACCAAATCACTAGCGGAATTGGAGAAGAAGATGCCTATTACTGGCAACTCGACGGCGCAGATGCAAAGAGCGCGAAATAGAACGGCAGTTGAGAAACTAGCTGAGAGCTACGGGCTTGAAATCCCCATGAGTCACCGGGCAAGAACATTGGATGAAGCCTACATGAGATGCGATGAGGTGGGCTATCCTTGTGTAATTCGTCCTCCTTCGACTGGGGGTGGAAGTGGAATATCTCTAGTTATGAATCCAAGTCAAGTGGAGGCGGCATGCTGGAGGCTAGAAGCTGAAATAGAGATTCCCGAGGTTATTGTCCAGCAATACATCTCTGGTGTTGACGGATCTGCATGTATTCTTTCAACAGGCGATAAGGCAACTGTTCTGTCGGTTCAGGGCCAGCTAATTGGAATGCCATCAGCGGGGAGGAATTGCGATTTCGTCTATTCCGGGAATTACATGCCTATGCGTCTTCCCAAGAACTTGAAACATCTAATCATTGAAAGTAGCAAGTCATTCGGCACGGATCTTCACCTCTCCGGCACCAATGGAATTGACTTTGTTGTGGACAAGAAGGGACGCGTCTGGTTTCTGGAAATCAATCCAAGGTTTCAAGGAACACTGGAGATGCTAGAACGGGCATCCAGCATTTCTGTGACTGAATTACACACTGATGCATGCGATGGGATTCTGCCATCAGAGCTGCCTTCGTTCATGCCCTGCATGAAACTTGTGATTTTCGCTCGACGAAGCGGAAGTGTTCCTGCTCTAAGCAAATTCAACAACACTGTGGACCGCACGCCTCAAGGGGTACTTGTAGATAGGGGTGATCCTGTATGTACTATCATAGAAACCTCCTCCTCTCTCAAAGACTGCTATAGTCGCGTTCTATCGACCTCAAATGGTATACAAGGGGAAATCGCATGATTTCTCTTTGATTGAAGTCACCGATGGAGATTCAGCAAATGTATATCTGGATTAATGCACACTTGATACTCTGTAGAGGAGCCAGAAGGTGAGCCTCATGAGAGTATGTCCGAAGTGTAACAAATCAAATCTGCCCACACGCAAATACTGCATTCGCTGCGGCGCATCCCTAATAGTGCCGCCTAAGAAACGGGCAGTTGTTGATGATTCACCCAAGCCTGCCGTCCCTGAGCTTGGTCGGGTGACCACAGGTGAAGATATGGCTCGCCAGGCAACTGAGTCTGCTGCTCCGCCCCCGACAACAGACGATAAATGGGTCAAGCCGAGCGAAGTTTCTCGTGATCGAGTACGAGCTGCGCCAGGAGCTCATCGAAAGTCTGAGCTGGAGAAGGCCCGTGAGGCGTTTGCTAGAGCAGAGGACGTAGGAATAGACGAAGAAGGTACAGGAGTGATAGAGACTCGTATGCTTCGGGCAAGCGAGGTCAGAGAGCTGCTTGAGGCTACTCAGGCTGCTGCAGATGCACCAGCTCCAATGATGATGGAGGGCTCCGAATCCTTGACTCCTGAGGAGATGGAACTTATGCAGCCTACAATGCCGAAGGCTGAATCACTTGAGGAGCAGATACTCGGAAGTCACTCCGCTTTTGTTGCTTCGGAGGAACCAGAGAGTCCAGCACCTGAGAAGACTCTAGATAGCGATGTTTCTGCAGGGTTTACTTCCTCAAGATATGAAGAGGAAGATGGAGAGATTGATTTTAGACTGCCTGGAGATATGCCCACAGTGACTGCAGAGACATTGACACCTACACCCACTCCCGCCACGGCTCCACCCACTCCTGCCCCAGCACCAACACCCACTCCTGCGCCTACGCAGGTGGAGGCAAAAGCTGTTGCTTCATCGGGAGAAGATGAGCTTGACTACGTAACCATCTGCCACAAATGCGGGGAGCCAACGAATATAGATCAGTTCGAGTATCCAGCAGAGGTCTATAGTGCAATGGGTGCTGCTCGATTGAAGCAGGCTCGGTTCTATGTAGTACAAGGCAAACCGGACCAAGCCAAGGAGAGCCTTCGGATAGCAAGGAGTCTCTACAAAAAGGCTAGTGACGAGACCGGACTCCATGAGACCAAGAAGCTTATTGATTCTCTTGCGAGAGAGAGCTAGGCTTCCAACCAGAGCTGCGTGAACTTGGTTCGCTCATCAATGAATTTCTCTGGGTCCTTACACATCATGAGAAACTTGCCAGAATAGCCTCTCTCCTTCAATTCTCGGAATATAGGCTGGAATTCTATCTCTCCTTCTCCAATCGGAAGGTGTTCATCATATTCTCTAGCAATGACCAAGAGCTCTTCGGGTGCAACTTCTCTCTTGAGTCTAAGGTCTCTGACTTTGCTCACCATTAGCGCGCCATGATTGTCATGCACATTCACAATGGCAATATGGTCGTAGAATGACTGGATCACATCTAGCGCTCGATTCCTGGTGGCCATTATTTGTCCGTGTCCCACGTCGAGCGCAATCATCATGTTAGGGCATCTCTCAAACAAAAGAGTAAGCTCAGTGTAATAGAGGCCGAGAGTTTCTACCGCAAGCTGTATTCCGCTTTCCTTCGCAGTATCACACAGGAGCGGCACCCACTCTAGAAATGCATCTATCTCTTCATCCTTATAGAACAGTGTGGATAATGCAGAATGCGTGGTGACTAGTTCAGCGCCAATCTCAGCACCAACGTCGATATAGGGCACTATCTCTCTGGG
Source organism: Promethearchaeota archaeon (assembly GCA_048939765.1). Taxonomy (GTDB): domain Archaea; phylum Asgardarchaeota; class Thorarchaeia; order Thorarchaeales; family Thorarchaeaceae; genus SMTZ1-83. The sequence goes on from JBHLPF010000012.1 coordinate 57,360, forward strand.
GAAATCCATGGGCCTCCAGCATGGGTCGCTGGGGAGATGCAGAGTCGGCATAACGCCTGTATCCTCAAGAATTCTTCTTACTTCTCTGAAATTCAGGCTGTAGTTCAGGTCCATTCGCAAATCAATGAAGTCGGGATTATGAGCAACTCCCTTCTTCACTTGGTCTATGTGTCTAGCGAAAGTGCCAATTTCCATGGAAGTCCACACAATCGATTCAAAGCGGCTGGCTTTTGTTAGTTTTGGTTCCACCGTCTGGAATCTCTTCTCCCAGACAGATTAGTCATATTTATTGCTCAGGGAAGCATAGTCCCATCGAGCTGCGTAAGCGTTATATGACTCAATGAAGTCGGTTCGTAAATAGGCCTAGCCGTGGAGTGTAACAGATCTGCCTGAAGACATCTCATACCTGTTCAAGCTTGTTTTTCTCGGAGAGGGAGCAGTGGGCAAAACAAGTCTAGTCGGCAGATATGTCTACGACTCATTTGAAGGCGATTACCTGGCCACCATTGGCACAGACATTCATGTCAAGACTGTCCAGGTTGATGAAACCATGGTCAAGTTAGTCGTATGGGATATAGCTGGACAAGATGATTTCGCTCAGCTTCGAAAGGCCTACTATCAGAACGCCTCAGGGTCCTTTTTTGTCTTTGACTGCACACGTCCAGAAACACTCGAAAGAATCGGGGAGTGGGTCGACGCTTTATACGGCGTGACAAAGACGATCCCATTAGTGCTTGTTGAGAACAAAATTGACCTACAATGCAAGATTGACCCTGCAAAAGTCGAGAAGATAGTGAAGAAATATGGATTTACACATGTCCGCACCAGTGCGAAAGAAGACACAAATGTCGAAGAGGCATTCATACAAATGACACGGGAGATTCTCGAGAAGACAAAAGCCAGAGGTACAACTTCACTATGACACTGTATGCATGCGGAAAGTTAACATATGAAATGTATAGTATTCAACGGGGAGTCCAGAGTGAGTGAACCTGACTTTGTCTACAAAATTGTGTTCCTTGGGGAGTCTGGAGTTGGAAAGACTTCTCTGGTTCAAAGATTCGTATATGACAGTCTAAGTCCAGAGATGGCTCAGACCATCGGAGCCGTTCTACATGTGAAGACTATTACACTTGATGATACAAACTACAAGCTAATTGTATGGGATCTTGGCGGGCAAGAGTCCTTCAGGCAACTACGCGAGCAATTCTGCACCAATGCGAGCGGAGCCTTCTTTGTCTTTGATCGTGGTCGCCCAGAGACCCTTGGAACCATGGACACTTGGCTTGAGTCGCTATACTCATCAGCAGGGAAGGTCCCAACTACCGTCGTTGAGAACAAGATTGACCTCGACCCAGTATTTAGCCAAAATGATATCCAATCTGAGATTGGCAAACGTGGCTTGAAACTGATGCAGACAAGCGCAACTGAAAGCTTGAATGTGGACCAGACATTTGAGGACTTGGTAAGGACTATCCGTGGACGAAGGTCCTAGTGTGGAGCATCTGGAGCACTGCCCTTGTAAGCCAAACCGAGCTTTTTCTTCTCTCCTGTTACCATGTACACAGCGCGCTCTGCTATAGCAAAAGCTTGATCTGCTGCCCGTTCGCAATACCGACCAACGATTACATAGAACATCGCCATCGTTGTGATGTCCTTTCTTTTTCTGAGATATTCAGCAATCTCCTCAAACATCTCGGAGGTTTCCCTATCACTATCAGCCTCCATTTTTTCCAAGTCATCGATATCAGAGAGGTCATTCTCCAAGACTCCCTTCATTGCAATCTCGAGGGTCTTATTCGCCAAATCCGCCACATAGGGCAGTGATTCCAGCTCTTTGAAGTGCTCCATGCCTTCACACAGCTTGACTATATGTGCAATCTTGTAGGCGTATCTACCTACGCGGTGAAGATGATGCGCTACTTGTAGATACGTAGCTAGTCTTCGTAGGTCAGAAGCGACAGGCTGTCTCCGTGCGATGGTTTCGAAAACGTTAGCTTCAACTCTGCCAGAAAGGTCCTCCAGTGCCTGAGACTCCTCTTTGACCTCGGATGCCATATCTTGGTCTAGAAGCTCAAACGCTTTCATTGACTTCATGAACGCTCCCGTCGAGAGTTCATAGAGTTCTCTCAGCCTGCTGCAAATCTCTTCAATGTGAAACTCGAGTTGTTTGTGCATACCACTCACCTATCCTATCCTTCCAGTGATAAATGCCTCCGTCCTCTCATCTGATGGTGCTTCAGCTATTCTGCTGGTCTTGTCGAATTCTACGAGCTCACCAAGGTATAGGAACGCCGCTTGGTCAGATACTCTGAACGCCTGCTGAACATTATGAGTGACCATTATAATTGTGTAGTCTTGTTTCAGCTGAACAATTAACTCCTCTATCTTGCCCGCACTAATAGGATCAAGTGCTGAAACGGGCTCATCCATCAGCAACACGGGAGGGTCAACGGAGAGGGCTCTGGCAATGCAGAGACGCTGTTGTTGTCCCCCAGAGAGATTAGGGGCTGGCTCCTCAAGGCTGTCTTTTACTTCATCCCAAAGAGCTGCCTTTCTCAAAGATTGTTCCACGAGCTTTTCGAGGTCATCCTCATCCTTCCTCCCATGCAGCTTTGGTCCGTATGTTACGTTCTCTCGCACACTCATTGGAAACGGATTGGGGCGTTGAAAGACCATGCCGACGCGACGTCTCAGTTCGTACACATCTGAATCCGGGGCGTAGATATTCCCCCCCTCAAGGAGAACTTCACCGCTCATTCTGAAACTCCCAATTGTGTCATTCAATCGATTAAGACTTCTGAGGAAAGTTGACTTTCCACATCCGCTAGGGCCCATCACAGCAGTTACCGAATTGTCCTCGAAGTAGCAGCTGATATCCTTCAGAATCTTCTTCCTTCCAAACCATGTTGAGAGGTTTCTGACCTCTATCTTGTATTGTGGTGTCATCAGTTTAGACAATCCTCCGTGTCAGTTTTCGAAGAACTATATTCGCTATGATGTCGACTGCGAGAACCATAAGCAAGAGGACCAGTGCGGCTCCATGAGCCTTGGCCTGCAGGTATTCCCTTGGATCAGTTATGTAGGACCAGACAGTGTACGGTAGGGAAGCGACCCAAGAACCACCTCCAGTGACGCTTGTTGGAACACCAAGAGAGTTGCCAGCTGTGAAAATCAAAGGTGCTGTTTCACCCATTACACGCCCAACCGCCAACAGGACTCCTGTGATAATTCCAGGAATTGCTGCACGAATAGTCACATTCCACGTAGTGGTCCATTTTGTTGCCCCCAGCGCCAAAGATGCTTCTCTTAGCGCCATCGGTACCTGTTTGAGCGCTTCCTGAGTTGTCCGTAGCACTGTAGGTATCATCATGAAAGCAAGAGTGAACCCCCCAGCTATGAGGCCCAATCCAACATGGAGGAAGTCAACAATGAAGGCGAATCCGAAGGCACCGAAGACAATCGACGGAATCCCGGCCAAAACATCTGCAGCAAACTCAATGGCATTGGTGACCGTACCAGGTCGTGCGTATTCGGTGATGTATACTGCTCCTAGCACACTGAGAGGAATTCCAACCATGCATGCAACGACCATCAGCAGGATAGTTCCAGCGATTGCATTTCTAATGCCCCCTCCAAGTCCCGGTCCCGGAAATGTACCGAAGAACTCCAAGCCCTGCCCTGGTCCTGATCCGAAGACTTCAGGGACTCCCACAGATAGAACCTCAGAGAGGACCATGAAGAAAGGTAACACTATAACGACAATGCAGACTCCAAGTAGTATCTTGAACATGAAGTCTGCAAATGTTCTCTTGGAACTCACCTGCAACTTGAGATAGCGCAACAGCGATGTGAGTCTACCATCAGCTACAGGCACAACTGCATTCTCTTTGTATCGCTGTTCCTCAGAGATGGTCGATTGTCTTGTCATGTGAATCTTCACCTTATCCCCTTTGTCTTCATTCCCCATCGAATGAACAGCTTTGCCATGACTGTAAATGAAATGGACATCAGCATCAGCACGAGCGCAACTGCAAACAATGCCGAACGCCAGAGAGGAAACACGAAGGCATATCCCAACTGGTTCGTTATTATCGAGGTCATTACATACGTTGGATCGAAGAGTGAGAATGGTATCTGCAGAGCATTGCCTGTCACCATTAGTACCGCCATTGTTTCTCCCACTGCCCTGCCAAGTGACAACACAATTGCAGCGCCAATCCCTGGCATTGCTGCTCCCATGACGACTTTCCGGGCGGTTTCTGTACTTGTTGCACCCAGAGCAAGCGATGCTTCGCGGAGTGTACTGGGTACGGACCTGAGCGCATCATCAGAGACCGTAACAATTGTTGGCAGAAGCATAACGGCTAGAATGACTCCTCCAGCAAGCAGGCTGAGGCCATTCGATTCTATTCCAAACGCAGGTGCAAGGACCGACCCTATCCAAGGCGCGATGACAAGATACGCCCAGAGGCCGTAGACAATTGAAGGAATAGCAGCCATCATTTCTATAATCATCCTAATGGGTCCCCTGAGTCGATGGGGACAGAACTCGCTCAGAAACAAAGCTCCAGCCAATCCCAGTGGGACTGCAATTCCTATGGCAAGGAGCGTGCACATGAATGATCCAGTGATGAAAATAGCAATGCCGTAGAGGTCTCGATTAGGGTCCCATGTTGGATTAGCAATGATTCCTATGCCTCCCTCTGGAGCAGCGAAGATAGGAAGAGACTCATACCAAAGAAATGTCAGAATCAGAACTATTACTGCAGAGCTTGCAAAAGCTGGGACAAGCAATCCGAATCTTCCGAATAAATCAATTCGAGCAGGGCCTTTTGACGTTTGAATCTCCTTGATGAGTTGTGAGAATTCTTCTTTGACTTGCTGCGCCATAGCTTGGCCTCCTATCAAGAATCTGTAGGATCTAGAGATGCGACAAGGCTGATAGAATAGTCAATCGCGGCTGTTCCATTGATAGGAACATAGCCCACACCTGATATGAATGTCTGACCACGGGTAAGGACCCAGTCCATGAAGATCAGAACCTGCCAAGCTACATTGTCTTCGTGAACCATGTAGTAGAGAAGTCGGGCAATTGGATATGCTCCCTCAAGATTTGAGTTCATTAGGTTGGCTCCCGGATCCGATAAGACGGAGGGTATTGCCTTCAGTGCGTTAATCAGGGATGGCTCTATGTATTCGTCGATTGAGGGATTATACAAATCTGCAGGAATTAGCCCTTCCATGAATGCAAGACCAACATACCCAATTCCTTGCATGTCTCCAAGAACCCCGGTGGCAACCCCGGGATTGCCATCAACGGAGCTTATCTCTGGAGACCATGACAGTGTTTCACTGTGCCCTAATCTCCAAGTATAGTTCGCGTATGGGTTGGCATTTTCATCAGCTGTTTCAAGCCACTTGGCGAAGGTGGCCGTCGTTCCGCTCGCGTCAGATCGGACGTAGACATTGATGGAACCACTTTGCTCAACACTGACTCCAAAGGTTGATTCTAGTTCTTCCCATGTTGAGATGTTTCGCTGGAAGATAGCGACTGCCATGTCACAGTCCAGAGCGAATGTTGACCCGTTGACTTCAGGATTGACTACAATTCCTAGAGCATCTGCTGAAACAGGGATTATTCTCACCCGAGGATTCTCCTGGATATATTCATCTTCGGGATACGAACTCGTTGCACCGACATCAATTAACTGTTGAGCGATCTGAGATTGGCCAAGTCCGGACCCTCCCGCACCTGGATTGACAATGAACGACTGAGACTCGTTCTGGAACTGTGTCGCCCATTCCTGTGAAAGAGTGAAGACAGTTGTTGAACCTGCTGTAGTGATTGTGTAAGGGCCGCTACCAAACTCAGTCGGCGGTGTCAGGACCACCACGAAACCAAATGCAATGAGCATTCCTAGGATGAATACAATTAACTGCCGCTTGATGCTGACCATTTCGATTTTCTCTCCTTTCCCTAGTCATCCCGGCCTGACGAACTCATAGTTAAGCAATGTGCATTTACACATCAGTCCTTCTGTGGCGTAAATGTAACATATGCATAGAATTTCGCAGTTCTTTTACGTCTGACAGATACATAACATTCAACTAATATAGTTGAATGAATTGCATTTACATCATTGAACAGCATTTACGTATGCTGCAGCAATGAATTGGAGTCAGTGGCATGTCGACAAATACTCGGAAGCTCAACAAAGTAAGAAACTCGTTCTATGTATATCTCCCAAAGGATTGGATTGACAACCATAAACTGAGTGAAAAATCGGAGGTCAGAATAGTTCAAACTCCTGAAGGCACATTGGAGATATTCCCTCCACAGTTTGAGAGAACTGAACCAGAAGTGTTGAAGTTCGAAATGGAGGATACAAGTCAAGGCCGGATTGAGGGGATTCTCATAGGAGGTTACATTGTTGGTGCCAATGGTATGGAGTTCAGTTTCTCTGATAGCATAAACATGACCACTCGAGAGATGTTCAGCCAGTGGATTAGAAGGCTCCCGGGCTTTGAAATCCTAGATGAACATAGTCAGAGCCTTACAGTGAGCGACACCAGTGAGAAACAGCTGATTTCTCCTATTCTCAGAAGACAGTTCGCAACGGCCAAATTCATGCTAAATGGACTAATCAGTGCTATAACATCTGCTGAACTAGAAAGTGCACAGAGAATCCTTGACAGAGACGAGGATGTGGATCGACACAGGTATTTCGTGGAGCGTCTGTGTCATCTTGCTCTTCAGGATCCTTCCTACGCTAGGAAAATTGGTATTTCCCCGGCAGACTGTCTACATTTCAGTCTGGCGACGAAGTACATAGAGCGGATTGCTGACCATGTATGTGGCGCCATGCAACAAATGATACAACTAAGGTCAGGTGATCCAAAACTAGGCAAGTCGCTCGAGAGCTTGGGTAATGCCTATGATGAAACCGTTCGAGCCTTCTTCTCCATTGAAAGCACCAATCAGAGGAATTCGATAACCAATGTATCGAATGACGCCTTTGAGGCACTTAATCTATCAAAGCGAGTTTCAGCTCGATTATCCAGGCTTGAGGGATCAAGACATCGGCAAGGCCCAAGAATGGTTCTCCTGCTGATGCATCTAGAACGCATTGCATCATATTGTGCAGACATTGGAGAAGTTGCGATCAATAGAATAATCGAATTCAATCTCTGAGTGATTTAGATAGGGATTTGAGGATTTTGTAGGTTTATATACCAGATACGTGCGATGCGTGTATGCAAGTGGTGGAGATTGCATTCAACATTGTCGGCGGGCTTGCATTATTCATGTTTGCCATTACAATGCTGAGGGAAACTTTGGGGAAGGTGTCTGGGGCTCGTGTTGTCAGAATTCTAGAGAGAGTCAGTAGTAATCCGATAAATGGCATGGCCGCGGGGACGGCCACTACCTTCATGACGCAGAGCTCAAGCATAACAGTACTAACTCTAATCGGCTTTGTTAATGCGGGCATGATGTCATTCAGGCAATCAGCAAATGTCATACTAGGGTCAGAGATTGGCACAACAGTGACAGCACAACTCGTTTCTTTTGACATAGGAGTTGCATTTTGGCCATTAGTAGCCATTGGCTTCTTCATGAGTTTCTTCTTCAAGAACGAAAAAGTCAAACTCACTGGGAAAGTGATCTTCAGTCTCGGCCTTCTCTTTCTAGCAATGGATTTCATGAAGCAGGGAGCCAGACCCCTGACATCTGACTATCCTTTCTTCAAAGACCTGATTAATGACTACGGAGCTATTCCTGTTCTCGGGATTTTGATTGGCGCTCTGATTGCAGGAATAACTCAGAGCAGTTCAGCAACTACAAGTCTAGTAATTGCAATGGGCGCAGCAGGAGTCATCGATTTGGGCCCAGGAATTGCCCTCGTGATGGGGGCAAACATAGGAACTTGTTTTCTTGAGTTGTTCGCCGCTATTGGTGCGACTACTCCCGCCAAGAGGACTGCTGTCGCCCAGGCACTAATCAATGTCATAGGAGTGACAATTTTCCTGCCATTCTTGGCACCCTTCACGGCTCTAACACAAGCTACGGCAGTAGAACTACCAAGGCAGCTCGCTAATGCTCATACGATATTCAATGTAATTGTAAGTTTCATATTCGTACCACTTGTAGGCGGATTAGTGAAACTATGCGAGCGTCTCGTTCCTGACAAGGAAGGCGAGATTATTGGTCGCTACCATTTTGATGATCAGATGTTGAATATGCCTCAAGCAGCACTAATCGAAGCCGAGCGTGAGATTATTCGCACCGCAGAGTTGACAATACAGATGATTCAATGCAGTAGAACGGCCCTTCTTGAAGGTCAGACAGAGGAAGGGGATAGAGTCATGCTCCTTGAAGATGAAGTCGACGACAGATGTAGGACAACAGAGGAATTCATTGACAAAATCCGAGAAGAGGAATTGGGTGAGCTTGATATCATTTGGCGAATGAAGCTACTTGCAGTTCTAACTGATGTCGAACGAGTTGGAGATCTTTCTCAGAATCTTGCTGAATTTGCGCTTGATCGTTTCGAGAATGGTGTGGCTTTTTCTGATGCAGCGATTAAGGATCTATCAAAGATGTTCGAGATGGTCGAAGAAACCTATTCGACATCAATCGAATCTCTACGCACTCGAAACAAGAACTTAGCCAGAGTAGCCCTTGATCTAGAAGATGAAGTTGATGTGTTTGAACGTAAGATTCGTGATGCTCATAACAAACGGCTTAAAGAAGGCGTCTGCATGCCGGAAGCTGATACTGTATTTGTTGAGTCTATCCGCAATCTCGAGCGGATAAGTGATCATGCAGACAACATAGCATTGGATGTGATAATGGAGCATTAGACTCATTTACTTGTGCAAGAGTTTATGATGACATCTTGCAGAGCCAACATAGTTATCCCAAATGGAAGACTGACGCATGGCGGCAAAGAAGCTCAACGATTTGGACGGCAAGGAGTGGGTCAAGAGCACCAAGTCATGGTTTGTCGTCAATCCCCGATCCAGAAACAGGAATCAGATGACTCATCCAGCGAAATTCCCGGAGGAGCTTGTAACTCGTTTTGTAGAATATTTCACCAGAGCTGGTGGCTGGGTTATCGATCCATTTGCAGGGGTAGCCAGTACTATGGTCGCTTGCAAGACATTGAACCGCAGTTCGGTTGGCGTAGAGCTCAATCCTGAGTTCGTCGAAATCGGACAAGAGGAATTGAAGTCAATTTCTGGATCTGGAACTCATCACATCCTAACAGGTGACTCATTGGACATCGCAGCGATTTTGGAAACACAATTTGGCGATGAGGTCCCTGAGTTTGATTATCTTATCACCTCTCCACCATACTACAATATGCTCAGGAAGTCGAGAGGGGGAAATGAAACCGTCCATAAAGAGAGGGGGGAAAAGGGACTCAAACAGCATTATAGCGGTTCTCCTTCTGACCTGGGTAATATAGAATCCTATGAAGAGTATCTAGAAAATGTTGGCCTAGTTATTGATGCGGTGTATCCATATTTGCGAAACGGAGCATATCTGACAGTTGTGGTTCAAAACATGCGTGATGAAGGAAACCTCATTCGGCCTATTGCCTGGGACTTGGCGAGACGCATATCTGAAACTTACCAATTGCGTCAGGAGCAAGTCTGGTGTCAGGACAACAAGCGGTTAGGATGCTGGGGCTTTCCATCTACGTATGTTTCGAATGTACACCATCATTATTGTTTGATTCTCCAGAAAGAAGTTGTGAATGATGACTTATCTTAACTTGGCCTATATGAAACACATCGCCAGAAACCAGTGATTCGAGGCCCAATGGCGCTAACCAGAGTTGAAGAAATGAAATCCGTCAAAGTCATCGTCGGCATCCATGACGATTGTTTCCTCTGTTGAACAAGCCTCAATAAGACCCTGCTCAGTATCAAATGGTAGGGTGGTGTTAGCAGCAACTAGCACTTGGAAAGTATATTCACTCAGCAAGATTGGCTCAACGGAGCTCGTGCTCTCTTCTGGGGAATACAGAAGATTCATGACAATGAGTAATTTACTCCCAACTTGGAGCCAAGGAACAAAGAGTTTGTTATCGTCAAAGGTGATTTCCAATTCATCCATGAAGTTGTATGAGCCTGCCGGAATGAATGGACTGCAGCTGGCGATGAAGAGAAATACGGGTCTTGGCCAGCGTCCCGGTTCCTTGAGCCAGATTGAAAGATGCCGTATGCTGAAGTCTATAGGTATATCGAGGTTCATCTCCAGTTCACAGATGTCCAAAGGCCAGTTGTTCTCCAACGTAACAGTGAACACGACTCTATTTGACCAGAAACGAGATCTGTAAATTGATGATTCAAGATTCAGGCTTGCCAATACGACCTCAATAGTGTGCGGCTCTTCTATATTCTCAAACTCATCTTTGCTATAGAACGAAACATTTCGCAAGCCGTCTTGACGTGAGAGATAGAATGGCTCAGTATATTCGAGCCAAGGTCCTCCATCGATACTATACATGGTCGTGATGTCTGATGCCTGTTCGCTTGAAGCTATGAGAGTAAACTCTGTATTTGATGTGACGTATGTCGTACCGCTCGTATCCACGTAGTGCGTTCCCATATCTAGGGTGGTTACTGGGGCCGCCGTCGGTAGTGAGGCTGGTGGCATTATAGATTCATAGAATTCAATTGTGAAATTCCATACAGCACTCCAATCACTAGGATTTCCAGCGATGTCGAAAGCTTGGCATCTCCAGAAGTATGTTCCCTCTTCGAGATTGTGGATTGTCAAGTTTAGAGTGGAAGCAGCTAGGGTTTCCTGAAGGAAAAGGGTATCTGCCGAGAAGATGCTGGAGTTATAGACTTCGATGACTGACGACTGGATGCCACTGATATCTGATGGCACCTTCCACTCCAGAGTAGCTGTACCCTGATCAAATTCCGTTCCGTCCAAAGGCGCGATCAATGAAGGTTGCCCTTCATATAATGTGTCGATACGAAATGTCCAAGTTGCACTGAATTCTCCAAGACTGCCATTGAGAGTCCTAACTGCCCAGGAATAGTCACCATCAGTTTCGCCCCGTATTCCCGATGCTGAGTTTAGCCAAATCTGAAATGAAGTGGCAGCTACTGGGATATAGATCGGTTCAGCTCGGCCGGGTGTCATGAGCATCAACTCATATCCTTGAGCATCTGTAACAGGGTCCCACTCGAAGACAACTGGCTCGGCATCAATTTGACTCTGTCCAAAGATTTCACCATCTCCTGGCGCGATAAGGCCTGGCGGCGGGAGATCGGATACTATCATTTGTGCGGGGAGCTTTGATAGAGACAAATCGGCTGATTCGCCCGTCGCCATTTCAGCTACATTCCCTGAGCAAACAGCCGTACTCAGGACTAGTAGAAATGCACATGATAATAATAGGAATGTCAACCGATCTTGGCTCTGCAGCTTTTTCCTCTCCATGGAGCGAAGCCTACTGGTGGTGAACTGCTATCTGATGACACACGCGGTGGTCCAACGACTCCTTTTGACCCGTTTTAAGGTTTATAACAAAAACAATCGTTTCAATTTTTGTGGAATTCCTTACGAAAAATGAGGCGGATGGTTCATAAAGAAAGCACTTCTGCGAAGAATCATGTCTGAGGAACTCCGAGATCTTAAGCTATCAGATCATCCAGCAGTAAATGATCTATGCATGGGAATATGGGGCGGGCGGGATTATGTGCCCGATAGTTTTCCAAAATGGATTGAAAATGACCTCAATTATCCCATCGGAATCTTTTCTGGAGATGTCCTTCAGGCAATAGGCAATCTCGAAGTCAAATCTGGCAAGGAATCCGGATGGGTCAAGGGGCTCAGAGTCAGAGAATCCCAGAGAAGAAAAGGTCTTGCGTCTCGGCTTGTTGATGAGATGATTTTGAGGGCAAAGAAGGAAGGATTGGACTATCTGAGATATGCCACGAGCTCTCGGAATATCGCTTCGATGAAGGTTGCGGAGAATCTCGGATTCGAGCTTAAGAATGGTGTCTGTTATTTCAGACTGGAACCACCCTTTCCTCCTCACCCAGCTCCTAGTCCTAATATCATCCCTCTTTATGTTGGTCACGACCGTCTACACGATATTCTAGCAACTAGTGATTTGATTCCGGGTGACACTTTTGCAGTACGATGGGAGTTTCATAACAAGGATGTCATCAGCTTGGAATCGATACTCGAAAGCGAGACCGCACACCTGGTCTTTGGAGACAATGGCAAAGCAGAATCCCTCACCTTCTTTTCTAGTTTCGATAGAAACGGCCAGCGGACAACCGCCTTTTCGATCTTTTCTACAAATCGATCAATCTTTGTTGACGTCTTATCAAGAGCCTTGGACTATCTTGAATCCACGAAAACCGAACGAGCCGCTTTCTTCCTAGGGCCACGAGTTGAGGAATGGGTGGAATTCACTATACCTGTCCCTAAGGAATTCGCGGGACGACGCTTTCTTCTATATGAAATGAAGGTATAGAGAAACAAGTGTCAAGAGGAGATAGAAAAAGAAAGAAGGGAAGGCTGGTTTCACCAGCCTGAATTACCTGTTCTCAAAGTGTATCTTCGTGCTCGGATTGATGAAATAGAGCAAGACAATAAGGCTCAGAGCTACGCCTGGCCAGTTTGAGCCTGTAGCATAGAGAAAGATTGCAATGATGTTGAAAATTACAGTCATCATCCAAGCGGAATAGTCCTGCTTCAGAACCTGAGTGTAAAGCCATATCGCAACCACTGCAAGAATGACACCTAGGAGTGCTAATTCATCCTCCCAAATTGCGTATTCTATCCCGCCAACAATCAATCCAGTCATAGCTGCGAGCAGGAGTAGGTACCCAGCTTGGGTCACTTCTTTGGGTCTAGGTCCTGTTGGACCCCCTTCATCAGGCATTGGTATTTCGGTCATAGCCAATACGCTTGATTCCGTGACACTTTATTCTTTCGAAACAGCGGACCTGACTAGTCTGAGTCATCCTCGTACTCCTCAAGCACAGACCAATGTGGCGCATATGTGATGGGTTCGAGGTCCCTCTGCTGTAGTTCAATCTCCTCGACTTCCGCAACTCTCTTCCGCAGAGTGTACGACTTGGCACCTTCCCACCAGAGGTATGCACTGAGGTCCTTCGAGAACTCGCCTTGATACCTCCCACAGGTTCCCCCACAGAACACCTTATCCTCCCTTATCTCAAGTGTACCCTCACACCACTTGCAGGCCGCCTCTCTACCATGAGCATGAATCCGTCCGTCCACTACTCGCACGAGAAGAACAGTGCCATCAAAGTTGCAGACGCCCCACTCTTTCTTCTTAGTGACCGTTTTCTCCCAAATCTCCCCTGTGGGAACTCGGAGCTTATCTGACGAGTCCTGTTTCTTCTTCTTGTCCTTGCTGGACTCGTCAAAGTCAGTCAGCCGCGTCTGCACAGTACGCCTCATGATCCATTGTACTGATGTGGCGCTGATAAACATGTACCTCTCGATGTTTATCCAGAGAGCTCCTCCAAAAGGCCCATCATCCATTCATCGAAGGGCTTATTCTTGGACCAGGTGTCCTCGAAAGGAGTCATTATGAGTTCGCCATTGACTTCTCCAACCATTCCGCCGTGTTTTCCGCCCAAGAGACATTCAATTGCAAAAGCTCCTAAGCGAGTCGCAAGAATCCTATCGAAATGAGTTGGATTTCCCCCTCGCTGAATATATCCTAACACTGAGACTCTGCATTTCTCTCCAACCCTCTTAGAAAGCTCTTCGCCAATAACAGTGGCATTTCCAAGCTCATCGCCCTCGGCAACCACAACAAGGACGCTCGACTTCCCCTTCTCTCTCGCCTCAATCACCTTCTGAGCGAGTTCTTCGATTTTCGTTGGGGTTTCTGGAATCACAATTGCCGATGCTCCTGTTGCAATACCTACATGAACTGCAATGAATCCATGATGCCGTCCCATTACCTCAGCCAAGAAGATTCGAGAGAAGGCTTCTGCTGTATCCCGTATCTTATCCAACGCTTCCAGTGCGTTGTTGACAGCAGTATCAAAGCCAATCGTGTAATCTGACCCATAGAGATCGTTATCAATAGTGCCCGGCAGTCCTATCAGTCGACCCTTCCAATGCTTGCTCAATGCCGCCAAACCCCGCATCGTTCCATCGCCTCCGATTGCCACCAACGCATCCAATCCCCTTTCTTCCAACACAGTTGCGGCTCTCTTCAGACCTTCCTCCGTCTTGAATTCTTCAGACCGGCCAGTGGTTAGCATTGTGCCTCCACGATGCAGAATTCTTGAAACAGACCTTGAGTTCAGTTCATGTATCTGACTGGTCAGAATTCCATGAAATCCTCCAAATATGCCGTATATCCTACAATTACGACTGATACCAACTCTAGTTATGGCCCTGATAGCTGCATTCATTCCAGGACCATCTCCACCACTAGTGAGAACTCCGATTTTCATAATTCTTTGATAGCTTTATGGAGATAAAAAGAATCAGCATTAGGAAACAGAGGCACGTTCTCGGAAGAACATCAGATAGTCTGTCCCTGGCACATCTTTTCCAAGCAGCCTTAGGGCTGATGCAAGCTGCCCTCTATGATGTGTGGTATGTAGAATGTATTGGATGAAGAAATCCATTGCTTGAATTTCAAATGGCTCATCTGATATATGCGGGACCTTGATTGTGCCCTGTGGAATTTCTCTAACAACCTCAGTCAGACGAGCATCTAATTCGCTCCACTTGGAAATCATTTCGAGTTTTGAGGCCTGGGCTATCCACTTGTAAATACCATCATCCCATTTGTCATCTGCGATATTGAAGCATGTGGCTAACGCCCCAACTATGTGTTCGCATATCGAACGAACGCTTTGCTGTCCAACTACCTTCTTTGTGAATTCTTTCTCCTTCAGATGTTCAACAACCTCTCGCATCTTGTTTCCAGTCCACATTTGATACTCAGCGAGCTCTTTGAAGGTCAGCCTAATCCCTCCAAAGGGGAATGTGCATAACCTATACACTTCGGGCTTATCTTTCCTTTGCAGTGACTTATTTGATAACATCCAGCACACAATGAAGCATATTCCGAAAGCGTGGAGATTCTCATCAGACCAATCCTTTGAGTCTGAGAAAGATTAGCAGTGGTGTAGTGATGATGAGGCTCGCCAAGACCACCACAACAAATGCAAGCGGATCCTGCTCCAGGGGCAAGTCAACATTCATTCCGTAGATCGAAGCAATGAGCGTAGGAACACTCACCAACAAGGATATGGACGTGAGAGTCTTCATGACCCTATTCAGATTGTGTCCAACAATGGAATCATACTGATCCATGGCATTTGATATGAGAGTCCTATAGATTGCACTCAATTCCATCTGTTGTTGCAGGTCCACCTCTAACTCCTCAAGACGATCTTCGTCAAGAACAAGTCTCCCGAAACTCTGGAGCCTTTTCATTTGACGTAGAACCTTCAGGTTGGACTTCAATGCAGCTTCCATGTAGATTGCGTCTCTCGAAAGCTGGAAGAAACGGTCCAATTGAGAAGGATAAAGTTCTTTGAGAATCCGGCCTTCCGTGTCGTGAATGGTTGCTTCAATGATATCAAGCATCGTTTCAAAGCTGTGGATGACAATCTCCCATGTATTGTAAATCACTCCACTTACCGTGGTGGTACGCCGCAAAACTCCCTTGAGCCGTCTCTTGCGCAGAGGAATTTCTTTATTCTGAACTAGAATGATGTCACGTCCATTGGTGAAGAGACCTATAGGATTCGTGGAGTATTCTCTATCCTCCCCTTCCAGGTCTACGGGTACTCTCAGCACAACCATGACGAATTTATCTTCAACCTGAAGCCTAGGCCGTTCGTCAAGGTCTTGAATGTCCTGCAGGTCTTCCAAATCGACCTCGAATTTCACAGATAACTCGGCAAGAATATCAGGCCCGGAATCGACTACTTGAATTAGCAGAGGTTCGTCTGGTGTGCTCTTTAGGTCCGGGTAATCTATCCCACTCTCCAGTGCCGTTATAGTAAGCCTGCTGGCTTCTTGTTTTTCCGCCGTCGTCATCGAGCTCACCTCTATCCATCTTGTTTAACCTCATTTTCGATGTGTGTGTTACATCTGCGTTGTTCGAGTCTCTTAGAACCAAAGAATGCAATGGGGTATCGCACCCTTAAGGAGCAACTAAGATTCTCTCGCTATCTCTTTTAGGGTTTTCCGAGAGAGTAGAGAGCGCTAGATGACGACGCTCTCCACCTCAACCTTACGATTCTTTTGGCTTAGAGTGTCTGCTTGTATTCTCTTTCCGCCATACAGCTCGGCTTCGGCTTCACCTCGATAGAGCGCATCAGCAATTCTAGCCATTGCATCAGACTTCATAATACCTGAACCACTGGCTCCAGTCAATACTAGCACTCCGCACTCATAATAGACGAAAGGTATTGCATCTGGACTATAGCTGTATCCTCCTGCCCAGCTCCCAACAGGCCTTGCTCCAACAAAGCCTGGGAAGTATTTGGAAAGGACTGGATAGACGCTGTTTTCATAATAGGCGCTCTCTGGATTATCATAATCCGACGTCTGGATGTAGTCATATCTTCTCCCCACCTTGTCACCACATCCTATCCAGAATCCGCGCTCCTGTACTTGTGGTCGGAAGTAGACTCCAGCTGAGGGCAGAATGGTGAATGGGATTGTGTTCATTTCACTGAATCCCTTGGTGTCAAGTAGTTCCTCCATGCCAGGCTTCCCTTCTGCATGCAGGGCAAAGATATGTCTCTTCTTGGCTTTCGTTCTGCTATCCATTCCAATTGGATCTAGCAATTCGTTCGTCCACGCACCCGTTGCAAGGACGACAGTTTCGGCTCGAATGATTCCATCTTTGGTCTTGACTCCGGTCACTTTCTTCTTCTGCCATACAAATGGCTCTCCAGGAAGGTCGAGCTTGGGATCAGCCTCGAGCAAGAGGCCCTCGACATTGACATTGAACCTTGGTTTCACGTCGCTGATCTTCTTGAACTCCTCGAAGTACCACTCAACTAGTCTAGTAGGATCTAACACACCACAATCTGCTCCAAACAGGCCAAAGTCGACCTCTTGAAGGTTCATTAGCTCTGCTTCTTCATCATTGGTGAAGTCCACATTTAGACCGGGGATCATCTCTTTGAGTTGTTTCTTATCATATACTTTGTAATGGATATTGGACTGCTTCATTTTTCGCATCCAGTTCTGAACGCTTTCATGATTGAACTGGGAATCGCTGAGCAGCCAGAGATAGCCGCACTTCTCAAAGAGAAGCTCAAATCCAATGTCGTTCTGGACATGTTCAAAGTACTTGATTGATGTGTCAGTCAGCAACTGATTAGTGGAGGACGCAAACATGTTTCTTACAGCGGCTGCACTCATAGCCGTATTCGCCTGCCCAGCCATGGGCATTCTGTCCAGAAGGAGGACCTTCTTCTCGGGACTATTCTTCTGGAGATAGTATGCTGCCGCAACTCCTATGACGCCTGCACCTACAATGACGATATCGAATGATTCCTCAGCTGACACTTTGGCTACCTCTACATCACAGCCGCGGTGGTTGTATGCGCGCCTAAAACCTTTTACGCTCATTCATTTGGGAAGATTAAGGATTATTACTTTGATTGCTTCAGCAATGGTGCCTAACGACATCGTTGCGAGGTTTGGGTTCTCCTTTTCGATTGCCTGCTGCGGAAGGGGCGGAAAGTGAATGAAGGTCGCCAAGAGATTCATCTCGCTGGCGCCAATCCATTCCATGACTTTGTAGAGTAACCAGTTGCATCCAAAGACTCCTGCATGATAGCTCACAAATGCAGGGATGTCTTCATTCTCGACTGCTTGGACCAAGGGACGAGGATCCAGATTCGCGAAATAGGCTGGAGGCCCCTGATCAGAGATCAAATCAGTTTCGGGGATATTGCCATAGTTGTCTGCTCTCGTAGTGCTTCTCGCATTGACTGCAATTCTTTCAATTGTTATTGCTGGTCTACTTGCTTGACCAGTGCATAGGAGCACATTCGGAGAGTGATTCTCCACTAGTTTCTTCAACAATGCGAATGCAGTATTGTAGTCTAGGGGGAGAACTTCGCCTACAATCTCGAAGTTGCCAATTCTCTTGCCATCGACAACCTGTGCCAATTCAGCTGAGGGATTGACTGAATAACCATCGAAAGGCTCGAATCCAGTGATTAGTGCTTTTGGCATGATGTTCTGTTATTAACATAGCATGCACTTTAGCACTGCGTTTCTAGGAACCAGAGCATTGTATTCTACAAAATCGAGGACACAATGAACCAAAGACCCAAGAGAATTTGGAATACTCCTATTCCAACACTGACCCAGTTAATCCCACCAACCTTCACAGTCTTGGTCGCCTTATCTGACCCGAGGGATAGAAATGCCCCAAAAACGAAATCCGTGGAAATATGGGTGAAATACATCAAAGCGCCTGCAAGGAAGACGGTGCCAATGCCAACCTGGAGCTCCGCCACCAGCAGCGTCACACTTGAAAGACCTATGGCAAACCACCACAGGAGGAAGTACGGCGAGAGAAGACTGACCACTGCTCCTTGAGCAGTTGCCTCTATCATGGTAGATGCCGTGCTCCTTTCCTCATTGTTTGGCAATCGACTCTCATCCTTATGGCGATAGTCCTTCAGTGCCAGAAACCCAAAGAGAATGACAACAACGCCTCCGAATCCTGCAATCAAGTCTATTGCAAATTGAGTCAATTCAAGGGCTTGAACCCCGACAATAATCGCTGCAATGATTCCTAATTCAATGATGGCGTGACCCACCATAGGCATTATCCCATGGAGCTTATCGTGTCGACTTGCCTGCATGACCACAGCTGCTGATAGTGGTCCTGGTGCAAGGGCTCCTGTCAGAGAGACCATCCACCAGAATGCTAGGATCTCGACGACTCCCATATGTCAACCTCTCTCATTTCAGCGGTCAATGCCTCAAAAACGTGGTGCTATAGCTCTGGATATAGCTCAGGACTATATCCAGGTGTATCACGTGTATTACAGACATTATACATTCGTTTCTAGAAAGCCTTAAGAGCTAAGAAGCGGGAACCGAGTGCAATCTCGGAGCTGCACGTAAGTGAAACAAGTCCAGATAGTAGTACCCTTCGAGAAGACCGAAGCGGTTTACGACTTCCTTCTAGATGGTCTCAACGTGAAGAACATTATGAAGTACACGTCAGATAATGCACATCTACTCACCTTTAGAATTCCTGATGATGGTGCACTAGAGACCATGGAGAAGCTCAAGTCACGAGGGGTCGGTGTTGAGTTTGGATTCATAGATATTCTCGACTTGAAGGCATCTCTACCAAGGGAGAGTGAGGAAGTTCGAGAAGGCATTATGCAGAGAGATGCCTCTCTTGCAGTTGAAGAGATCTATGAGAATGTGAAGTCTCAATCTTCTTTGAGCTTCGACTTCCTTGCCTTCACAATCTTCGCCGCAGCAATGGCTGGATTCGGTCTCATTATGAACAACGTGACGATAATTGTTGCTTCGATGCTGCTAAGCCCGCTGATGGGGCCAATGCTAGCTGTTGCCTTGGGCTATGTGGTGCAGGATCGCAATCTGTTTGTTAAGGGAACAGTGAATGAACTCATCTCCTTGGGTCTCTCTCTTGCGGTCGGAGTTGTTCTTGCCATAATCATCGCTGTTGCAAGTCCGACTTACATGGCAGTTGTAGAGCATGATGTTGCTTCCGAAGTTTATACGGAGATCACTAGACGCGGTGGACTACCTACCCTTCTCTTTCCTTTCTCATCATGGGATGTTGGTGTAGCTATCTTCTCCGGTGCTGCAGTCGCGATATCGGTTACTAGAGGCGACATGTCTTCACTTGTCGGTGTTGCCATTTCAGCTGCGCTCATGCCGCCTGCAGTAAATGCATCCCTAATGGTTGTACTAGGCGCTCTCACAGGTTCCTCAGTTGGTGTATCAATTGGCGTGAATTCAATCCTTTTGCTTGGAATGAATATAATCCTCATCGACGTATTTGCAATTGTGATGTTCAGAATCAAGAGACTAACTCCTATGGCTGATAAATCAGCAACATGGAGGGCTGTGACAGAGTTTAGACAGACTCGCTCTGGGAGCCTTTATCATATTGCAAATGAGGGGTCCGCCACAAAGGCAGACGCGCCGAACTCAGCAGCAACTTTCACGCCGGCCCCGACATCTACACCAACACGGGCAACTGATAGACCAGATAAATCAGATGAACCTGGAGACTAGGGAGAGAAAATACCCAGCTGGTAATACTCGCTTTCTTAGAATTCTTACCTAGGTTAACACTTGATTGGAGTCCTGATTAGAGATGGGTGCGCCTAAGGGAACGAAAAACAAGCTATTCAAGGGTCTGACCGAGCACGATGTTCTCACATTTGAAGAGGAGAAGATGCGCTTCCAACGAAGAATGGGGAGAAAAGTCACAGACCTTGAGTTCTTGAGACATTTGTTGATGTCTGCGTCTCGTCCACTAATATCTGTAAAAGAGGGGTTGTCCGAGGGATATCTTGCTGGGAGCCGTCCCATCTATGATAAGAGCGATACTGTTCTTTCACGTTACAGAGAGCAAGCTAAAGACTAATTCAACTAGTGATACGAAACTTATTGTCCATAGAAGCGTGCGAGGAATTCTTTGAAGTAGGGGCATAAGCTTCCCATCCAGTACAGATTGCCAAAGCATTCCTTTGAAAGAGCTTTTCGTTCAACGCGACATTCAAAGTTCCTTTCACCATCAAAAAACACGCATAGGTCGCTTTCGATGCTTGAGTCGTCGTAGATTCTTCTCCTGACCTCTCTCATCAGATCTGAGTCGCTGGAGCTATACCAGTCCTCTGATTTGCCCATCAGTTCCTCAACCGACTTCACAATCTCTGGGTCTGGCTCCTCTTCCTTTATCCACTGAGTCACGAGTACACTCATATCGGCATTGAAGGCAGAGAGCGGCCACCCAATGTCATCAGAGACCTCCCTGGCGCGTTTGTAGAAGGTGATAGCATCATCGAACTCCCCTGTGAGGAAATGAGCATCTCCTGTCAAGAAGAGCGCAAGGACGAGAAA
>JBHLPF010000013.1:0-39106 GCA_048939765.1 Promethearchaeota archaeon
GTACTGGCGATAAGAATTGTGAATGAGACAATATCGAGGTATGCAGGCTCGTACCCATATTTGCTGATATTGACAACAACAGTATGAAATCCAAGGTCAAATCGCTTGTCTAGAATGATTCTATAGATTCCAGTTGTGCCAAGAAGTGTTCCCAGAGTTGAATTAACCCAGACTTCCTTCTGAGTAGCTGTATCGATTAATGTGCCATGCGAATCTCTATACTCGAAGGAGAGAGTAGTTGAGTTATGATATTCAAACTCCTCATAGTCCCAGCTTGGAGTAATCGTTGTTGGTTCTAAGCGAATGGCTAGTGATGTGCTGGGGGTCTGCTCGCCATATCCAAACTTCCATGCGCTGATATTCAATGTATGGCTGCCAAATCCCGGAGGATCATCTGTTCCATCGAACGTAACCTCATAGGATTCTAACAAGCCATTATAGGTGAGATTCCAATGTAGTCCTGAAATCGTGACATTGACAGTCGCATCAGTTATTGCTGTCCCATTGGGAAAAGTATAGCTAACATAAAGCGTGGTGGATTCAAGAAACGTGATGTTATTGCCGTACGTTATTTCCCAACTCAATAATGCATTAGTTGGCTCTGCAGCTATGACCAGCGTATCTCCATATCTGAATCCATCATCGTAACCATATTTGGAAGCTGAAATATTCACGCTGTGGGATCCCAATCCAGGAATCAAGTCTGTGCCATTGAAGGTTATCTCATATATGCTACCGGTCCAACTCAAATTCCATGAGTGAGACCCTATATCTACGACAACATACGCGTCTGGTATTGTCGTACCATTACTCATTGTGTAGTTGATTCGCAAGGTAGTCTTCTGCAAGTATGTAATGGAGGCGCCATTGGACCAAGTGATGAAAAGATAGGTTGACTCCTCGTCGATGATAAGAATCTCAGAAGAATCTTCTTGAACTTCATAACCATATTTCCATGCAGACACAGTGAGGAAATGGATTCCGAATTCGGGTGGATTATCAGTACCATTGAATCGAATCTCATACAATTCTAGTCCGGGGTTCCAATGAAGGTCCCAATACTGACCCAATATACTGATACTGACATTCACGGTTGCGTCAGTGAGGGGTGTCCCATCAAGCATAGTATAGTTAGCATACAAAGTCGTGTATTCTACAAATGTTATGATGTTATCATGAGTGCTTTCCCATGTCAGAATCAATTGTGAGGACTCTGGATCTATTGTGAGAGATTGTGTGCCATTGGAATTGCCTGCAAATCCGAGTTTTGATGCTTGAACTGTGATAGCATATGTCCCCACCCCAGGAATTGGGTCTGTGCCATTGAATATGATTTCATGAAAGCCCGAACTTGCATTCCATCGAACGGGCCAAGAATGAATACCAATGTACACTACCACATTCGCCTCAGAGATGGAAGTTAAGTTGCTCATACGATAATCCACTTGCATAATCGTGCTCTGTAGGTATGTGATAGTGTCTGACGGTGACCATGAGATCACTATGCTCGTCGG
The DNA here is from genome assembly GCA_048939765.1 of Promethearchaeota archaeon. Lineage (GTDB taxonomy): Archaea > Asgardarchaeota > Thorarchaeia > Thorarchaeales > Thorarchaeaceae > SMTZ1-83. The sequence continues at coordinate 1,515 of JBHLPF010000013.1, forward strand.
TTCAGGTGCTATGACAAGTGTTTGAGTGTCTGACCTATTCTCGTAGCCATATTTCCAAGCTGAGATAATGAGAGTGTGAGCTGCAAGACCTGGTGGGTCGTCTGAACCGTTGAACCTTATTCTATATGTTCCATCAGTACTATTCCACCATAAGTCCCAGGTTTCATCAATTATGGTCACATTGACTGTTGCACCTATGATTGGGGTTGTATTTGTTAGAGCATAGGTGACTATCAACTGCGTTTCTTCGACATATGTTATGAAACCCTCTTCCACAGTACTGGATATTGTAGTAGGCTCATAATCAATTGTCAGGGTTTGACCTACATTCTGTTTATTCTGAAAATGCGCTTTCCCGGCTTTGATGATGAGGCTATGCAAACCAAAGCCTAGTTCTATGTCTGTCCCATTGAAAATAATGGTGTAGTACGCCCCGCTCCATGTGAGATTCCAGGTCTTGGTTCCGATTGTGACATTGACAATTGCATCGAGAATAGATGTGCCATTGTTCATCTCGTAGAAAACTTGCAGCTCAGTATATTCTAGGTATGTGATAGAGTTGAAATTTGGTGCGGTCCATGATGCACTCAAATCAGTTCCCTCAAGGGTTATGATGAGTGATTGTGACCAATTGATTGCAGATTCAAATCCATAGGCTGAGGCAGTAACGTTCAGTGGATGGGTGCCCAAACCTGGAATTGCATCTGACCCGTTGAACCTTATTCCGTATGCCTGCTGTGTGCTGTTCCAGAGAAGATCCCAAGAATCGCTACCTATCGTGACATTCAGTGTTGCACCTGGTATTATGGACGAGTTGCTCATTCTATAATACACAAAGAAGTATGTGTACTCGAAGTAGGTAATATTGTCAGCAGGCAGCCAGGAGTAGGTTAGGTGAGTTGGCTCCTCTTCGATAACAAGAGTCTGTGATGTGTCTACTGATTCAATGAATCCATATTTCCAAGCACTTATGGTCAGGGCATGGGTTCCTAGGAACGGGCTGTCTGTTCCATTGAATGTCAGCTTGTAGGCACTGTCAAAACCATCCCAGGTCATATCCCATGTTTCGCCACTGATGGTTACGTTGACCATCGCGTTTTCGATGTCTGTACTATTACTCATCCTATAATGAACTACCAAGGTTGTCCGATTCACATAACGGATAGTGGAGCCATCTGGCCAATCTGTTGTTAGCGTTGTGGGATCTCTCCGTATGACGATACTTGTGGTATCAGAATTCCCCTGAAAGCCATGTTTCCATGCCTGGACAGAAAGGCTGTGATTCCCAAATTCTGGCGGGTTGTCCGTGCCATTGAAAACAATCCAGTATCTCTGCAAGCCGATATCCCAATTGAGGTTCAGAGTCGTAGTGCCAAACGTGACATTGACTGTCGAGAGCTGAATGGGTGTGTTGTCCAATATTGTGAAGTTAGCATAGAGCGTGGTCTGCTGGATGTACGTGATATTGTTGAGATATGGAGCAGACCAATAGAGTACTATGGTTGTTGGTTCTTCTCGAATTGTGAGATTGATGCTTGAGTCTGATGCGTCATCGTATCCATATAGCGTAGCCTGAATGAGTAGATAATGAGTACCTAATCCAGTAGATGCATCGGTCCCATTGAATTGAATCTCATAGGCTTTGCTACCACTATTCCACGTGAGATTCCAAGTTGTTAATCCAATTGTTACATTCAATTCAGCGTCTTGTATCTCCGTGCTAGTGCTGTTGCTCAGATACTTGACAGAAAGGATAGTGCTGTCGAGGTATGTTATGTTGTTGGTATTGGACCAACTCACTTCCAGTGACGTGCCCTCTCTATCTATGGTCAGATTCTGCGGATAGCCTGATTGTGGTTCGTAGCCACTTTTCCATGCATTTATCGTGATATTGTGAGAACCAAATCCAGGCGGATTATCGGAACCGTTGAATCGAATTCGATATGATCCATCAAGCTGCTGCGTCAGGTTCCATGTCTTGATTCCAATTGTTGCATTGACCTGAGCATTGGTCACATTGTTTCCATTTGTTCTTCTATATACAACAATGAGTTCCGAGCTCTCAACATATGTTATATTCGGTCCATTTGACCATGAGAAATCCAGGGCCTGTGTGTCATGGATTAGAGTCACCTTAATGACTCGACTCACATTCTCAAATGCAAATCCCTCACCATATATAACTAAGTCATAGGTTTCTGGGCTCCTGCCTGTGGTGTCTATTATGCCACTCCATGTGCCATTGGCATGGTCTGTCATCGTAATATTGTTGCCTCCGGCAAAAGAGTAGGTTACTTCTGCGAATGCTCCATCAAGATACTGCGGTGTATAGCTATCTCTGAAGAACACACTGAATGAGAAGGTGCTGTCAGTGAATGCATCGATAGTTGAAACAGATGTCAGTTCAGTCGGATAGACAATCACGACGTCAAGTGTGCGATAGCCGGCCTCAGTGCCATTGCTCCAGAATACGGCAACCGTGTGAATTCCATTCTCATCATGGTCTGTTCCAGTATTCCAGCTATGATGACCAAGCCCTGCAGTGACGGTGGCATTAGCAGGGGCATATGCTGTCACGCCCGAATGGATAACTGTGAGGTTGACTGAGCCCGTGGTGGCCGCGTCAAGAGTTGGGCTCTCAACCGTTGTATTGACATCCAGAACTGTTCCAACATTAGCTGAATGAACAACTGCACTGTCATCAGATGAGTCATACAACGCCACATTCGATACATAATTTGGCGCAATTGAAGATAGAACCCAGCTCTCTGTGCCCACATTGCTGCAGATCACTACATCTCCGGCTCTTGAGTACTGACTATGATTTAGGCTTGGATTCGTGGCATTATACAGTCCAGAAACCGTCCAATCAGCAGGTATAGTGAAGTTCAAGTAACGCTTAATTTGCCCGCTCAAGCTGGGATACGTGACAGATATCGAAGAGTTCCATTCAACTTGTCCTCCAGAAGCATCCACTTCCCAATCGGTGGTTCCTTCTTCATTCCTAGAATACCATAGAGTAATGCTGTAATCGAGATCAACTGATTGATTCGCGGATAGTGTAATTGCCGAGATATTCTGTGCAAAGGTTGCTGAATTCCAAGCATCATTGACAAATGCAGTGGAGTTGCATTCCAAGCTCACGTCGCTCGTTGTGCTGTAAACTTGGGCTGAGTTGGTGTCAATGTCCCATGGTATGTATGTGTAATTCAGCAATGCCTCATAGGAAACGCTGAACCAATCTAAGATTTCAGTGCTATATATTCTGGTGGCATAGGATCCTGCTGCTGACTCCACGCCCCAATAGATAATCGGATAATCATAAGAGATTGTATCTTCGTGCAAGTCGGTGCCATTTATGACTGTATAATAGACAGTATTCTGAGTGAGATTGATATTCTCGCCGTCAACGGTTGTCCACGCAAAAGCTGAATCGTGAGGAGACATGGCTTCAGGAGTTGTCAGGCCGCCGGAGCTATCACGGTAGTCATCGCTGATTACCAAATAAGACGTGCCTCTCAAAGCAGTGTTGTAGTACTCCGTAGAGTATGATAGGGAATAATTCAACAGGGATCCATTGTGCGGCTTATTGTAAAATCCATTTGCGAGCTGGGTATAATAGAAATTGGGTATATACTCCTCTATTCTGAAATCTTGACCTGGAATGGAAGCTACACCGACCACCTCTCTTTCTGGGGCTGCCGTGACGCTCTGAGCATCAATTTCCACTTTATAGAGCAACCACCCGGATTCTAGATATTCAGAGAGATCAAGCAACATTTCGTGAGTATCAGGGCTTGTGTAACTGTTGAGGATGGAGACTTGCTGACTTCCAATGGTGCGTGACATATAGGCTGTACTGACTTGTTCTTCTCCTTCCCCTGATGCAGATGAAGGTGTAAAGGCATTTTCTAGTAGCTTGTTAACTGAGCTAACTGCGGGGAAAGAATCAGTTCTCATCTCTAGAGATGCTGGCTGTGCAAAGGATGCAAGTAGCATAAGAAGCAGCGGAATAACTACTCTTGAGCATCTCTTGAGAGAGGACTTCTTATGCAGAAGCGTACACCATCCATTGTTTCTATCTTGAAGACAGGTCACCAGCAATCCATCATTTATAGATGGTCCAATAGCCTGACAATCCCTTAATTTAATCACTACATCGATATTTCAAGCTGTCTTGGGTTGATTCCTTTCGATTTTACGAATCCAGTACTTAAGTATAGTAGGACGGTCCGGAGTCGGGCGTTTCTGTGGGTGGCTTCATTCCCGCTTGTCCAGTGACCTCATTCAGTATTGCTATCGACATATCGACAGCTGAATGAAGCTTTCTCATCACCTCCCAGAGGCGGTCTTCACTGAATCCGTCGTCATAGATTCTGTCTGAAACCACAAATCCTGGGCCAGGGGGCTTAGGCCCCTGTTGTGCAGGATTCGGTCTGATGAACCCAAGCTGAACCCCGTGTGTAAAACTGAACTTCACTGCTTGTATTTGAAACTCGCGCATCTTCTCCGCATTCAGGACCTTCAAGTGTTGTGGTGAAATCATCACTTGCGATTCCAATTGAATGAAATTCTGTTCGTTAGGTCTTACCACTGTGAAGAAGAATCGCTGGAACTTCACCTTGAACAGAAATTCCGCTCGAGGGTTTGAGATGGTCTCCAATTTAGAACCCTCTTTTCTGAACCAATTCTTCACAGCTTTCTTGATGCGTTTTGAGGGGGTTTCAGACAAATTATCTCTCTCCAACTCACGTTGACATCTTTCCGCTATCACTTAACGCTTATGCTGAGGCTGAATCACCCCTTGAACCACTGAGCTTTGTCATAGCCTTCGGGTGCCATATCAGCGTAGCATGTAATCTGCTCCCGAACTGACTTGATCATGGCTGTATCTATCTGGGAAGTGAACACCTCGTTCTCAGAATTGATTCGCGTGAACCGTACCCCCCAAGGGTCCACAACTTGGCTGTGTCCAAAGTAGGTCTTTCCATCAAACGAGGGACCGACTCTGTTAGCTGCAGCAACGAACAGTTGATTCTCAATTGCTCTGGCCATCACCAGATTGTCCCAGTGAGCCACCCTTGGATCTGGGAACGCAGCAGGTATCAGGATTAACTCTGCACCCTCAAGAGCAAGCTTTCTGGAAACTTCTGGAAATCGAACATCATAGCATATCTCGACGCCCACCTTGACACCCTTGATATCGAGGAGCGTGAGCATGTTTCCTCCGGCAAATACCTCTCTCTCGCTCTGGAACGGGTGAATTTTCCTATAGGTCCCAATGGTCTTTCCTTCAGGTGATGCCACCACCAAGGTGTTGAAGAATAGTGACTCAGTCCCTTCAAGCCCTGTACCAACCACGTAGCTGGAATACTCTTCTGCTAGATTCTGCACGAATACACTTGTCGGTCCTGGAATTCCTGCTCCAGCCTCAGAATAGTCCTCATATCTGAATCCAATATCGAATAACTCTGGAAGCACTATGAATTCCAGATTCTCTGTGCTCTTGTGATTCTGCAGAAGCCCTCTTGCCCATTCATAGTTTGCTTCCCTGTCGCCCTCAACACAGGGCATTTGTACCAACGTCAACTGGAGTTTCATCGAGAACCATCTCTCTTCAAACACTGAGTGCTTCTCAACAACACACCTGACACTTAAGCTTGACCAAAGGAGCCCGAATTTTGGACTCATCATAATCCTAATATGGCTCATTCCCGCGTGGTGTCATACTGGCTCCCAACGGATGTCTGATTTATGGTCAATGAAGTCAACACCGAGCCGAAGAAACGGGCTGATATGCCGAAGACCTCGTTTTCCAGGCCCACTGTCGGAGCGACTGGTGAAACAGGAAGCTGGAGAACGTTCTCTCCGAGAATCGATTATGAGCGCTGTAATAAGTGCCGCACATGTTGGCTCCACTGTCCCGAGGCTGTAATATCCATTGATGATGAAGGATTTCCCCGAATTGATATGGATTACTGCAAGGGATGTGGTATTTGCGCTCAAGTCTGTCCACCAGAATGCATAGAGATGATTAGAGAGGGAGAAGAGGAGGCTGCTACATGAAGACCAAGCTAATGAGTGCGAACTATGCAGCAGCACGAGCAGTGGTTTCTGCACGCGTCGAGGTCGTTGCTGCATATCCAATTACCCCTGCAACAACCGTGCCTGAACAGGTCGCATTGTTGAGTGAAGAGGGCGTATTCAAGGGTGAGTTCATACGTGTCGAGTCCGAGCATTCTGCTATGTTTGCATGCATAGGTGCAAGTTCCACGGGGGCACGAGCGTTCACTGCAACGTCATCCAATGGTCTGCTCCTGATGGATGAGGGCCTTCATTGGGCTGCTGCAGCACGATTGCCCATCGTGATTGCTAACATCAATCGGTCTGTTTCGCCAAGCTGGAACATCCATGTTACACATGACGACAGTATGAGTAAGCGTGACACCGGTTGGATTCAGTTCTATACAGCCAGTGTGGATGAATTGTATCACACAATTATCCAGGCGTTCAAGCTCGCTGAGGATGAACGCGTGCTCCTACCTGTGATGGTGAATGCAGATGGTTTTGTACTTAGTCATACATTATCAACCTACGACTATCTAGAGCCTGAGGAAGTGGACAAATTCCTCAAGCCCTACACGCCCCCTCATTGGGTGATGGACCCTGAGAACCCTGTATCTCATGGAAACATTGTCTTTCCAGAATTCTATCAGGAGTTTCGTTATGGAATGCACGAATCAGCGATCAACTCTCTGAAGGTCTATGAAGAGGTTGAGAAGGAATACAAGAAGCTCTTTGGCAAGTACTTTGGAGGTCCAATTGACTGTTACAAATGTGATGATGCTGATGTGATTTTCACTTCTCAAGGCTCAGTTGGTGCGGAGGCAAAGGATGCCATTGATGAACTCCGTGAGGAGGGATACAAAGTAGGAAATGCTAGAATGCGAATTGTCAGGCCATTCCCTGTGGATAAGATTCGAGAACTGGGATCAAAGGTCAAGGGCATTGCTGCATTTGACAGAGGAGCATCCTATGGATTCGCTGGACATGTGGCGGGAGATATCCGATCAAGCCTTTACAATTCGAAGCATAGGCCTCTAGTGATTGACTATATCGGCGGCATGGGTGGCCGCGATGTCACAGTTGATGACATCAAAGAGATGTTGACTAATACGGTGAATTATGTGGAGTCAGGTGAGCCAGCCCCTGAGCAGATCTGGCACGACCTCCTGGAGTGATTAAGATGGTAACAACAAAAGAAATGCCCCTAAAGGAATACGTACTCAAGGGTAATGCGGCATGTGCCGGCTGCCAAGACATGGTTGCACTCCGTCATGCGCATAAGGCTCTAGATGGAGATGTTATTCAGGTCGTCCCGGCGTGTTGCACAAGCGTTGTTCAGTCACTCTGGCCCAAGTCAGGTCTTGCCATTCCAGTGCTTAACACAGCATTCATGGCCTCAGCCGCCACCGCATCTGGTGTCAAGGCCGCATTGCGTGCAAAAGGCAATGACCATACACAGGTCATGGTGTGGGCGGGAGATGGTGGCACCTTTGACATTGGCCTTCAGGCTTTGAGTGGAGCATTTGAGCGGAGAACAGACATGCTCTATGTCTGCTACAACAACCAGGTCTATTCCAATACAGGCACTCAACGCTCAGGAGCTACTCCTCTTCATGCAGAGACGACTACAACCTGGTACGGTAAGACCGAACCTGAGAAGATGCTTGACCTGATAGTTGCAGCACATGAACCAGTCTACCAAGCCACTGCAAACTCATCCTATCCAAGAGACCTCTATGACAAGGTCAAGCGAGCCAGCGAGATTGAGGGGCCCAAGTTTATTCACATCTTCCTACCTTGTCCTCAAGCATGGAACTATCCAGTTGAGAGAGGTGTGGAAATCGGAAAGCTTGCAGTAGAAACTGGCTATTGGATTATGTGGGAACGCATTGGCGACGAGTTCAAACTTGGTCGTGAGAGCAAGAGGTTCCAGGATCCTGCAAAGCGAAAACCCATTGAAGAGTTTCTCCAACTGCAAGGTCGCTTCTCCAAGCTCTTCAAACCCACGAAGGATGAGAAGAAGATCAAAGAACTTCAGGACTTTGTCCAACATAGATGGGACCTTGTGATGCGCACATTCACATGAATACAGACTTGACAACCTGCTAGTCGCCTGGATGGATCCAGTATTTCTGATAGTAGACGTACCCTCCAACAATGACTGTTGCCACAGTTCCTGCAATACCCATCACAATCACCATGGGGAGGTCATAGTGATTTGGGTTTGTACCTCGTAGGTACTCATCGAGGTTGCTGACTCCATCTTCGTCTAGGTCGTCCGATGAGTCATCGACCAATGGATCGAGGCCATTCTCCACCTCGTAATTGTCAGGCATGGAATCTAGATCGGTATCAGCACTGATAGGTGATGTCCCGAGATTATACTCAACGATGTTCGTCAGGGTGTCTTCATCAGGGTCATCGAAAGAGTCCACTGCAAGGGGATCTAATCCATAGAACACTTCCCATTTATCATCCATGCCGTCTCCTTCAGAATCCGCACTTTCTGGGTCTGTGTTCGCATTGAACTCCTCCACATTGATGAGACCATCTCCATCAAGGTCTCCAGCGGAGTCATCTACCAGAGGATCAAGTCCATGATAGTATTCCCATCCATCCGGCATGAGATCTGAGTCTGAATCTGGATTCAGACTATCCGTTCCCAGAATCATCTCTAATCCATTTGGAAGAGAATCTTGGTCTGTGTCTTCTCTGAAAGAGTCTGGGTAGAACCACGGATAGTCCCTATCCAGATACCCATCTCCGTTGTAGTCCACATCATACTCCACATCAATCGTATAGCCCATCAAAGAAGCGCCATCATACTCTATGACCAGTCTGTAAAGCCCCAATTGACTCACGTATGTGTCAAATATCGTTTGTTGAGTGTCTGCAGGCACATCCTCCACTGAATCGACCAACGATCCGTCGGGACCATAAAGGTAGAAATTAGCAGTTTGGTCGGAAAGGGCTTTGACCGTGATATTGTTTGCGAGACTCATTGCGAAGAGGTACTCTGTTTCAAAGGCAGAGTTGTCAGATCCAGAATAATGAATAGATTGTTTCTTGCCAAATTCTAGTGACATGACGAATGCCATGGCGGCTCCCAGACTGGCCACGAGCTCGGTAGCGACATCATAGTCGTAGTCTGGATTGTCCCATGTGTCTCTGGACGTGTGGTAGTCATCGTCCACTCCCGACTGATACGCGAATAGAGATCTCGGATATCCTTCATGGATGAAGGCATAATGGTCCGACCGTGTCCAAGCTCCGAATTCATCTGATGGCACTGGTTTGATCATGTCATTGCCTACATTGTTGCTCATCATCTGAGCGATTTCAGCCCAGAGTCTTCCCACATGGTAGTTTTCCGTATGACCAATGGGGTACACAAGTAGCAGCTTTTCATCTGAAGGGCCATATTCATCCGGAACAAGTAGCATGTCTATGTTATAGTAGACCAGTATCTCAATTCCTCGACTCATGAACTCGTCTGCAACCTCATAGCTTCCGCGAAGTCCAATCTCCTCAGCATTCCAAAACCCGAAATAGATGTCTAACGGCCATTCAAACTGAGACATGACCCCAGCCAACTCCATGGCTGCAGCGACGCCCGATCCATCATCGTTGGCACCTGGTGCACCAGCTACAGAATCAAAGTGCCCCCCTACCAGCATAGCTGGGCCCCCTCCCAGATATCCAGGAAGTCGTCCGATAACTGATTGATAGGTCCCTACAACTTCCGTTTCTATATGCCCATCAGAGACTTCCTCTAGCTCGCTGATTATCCACTCTCTTGCATACGCATTTGCACTGCTGTACTCTGTTGGCGAAGAAATCCATCTTGAACCATTCTCAGTTATCTTCTGCACATATCCGAGATAGGAATCTCGATCGACTAATGAGTGAATCAAATCAGAATAGTCGACTCCGTACACCTCTGTGTCTGAAAGATTTCCCCCGTCCTCTCTAGTATCCACTTGATTTAGAACTGGAGACCGGGCTAGAGCTGAACCTCCAAGAAAGAGAACCAACACAAGGGAGAGAGCCCACACCCGATTCATAGCTGTCCAACGAGCCGCATCAACACATGAACATTTTCATTCTTGTATTTGTTCTGAAGTTGGAAGAAAACATTTGCGCATTCCAGCCGTATCCTCAAATCATATTACACAGTTACTTACTTGATTTCGGACCCAAAACGAATTGGCTGTGTAGAATTATGCCACTGACAGACTTCCCCAAAGTGGTTGAGATTAAGGATCCGGTGCATGGCTATGTAGCTCTATCCGAAGTGGAGAAGGCGGTTACAGACCTGCGATTAACTCAGAGACTGAGAACTATTCGTTCACCTGCAGGAGTCTATATGGTTTTCTCGGGTGCTGACACTTCACTGATGGGGAAGCTGCTGGGATTCATGCATACCACTCACATTTTCATGGACTATCTGGGAGCCAGCAAGGAAGAGATTCAGAATGCTCGCCTTGCCGCAATGTTTCTTACACTTTCCACAGGTCCTTGGGAGAATGTAATCAACGAATTCTTGACAGTGCGTGGGCTCAATCGCAGACAGCTTGCCGAACTAATCATCAAGAACTCGCCTGCAGGCGAGGCGCTCGAAGATTTCGGCTATTCCCGTGATGAGGTTGCGAATACTATCAAACGCGGTGTGCCATTGAAGGGAGTTATTTTTGATCTTGAAACTACTCCAATCAATCCTGAGCTGGTTGATCGGCTTGAGCGAGATTCATATTTCTCAGGAGTTGAATATGCACAACTCGAGTTCCGGAGACTCTTCCAATCCACCAGAGTGGCGAAGAATAAAATTGCCGTAGAACGCGGTGCATTGTTCACATTTGAGTCATATCTCTCAGCTGGGGCAAACATGTTCGATGCTGTATACTATCATAAGTCCGTACGTGCAGCTGAACTCATGCTTCTTAGGATATTGGATGAAGCAGGGGCTGAACTCGCACCTTCGCCCAGAGATGACCTCAATGCGTTCCTAAGTCTGGATGATATCTCTTTCTTGGACCAATTGCTTAATCCACTGGAGGATGCATCAGAAGAAATGCAGACTGCTTGCAAGCTCTTTGAAGATTTCAGCGCTAGGTACCTCATCAAGATGGCAAGTGAACGTGCAATTAGCGATGTTGCGTTTCTGGATTCAATCTCGACTCCGGATGGACTGTTCAATATCGAGAAAGAGATTGCCGATGATGCTGGGATCGACCCAAGTAATGTCTTTGTTGATTACCCTGACAGACAGTCTGTGAGCTTCTATCCGGGGAAATTTGACATTGAAGATCTTGTATTCTTCGAGCGCGGCTCCAAGGGCTACGAGTTCTGGCCGGTTGAAGATATCAGCTTGCTTGCAAGGAGCTTTGAGAGAAGAATCAAACTAATTCGCGTTTATACCACTCGTGGCTATCGCTCAAAGGTAAAGAAAGCTGCTGATGCCCTTCTGGAGAGCATCGATGCTCCTGGAACCACTGATTGAATTTTCAAAACCCTTACAAAGGGAAAGATAGAATAGCTCCTTTCATCTTGGCCACATCAGTTGTGGTCACGATGAACGATGATGTTACCTCTGAGACTGGATTTGACGATGTTGTGAGAGATCCAAACTTCTTGATCATACTTCTGGGGGCAGTCCTATGGATCTTGGGGTCCTACATCCCTTTGATTGGTCCATTCTTTATCACTGCAGGATTTGCCATTTCAGTGCTAGCCACAGCATCTACAGCTTCTGTGCGACCACAGAGCGGGAATTGGCTGGGCTTGGCCATAGGCTCTCTAATCTACCTTGTTGGACTATATTTGCCATGGATTCCTCTCTTGGGATTGCTGGCTCCACTAGTACGAGTTCCGGGAGCTGTGCTCATTCTCTTCTTCGGAATCCCTATTGCGCTGAGATATGGCAATGCACCCTTGATAGATACATTTCAGAGCGAGTGGAGGAAGAGATCAGAATTTAGAACTTACAAATCCAATGAAGATTAGTCAGAATCAAACGAATAGGTATCAATGCCAAATTACAGCATTGTCTACCTACTTACGAAATACCTAATAGACACCAAGTATGAATGAAGGAGGCAAGGACCTCCACCCTGCACGCCACAGGAGAGGGAGTACCATGTTCACTTGTAGGAAATGCAGGGAGCCTTACTTCGTACTAGCCGCCCAGACACGCGGCAGAAATCTTAGGGTCTTTTTACAATGTATCAATGGTCACAAGGATAAACGCGACCTGTCACAATTCCAAGCTGACAATGCGGCATTTGAGTTGTTTCAAGGTCTATTCACATGTGTGCAATGTGGCTCAATTATGGATATTGCGAGCACCGATGCACATAGAGACAAAGTCGAGTACATCTTTCTCTGTCCGATTCACGGGCCTCAGAGAAGGGTGGCACCAACCTTGTACCATCCAACAGTCAATCAGTTGCGGACAGAGGTCAATGCAGCGAAGTCAGTGCTAGATTCAATGAGCTGTCCACGTTGCGGCCAAGTGTTTGCAATCCATGAAATTGAGGAGAAAGGCGAGTTTCTGGAGCTAAAATCGAAGTGTCCTAATGGTCATAAGGAACTACGATTTGTGGCTCGCGATGCTGATGAATCAATAATGAAGACGGTTCTCAAACGTCTGGTTCACTGTGACACCTGTGGGCTGCCATGTAGCATTCAAGATAAGAGTTCCAAGCGCGACAAAATGCGTTTGGAACTGGTCTGTCCAGTGCATGGTTCAAGCAAGAAGGAATTCCCTGTAGCTTACGCGCCCTTACTTGATGATGTATCTCAAGCTGTGACAGAGGGTTCACGCATTCGCACCACCTTGAGATGTTCTGACTGTGGCAAGGCGCTTTCGATTCGCAGTATCGAAGCCTCAAAAGATGAGTACAAGATAAAGGCGACCTGTCTGAATGGGCACTCGCTTGAGATGGTTCAGAGCATTGACTGGAGTGATGAAGCCACTATCGAAATCTCACAGGCGCTTCTAAAGTGCGAGAAGTGTGACTTGCTAACTGAGATCGGTTCCACGAAAGCTGATGGTACGAAAGCCGAAATCGAGGTCTATTGTCCGATTCATGGTTCTATGCGCAAAGGAATTACTGTTGATGCACTCAAGAACTTGGAGCGAGTACAAGAGGAAATTGATAGGCAACCATCAATTGATGAAAGCCTTAGATGTGTGAGATGTGGAACTCCAGTTGTTATAAAGGAGCTAAAGGCTGGCAAGGAAACGGTAGAGGCTAAGATTGAGTGTCAAAGAGGACATGGCGATAATCGCTACTACCTTAATTCGCTCTCGCCAGCAGCTCTACTGACGGTATATGATAGGGCGTATGAATGTCATAAATGCCATCAGCCACTTACTCTCCTGGATATAGAGCAGGAAGAATCAAAGAGTACAGTGAAGATGAGCTGCGAAAAGCACGGAGAACGAAAGCATGAGGTCCCTGTTGAGCATAGTGCCGCAGTAAGAGATGCGTACACTGCCAGAGCAACTATGCCGTTCCTTGAGTCCGCGATGGAGAAACTGGGGCATGAAGACATGTGTGAATTCCAGTTTGATGCTGGAACTGACCCCGAAGAACTGATTCAAACCGTAAAGAGTGTGATCGAGCAGCATGACCTTCACTTTGTATCAGAAGGCAAATCAAACAATATGATGTCTGCTTGGTATTACGGCATGGGCTTTCATGGCAGTCAGTTCGTAGTTGTGGGATCTGTGTCGGAGGAGAACCGGAAAATAAAGATTCGAGTGTTTTCGGATAATGAGGAGAAGCTCAGCACAATTCTGGCACACATGCGTGAAAACCTTCGGGAAGTACTGCTCCGAATCCGCGCAGATGCAGACGACATTCAGCCACTCATCATTCAGTGCGAGAAATGCGGTGCTGGTCTATCGAAGAGAGGTCTGCCCGGCGAAACCACGCTATGTGAGCACTGTGGAGTGCCATTACACTGGTGACCTGGTCTCTATACACCCGTCCATTCATTGGTGGGCTTGTCCAAAGCTCCAAGATGAACCGCAATCCTCTCTACCAGAGAGCCAACTAGGTCCTCGATCCTCTTAGGCCGATGCCAGAATGCTGGGCTGGCAGGCATCACAACTGCTCCCGCTTCAGTCACCGCAGCCATATTTCGAATATGTATAAGGTTCAAAGGGGTTTCTCTAGGCACAATGACTAGCTTCCTTCGTTCCTTTAGCGCACAGTCAGCAGCCCTGGCAACCAGATTGTCTGCATATCCGTGAGCAATGCCGGCCAGCGTTTTCATTGAACAGGGGACAATGGCGACTGCATCCAAAGGAAAGGATCCACTTGCAGGTCCTGCGGCTAGATTGTTCTCAGGATATACCCTATCCACTTCCTTGCCAAGAGACTCAGCGGTCAGACCTGTTTCATGCTTGAGGGTTGCCTCCCCCCACTTTGTGACAACTAGATGCACTTCATGTCCCAGTGCTTTCAGTTGACGGATTAAATCCACTCCGTAAATTGTGCCACTTGCGCCGGTAATGCATACAAGGATCCTCTTACTCATTCCTTCTTCTACTCCTTTGGGTGATACCCTTCAAGACTGACTCTTGATTTGCCTTTCTGTTATGACACTTGCCTCTTTACAATAGAAAGGCAAGCAATAGTACAATCAGAAATGATGCTGCACCAACCCGGATACCGACTCTTTTAGCAATCCCTGCGGCTTCTGCGATGTCTTGGGTCAGAATATCAAACCCTCTCTCACCGAATGTGCAAAGGCCTTTGACCTCGCCAAACCCCAGACCAATTCTGACAGGTTTGACCTTCTCACGCGCCTTGTTTGCTGCAACGATGATTGCTTCCATAATTTCCTCAGGCTTATTCTGTCCAATTGGTGGATACCCTCGACTTGAGAGAGATATGGCATTCACAATATGGGTGTCTGTTGTAATGACCTCTGCATCATCAAATCCCTGGGTCTTCAGGATACGAATCGCCTCTTCTCGAAAGCCTAGCTCCATGTTATTTCCATCAAGGGATAGGAGGACTACTTCACGTTCTCCACCATCCATGACCAGAGCTGTCACGCCTCCAGGACCCATTCCTTCATCCGGTCTAACATCCTTGGGTATCACTCGATAGATGCCTGCAGATATTCTCTGTTTCGGATTTTTGATTGTAGAGAACACAGCACTGGAGATTGCCCCAACATATTCACCTGCTTCAGTATCTCCGGGCATCACTGAAACTGCATCTCCATCAATACAATTGTGCGCATCGACGATGGAAACCCCCTTGATCTCAGGCATTCGTTTTCTCACCATATCCGCGGCAGATCGTCCCACATCCAAGGAAATATCATCAGTAAATTCAGGAGCGCTGGTGCTTATGGTGAGAACATCTTCTCCAGTAAAGAGTGTCCAGACCTTGAACCTACCAAGGTCTGACCAATGAGGACCCGATATCGTGTCATGAACATCGGTCTCTTCAATCAGGCGATCAACTTCTGTCATGACGATTGGGAAGTCTTTCTTTGAAGTGAGGTTTTGCTGATGCGTGCAGGTTCCATGCATGATGAAAGCTGGTACTCCATGCTTTTTCTCAATGTGCTCAATTATTGCTGAAGGAAGACTACTACTTCCTATCTGTCGGAATGGTCCTGGGTGCACATACTCTACGACTCCCACCGCAACAAGACCCGCATCATTCCTAATAATGAGGACTTCCATCGGGACATTTTGCATTTCTCCTATCTTTGATAGGGTTGTTTCCATTGGCTCCGAATTGTTGGTGAGATAGTCATATCCGAACGCTCGTAGTAGTTCTGGTCCATTGATCCCTAAATCCCTCTCAAACGGTACGCTTACGGCCCTAAAGATATAGTTGACTGCCAAGGATAACACTGGGAACATGATAATGGCAGAAATTGGCCACCAGGCGGGTAGTGCAAAGATTGCTCCTCCATATCCTCCCAAAGCAAAAACAATGAGATACCAGAGGAATGGTATCATCATCGCTGCAGCGAAGTTACGAATAGGATGATGGTCACTCAGTCCAGTAACAAGAAATGCAAACAGCATGTATGCTGCTCCAAGTCCCAGAATCCAGAACCGCACCTCATAGTACTCGTTGCTCATCACGAAGCTAAGAATGCTGCCAAGTACTCCAAACGCAACCCAGAAGAAGATACCAAACTGGACAGAACCTGCTGTCCTTCTAGCATCAAGGGGTGAACCCTCTTTCCTGATAATCAGGAATAGAAGGCCTGTACCTGCAAAGGAGGGAATTGCAAGGATAAGGAGGGAAAGAAGAAGTGTGGCAACGGGATCGCTCCCGGGCGTGTATGCAACTCTGAACACGGCTGACACGATTGAACCAATCAATACGGCCACGAGAATTCTTGTGATGATTCCTCGAGAGGTTGGAAGCTGCCAGACTCTAGAGTAGAGCCTCACTGTTTCCTTTACCTTGGCTTTCTCTCCCAAAGTCAATCCATCCTGAGCCCTTACACCTCGGTCAATGCCTCTCTTATCAACATTATCGAAGTGGCGGGGCTTGCCGCCTATACAACAACCTTTATATCGCATTCGATAATCGCATTCGATATTAGACTATTATCATATTCGATATTGAGCGTGTGTACTTATGGCCAATCCTAGGGACCAAGATTCCGAATGCGAGCCAATTAGGATGCCTCACTCCATTCCCCGGGGCCTTCTGAGGCATGTAATCATCAGACTTCTCTTTTCTGGTGATATGACAGGATCAGACATGATGAAAATCATGCGTGAGCGGACTGATGGGCAGTGGAGTCCCAGTCCTGGGTCTATCTACCCTTTGCTTTCCCATTTGGAAGAGAAGGGAATCATTGAAACGGTCAAGACCGAAGGGAGAAGTAAGACCTATTCGCTCACCGAGATAGGTCGCGCTCGGTTCAACGAAGTTCTTCACAAGCGGGGTGATGTAGAGGATAAGGCACGACTCAATCGAATGATGCTATTGCAGCTATTGGAACCGTCCGACCGTGTTCATTTTCACATCAGCATGTTCAATCATGCCATAGACAACATTGCTGATACGATTGAAGAACTATCTGCATCTGAGAGACGCACAATTGGGACCAGGCTGAAGAAAACATCCAAGAAGATGAACTCGCTGATAAATCGTATTGAGCAGGGTGAAACATAGAATGACCAAAGCTACCAAAAACAGCAACAAGACGGGCCGCAGAGCGGCGATGCGGTACATGCTCGGGGGTCTTGCAAGGCATCCTGCGCACATAGCATTTGCATTGGCCTTGACTGTCATCACAACTCTATTAGTGACAATACCCAGTGTCATTATTGGATTGGCAATTGATGAATTGGAGCTATCAGGTCTGAGTTCTCAGTTCACGTTCCTGGTCTGGATCATTGCCCTCTTTGGCGCGACCTATTTAGCAATGTACTTCGTCGTAGGTTATGTCTGGGCAATCGTCACATTGAGCTGGGAACGCGACTCGAGGCAAGAGTTCTTTGAGGAGCTCCAAGATTTCAGTATGACATTCCATGATGAGGTCGACAGCAAGAGATTGCTCTCGGTGGCTATGCAGGACATCAGCTGGGTGAGATTCTCATTGAATCCCGCGTTGAGAAATCTATTTGGTGCTCTCATCTCCTTTGTCATTACAGGCATATACCTCATTCTAGTGGACCAGACTGCTGGCTTGACTGGGACCTTCACCTTGTTCGGGTATCCGATTCCTGTACTAACTACAATCATGTTGGTTGGCACCCCGATTTATCTGGCATTTGCATATCGGTATGCCAACGCCGTTGAGCCAGTCCGTAGGCAACGTGCAGAAGACATGGAGAAGCTCACATCCGTTTCACAGGGCGTATTCCAGGGGATTGAAGTGGTCAGAGCATTCGGGTCTGAGGATCGTGAACAGGAAAAGTTCCACGAAGTAAGCAAGGCATATGAGAAGATGGTCGCTCGAGAGGGTCAACTAGCGGCATTCTACATACCTGCACTTGTCCTGACTGCAATGACCACTCTTGCATTCGCCTATGTTGGCTTTGCAGTGCTTTCTGGAATCATAACCACGGGTACGATGATCGCGGTATTAGGTCTCCTTCTGGCATTGGAGGGCTTGAACTACCAGCTGCCATTTATGCTGCTAATGCTCCGCGGAGGCTATGTAAACGCTCAGCGCATCGTGGACATCCTCAACTGGGAAGACCCACTGAAAGAGCCAGATGAAGAGGTTGCGGAGATCGATTGGCTGGGTGACATTGTGTTCGATAATGTCAGTTTCGCTTACAACTCTAACAATGGAAAACCTGAGCACTACGCATTAAAGAACTTGAATATCACAATACCTGGCGGTTCTAGAGTCGCTCTAATCGGCGGACCAGGAGGTGGCAAAAGCACCATACTGAAGCTCCTACTACGGCTCTATGATCCCACGAAGGGGTCGGTCAGTGTTGGCGGTGTCGACCTCAGGAACGTGACGACTGAGCATGTTCGAAACATGGTCGGATTGGTTGAACAAGACATATTCCTATTCAGAATGAGCGTCCGTGATAACATCGCGTTCGGGAGAAAGGATGCCTCAGACCGGGAGGTAATTGAAGCTGCGCGTCGTGCCCAGGCAGATGAGTTTATAGATGAAATGGAGAAAGGATATGATTCCGAAGTTGGGGAGCGGGGGATGACCCTGAGTGGCGGTCAGAGACAGCGCCTAGCAATTGCGCGAGCGCTCATTCAGGACCCGAAGATCCTTCTTCTGGATGATTCAGTGAGTGCAGTAGACGCTAAGACTGAGTACCTGATGAGAAAGGCCCTAGATGAGGTCATGGTTGGCCGCACGAGCATTACGGTTACTCAACGGCTTCGTACACTTCTTGAGTCCGATTTTGTGCTAATAGTAGATAAGGGCCAGCTGATCGCAGCTGGAACTCATGACGAACTCATAAGGACGTCGGAACACTATCAACGTATATTCGAGCGTTTGCCAGGAGCAAGAGCACTTCTTGATAGCATGTCTGTACGGGGAGGTGCTGTGTAATGGGAATGAGAGGCCATGGAGGTCCGAGGGCATTGGCACGTGGAAGAGAGAAAAGAAGCCGTCCTATCCGCGTCCTACTCGGTCGAATGTTTCAATACCTCGGTAGGTTCAGGCGTATTGTAGCAATTGGAGCCGTGCTATCAGTTCTAGCCACAATAGTCACTGTATTCGATCCCCTTGTGATACGGTTGGGCATTGATTCAATCACCCCTCATGATCCTACTTCGTACAACACATTGCTTCTCCTGATAGGAATCTACATCGTGTTGAGAATCACGAGCTGGGCATTATCAGGTGGGAATACATGGATTCTCGCGAATGCACAGGCCGGATTCGTGCAAAACATCCAGGAGGATGTCTATTCCCACCTAGTTAGAGCTGATCTCTCATTTCACAAAGCTGAGCAGAGTGGCAATGTCACATCCAGAGTCACTTCAGACACCGTTTCGCTAGGGACTGGCATTCAGGTAATAATTAGCTTTGCAAGTCAAGTTCTCATGCTAATAGGAACATTCCTGCTTCTATTCTTTACGTCACAGGTACTAGCGCTAACATCTCTCATTATAGTACCTGGCGTCGTTTTCATTGCGGTTCTCTTTGGTACAGTTGGTCAGAGAATCATGTTGGCATCCCAAAGGGCAGCTGGCGAAGTTTCTGGTCAGATCGCCGAAAACCTAAGCGGTATTCATGTCGCAAAGGCATTCAATCGAGAGAAGGAACTCGCCGACGAGATGATGGAGCTTAATCAGAAGTCATACAAGTTTGGTTTCCGATTCATGATCTTGATGAGTGCTATGCAACCCCTTGTAAGGAGCATAGGTCAGTTCGCGATAGCTGCTTTATTGTTTGTTGGGGGTACTTTGGCTGCCGGGACATTACCCATTCTGACAACTGGAGAAGTATTCCTTGGGATAATGCTTGTCAGCCGTTTTATGTGGCCGCTTCTCTCCCTCTCTATGATGGCTACACAGGTGCAGGCTTCTCTAGCAGCTATGGACCGTATTTCAGATGTGCTTGAATCAAAGCGGGCCATAGATGATCTCGAATATGCAATCCCTCTTGCGGAAACAAGTGATGGCATCACATTTGAGAATGTAACCTTTGAATATGTGAGAGACACTCCCGTTTTGAAGAATGTCAACTTTGCAATTGAACCAGGAGCAACTGTTGCTATTGTGGGACATACCGGAGCTGGCAAGACAACATTGGCTGCCCTAATTAATAGGTTCTATGATCCTCAAGAAGGCAGCATCCTGATTGGTGATCAGAATCTACGAGAGATTGCGTTAGACTCTCTACATGGCAACGTCGCTCTCATACCTCAGGAACCGTATCTATTCGATGCATCCATAATGGACAACATTCGCTATGGTCAACCTAGAGCCACCGATGAGCAGATAAAGGACCTGTGCTCCTTGATTGGAGCGAACGACTTCATTGAGGTCTTGGCTGATGGCTATGACACTTGTATCCTAGAAAATGGAAAGAACCTTAGTGCAGGACAGAGACAAATGATTACTATTGCTCGAACCATGCTTGCAGATCCTCGAATTCTCATCCTTGATGAAGCCACAAGCAGACTAGATGCCTATAGTGAGTCACTTGTACAGGATGCTCAGGCAATGTTGTTCTCAGATAGAACCACCGTTGTCATCGCACACCGGCTCACTACAATTGCCAACGCATCGAGAATCATAGTATTCGAGAATGGTGAAATCATTGAGGATGGCACACATGAGGAGCTCCTAGCCTTGAATGGTACCTTCAAGTCGCTCTATGAAACATACTATGCTCACCAAGGCGTTGAGGAAATCACTGAAGAAACTGCTAGAATTGCAGAGGAAGAAGTGTCCAAAATAGGTGGAGAATCTATTCTTGAAGCTCCTCAAACAAGCAAGGGAATGGGTATGATGGGTATGATGGGTGGTGGAGGACCGCCGGGTATGGGCGGCGGGCACGGTGGAATGCTTGCCGGAGGCATGGGCGATCGGCGTGAAATGCTCAAGAAAATGCTCAAGAACCCAGATAATATTCCGCCACAAATGCGAGGTCATTTGATTGAGAGGATGGAGCAATCTAATGATCCTGAGATACTAGAACTCCTACAAAAGCTGAAGGCGCTTGAAAGAAGCGACGACTAGGATCTCAGCAATTCAGAATAGCTCAATCGACTTTGCAGAAATAAGAGCTATGCCTAGCACAATATAGGCTTCAGTTCTAACTATCTGCCCTAGCGGCTCTATTGGAGAGAGTTCTATACAACACCATAGTACTATCTGCAGAGTGAGGACAAGGACTGACAAGAAGGCCAATACGAGAGGCCGGGCTAACCTGCCGCTGCGAAAGACAAGAAGCACGTATCCCAGGGCTAAAGTGATGACTCCCATACCAATAGCGAGGGGTGCTATGGTGAACACTTCCACAGGATTTCTAGTCGGATTCAGAACTATAACCAGAGATGCAAGAATCAGCATAGCGACAGCAGGAATAATCACCACCATTGCCAATAGTCTGTTATCATTGGTTGATTTCAGTACTGAGTTTGAAGCCCGTAGATACCCAACAACACCAATAGCCCAAAGTATCAGCCCAGGCATTTGAACTAGACTAACTGTGAACAGAAATGCTTCGCTACCTTCCTGATTTGCTAGCAGGCTTGCTGTGACCTCAGAAAT
The DNA here is from genome assembly GCA_048939765.1 of Promethearchaeota archaeon. Classification (GTDB taxonomy): domain Archaea; phylum Asgardarchaeota; class Thorarchaeia; order Thorarchaeales; family Thorarchaeaceae; genus SMTZ1-83. The sequence continues at coordinate 23,288 of JBHLPF010000013.1, forward strand.
CGCATAGAGAACAAGCCCCAGAGAGAAAAACAGATTCATCAGATGAAATCTGTCTTCCGGTCTGAAGTCCTCACGCCCAAAGAACCACAGGCCAAGGATTCCCATGATGAAGGCTGAAACTGGGGCCGAAACGACACCCAAGGAAGACAGTATAGATTGATTGTTGAGTCCCCAAGCAATCGCACTTACAATTGGAATGGCAAGCGCACTGACCACGAATACAAATGTCAAATATCTTCCTTGAGATGACAAATGTCAACAGCTCTCCACGCAAATGCAAATACGATGTCGTGCTATCCTCGATTTGATTGTTTTCCTTATCAATGAGTTTCCGATGGGTATGTGGCTAATTCACCTGAAATGTTTCCCAATGAATGTCAAAAGCAGTACTTGGAAATTGTCGTTCAACTGAGATTCTAGCTCTGTTGAGAATCGTGTTAACTGGACTAGACCCCATAAGCGTACCCATTCTTCTAGTGTATTCTTGAAAGAGGTTTCTGAATCCTTCACTCAATGTTTCAGGCGTAATGCTCCCCCTGACAGTAGCGGACACTAAGGAAGTCTTGATCTCGACGTCTACTCCTTCCTCAAGGCCTACAAAGGCCAACCAGGGCAACTCTGGTGCCAGTTTATCCCGTGAGCTGAAAAACAGGCTTCTTGCGGGCTTAATTCCTAGTATTTTTGCAGTCCTGTTGAGGGTTTCCTGCAAGGCGGCGGTATACAATACCGTAGTGGCTTGAGCTGGAGATACAAGTTCCACTGCCTTTCTCTGGGCAAGAATCGCAATCTCATCCAGAAACCGCTTGAGGTCACTTGTCTTAACTCTCTCCGCTGCTATTGAGAGTGGGGTTTCTCCATCAAGCTGCGGGAGCACTCTTGCTGTGTCTTCGGAGATTCCATTTACAGTTTCCGTTGGTTGAATCAGACTTGTGGCTTGGTAGATGTCATCTGGCTTGGCAGATGGGGCTAATGTTATCGCCTTCTCCCAATAGGCCTCAGCAGCCATATTCATTGCCAATTCAACAGGAATCTCCAGGAAGGTTGCTGCTTCTTGCACCGTACATACTTCAGGTATGAGCTTCAGAAATGATACAACATCTGCCGATTGAGTATAGAATTCCCAATCACGCTTGAGACGCATGGTTGTCTGGGGTTCGATCAAATCCCTCACGAATTCCTCAATCACGTTGCGTTCAAATCGGGTATACACTGCTAAGTCGAGGTCAACCCATCTAAGCAAGCCGAATTGATCCTCAAACGCTTCAATAAGCCTCTTGACTTTCTCTCTAACAATTTCTGTGTCTTCTCTGACCGTGACTGCACCAAGCGTCCACTCACCAAATTCGACAATTATCTTGCTGTCTGTTCCCTCAAACGCTCGAGCCTTTGAGGCGACTGAGCGAGTAGCTTCATCAAAGAAAGAGGTCATTGCAACGAGGAAAGAGGACAGAAGATCAGCGTCAAACTCAGGCTCTGCGAAATCATGGTGATACATGCAAACACCAGTATCGCGTCTGATGATGTATACGCTTTCTACCTGCATCTATCCTTTCCTCACCATGTGTCTTGCTTGGCGCGCAAACACACTATCCCTCGGCGCGTACTAACGGACCTATCAGTCACCTTTTGAGGATTCTAGTGAAACTGCTAGAGTCAGTATCACTATTCACTAGGACTATAAGGATATGAAAGTGGTGTGGATGTATGGCCCAAGAAGAGTCCCTAGTCATCATATGTCCTGCATGCGAGGAGAGCGAGCTCAAAGTCAACTCAATGCTCTACAGCGTGCCGTACTTCAACGAGCTCGCGATGTTCACTATGAAGTGTCCGAACTGCAATTTCACGCATAATGACATCTTCTCTGCAGAGGAGCGGCCACCAAGTCGATGGACTCTGAGAGTCGACGATGAGGCGCATCTTAGAATTAGGGTTGTCAGATCTGGTTCGGGTACAATCAGATTACCTGAGTTCGGTATTGACGTGGAACCAGGTCCTGCAGCAGAGTCGTTCATAAGTAATGTTGAAGGAGTCTTGCTTCGTACCAGGCCAGTCGTTGAGACCGCAGTCCGATTTGCTGAGACTGAGTCAGAGAGAGAAAGGGGAAAGGAGGTCCTTGACATGGTTGACAAGGCAATGAGGGGTGAACTGCCGTTCACACTGATTCTTGAGGACCCAGTCGGCGTAAGTGGGATTCTGCCTGATGATCTCACTCTAGTGGAACATGTACGCTTGAATCAGGAAGAGGCCTCGCAGTTGAAGGGCGCACCCGCCTGGATTGATATGGCTCGTCAGGACTATTCGGAGCGTAAGGGCTAAAAGGCCAGTCTTGGGACTGAGCAGTCAACAGTGGGCCGATAGATCAGCCTGGCAGATCGTCTGGTTTGCATCCAGAAGGTCGCGAGTTCAAATCTCGCTCGGTCCACCAACTCCCCTAGCATTCTATACTGACTCATTGATTTTGGTGCGGTAACCTTTAATCTCTGGATACATTGGATGATATGGTTCAATTGGAGTCAGTATATCCTGATGACGATTCAGCATTGAGAAATGCTAGAAGAATCGGGCTAGTGTTTGTTGCCTACGCCATAGGCCTACCTATAATGAGTCTAGTGTTGGATGCCCAGTCTCCTCCAAGCACTGGATCACTCATAATATCATGGGTGCTGATTTTTATGATGCCTTTCGATATTCTCCTCTCCTACGCATCCTACCGGTTCTTTAACAAGAAAGGCAGATTCCAGAACATCATGGGTCCGGCTGTTCTCATGTATACATTTGGCACTGCACCATCAATCTACGCATTCGTGATAGGGTTCATTTACTCAGATCTGAGATATATTGCAATCCCGCTTGGTCTGATGTTCTCAATAGTAGGTCTTTGGCTAGTTTCTAATTTCCTATCCCGTCTTGGGGATGCTTTGAAAGGTGCGAATCTCTAGGCAAGAGCAAAGCCGGATTTTGCTCAATCCTCAACCTTCCTATCTGGAACTAATTTTATCTTCGCATTTGCTTTCAGGGGGCATTCTCACCAATGCAATTTCGGCTTCTGCCGCATTCGTGAGGCAATCCCTTTGAGAGCGTTCCACGTTTCCATCGGTATCCTTGTACTTATAGCTCTTATGTGTCAAGGTTGATTCCTGTCTTGCTAGACTAGTTCTCTTCCGAATGTAAGCTCTAATCCCCTCCAAGATCTTCCCAAGTAAGTATACGTTCTTTGATTTGAGTTGACGCCAAATGACAGATGGACGTAGATAGAACTTGAAATATGCTTGATACAGTATTCTCTTGAGTTCCTTCTTACTGATAGCCGGATACTCCATGACTGGTGCCAGTACTGAATAGTCCCTCCACGATTCAGCCTTAAGCAATCCCTCCTTCTGGGCGTGTTCGAAGAGCGGTGTACCAGGGTAGGGAGTGCAAATTGTGAATTGTGCAATCTCAGGATTTAGACGGCATGCAATATCAATAGTTGACCTAGCTTCTTCTTTTGTCTCACCAGGATAGCCAAGCACAAAGGAGAATATTCTCTCGAGATTAGCCCATCTGGCAATTTCGTTTGCCTTCCAAACCTGGCTAATTGTGATTCCTTTTCGCATCATATCTAGAACTCTTTGATTTCCTGATTCTACCCCAATGTATACGGAACGACATCCTGCCTGCTTCAACCACCTAGCCATGATTGGATTATTGCATAGTATATCTGCACGTACAGAACAAGTCCAATCTAGAGAGTAATTTCGCGTCTTCATTAACTCACAGATTTGTTTCACTCTCAAAGGATTGTAGCAAAATAGGTCGTCTAGGAACTCCAACTCATTAATCTTGTATCTCTTAGCGAGTAAATCCACTTCTGCAATCACATTTTCAGCAGATCGGCCTCTCCATTTCTTTCCAGATGATCTCGATGAAGAACAGAAAGTGCAACTATACGGACATCCTCTACTGGATATCATAGTGCCAACGCGAATTGGCTCCTGCAGATACTGATTCATATCCATCAAGTCATAGGCAGGGAACGGGAGTGTGTCTAAATCCTCAATCGGGCGAGATAGGGGATTCCGTTTAATTTCCGAACTTATCCGATATGTAATGCCCTTGACCTTTTCCAATTGACCTGTTCCCATTCGTTCCAACAGATCTAACATGACATATTCGCCCTCCCCCCTCACGACAAAGTCAATTTGAGGTGCATCTCTTAGGATGAGGGCATCAGAGAAAGAGGCATGTGCTCCACCCACTACCACTCTGCAATCAATGTCAGTTTTTTTAGCTACTGCAGCCAATCTATAAACATCATAGATCGCAGGAGTAGCTTGAGCGCTGATTCCAACAACATCGGGTCTGAATCTCGACATTAATTCTGCAAACTCAGCATCATCAGTTTTGTGAAGCATTCCATCATGAATCACTACTTTATGGCTTCCAGACTCCCTGAGGTAACTTGCCAAATATCCAAGGCCAAGTGGAGGCGTAACAAATCCAAGTGAGTCTCTAATGTCATTGGGAGAGTAAGGAATCGTAAATAATACTCTCATCCCTTAATCCCCTCAGCTGATGTCAGGTGCTGCTTTTGACTGTCCCTGCACTACTAGTTGAAGAGAGGGCTTCCTAGTCCTAATTGGAAATAGACCTTGCCAAGCGTCCCGATTATTGATACACCCAGGATCTGGTCCGAGATAATCATTGAAGTAGCCCAAAGCTCTTGCACGACAACCACCACAGACATTTCTATGCTGGCACGATCCACATGCTCCTTTCAAGAGGTCCTTATTTCGTAAGTCACTTAGAATGTCTGAGTTGACCCAAAGGTCATGAAAGTCATCTTCCAGTATATTGCCAATACGTACCTCAGGAATGTGCGGAAAGAAGACGCATGGATAGATGTCTCCATTTGGCTCAATCGCTACATAGAACCGGCCAGCGCCGCAACCGCCAATGAACTCCGAGAGCTCCTTCATCTGAAAAGGCAAACGAGCATTGAAAAAGTGAGTGGGGTACACCTGATTATCAGCATTGAGGGAGGAGGGAGTACACAAACTACAGGCTGCCTTCCGGGCAAGGCGGCCGAGCTGTGGTGCTGTAGTCAGCACTTCCATGCCTTCAGGGTCTTTTGATGAAATCATATCCAGAATTTTCTGGAGCATGTTCTCCCTTTCATCAGGTGTGAGATCTGAATCAAGGATATCTAGTCCTCGACCAGTGGGTACAAAGTTATAGACCATGAACCACTTGGCCCTAAGTTTTCTGCCGAGTTCAATGGTGTCGTGGAGCTCGACAAGATTGTGATGTGTGGCAGTCATTGCAATCTCAACGAAAAGACCCTCTGCCACACAGTTCTTGATTCCCTGAATTGCTCTTTCAAAAGCTCCGGATACACCCCGGAAACTATCATGAGTTTGCGAGTTAGCTCCATCAAGGCTAATTTGCACAAACTTCAATCCAGCTCTCTTGAAGCGTTTCACACGCTCGAGTCTTGAGAAGGTATAACCATTGGTTGCCACTGCGACATACATTCCTTTTCTTGTCGCGCTCTTGATTAGCTCCAGAATATCTGGCCTTAGAGTAGGCTCGCCACCAGAGAATGCCAGGAACACCACTCCTGCGTCTGCTAGCTTATCTATACATTCAAGAGCGTCGTTCGTGGACATCTCATCCGCAGTTCTTTCTCCAGCGCTTTCGTAGCAATGTTTACATCTTAGATTGCAAGCTCTGGTGATATTCCATACAACCTGAAAGGGCGACCCCGGAACAAATGGAGTTCTTGCGCCAAACTTGACCAAACCCGATATTACACTTGATAGCGATTTTCTGAATATGGGATTACCAAGGCCAGTTATGATCGAATCCAAGTCGGTGCCGAAGGTATCTGCACCTGCGGAGATAACACGGCGGATAAGCTTTGCTACAAATCTACACAAGAAGCACGATTTCAATCTTGTTCCTGCGATTAGTTCAAGTGCAACATTGAGCCGCCGATCACCACATGCTCTGCATCTCTTTGTAACCCGGCCCAAAATTGGACGGACCAAACGGCTCTTCGAAACTGCGTCCAATACGCCTGCTTTTGTGACTTCTTCATTCACACCTTCCGTCAACGACACCTACTTGGTTTGATATCCAAAGCGGGGGCATTGAGACGCTACCTGCTGCCATTGGATTCGAGAATGCCCCCTGTGAAAACATCGAGGAAGTCATCAAAGGCCTTCTCATGGTCATCAATGAATTCTTCACCAAAGAGGAGTTCCGCCATCCGGCTGAAAGAAATATAGCTCAAGAGAATGAGTGCTGCAGCCTTGGGGTCTATCTTCCGGACAGTCCCTTTTCGAATCTGCTCTTCAAAGTACTTTGTCAAGCTTTTCAAGATCTGCTGGGGGACTGAAGACAGTGACTCAGCGACCGAAGGTAGTCTCAGACCTTCGGCATACTGCAAAATCATGAGGTCCTGCTCTTTCCTTGTGAACTTGATCAGATTATGGCCAAATGCTCGAAGAGCGTTCTGGACAAACGAGTCTTTATCCAAATCAAAGATAGGTTCTAGGGATGCGAGTGCGTTTGCTTTTGTATTGGCTATGACCGTTTCCATCAATCTGCCCTTCGTCTTATACTTCCTGAACAATGTGACCTCGTTCACACCAGCGTTCTCCGCAATCCTCTTTGTCGTTGCGGCATTGTAGCCATGCTGGACGAAGAGGTTCTTTGCTGCTTCTAGGACTCTTTCCTCGACTGATTTCATTTATGCAAGTAAGTGCTTGCTTGCATAATAAATGTGTTCCTCAGAGCAATATTGAATCTTGCCGTTCCTTTGATACGAAATATAAGACTCAAATGTACAAAAGATAGTTGTTCAACGCTGCTAGTTGATGAAAACTGAAATGCTCGATGGCCCGAAGAGTGGATAGATCCACGAAATTCAATATAGATTACAGGGTCAAATCACGCTCGGTCCGTCACTTTCTAGTATGACCTACGAAGCGGGGAGCCTCCCATGGCCATCTTCCCATCGACCACGATGCAGTCCCTGCACGTTGCTTGGTTTGCATAGACAATCATGTATCCAACATGAGCAGTCTCTCTTGAGTCTTGATTTGTCGATATTACGAGTCCACAGGAGGTAGCATACAATCCTGACTCAGATTTTCTCTTCAAGGACTTTCCTGAGTGTATTGATTCGCCAGCCTTTGTGAAAAAGGGAATTCTTTCTTCGACACTTCCAAGAATCCTCGCACCGCAATAGGTTATAGTGATACCAGCGAGAAATAACGCCATTAGACCCTGGATGTCAGATGTTGTAGGACCAACTTCGCCAGAGTTCCTGTAGAAGATGGAGACCCCCATTATGGGTATGGAAAACACTAGTATGAATAAACCACTGGTGACCAGTCCTTTGCCAATCAAGCGAAAGAGTCTATCTTTCATCCAGCTTACTCTTCCGTCCTTATATTGGATGAATAGCAATATCACGTTTTCGCAACATCATGGTCTTTCATCTTGAGTTAGTTGTTGACTCCAATCTAGGTCAATGAATCCAATGGAGTCATTTCTGCTCCATCTTCCCATAACGGGTTGAAATTCTAATTCAATAGTAATCCTTTCGACCACTATGCTTGCTGCCACTATCAAAGGCGGCGGCAACGCCTGCTAGAAAAACCGTTGTGACAATGATTGACAACACCACTAGTATCTCGAGCATCTCAATTCTCATGTTAGTATTCGAATCTGAACTAATAAACAATCTGTCATTTCTTCAATCATCTGTCATAAAGTAACCCTTAAGAGGGGTGATTCTTGCCTCGGGATTTAATTCACACAGGGAACTAGGTTGTTGACTTTCCATCATCTGAAGGAGGATTTAGCGCCTAGGTCAATCAGTGGTGATACACATTATGCAACTATTCGAGACATTCTACGAGATGGTCTTAATTGAGAAGATCATGATCTTTACGGTTATAGCTGCAGCCATAGCTAGTCTCGTGTATGCCTGGTGGCTCAGGAAAGGCGTATTGAAACTGCCCAAGGGTACTGAGCAGATGCAGAGGGTGTGGAACGGAATCAGGGAGGGTGCTTTATCCTATCTCCATAGGCAGCTGAGGACTATTCTGCCAATATTGGCCGTATTGTCATTCCTTCTATTCTTTACCGTCTATATTACCACACCAGAGCGAGGAACGGAGATTCTATTTGGTCATACTCCAGACCAGGGACGACTTATCGTCGGAATTGGGAGGGCGTTGGCGTTTGTCTTAGGTGCTAGTTTTTCGCTCATAGTTGGACAGCTTGGGATGAGAATCGCTGTCGAGTCCAACATCCGTGTTGCACAGGCTACACGCGAAGGTGAAGACCGGTATAATCGTGCCTTGACAATTTCCTATCGTGGTGGCACTTTTACGGGAATGCTGACTGACGGACTAGGTCTGATGGGAGGTACGATAATATTCATTATCTATGGAATTGCTGCTCCAGATGCGCTCCTCGGATTTGGCCTGGGCGGCACTCTCTTGGCTCTATTCATGAGAGTCGGAGGAGGAATCTATACAAAGGCCGCTGATGTTGGTGCTGACCTAGTTGGCAAGGTTGAACATGGCCTGCCAGAAGATGACCCGCGGAACGCTGCTGTTGTTGCAGATTTGGTTGGCGACAATGTGGGCGACTGTGCAGGGATGGCAGCTGACATTTTTGAGTCATATGAAGTCACTATTGTGTCGGCTCTTATTCTGGCAATTGTGCTATATATTGACAATCCTGGACTCCTTGTCTTTCCATTTGCTGTTGTGGTGTTCCCCCTATTCGTGAGGGCAATTGGAGTTATCTCTTCGATGATTGGTACCTTCATGGTTCCAGTCTGGCCAAGGATTCTAAGGAAATCTGCAGTCTACGCAGAGAAGGCAATGTTTCTATCATATGAGGCATCTAGTGCCTTTACAATTATACTGTCTACAACGCTTTCATGGCTGTATGTTGGAGACTTGAGATTTGGATTGCTCATTGCAGTCGGTGTCATGCTGGCTGTTTCCTTCAATCCAATCACAAGTTACTTCACTTCACTGAAGAAGCCCCCTGTCCAGGAGATTGTCAAGTCTGCTGAAACTGGCCAGGCAACATTCATTCTCTCAGGTATTGTTGCTGGATATGAGTCGACTGTGGCCGCTTTGGTGGTTATTGTTGTTACATTTGGAATTTCAGCTGTGCTTTTCCTTGTTCCAGTTGCAGCTGCAGTACCGTGGTTCATCGACGGCATACATGGGAATCTCTGGACTCTCTATGGTATTGCTCTAATCGGTATTGGAATGCTCTCCCACACAGGAAACAACGTTGCAATGGACTCCTATGGCCCGATTAGTGATAATGCAGCTGGAATTGGCGAGCTATCCCCTGGAGACTTCGATGATAATGCAATGAGAACGATGGCTGAACTCGATGCAGTTGGAAATACGACAAAAGCTATCACGAAGGGTGTTGCTATTGCATCTGCGGTGATTGCAGCAGTCAGCCTCTTTGACAGCTTTGTAGTTGTCGCGGGAATTGAACATCTTCTTTTGGATAACCCACTGGTGTTCTCTGGTCTTCTTCTAGGTGCTGCACTGCCCTGGCTCTTCTCTGCCTTAAACATCAAGGCTGTGACTCGGGCTGCAGGACAGATGGTGATGGAAGTGCGCAGACAGTTCAAGATACCTGGAATTCTGGAGGGCACGAAGCAACCCGACTATGATCGTGCGGTTGGCATATCGACGACTGCAGCACAGAAGGAACTTGTTTCTTTGGTTGCGCTCACAGTATCTATACCAATAATGGTAGGGATACTTCTTGGTGTGAGCGCCTTAGGAGGCTTCCTCGGCGGAATCATTGTGTCTGGTCAGTTACTTGCTGTGTTCATGTCGAATGCTGGTGGTGCATGGGACAATGCAAAGAAGAGCATTGAAGATGAACCGTGCAGCATTGAGAACAACACAGGAAAGGGGTCGGAACGGCACAAATGCGGTGTTGTTGGTGACACCATTGGTGATCCACTCAAGGACACTGCTGGGCCTGCGCTTAATCCAATGATTAAAGTCGTCAATCTACTGGCTTTGATTCTAGCCCCGCTACTAGTCCAATTCGGTTTTGGAGTGGATGCCACAACAGATGTGGTTCTAGTGGTAGTGCTGTTTCTGTTGTTCATCATGACTGTCTGGGCAATCCGAAAGAGCACCAAACCTGCTGACTTTGGGATGGACATTCAAGTCCTGCATCCAACCATGGTAGCGAATGAGTGAATCTCTGTCAACAAGAGGGTGGCTTAATTGCCACCTTCCCTTCTGTTTTTCTCCAATGTCTGTCAAATGGATGTTGCATTCCCCGCGATGGCTTTGCTTAATCGACATGCTTTTCTTCGCAAATGCAATACAATGTAACAAATAGGTTAGAGTCTCATCGAATCGAGGTCAGCGAGAGGATATTGATGGAAGAGGAACTGGTTCCTGACACCTGTTTTGAAGGACATGAGTTCACAATTTGGTCTCTTGCCTTCACACCTGATGGGAGATACATAATATCAGGCGGACAGGATGCAACAGTCAGGGTATGGGACCTACAATCAGGTAGTCAGGTCCACAGACTCAGCGGACATCGTGGCGCCGTCTACGGGCTGTCCGTCCTGGCAGATGGAACTAGGGTTGTTTCTGTTGCGGATATGGACCTCGCAGTCCGAATTTGGGACATTGAGGCAGGAGAACCGATTAGCGCGCTAGCTCCGAATTCGGCACATGTCAATGCAGTGACATCTTCTCCGGATAATCGATATGTCGTGACTGGCGGAGATGATGGCAAGGCAAGAATCTGGGACATAGACAGTGGAGTCCTGCTGAGAGTCCTTGACCACGCACGAAGCATATACACAATGACAATTTCCCCCGATGGTCGGCATTTGGTCATTGGCTCAAAGACCACCGCAGGATCGGTTGAGAAAGGACTCATCTGGGTATGGGACTTTGAGCTAGGAATCCTACTTCACACCCTTGAGAGCCATACAGGCCATGTCACATCCCTCGCGATGACTGCAGACTCAAGATACATTCTCTCGGGAGGCCAGGACGGCACAGTTCGTCTTTGGGACCTTGAAACCGGCACTCTTCTCTACTCTATGGCTGGACACGAAGGGCCCGTGGTGATTGTCGCTGTCACACCAGATGGCCAACACATCATCAGTGGATCAAGCGATAACACCCTCCGTCTTTGGCAATTGCATGGAGGAGTGTTCATCCATTCAGTGGAACATACTGAGAACGTTCATGCAATTGCCGTGAGTGCCAATGGTAGACATATTGCAACTGGCGATGTTGAGGGCATCGTTCAGCTTTGGGACTTTCGAATTGGCACAAGCTGGGTTGATGACTCCATTGATAGGGAGGAAGCAAAGGAAGCTGAACTTGCAGCATTCAGAGAAGTTCAACTCAGAAAAGTGATCAACCGCTATGAGACCTTGCCACTTGAGAGACTGAAGACTCTCCTGCGCTTCGAGGATATGGCTGAACTTGAAGACTGGTTATTGGATTTGCCAGAGGAATCACCTGTCAAGATTGATGGAGATCTACTGATAGTCCGCAAGTAGACAACTTAGGATTGTACATCATACTACGCATACGCCGCGTGAATGCAAAGTCTATTATTCACCATTTTGGAGATTCTCGTCTAATCTCCATTTGGGAAACTCAATGAGAGGGAATAAGATGAAGCCTAAAGCTATGCATTTGCTTCTTTTGACACTCTTACTCAGCTCTTTCCTTTTGCCAGTGGGAGTTTCAGCCGAAATGGATTCGACTATTGTGGTCATTGAGAAGGTAGATTACCCGTCAGTAGATCGAACATGGGAGGATATTTCTCTACTCTACGAAGACCAGTTTCATAGCGCTGCCGAGGTCGATGAGGAAATAGAACATTTCCAATCTCTCGTCCCAGAGCTCGTTGATTTGGAGGTGATTGGCGAGAGCTATCAAGGTCTAAACATCAGCGCTCTTCGCATTACAAATGAACGAAGCACTGTTCGGAAAGCAGAGACCCTTGTTGTAGCTCATCATCATGGTCGTGAGCAAATCACAATTGAGATGGCACTGCGATTCATCCTGAGGCTTCTGAATCTCTATGGAGTGGATGATGCAATAACGGAATATGTAGACACGCAGGAAATCTACATCATCCCAACGATCAACCCGGACACGTTAGAATATGTTCTCAGTGGGAATCATTGGCTGCGGAAAAATGTGCATCCTTTTGATGATGATGGTGATGGTGAATCTGATGAGGACCCCTGGGATGATGCCAATGGGGATGGAGTAATCTCTGGATATGATGTCTACACAAAAACAGGTCCTGGAGGATCCACTGTATATCAATACACATACTACGAGGGTGATGACGATGACGGCGACGGATTGTTCAACGAAGATCCAATTGGATATGTCGACCTGAATCGCAATTATCCCAAAGGATGGGGAACAGATGACAAATCATCCCCTGATCCTCTCTCTCAGATCTTTCGAGGTCCCTCAGCCTTTTCCGAACCTGAAACACAGGTATTTCGTGATTTTGCATTACAGCACAGCTTTACCATGGCTTATTCTCTGCACTCGGGAATCAATGCCACGTACTTTGCGGCAGATGATTACGGCAGTTGGGTTGAGCCTAGTATCTATTACCAGATCGTGCTGGATTTCAATGAGCTCATGGGGGAGGGCTTCAATGATGTTCCAGGATACCCGCGTGTTGAACACAAGGCACCGCATCAGCTTGAACGCTTTGCATACTCGGGATATTGGGAAGACTGGATGTATACTGAGTGCCGGACAACAGCTCCTATCACTTTCGAGCTCTATCATAATGCTACCGTTGACGGACCTGCGCATCATACCGTCTACGAGGATAATTCTACTCACTACATAGAGGAATTCACGGGCATCTATGGTTACTTTGCTCCGGTTGAGTCTGCAATAGAGAGTACTTGGCAAGACATGATGCCCGGTTTTGGCTATCTGCTCGAGAACACTCCAATACTTACTGGAGTGAACCCCACAGTGTCAGGTGGCACTGATGAGGGTGATTCGGTGACTGTACGCTTGTCTGTCACTTGCCAGAGCATTCTGTTCGACGCCACAGACCCAATCTATGGTCTCTTGGAATATGGCGCACCTGTTGCATCAGCTTTCACAATCCTAACAGCAATATTGGACGCCGGGGAGACCAGGACTCTTTCAACTTCATTTGACTTACCTACAGACTTGAGTTCTCCAGTCCAACTCTATGTCGGGAATAACTTCACAGGCTACATCCACCTTCGACTCTCACTTGGCGAAGCACCGCCCTTTGACTGGCTTCCGATTGTAGCAATCGGCAGCGTAGCCGTGGTGGCAATAGTCATCGTGATCGTTTGGAGGAAGCTATGAGAGAACCTCGTCACATAACGGGTCTGCGCCTCACTTTCTACCGGAAATTAACTCTGTAAAATCCAACTATGATTAGATTGCATGAGTAATGTGACCAAGAATGAGTTAGGGCACCGGTTCAAATCACAAAAGGAAAGTAGGTATTCGCGTGGTTATTCCCCGGGAGCCGGGAAATCCGTATTGGCTTTTGTGAGTTCACCCCAGTTCAGCCGCTCCCTGGAGGGGAGATTGTTTTTGATGATACTGAACCGGTCCCCTAAGACCTCCCAGATTGGGTTTTTCTAATAAAGCTACTTTTTGGGGAAAATGCGGCAAAAACAACGCGCCCATCTCAGTTGCGTCATAAAGAGAGTCCACTAAATGGACGAGGAAATGTCCCACGAAGGGACTAGTATCCCCATTCCTGTCCCAGTCTCTGCCTATACCAACGTTGACCTCGCTTTGTGAGGGAGTATTTGCCTCCTATTTCTTGAAGCAGGCCCATGCTGATCATACTCTCAATCACGCCAAAGAGTTTGTCATCTGACGCTCCTGTGGCTTTCTGAAGCATTGGGAAATCCATGTTGCCTTCCCGTTTCAGGTGCTGCGCGACATCAAACTTGCCAACTGCTCTAGTTTCTCTTCGAGTCACAACATGTCCACAATTGGTACAGAGCAGGTCACCCTTGAGGTCGTCTCTTGCAACCTCTTTGCTACCACAAATGGGGCAGGTCGCCTTTGAGAATCTAAGGCTTCTTCTATGTGACATTGCTTTGACCGTGCGATTCTGTTCGGGTTTCCTGATAAAACTAGCGACGTGTATCCTAAACACAATCGCGTTCTTTACCACCAACTGACCAGAAACACGGTCACCAATTCTCAGTAATACCATATTCAGTGACCACTCAATAGTACCATGTGAACAATCATGGCACATGCACTCAATGGACGCAAATCACAATTCAGGAACACTCGAAAGCATTCATAAGCTCCCTCTACGGAGGTCATCTTGCGAGCCTACTTCATCATCTTGCGTTAGAGGGAGCACATGTTTCAATGCTAGTACTTATCTTAGAGAGTGCTGACATCAATTGACTAGCTAGGGAGCATTAATCTTGGAGAGCAAATTGACGCAAGCAGAGGAATCAGAGTCACCCTATCGTCGAGTTCTCAGGCAAAGTGACTTCACCCGGCTTTGGAGTGGACAGCTCATATCAAATGCAGGCTCATCAATAAGCTATCTAGCGCTTCTTTTCTTTGCGTTTGATATTTCGGGAACCGCTAGCGCCATGGCAGTTCTTGCAATGGTAGAAGTGCTTCCTCTTATTGCGCTCTCAGGCCTCATTGGTGTATATGTGGATCGATGGGATCGCAAGAAGATCATGATTGGTGCGGATCTGTTTCGCGCAGTATTAATCCTGCTCTTCCCCTTTGTCACACTCTTCCCAAGTTTCATGCCTCCTATAGTCTGGCTCTACATACTAACATTCATCTATTCCTCAGTCAACGCATTCTTCTTTCCCGCACGCAGTGCTGCAATCCCTTCCCTTGTCGAAACCAAGGATCTTGTCACGGCAAACTCTCTGTCTACTATGACCTTTCAGATCATCTCACTAGTCGTGACGCCTCTAGGTGGAGTCTTAGTTGCTCTTCTGAGACCTGATTATTTCCCGGCCTTCTTCATAGATGCCATGACCTTCATTCTTTCAGCAATGCTTCTCTGGGGAATCAAGACCTCACTCGTTCCTGAGAGGGTAGATGCCAGAGAAGTATCATTCGTTGAGGAGATTATCGAAGGTGCACGAATAATCCGTATTAGCGCATTGACGAGCTTCATAATTGGCATGTTTACTGTTCTGAGTCTGGGCTCAGGAATGGTCAATGCCTTGGTGATTCCATTCTTTGAAGGTGAGCTGGGATTCGGTTCGATACAGTTCTCATTGCTGATTAGTGGCGGTGCTGTTTCGGGTCTTCTTTCAGCTTTCTACCTTGGTAACAAGAGTCGATTGTCCAAGCCGCTCTTTCTCATAACGGGATCTATGATCCTAGCTGGGTTTGTCATTCTCGGAATGTCGCTCATATCAGACTTCACAAGTGCACTGATGCTCTTCTCGATGATTGGCCTTGTCAATGTACTACTTGGTGTTCCAGCCAACGCATTGATTCAAGAGATCATTGAGCAGGATAAGCTAGGTCGAGTATTTTCCTTTGAGAATATCATGACCAACATCGCCCTTATACTGGGCATGGGAATCGGAGGAGTATGGGCTGATGCGGTTGGATCCAGCCGGCCGCCATTCTTCCTGGGAGGTCTGGTCATCGCAACGGTCGGGATGGTAGGTGTCCTGCTAGTGATGAGGCTCCGCCTACATTCTCAGATTGACGAAATAAGGGATGAGCGGGAAGCAGAGCCGATCCCAATGAGTCA
>JBHLPF010000013.1:39206-78074 GCA_048939765.1 Promethearchaeota archaeon
GCCTCCCTTACAACTGTTCTATCCTCGATGTTGTAATGGAGGGTGCCCCTTGAGATTAGAATCACAAGATAGAGAAATCGTCGAAGAAATTCTTCAAAGTCCTCGTTGAGTATGATGTCATCAACATCTATCTTCTCTCCCACTGGAATGCCCGCTCCAAACTCTTGAGCATCTTCCAGTAGAATTGCATCCTCTGACGGGAATGTATATCCATTTGGCAACGGTGCAATGGTTGGGACTTTTTCTTCAGGCGGTTCCATTCCAAGTTTGTCAATAAATTGCTTAATTCGGACCGATGAACGATCTAGTGCCGAGTGATCTAGGTGGGCTATTGATACCGGGTGGTGATATACTATCAGACCAGCTAGATCTCTCGCCGATAGAGTCTTTATTTTCGCCACATATAGCTCGGGAGAGGCGAGGACTCTCGCGAGTTCCTGCACCTTGTCTACTTTGGCTCCCAACACCTCGTTAAGCATCTCATCCATATCGAGCCTTATGCCAACTTTGGCGGTGAGCTTTTGGAGCTTCCTGTACTCAGGAGTGAGTCTGATTTCAAGCGGATCGACTCTTCCCGAACGGACAGACTCCGCTATTCTGAGGATGTTCTCAGTAAATGTCTTGATTTCGCTCACAGAACTGCACCTCATTGCCCTGAGAATCTAGGACTCTCCACTATTATCGAGGGATCTGTACCGCCAGGAGAAACAACGCCAAGTCTCTTGTCGGCATGCTTAAGGAGATGTGTACTTTTCGCGGGTGTGAAGAGAATGAATTGACTGCGGCGAGATGCATCATAAAGAAGCTTGCTCACAGACTCTGTGTTTGTCGCATCTAGAAAGATATCTACTTCATCTAATGCATATGTCGGAGCTGGGTTGAATCTCTGTAGAGCCAATATCAGTGCTATCGCGATCAATGATCTCTCTCCTCCAGACCCCTGACTTATCTCCCCAAACTCGTCGCCCTTTATTCGGGACTTGAACTCCACACCATAGATGCCATCTCTAAGTGTCAGGTTGAATTTAGCTCGTCCTGCAAACTCCGCAGTAGCCAAAATCTTGTTCACATTCTTCTCCACTTTGGACAGAGTTGCATTCATTCCATTGTGATACTGGTCTCGAATGTGCTTTACAGTAGCCTCTGCTTCGAAGAGTTCAACCTTCAGTGTGTCTACCTGAATCATCAGCTCAGAGAGTCGCCCTTTCAGTCTGGACTCGGTATGAGCTACGCTCTCAGAAACATCCTCATAGTCGTCAAGGAGGTGCCGAATGCGAAGCAACTCCTGCCTTGCCGTATCTAGAGGTCTGACTGCATCAGGTCTTATCACCTTTTCAAGTTCCTGTTGAAGTCGCTTCTGCTCCTCTTCCATGTTGCGTAGCTGCTTCTGAGCCTGCAGAACAAGAAGTCGACTGTCTTTTATCATAAGATTCAGTTCTATTAGGCGTTCTCCCACACTCCGGAGAATCTCGTTTATTCCACTCAATTCCTCCTTCAACTTGCTCTCTTTGTCGTTAGACTCCAAGAGACCTAGCTCAAGGGTCTCAATCAATTCGGTTATGGAGGCTGCTTCGCTCTTTGAATTCTTTATCTCTTCTCTCAGTTCCATAATTCGGCCTGAAAGCATTGCAATGGTTTCATTATGTGCTTTCAAGTCTGCACGTCGGCGATCTTCATCTCGCTCTGTGGCGTGAAGCCCTCGCTCAACCTTTGAGAGATCTCCCTGGAGTTTCCTCAACCTGAGTCGAATTGCTGACCTCTGCCCTGCAAGCCTGCTCCTCTCGGGTGGTTGTGAGGTGTCTAGCTTTCTCAGTTCTCTCTGTGCCTTTCCAATCTCTACCTGCAGATCTTTCAACTCGTCGTCGAAGCCTGCGATTTTCTCCTGAACAACTGGGATGCTATCCGATAGCTTCTTCCTACGCTCCCATATGCTACTCCAGCGTGTCATATGCCCCTGCAGTTCGAGGACCTTCTCTCTCTCATTCGTTGCTCTCTCGAGTTTCTCCATCACTTGCGTGACGTTCTTTCTCGTAACAACGAGCTCTCTCTCGATCTTTAGAAGACGCGTCTGAAGAGGGGCTGTAGACACCAATCCTGATGGTGCCTTCTTTGGATGACTGATTATGCTCCTAGGAGTTACCTCAACGACTGACCCATCACGCGATACCGCCATGAGCCTATCTTTCCTAGCAACTCGTGATGCAACTCTGCCAGTGCTGGTTAGGACGATGTCTCCAAATGCCTTTTTCAGAAGCAGTTTCTCATCCTCGTCAAGTGAGAGAATCTCCCATAGCCATCCATCAATACCATTTCCAGATGGAAGACTTGGGGTCGATGCCTCCAGCTCGTCGTTAAGCAGGATAATTGGTGATGGTGCTTCCGACTTGTCTCTCAGCTTCAGAACCAATGCATAATCGGTTGGGTCACTCACAATGAAGGCAAAGGGTAGAGTACCGGTGAATACAGCCTCTACTGCATTTGAGTATTCATCACTCTTCATAAGAAGTTCCACAAGCGGTCCATTTACCGAAGTCAGCTTGTGTTCGGCAATAGCGTCCTTTAGGTCCCTTACGGCGCTGGGAATACGTTCTGATGATTCGGATAACTTAACCCTGATCTCATCAATCTCCTTCTGTAACTGAGAAACCAGACTTGAATTCTGAAATCTCTGTTCATTCAGTGTGGCTATCTCTCTTTCCAGCTGGCCCTTTCGTCGAGCAAGCTCCTTCTCATCGGTTTCCTCTAAAGCCTTCCATATGTGAGCCCATTTGCTATCGATGCTCTGTAACTCCGCCTCTTCGTTTTGAAGCCGTTCTTGATGGCTCCTCAGTAGCAGGTCCTTCTTCTCGATATCACTCTGAAGTGCTTTATAGTCAATATACGCCTCAGTGCGAATCGTATTCCATTCTTCAAATGCAGAGAGTTCCTGTTCGGTTCTGTCCAGATCTATCTCGATGGATTCAATCTCTGTGCTAATCTCTTTCCGATCCTGAAGATATTGCTCCTTATTTGCCATTGTCCTCTCGAGTTCATCCTTCGCCGCTTCCTTCTCCCGTTCTGTCTTCTTCAACTCCCTTCCAAGCTGACTAATTTCATCAACTACACCTTTGGATTCATCCTCTATCTTCTGCATCCGTCTTCTTTCTTCATCAATACGTGCCTCAATCCCTCCAATTTCTCGTTGAAGTGATTCGAGGCGCGATTCTACTCCAGAGGCAGCCTCTTGGTTCTCTTCTATTTGGGTTTCTAGTGATTTCTGCTCATCAAGGACGGCTACCAGCCCTGATTCTCTATTTTCGATCTCATCTCTTAGCTCTACCAGTTTAGCAAGGATGTCATCAAGAGTTGCCCATTTCACCTCAGTCTCAAGATCCTTCTCCTCTTTTTTGAGGGCCCGCTTTTTCTCTAATCTCGCAAGGTCATGTTTGAGAAGAGCGAGCTCTCTCTCCACTACCCTTGATTCATCAAGCGCCGCTTGCAGCTTATGCTGGCTATGTGCTACCTCTGTTTCTTGGACTGCGATTCGATCTCGTACTTCGTCGAGACCTGTGCCTTCCTCAACCAGACGACGGACCTCGATGGGATTCATCTCACGTAGTGCATTGATCCGTTCCTGAGGCATGAATACGAGTGTGTTGTCGATATCAAGGCCCAGCGAGCTGACAAGATTCCTTAATTCCGCAGCTTTTACCCGTTTTCCATCTACGTAGGCTTTCGGTATTCCATCGCGGTCAATGCGCCGGAGAAACGAGTGACTGATTCCTCCGTTGTTCACATTCACCTCAACTTCAGCCGAAGTGGCTCCATGCCTCACGAAGTCGCTCCATTTCGAGTAGCGTTCCTCTCGCTGGTTTGAACCAAGAGCAAACTTGATTGCGTGAAACACTGATGTCTTGCCAGAGCCGTTTGGTCCAATGATGACTGTAAGCCCAGGATCAAAGCTAACAACTCCCTTGTAAAACGAGAGGAAGTTCTTGAGCCTGACTGAACCAATGTGGACCTTGGCCTTGCTCACGCGTTGGTTCCTCCTACCTTCCCATTATTCTCCGCAATCTGTCATTGTTCTTTTTTGCCCTCAGTAGTCGAGTCAATCGATCCTCTGGAGTTCCCTTCATCAAGAATGGATACTCGCTAAGGTATTCAAAGTCCTTTGAAGACAAAGGAAGACTCGAGTTCAGAGCCTCTATGACTCTCTGAGTTTCTGCGTAGTTGTCGCCGACGGCTAATAGGTAGAGTTGGTCTAAGAAATCATCAGGATACTCGGGTTCGACGGCATCTATGCTTGGCACATGCCCACCTTGAATTCGGGTCACTAGGTGGTCAAACGCCCTTTTTCTCCCCACTGGAAGAACCCCGCTTTCTGCAATCATCTGTTCTAGCTTCTCTCTGGTAACTTCCTCTCCAACCTCTTCCAGGGCCAGTTTCACCGCGAGATGCCTAGTTTCAATGAAGCTCCACCCTTCACTGAGTTCTGCAGCATCTGTTGGACTGAGGTTATCTCTGCCCTTGAACGCCTTTTCAAACAAACGCACTCGGTCATCAAGTGTGGCCTTTTCCGAAACGAATGTATGGTCAAAGCTAGACAAAAGCTCGGCATCCATCGCTTGCGGGGACGAAGTTGAAGCTATCAGAAGCACTTCATCTGCGTCCCAACTGACTCTTTCGGACTCGAGTCCGAGTAGAGCTGATTCCCGCGAATGAGCTGGAGCGATGTATTCAGCTCGGTCAATGTAAAGTATTGAGGGCGCGTTCCTTTTCGCAAACTCGAACCAGAAACTAATCGATTCTCGCACACTGTCAGACCGTCCAAGGACTCTTTCCAACCTAGGACGCACGATGTTGATTGGAATCTCACGTGATAAGTACTGCACAAATGCCTCGAAATCTGTGCCTACGCTTCCAATCAATAATACCTTCCCGCCAAATGCAAATCCTTTCTTTCTCAGGTCATCGCTCAGGTTGTCGAAACGTGATATTGATTCGTGAAACATCTTTGCCATTTCCAAAATGGAATACTGGCTCAGGCGGTTATTGTCTAGGTCCTCAGGTCTAGTCAGAATGACCGTGTCTGCGTAGATATTGTCTTCTCCCACAGTATTATCTCTCCGGCATGCTTGCGAACCCTGACAACTTCTGCAAATAATGTCTTCGCAGTCGACAAGAATCCGCGCCGTCCTATCGTGCCTATACACAAGGATTAAGGCACCTCTTGCGTCATCCATCATGATTCATAATGAGCAGTCCGTCAGACATTCTCCGTGACAAGGTCTGGAACGCAATCACAACCGTAGAGAGTAGAGGTCTTTTCGTTCATTCAACTGATTTGGCTATTCGTTTCAAGGAAAGAGCAAGAACGAGCGACAAGGTATCCACTCGACGGTTGCCTCAGATTGTAGGTGCGTGTGTTCTTAACACACTGGTGCCCCGTTCTGCAATGCTCCTCGTGGGAGGACATGGTGGAGGTAAAACGACACTGGTGAAGCTCCTCGGAAGGATGATGACTGGGAAAAGTCTAGATGAGATTGATGATGGAATGCTTAGAGGGCATCCACAACTAACAGAAGAGAAGATGGTGGCCACTCTTCGTCCTGGCCCACTGATGAAGGATGGTGTGGAGGTAGTGGTATGGAGAAACTTCGTCACCGGCTTTTGGAAAATGATTGATGAGGTCAATCGACTGACTCCTCACGCTCAGAACATTCTCCTCTCAATGCTCGCTGAGGGTGAGCTGAAATACTACGATGAGGTCAAGAAATGCGAGGAATACTGTCTGTTTGCCACTCTTAATCCCTCAGATGCTGGAACATTCGAACTGGCTCCTCCCTTCTTGGATAGGTTTGGTGTAGCTGTTCCGATTACGATGCCATCCATCAATGACCTTGAGCTCATTCTCACAACCCGAGATGAACGGCTATTCGGCTATGATGAGCTCTGGCAAGTTCCTGCAATCCTCAGTGAAGAGGATCTTCTCACTATATGGAATCTGGCTGACAAAGTACCAGTTTCCGCTAGGGCGTCGGAATATATGCGGTCATTGATCAGGGAGTTTGGCGCCTGCATTCGAACAGACAAGAGTCAGACACACGAGTTGACTGTTGAAACTGGGCTCTGCGATGGCTGTCACTTCAATACGGCAAAGAGTGTCTGCAACAAAGTTGTGATTCCTCTTAGCGTGAGAGCCGCCAAGGACCTGAATCGGTATGCAAAAGCTGCTGCGTGGTTGGTTGGAGCTGGGGAGGTTGGCGTTGAGATAGTGAAGTCGCTTGCTCCACTTGTCTTCTGGCATAGAACGCGTTTCACTGGCGATGAAATGGAGCGAGCTCCGTTCTATGGTGATAGGTTTGCTTTCGCGGAGCATCTCGTAGAGCTGGCATCAACTAGGTTTGCACAAAGAGAGGCTGCAATCGAGCTCATGGAGAAATTGCGTACTGGGACCGCTCACAAAGACGCTCTTGATGAGCTAAAGGAAATGGGGAAGAGTGATCTCCTCGTCAAGATTGACTATATCGACTTCGCAAAGGAGCTCAAAAAGAAACGCTATGTGAAAATGGTTCAGAGTATAGAGAAGGGAGTCAGAGACAAGGATGTGACCAAGCTCACTGAAGTTCACTCCGAGCTTATGAAGGACACCGACTTCCCAAACAGAAGTGTCCTACTGAATAGAGTGTCAGAATCTCTACACAGACTAACACTCTCTCAATTTAACATCACCTTCGAGCAATGGCAAGAGCTTTGGACTGTCATTAGTCTACGGTATCCTTCCATGACTAGTATCTTGAAGGAAACTCTCACTCCTCCCAAACGAAAAGTAGTTCGAACAGATGGGTTGACCTTGGTCATCTACGTCACTGGCGATAAGCCTGAATCTTCAGTCTTTCTTGAGATATCTGGAGGAACTGATGCGTTAGAATTGAAAAAAGAGATTGAAACAAGCCTTAATGAATAGGAGACTGCTGGTAGTTGACAGAGGCTCGGGAATTGGGCAGAAGCGATTTATTGAGTGAGGTCGCACGTCGCGCATGGGAGAGTGCGCTCGCTGACTTCTACCATCCGCCTTTGCCTGATGTCCACGTGGAGCATGTTGCAGATGCTAGCAGCTACTTCTACATCGAAACAGATGACTGGACAGTCCATCTGAACACAGCCGGGGTGCCTCCCCATCTTGACATGAATGAGGCTGAGCCATATCTCAGATCCATATGCCATCACGAGATTCAGCATTACTTGGTTTGTCCTTACGATACCGTGATGAATGGAATGATGTTTGCAGCAGCTAGACGCCATGTCACCGATGCAACGGCATTGTTTGTATGTAACCTGTTCGCAGATCTGGTTGTCGATTCTGCCTTGCTTAAGAGGTACACACGTCTCACTCACTCGCGTATCACATCCAACATCTTTGGTTCTTCCATGATGGGTCAAGCTCATAGCCCGCTGTGGCTCTTGATAGTGTCCTGCTATAGGGCGATGTGGGGGTTTCCGCTTCCGTCAACAGTCGCTGTAGACAAGGAAACCTACGAGGCTGCTGAGTCGATAGCATGGATTGGCCGAAAGAACATCGATAATGAAAAAAGGTGGCCCAAGGCGGTAGAGGAGATTGCGAAGATTGTGGCTCAATGGCAGCCCGATATTGATGAAACTCTTGCAGGTTGCGATGGAGCTGCTGAGCCTGGTGAAGGCCAGGTCACAGGATCTGTCTTCGTCCCGCTTGATGTAGATGCGGTGATGGGCAACCCTATCGAGATTCGGAATGGTGACCGTGCAAAGCGATGTATGAGAGATGCTGAAGACGAGGATCTTGAGAAGGAAATGGAGCGGCTAGCGGTTGAGGTTGAACAGAGAGGTGGAGACCTTAGAGACCTGGAAGCTGTCTATCTGGTTGCTGGAATAGGCTCGAAGAGGAAAGAGTGGATTCGCTTCTGGTATAGGGCAAAGGTCCGCGGTCTCTTGAGATTTGATGTAAGAGAGCAAAAAGTAGCAGGTTCTACGCCGCTGTCCACTCAGGTCTGGCGGCTGGGGGATCCCATTGAGGAGCTTGACGTCGTACAGAGCCTGCAGTCGTTCCCTGTCTTGGTGCCTAATCTCTCTACTAGACGATGGCTCAGGACAGAGATGTACGGAGAGTTTGAATCCCACACACTTCCAGATCTATTGCTTGTGATTGACTCAAGTGGTTCAATGACTTGGTCAATGCGTGGTCCGAATGTGTCTGGGCCATACCATACTGCATTGGTTTCTGCATTTGCAGCCGTGGATATTGCTCTGCGGAAAGGGAGCCGAGTTGCTGCCATCAACTTCTCTGATGGAACTCGCATCTGTGACTGGACTAGAGAACGTTCGACAGTTGAGAAAGTGCTACTGGCATATCAAGGTGGGGGCACAGTTGCTCCAATAAAGAAGGTTTCTGATGCTTGCGATTCTGCAGGCTCTGCGGTCATGGTCCTCCTGATTACAGATGCTGAGATTGCAAACTGGAATCGACTCATCAAGTCGATGGCAAAGCTGACTCGTCGCGGTCACAAGTATTTCATGTTCCACATCGAGTCACTTGGATACGAGATTGAGGACCAAGCTCTAATCGCTATGGCCAAAGCTGGCGCCACAGTCATACCCATTGAGTCGGTCAAGGACCTTCCTGGGTTAGTTGTGAGAGAGGTAAGAGGCGTCTATAGGGCATGATGTTTCTTACTCTGCTGCCTTGTCATCTGTTGTAGGTTGTGGGAGCCCCATTAGATATGCATGCATTGATTTCGCCGCGATTCTCCCAGCACCCATCGCTTCAATCACTGTGGCTGAACCTGTAACAATATCACCACCAGCCCATATTTGAGGGATGTTCGTCCGATTGTTCTCATTTACAACAATGTAGCCCCACTTGTTGAGTTCTAAGTCAGGCATTGTCTTTGTCAATAGTGGGTTTGCACCTGCTCCGATTGAGATGATGACTTGATCGCATTCCATCTCAAAGTTTGAGCCCGCGATAGGAATTGGTCGTTTTCTTCCGCTGGCATCAGGTTCCCCGAGCTCCATCCTAATGCATTCCATGCCTACAACGTTGCCATCTTTACCAAGAATCCTGACAGGATTCGTAAGCAACTGGAATATGATGTCCTCCTCCTCGGCATGATGGACTTCTTCTGCTCTTGCCGGGAGCTGTTCTCGTGCTCGCCTGTATACGATGGTCACCTTCGCACCCAATCTTTTGGCGGTCCGAGCAGAGTCCATAGCTACATTTCCTCCACCAACAACACAAACATGCTTTCCCGGGGGCAATGGAGAGTCATAATCAGGAAACAAATAGCCCTTCATGAGATTGGATCTGGTCAAGTACTCATTAGCAGAGAATACTCCGTTCAATTCTTCTCCCTCGATTCTCATGAACCACGGAAGGCCTGCTCCTACACCGATGTAGATTGCATCATATTCATCCATGAGCTCATCCATTGTTACTGTCATTCCAGCAACAACATTCAGCTCAAAGCGCACTCCTTGCTTTGCTAGATAGTCCACTTCGGCTGCGACTATTTCTTTTGGGAGTCTGAATTCGGGGATACCGTAGACTAGAACGCCGCCGGCCTTATGGAGTGCTTCAAAGACAGCAACCTCATGACCCAAGAGAATTAGGTCGCCTGCAACCGTCAGACCAGATGGCCCGGAGCCAATTATAGCAACTTTCTTTCCTGTTGGTTTTGGACTTGGTGGGATCTCGACCAGATTATTGTTCCTCTCATAATCGGCTACAAAGCGTTCCAGAGCACCAATAGAAACTCCACCATATCTCTTGAAAAGCGTGCAATCTCCTTCGCATTGATTCTCTTGGGGGCATACTCTTCCAGTGACAGCAGGAAGCACATTAGTTTCCTTGATTAGTTTCGCAGCCTCTCCAAACTTCCCTTCTCCTACTAGCTTGATGAATTCAGGAATTTGAACACCGACAGGACAGCCAGAAACACAAGGTTGCTTTCTGCAATCAAGGCATCTTTTTGCTTCTTGCATAGCTTGTTCAGGTGTGAGCCCCAATGGGACCTCCTGGAAATTCGTTGCTCTCAATGACGGATTTTGCGCTGGCATCTTGGCTCTGGGAATGGCCATCCGTTCTTTGGGGGTGAGTCCATCTCTTCGTTCGCTCACTTAGGCCACCTCCCTGCGGTCCTTTGCACAATCCTTCAAAGCGCCATCTATTCGACTTTTATGGAATTGATATGCCATATTCTCTTCTGCAGCGTATGCATGTTTTCTTGCGAAGACCATGTCCCAGTTCACCAGATGCCCATCAAAGTCAGGACCATCAACGCACGTAAACTTCGTATTCCCATCCACTTCAACGCGACAGATTCCGCACATCCCTGTGCCATCTAGCATCAATGAGTTCATAGCTACGATTGTGGGAATATTGTGCTCTTTTGTGCCCCTTGAGGAAACCATCATCATGTAGGTGCAGCCAATGAAGTGGGCGTAGTCGATTTTTCCCTCCTTTTCCAGAATATGCGGCAAGGCTTCGGGAACATGTCCCATGAGCCCCCTGGAGCCATCAGCGGTCACAATATATAGCTCATCGACTACCTCTCGAATCTTCTCTTCATTGTATATGATATATGTTGTTCGAGCCTCAAAGAGACCAATCACTCTGTTGCCCGCTTCCTTGTACGCTTTTGCCAGAGGGTAAATCGCGCCCAGTCCATAGCAACCGCCGCCTAGAAGAACAGTTCCAAATTTCTCAATCTTCGAAGGTCTTCCAAGGGGCCCTACGAGTGTATATACCATCTCGCCTGGTTTCATACGACCAAGTTTCATTGTTGAAACTCCGGCCTCCTGATAGAAGATGGTAATAGTGCCATCTTCAGGGGACCAATCGGAAAGTGTGAAGGGTGTCCTTTCTCCCTCCTCGTCAGGTATTATTATGATGAATTGCCCTGGTTTAGCCCGCTTAGCGATTAATGGTGCAGATAGAACAAGGCGGTGCACGTTAGGAACCACTTCTTCATTGATAATAATCTCTCCTTTCATGAAACCACCTCCCTCGCCTTCGCGGCCCTTTCTTTCTGAACGCGTTTCACTAGTTCATCCAGATTCTCTTCCGTAGGTGGCCTGTCTCTGTCTGGAAGTGCGTCTATGAAGATAGCCAGATCCTCAATCCTCTCAGGGATTACCGCGCCTCTATATCTGGGATACCAATCGTTCTTCTCTCTAGATGCAGGTTTCCATGATGCCCTTATTGTTTGTCCACCGGTTTCTATGCTGCGAGTGAAGCGTGACAGTTCCTTCCAGACTTCCTCAGCTGTTTCAAAGGCAAATCCCTTTGCACCAATCTTCTGACCTAGTTCGGCAAAGATCTGCCAGTCCTGTCGAGGTGTTCCTGGGCCTTTTGCAATGGGTTTGATTTTAAGCGGTTTCATCTCAAGATTGATGAATGTCCCACTCTCCTCTAGAAAGGCCGCGGCAGGAAGGATCACTGATGCAAAATTCGACCACTCTGATGGATAGGGTGATTGATAGATTACAGTTGGCACCTTCTCAAATCCTGCAGAGGATAAAGACCCCTCCGCAATATACAGCACATCCAATTCGCCCTTCTTCGCCTTCTGACGCATCTCAACTAAATGGAGGCCGTCCGTGAAGTTAGCTTCCTCCCAAGTTTTTTCCATGAGTCGCTTGATATCCTTGATAGTCACAGAAGTAGGACCTGGCAGCATCTCAGGACGCAATCCCGCTCTCAAAGCTCCAGCTTCATTTCCTAATGGGAACAATGGGTATATTGCACCATCTTCTCCAGCAAGTCGCACAAGGGTACGAAGTGCTAGATTTGGCTGTTTGATTTCCAGAATTCTGGGTCCAAGTAGGATGGCTCCTTTTCCATCTCCCGTAATTTCAATAAGCCGTTGAGCCTGAGCCTTTGTCGTCCCATGTATACTCACATTGCGTTCAGCAAGATTCTTCAGAAATCTAGGCACATCCTTTGGCCGCATCGGGAAATGGAAGGCCGCCCATCTCTGTAGGTTATCACCTACACTTCCAACTGCAATGAGTGGCTTGCCTTGTCTTACCTGTTTGTACACGACCTTTGCGACTACCTGATGTGTCTTGACAAAATCGCCGCCAACTGACATTATCCAGTCTACATCGTCTAGGTGGTCGAGTCCGCGTATTATAGCAAAGTCTTGAGGAGCTGCAAGCTCCTTGTGAATCAGTGCTGGGAAGTCTGATCCTTGAAAGTCCACATTCGGACTCCTTACACCCACCCTGGCCAATTTATGGAACAAATATGCCGACTCGGTACTCATCTGAGGGCTTCCAATGAATCCAACTCTTTCTGGATTGGCTTCCTTCAGAATCCGGGCTGTTTCGTCCAACGCCTCTTCCCAAGATACTGGAACTAGGCTTCCTTCCTTCATCAGACGCGGTGTTCTAATTCGGTCTGGTGCATTGACCAGAGAGGGTATGCAGAATCTACCTATTACACACATATGTCCGTGATTGGGTGAACTCTCGCGGCTTCCAGCCTCAGATCCCATCACCCTGTTCCATTTGATATTGAATTGGGTTTGACAGCCAAGTCCGCAGAGGACGCATGTGGTTTCCTCAATTGAATCTGGTGCACCAGTCCATTTTGTCATTCGTGGCTTCAGCGAGCCAGTAGGACAGACATCGATGCACGCTCCACAGAACCAGCATCCACTCTCAATGTGAGAAATACCAAATGACGTATCAACTCTGGTCTTATGTCCGCGCTTTGCAAAGGTTATCGCGGAGGTTCCTCGAATGTCATCACAGACGCGAATACATCTTGCGCAGAGGATGCATAGATTGTAGTCCCTATCGAAGAATGGATCATGCCGCTCGACTTCAATTTCCTTGTAATGCGGGAGATAATCAAGATTCTTGATTCCCAGGAATTCCACAACCTCTCTCAGCTGGCATGTGTATCGATTTGGGCACGTTGTGCATCCCGTAACTCTTCCTGCCTTGTAGGGCTCTGGTCTATACTCGTTGCAGCCTTCCTGCTCTGCGCAAACCATACACGCACTCGGGTGTTCCATAAGAAGGAGCTGCATGATTCTGCGCTTAAGGGTCAAAAGCTTCTCTGTGGATGTCTTGACTTGCATTCCATCTTTTGCAGCAGTGCTGCATGCAGGCGGAAATCCTCTCATTCCTTCAACTTGAACAATGCACATCCTGCAGCCACCATGTGATTCCAATTCATCGTGGTCACATAGAGTTGGGATGTAAATGCCAAATTGCCTGGCAACATCAAGGATGGTGTCCCCCTTCTCCTCAAACTCGAGCTTACGGCCATCAATATGCATAATCGCCATCACTCTGCCCCTCCCTTTGCATGCCTCAGCTCGCTATGAGCGGATATCTTCAATACTGCATCTGCCTTAGGAGGGCAGACCTCATAACAAGCGCCACACTTGATGCAAAGATCCTGCTGGATATGGTGAATCTCATCTTTTCTACCCTGTGCAGCCCCTGTTGGACAAATCCTTTTGCAAGCCCCGCATGCAATGCATTTATCCGGGTCTATGACGAATTTAACAAGGTCTCTGCAGACCATTGCTGGACAGGTCCTGTCCTTGATGTGGGTTTCATATTCACTCCTAAAATACTCGATAGTTGTAAGGACTGGATTGGGTGCGTTTTGTCCAAGCCCACAAAGAGATCCATCTACAACGGTTTCGCACAGTTCGAGAAGTTTCTCAATATCTCCATCCTCACCACGCCCTTCTCGAATCTTGTCAAGAATGCGAAGCATCTGAAGGGTGCCCATCCTGCAGGGTGTGCATTTGCCACATGATTCTTGCTGCGTGAATGATAGGAAGTATCTTGCAACATCCACCATGCAGGTCGTTTCATCCATTACTATCATCCCGCCAGAGCCCATGATAGCTCCAGCCTCTCTAAGTGAATCGAAATCCACAGGGAGGTCAAGCTTCTCTGCTGGAAGACATCCCCCGGCCGGACCACCGGTCTGAACTGCCTTGAAGGTGCGGTCATCCTTGATGCCACCACCCACATCGAATATGATGTGCCGAAGTGTTGCCCCCATAGGCACTTCGACCAAGCCTGTGTTCTTGACTTTTCCAGTAAGTGAGAATATTGCAGTCCCAGGGCTGCCGTCTGTCCCAATTGATTTGAACCATTCCCACCCTTCTCTGAGAATGATGGATGCATTCGCTAGGCTCTTTACATTATTGATCACTGTAGGTTTGCCCCAAAGGCCAGACTCTGAAGGGAATGGTGGTCTAGGCCTAGGCATTCCTCTTCGTCCTTCAATAGATGCCATGAGGGCAGTTTCTTCACCACAAACAAATGCTCCCGCACCTTCCATCAGATGAATTCGGAGGCTGAAGTTTGAGCCCAGAATGGAGTCCCCCCAGAATCCTCTCTCATAGGATGCCTTCAGAGCTTTCTTCAATGAGGCTACGGCGGCAGGATATTCATGACGAACATATACGTAGGCCTCATCGGCTCCAATAGCATAGGCGCATATTGAGAGACCCTCAAGGACGGAATGGGGATCTGCACCAAGAATGGACCCATCCATGAACGCACCAGGGTCTCCCTCATCTGCATTACAGATCGCGTATTTCTTATCTCCTGGGGAATTCCTTGTGAGTTTCCACTTCAATCCTGCTGGAAATCCTGCTCCCCCTCTGCCTCTAAGGCCGGAATTTGAAATCTCTTCTATGACCTCTTCTGGAGTCATTTCTTTCAGAGCACGTTCAAATCCCTTGTAGCCGCCGACTGAAAGATAATCATCTATTCTGCCTGGATCGATATGACCAGAGTTCTTCAACACCACTCGATGTTGCTTGGAGTAGAATGGGATGTCCCTATAGTGAGGAATTCTCTCTCCTTCAGGCGATTGATAGAATAGCCTCTCAACTGGCTTTCCTCTGGAGAAGTGCGAATCCACGATTTCTGGAATATCCTCCTCTCTCACTTGACAATAGAATAAGCCTTCTGGCTCAATGGCAACTACAGGACCCTGTTGGCAGAGTCCATGGCATCCAATTCTCGTGATCTTGACCTTATTCTCGAGCTTCTTGTTCTTGACCTGTTCAGTCATCCTGATGTAGAGTGTCTCAGACTTGGCTGACTCGCAGCCCGTACCCAAACAGATCAAGGCCTCAATCTCATCAGATTCGACCATAGCTCCCCCTCCATTATTCGTCGCTATCGGTGGTGGCTTTCTTGTCTTCTCTATCAGTTTTGTCTAACAGGCGTTTGAGAGACCTTTGTGTCATTCTACCATGAACCTCATCGTCCATCACTATGTTTGGCGCCAGAGCACAAGCTCCAACACAGGCTACCCGTTCCAGATTGTATCTCTCATCAGTGGTGGTTTCACCGGGCTGGATGCTTAGCTTCTCACTGAGTGCGTCCAGGAGCTTCTCTCCTCCACCAACATGGCATGCTGTACCAAGGCAGACTCTAATCTCATGCTTTCCGGGAGGATTAAATCTGAAGTAATTGTAAAACGTGGCTACTCCGTAAATCTCCTGAGGGCTCAATCTCAATTTGCTTGAAAGCCACTCAACGGCTTGTTGGGGTATATACCCAAACCTCTCTTGAATCTCCTGCAACCTAGGAATCACTTGATGTTGAAGATCAGAGGCGGACTGCTCGGACATGACTTAGGCTCGGCCTTCATCGGTCATAAAAGGATTTGCAAACGAATGCATTTCTGACTACTCTCATGTATTGTAAGGGTTCATTAGACAGCGACAGGCATCACTAGTCTTGGTGCTAAAAATGCAAGAGTCGCCTCTGACCACTCAAGAGATGCGAATCCTTGAGCTCAACGCACAGTATCTGGGTGTTACACACAGCATGCTCATGCAGAATGCAGGACGTGAAGCCGCACGTGTGGTCACAGAAAACGAAATTGTGCAGGGAAAGCGTATTGTGATTCTATGCGGTCTGGGAGGAAACGGTGGAGATGGAATGGTGGCTGCTCGGTATTTGCAGGAAGAGGGCGCAGCTGTCGAGGTCTATCTATTGGGCTCTGAGAATGATATAACCAATCCCGAAACAGCTGTAAATTGGAGCATTTTGAAGAATCTGCGCGAGATCACAAGAGATGTTCTTAAGACGGAGTCCTCTGTAAAGAGAGCCAAATCCATTCTTGATGCTGATATCATAATCGATGGAATGATGGGATTTGGGCTGAAAAGCCGTCTACGTGAACCTATTCTGTCTGGTGTTGTGATGTTCAACAAGTCTGCAGCGAGGAAGTATGCAATCGATGTCCCTACAGGGATTGACTCAGATACAGGCGAGATATACGGTAAGGCAGTAAAAGCAGACGTCACAATTGCGCTTCACGGACCAAAGAAGGGAACTCTAGCTGTGAAGGAGCTCGTTGGAAAAACGAAGATTGTATCAATCGGGATTCCTTCTGAGGCGAATACCACTTGCGGTCCAGGTGATGTTTCCCATTTCGTGCAGCCAAGAAAACCAACCGCTCGAAAGGGTGACTTTGGACGAATTCTCGTCATCGGAGGTAGTGATGTCTATTCCGGAGCACCAGCTCTAGCTGGACTTGCGGCCCTTAGGACTGGGGCTGATCTTGTGAGCATAATGACGCCTGAACCTGTCGTTGATGCTGTTCGTTCATATAGCCCCAATCTAATGGTCAGCAGTCTAGGAACTCGAGTGCTGATGCGTGAATCAGTGGAATCCATCATTGAAGCAGCTGCCAATCAAGATGTTGTTGCACTTGGACCGGGCTTGGGTCTTGATCGTGGTACCGTGTTAGCAGTAAGAGCCATTGTTGACAAGTTGGTAAGCGTCGCAAAGCCAATCATTTTGGATGCAGATGGGCTAAAGGCTCTGGCTGGTTCGGAGCAACGTTTGAACCCTGACTTTTCCATTCTAACCCCGCATTGGGGAGAGCTGTCCATTCTAATGGAGAAGAGTCTTGGAATGGCAAGTGACATGGCGAATCGAATAGATGCAGCTCTAGAAACAGCAAAGAAGTACAATTCTGTAATCTTGCTAAAGGGACCTATTGACATTGTAGCTCATCCTGATGGTCGACATAAACTGAATCGCACAGGAGTTCCTGCGATGAGCGTGGGCGGCACTGGTGATGTTCTGTCAGGGATTGTTGCTGCACTGTTGGCAAGAGGACATGGTGCATTTAAAGCGGCTTCAGCTGCAGCTTTTGTATCAGGTACAGCCGGTGAATTGGCATTCAACGAGCTTGGCGACCATATCATGGCTACTGACTGCATCGAAAGGATTCCAGCAGCGATGGACTCTAGACACTAATCTATGATTGGCATTTTGTTCAGGAGTGATCTAGCTAGCATCTTATTCTCCTTATGGACAGGCACCCATACAATGCCTGCGTCAGGTTGACCATAGAGCATGATGGAACCACTAGGTGCTAGGAGGACTCCAGGAAATCCCATCAGGTCCTCTTCTCCATCAACAACGATAAGAGACCGCTTCTTGTCACGTATCGCTGTATCGATAGTGGACCATGCTTCAGGATATAGTACCGCTGCCGGATTATAGAACATGTATTCTCGTTCGCCAGAGAAGGTGCCCTCGAATTTTCCTCGCTTCGTTATTCCATCCACAATCGAAACATCAGGTATGTATTCTTCTTCAATGAGCGTGGCTACAGTTACATCTCCCACTGCTATGACACACTTAGGACTCTCCTCAATGATCCTTTCAACTACTCTCTTCTGAGGTGGGCCATCATTCTTGTGATATAGGTCTCCTTTTGGCGCCTTTAGCTCGCCTCTATGTGTGAGATCAAGTTTTCGTGGTGGCTCCCTGGTTCCTCTGAGCCGTTTTCCCTCCCTATCTATTTCCCCCTTCCGAACCCTGGCAGATGTTAGCTTGTCTCCGTCAAATGCTCGGACAGGCTTTAGGTAATCAAGAACATCCTCGTATCGGGTTCTCTTATCTAACGCGCCAGACCTCACTTCATCACAGCACGGTCCCTGATACATCAAGAATTTAGTTGCTCCTTTAATAGAAAGCAACTCACTAAACTGCGTCATTGTGATGGCATCAATTGTCTTGTCGAGCTCTTCTTCCTCTAGGTATTCCTTCAGTTTGGCTAGCCGTACCTCAATTGGCTGGATTATGCATTGAAGGTCAAGATTCCGTCCAACGATCTCGCCTCCGGTGACAACTGCAACGGGACTAGGCATATCTGATAGTCTATCTATCAATGCTTGATGTCCCAGATGGAATCTATCAAATAGATTCAGCGCATACGTGCCAGCCATAAATCACACATCCATTGTGTCTATGTTGAAACTTTAATATCCTTGTTTAACATGTCTGATTTCATTCGTAATGCAGAGCCATCAATATGAAAATACTAGCGGTAGCAGACATACATAGTCCTCGGTTTCATGAAGAGTTCAAGGCAGAGCTCTCCATACATTCTAAGCCTGATATTTTCCTCATGGCCGGTGACATGATAAACCGAGGAAATGCTGAGGAAATTGTTCGAGTTCTTGATACAGTAGAGGACACCCTTGGTGTTGACTTTCCTATCATAGGCTGCTTTGGAAACGAGGAGTATGCTGAGATTCGCAAACAACTCGTGAGTCTGGTTGCGGGGAGGATGACATTCCTAGATGAGCAATATTCCTCAGTGCAATCGGATGGCAAGACGATTGGTATTGTTGGGACGCAGGGCTCCCTTGATAAGGCGACTACTTGGCAGAGGCGCAATATTCCCTCCATAAAGAGGGTCTTTGAGAGGCGTGCCGCTAGAGCATCATCACTTCTAAAGGGTATTATGAGAAAGGTTGACCACACAATTCTCCTCATGCACTATAGTCCCTGTCTAGAAACATGTGAGGGCGAAGAGTCAAAGGCCTTCGCTTGGCTGGGAAGCAGGAAATTCTACGCCGTTATCGAGAAACGCCAGCCTGATTTGGTCATCCATGGGCATGTCCATAACGCCTCACAACATGAGGCCACCATAGGACGTACCCTTATTCGAAATGTGGCCTTTCCAGCTGTGGGGACCGTTACTACTCTTGAGCTATGGAGCTAGTACTACGGATACGCATGCCCAGTTACTTTGAGAACAGGTTCAAATTTATACCCGTAGACAATTACTCCGGCATCGCCATTTTGAGTAATTTTCCGGAAGCATGCCCGTACTCTCATTCCGATCTTGACCTCATCCAAATCGACATTGACAATTTGGGCGGTGACTCGCGCTCCTTCATCCAACTCTACCTGCGCCACCACATAGGGGACTTGTCGCTTGAAGTCTTCTGGTGCTTGACGCACAACTGAAAAAGTGTGAATCTTGCCAAGTCCTTTGAACTTATGCGCCTCCAGGACTCCCTTTCGTCTGCAAGTTGGACAGACTGGTCTAGGTGGAAAGAAGTATGTGTTACAAGTCTTGCAATGATTGCCTTCAATGTTGTATATAGACCGAATTCTTCTCCATACCTGTGCTACTCCATGTGTTGCCATCTTCTTTCTACCTCCCTAGGATGTGGACAATCGACGTTGCCCCGGTTCCTCCAATATTGACAGCGAGTCCCTTCTCAGCGCCATCAACCTGCCTTCCTCCACCTTGGGCTCGCAGTTGGAGTGTGAGTTCCACAATTTGCGCAACTCCTGTGGCACCTATCGGATGGCCACGCGCCTTGAGGCCGCCAGAAGTGTTTACTGGGAACTTCCCTCCAATCTCAGTAAGGCCATCACTCAACGCTTGGCCGCCCTTGCCCTTCTCTGCAATACCCACATCTTCTGTGAGCGTTATCTCACCAATCGTGAAGCTATCATGAACCTCAAAGACATCGATGTCAGTCACTTCAACCTTTGCCTTCTTCAATGCCTCTCTCGATGATCTCACCACTGCATCCATAGTGCAAATATCTCTTCTATCATGAAGTGCCAGAGTGTCACTGGACTGGGTGGAAGCCTCGATATACACAGGAGTGTCAGTGAATTCTTTTGCTCTCTCCTCTGTGCACATAATGAGTCCAGCTGCACCATCTGTCACCGGAGATGAATGTAGCACTCGCAGTGGATCTGCAAGCATGCCTGATCCCATGACCACTTTGAGCGGCACTGGGCGCTGAAACTGAGCGTATGGGTTATGAGCCGCATTTGCATGATTCTTGACAGTCGGGAGGCTGAGTTGCTCCTCAGTAGTTCCGTACTCCTCCATATGGCGTCTAGCTATAAACGCATAGAGTGCCGGAAACGTCGCTCCAAACATACCTTCCCATTCCCAGTCGCCAGCAACACTTATGGTATTCATGGCATCAGTCTGGTTTACATCACTCATCTTCTCTGTTCCAAGAACCATCATGACATCATGTTCGCCAGAACGGATTGCCATGTATGCCTGTCTCACAGCGGCACCTCCACTGGCACACGCCGCCTCAACGCTGTAGGCGGGTACTCCACCCAAACCACCTGCATCAACTGCAAGGGCACCAAGGTGCTCTTGCCCAGTAAACCTACCGGCACTCATGTTTCCTATGCAGACTGCTCCGATGTCAGCTCCGCGAACACCCGCGTCGAAGATAGCAACCATAGCCGCTTCGAGAGTAATATCGCGGATACTTTGTTCCCATAGTTCTCCGAAATGACTGAGTCCTACACCAACAATTGCTACTCTGTTTCCCATATGACCACCTCAACCAAGTGCCACTATCTTCCTTCGATATTTCGCGTAGACGGAATAGCTGACGTATGTCTTTCGCGCAATGTAATCATCAACAGTTGGGACCTCGCCCCTTCGACTCTCAATCTCTTCCTCTACCTTGATTGAGAAGGCATCACTTCCAGCTCCTGAACCATAGGCCACCATGAATACCTTTGAGCCGGGATCTGCGACGTCTAGTATTCTTGCCAAGCCCATCATTGCTGAACCGGAATAGGTGTTGCCAATCTGCCGGACCACAAGACTATCTTCCAGCTTCTCTGGAGGAACCCCCAGTTGTTGGCCCATTGCTACTGGAAATTTCCCATTGGGCATATGAAATACGAAATAGTCGTAGTCCTCAACAGTTGTCTTTGTTTTCTTTAGCAGCGATTTTGCTCCGGAACCGACATGGCGAAAATATGCTGGTTCTCCTGTGAATCTTGCACCGTGACTTGGAAAATCTTCGCCCTCTCTCCGCCAGAAGTCTGGAGTATCGGTTGTAAATGAGACTGTTTCCTCAATTGTTGCCACTGGGTTCTTTTTGCCGATCAGGAATGCTGCACCGCCTGCAGCAGCCGAATATTCGAGGGCGTCGCCAGGACGACCCTGCGCTGTATCAGAACCAATTGCCAATCCAAGCTTGATCATATTTGAGTCGACCAATCCCATGCATGTCTGGACTGCTGCAGTCCCTGCCTTACATGCAAACTCAAAGTCTGCGCATGTGATGTCATGTGTACATCCTATGGCTTCAGCGACAATCGTGCCCGTGGGCTTGACAGCATATGGATGCGACTCAGAGCCTACATAGACAGCTCCGATATCAGCGGGATTAACGTTTCCATACTTGACAGCGTTTCGTGCAGCTTCCACAGAGATCGTAGCCACATCCTCATCTGGTCCTGGTACAGACTTCTCAAACACACCAAGACCCTTGGCAAGCTTGGGGCCATCCTCGCCCCAGACTTCCGCGATATCTTCGGTCTTAATACGATAGCGTGGTACGTAGACTCCATAGCCAACAATGCCTACCATTTACACTCTCTCCATTCGATTCGTGAATTGTCGAACTACATTACGTCATTTAATTGGAACTTAACCATCTCGTTGTCGAGCCTCTTAAGAACGTTATTGAAGGGCCCTATTCCTGTAACGACTATCACCGAATGTCGTTCATCAGTTCGGTTGATGCCGATAATGGTGTTTTTCCCTGCTATTTATGACTAGCGTTAATGAATCTGAGCATGTCGAAGAAGCAAAATGGTATTGACGGCAAGTTGCTGAGCGAATTAAGGCTATAAGCGCAAAGCGCCGAATAATCCCAGGCGAGTTCAGTGTCAACTTTGAGTACAAAATACAGACGTGTAACAGTGGAAGAGACCAAGACAGCAAGGCAACTCCTTGAAGAACTGGACCTTTCTACTGATCATGTTGTCCTTGTAGAAGGGAAACGCATGGAGCTTGATGATGTATTAGATGAAAACACGCTTGTCATTGTACTCCCGCTGATTGCAGGTGGATAATTCGTCCAGTCAAGCATCAGTCATCTGCTGTCGATTCTCTGGGAATTCCTATTTCTGAGGCTAGGTTGTAGAGGATTTTCTGGGCCTCTGCTCTCTGCTCCTTTTTTGGGATGCCAGCCATCTCCTTCACATTTTCACTCAGACTCTCCATTAAGACTCGACTAGAACCGGAACTGTACTGTGTTGCTTTCTTCGGTGTGGCATAGATGCTCTCTGGGAGTCCTAGCTGCTGAGCTAGTTCTCTGAAGATGACCTTTCTCTCAGGCTGTTCCCCCGGGCGGACCTTCCACCTCGACGGAATTCCAAGTCCCAACTCAATGAAGCTCGTTGAAAGATATGGGAAAAAGGACTCAACGCCATGAGCAGCTATGGCTCTATCATCTCTCTCTATGTTGTTTTCATGTGTTGTCATGACTTCCTGCCATAACTTGGCATCAAGGGCTTCTTCACCCTCCTCCTTTAAGATTCTCACATGTCTAGCATATCCAGCAAACAACTCGTCAGGCCCTTGTCCAGACAACATAAGTGAGATGCCATCATTCGAAGCCTGACGGGACGCAAGATAGAATGGTAGAGTAATCTCCACATCCATTAGATTCGCACTCTCAATGGAGTACATGAGAAGCGGCAAGATTTCCCAGACATCATCCGAGTTGATTTCTACACCATTGAGATTCAGACATAAAGCGTCTGCCGCACTAGCTGCTGCAACTCGGTCGTGAAAAGGTGCTGATGAAGCGGAATAGAGCTGCACATCTTTACACGTTTCTTTTGCTAGCAGTGCAACAAGGGAACTATCCACTCCGCCTGAAAACAGAACGCCTACACGCCGGCCCCTTATTCGAGTGAACGAAGCCCGCAATGCAATCCCCAAACGTCTGATTATCTCATCATACGGAAGGTCCTGGACATATGATGGAGGAGTCTTCTTTGATTCCCTAATAGCAATTCTATCCACAACTCCTGTTATCTTGAGGTTCTGTCCTGGCTGGAGCGATGTGACATTCTGAATTCCGACTTCCCAAAGGGCCTTTCTTTCACTTGAGAAGAGAAAGGCATTACCCTTTCTGGAATAATAGAGCGGCTTCATCGAAAAGATCCTTCTTTTCATCTCAACTCCTTCATGATTCACCGAAATGAGTAGTGAATCGACTTGCTCCCCTCCCTCGACAATCAGAATTCTCTCTATGTCCTCCTTTGCGATAGATGATTCCAGCGCGTGGAATCTAGTCTTGATGATGACGAGGCAATCATTCTTCATTCTCAGACTGAATGTTCTCTCCTCTCCCCTATGTGAGAGCTTCCTAGACATTCTCTCTACAACATCTAGGGATTCTTCCTCAGTTTCATCTGAAATTGCGCCAGCTATGCCTGCCATAACTCGAACAACGCTCCTTCTTTGGAGGAGACAGAATGCACTGCTGTGTGATTTGTCGGGCGCTCACTCGCCAACAGGCACCTGCTCAAGCACAACTGTCTGGACTCCGGTGATTCCGTTCAGGAAACCGTCTAGCTCCTCGACAGTCACGGCAAGCTGTTGTGGCGTGAAATAGCATTCGTAGTAGCATTGGTCAGCCGCTTGACATATGCCGCTAGTAAATAGAATATCATCGAGTCCTGCCTTCATGAATATCGTAGTTAGTTCCTCGAGGAAGCTCTTGCTCAGCTTCTCAATCTCCAGTTTGAGGTACATCACAACCTCACTGTCAACCGGATAGAGCTTGACATTCTTGTCTTTCATCACAAGAATAGCAAGACCAAATGGCTGCTTTATTCCATCAACAAATTCCTTTGGAAGTGTAACAACATTTCCAGTATTAATCTCGAGGACTCTTGCTCTTGTCATGTCGGCTTCTTTCAATTTCTCACCCTCTTGGGTACACGAGCAGAAGTGAGCGCTCTCAATTTATCTCTTACGGGCAGGCGAAAATCATCATCTCTTCCGGAACCAAGAGCGCAATTTTGCTATTGCGGCAGGTTCTGGACGCTCAACTTCATGAAGCTCCCAGAGGTCCTCTTCAGATCCATCAAACTCTAGGAACGCAACACCACCTTCTGATCGTAGATGCTCCATTTCTTGGAGTTTACTCAAAAGCCATGCCTTTCTGGATACAGGCATTCTGGCAGTTGCAAGGTCAAATATATGCGGATGGATATCAAAGACCAGTGCTCTCTCACTGAGATACTCTAATGCACCGTCCTCCAAAGTCTTGCTAATCTTTTCTCTATTCGTGAAGAATGATGCCGCGACCGACATATTCGGGTATTTCTCAGGTAGGTTCATAGCAAATTTGAAAGACTTTCTGAATTTGGAAAGATGCGTAGCTGCATCAAGAATGAGTATGGTTTCTGGCTTACCTTCAAACTCCTCTTCTGACATTTCGATATCGGATTTCAGTTCAAGGTCTTGCTGCTCTATTACTTCTTGAATGAGTTGATCTGTTACTGGCGGGAGGTCGCTATCCTTGATCTCCGTCAAGTCCTCATATTCCATAGGAATGTCCTCAAACTCCTCTTCCTTCTTTTTCCTACCCCTCTTATCATCGGGTTGAGGTTCTCTCTTGGGCCGTCTGTGTGGTGGAATGTACCCCACCTCTTCAACTAGGTGCTGAAGAATTAGCGGAAGAAAGAGATCGTAAAGCGTGCCTCTTGTTTCAAGAATGAGGAGTACCGGTGTATAGTTCGAAACCGATTCAATAAGACCTGATTGATAATCATCATCAATTACAAAGAACTTCTCAAGATTCTCCCTGGAGTACCCCTCTTCAACCCGCTTGGTCCAGTCTGCATAGACATCCTTGACTTCCTGTTTTCTCCTGTCACGCACTAGACTCATGAACTTCCCGAGATACTTTACGCCGCGAGACACAGCAGTAGTCGGGCTAATGAACACCGTCATGAGTCCAACTGCCTCTCCAGCATATTCACTGGCTTCGGCATCGCGCATCTTGCCCATCACTTCCTCCGTCAGAGAGGGCGGGCCAAGCTTCTCAACAAGAACCTCTATCATCCCCTGTACATCCTCAAAAGATGCATCCCCTGGTCCAATTCGTTCTCCGACCGGCGACGCATCGGAGAGGACTTCGGCGAAAACGTTTGGACGTTTGATGAGCCATTTGAGAGGGATTCTCAGGGATGTATATTCATGGAGCCAAGTCCTGTCTGAGTCCTTGAGACCAAAATAGAATTTGGTTGACTCTGGAAATACGTCATCAAACTCCTCCATAAACTGGTCAAAACCCGCTTTAGTACTGAGACCCATCTCTCCCTTTTCCATTGCATCAACTACAAAGAGAAGGCCTTGTTCCTTCTTTTTGGCTTCACCTGCAAGGGCGAGCATCACCTGCTTTGGAGACAAGTATAGACGATCACTCTCCGCATAGGGTGCATCGAAGAATGAGAACACTCCCATTTTGCGCCATGGCTTTCCGGACAGGTTCTCCTTGACTAAATGTGAGAACCACTCAAATCCGCGTTTGTATCTCGAAATGCTATCATCATCGGTTTCTGAAGTTGGCATGCAATGCACCCTTATAGCAGTAAACGGTGTCGTTTCTACAGAGCACCTCATGTATGCTGAGATAAACCTATTGACGCAGACTAGTCCAGTCTAAGTGCGTAGAGCGCACCAATCGCTGCAACAACGATGATTCCAATGATAACGCCCCATCTCCAATCTATGAGTGGTGGGGGTGGATTGTTTGGGTCCTCTTCAAGCAACATGTCTTCGTACTGAGCACCCAAATAACTCAGTGATTTGACAGCATAGGATGAGAGGTACATTGAACCTACCTCCACTCCAGGAACGAGTGCAAAGCTGCCATCAGCTGCTTGACAATCAACTATGAACCGGGATGCAGCGTCCGCATCTACTGAGGCAATGCCACCTAATAGGTCAAGTGTTCTAAGCGCCCAATAGGTGCTGCCCAAATTCGTGTCGTTCGTCAATAGGCCTTCTTCGAAGCCGCCAATAAAGG
Source organism: Promethearchaeota archaeon (assembly GCA_048939765.1). GTDB lineage: Archaea > Asgardarchaeota > Thorarchaeia > Thorarchaeales > Thorarchaeaceae > SMTZ1-83. The sequence continues at coordinate 65,360 of JBHLPF010000013.1, forward strand.
CATTAGAGTCAGTGGAAATAACCTGCCTCTGCAAGATCCAATCAATAATGCCTTGAGGATTCGGGATGGGTTCTCCTAATATTGTCAATGCTAGGACTCCAGCAGCTGTGGCCGTTATACCAGGTAGGTCTGATTCGGGACTTAGCTTGAATGCATCTCCCTCCATGCAACTGAGAATCCAGTCTATTGTCGCCGTCGAGTTCTGAAGCCACTTTTCCCACGTGTCGTCCTCATCTGTCTGCAATGCAATCTCCATTGAATTGAGAGCTTGAAATGTTGAGATAAGGTCTGGTGAATTGCCAACCTCGTCAGAGAACCCTCCTTCCTCTGTCTGTGTCTGGTTGATCCAGTAAAGCGCTGCAGTTCCATTTAGATGAACGGAGTCGATACCAGGAATGTCTCCAAGCACATCCTGACTCAGGAGGTCAAACAGATTCAATCCATCAAAGGCATTCTTTTGGCTCACAGGTCCTGCGATGTACTCTCCGAAGCCGCCATATCCATCGGATGTTTCTGAAACGAGTGTCCAGTGTAGTTTCTCCGTGAAATTCTTTACCTTGGGAAAGTCCATGACCGGGGGCCTGACTCCCAAAAGTCCCCAGTCGTTGAATATCGATAAAGCACCATAGGTTGCGTATACGTAGGACGCTTGTTGGTCAGGCAATGTGTAGCCGCCCTCTGTCGCATCATAATTCTCGTCTATGTAAGCCCTAAGGGACTGTCTTCGAGTTGTAGGATTTGCCGATACTGGTTGTGCTGCAATTATTACAACAACCAGTGCAATCGCAATTGTGATTGCAGCGATTTTGATGCTTCTCATACGGACATCCCGTCTGGATAGGATATCGCCGAGCGTTTCTGCTCTGCGTGAGGAGCCACGGACTGTAGAGCGGTTATTAACGTTTCCCCAAGTAATAGATTGTACTAGGATTTTTCTACCGCAGAATTAGAGTGGGCCTCTCCGAACATCACGTATATACTTGTATGCAGAGTCGGCAGCTATTGCTCCTTGGCCTGCTGCGACGACAATTTGCTTCAGAGATTCCACAACATCTCCAGCTGCAAACACTCCTGGAACATTCGTTTTCTGCTGGCCATCTGTGAATATCTCACCACTATTATTCATCTTGACCCCAAGCGGCTTGGCAAGCTTGCTCTCCGGATCGGACCCCAATGCCACAAAAGTCCCATCAACCTCGAGTGTTCGTTTCTCTCCACTCTTGACATTCTCCAGTTCTAACTCTCTCAGTAATTGATCATCTCCTCGGAACTCCTTGACCACGGTGTCCCAAAGAATCTCTACGTGAGTATCGAACAACATCTGTTGTATTATGTGTTCAGCTCTTAGGCGATCACGACGATGAATGAGATAGAGCGTGTCTGTGAGTTCAGACAGATACAATGCTTCAGTGACCGCAGTATTGCCTCCCCCCACAACTGCGAGTGTTTTGTTACGAAATAGCGGTCCATCGCATGTGGCACAATATGAAACACCGCGGCCGGTATACTTCTCTTCCCCGGGCATGTTCAGTTTCTTATGCCCTCCGCCCGTCGCTAGAACAACAGCCTGAGCTTCGTATACGCCGCGTCTAGTATCGAGATGAAATGTTCCTCCGTCAGCGATATCGATGCTTTTGACCTCGGTAATCTCCTTGATTGTTGCTCCGCTCTTTCTGACCTGTTCCTTCATCTTCTCAGCAAGTTCTATCCCAGAGATGAAGGTGTATCCTGGATAATTCTCGATACCTGGAGATGTTGCTTGCGCCCCACCGAGGACCTTTGACTCAATCAGAATTGTCTTCAGTCCATAGCGTGAGGCATAGATGGCCGCCGTCATGCCAGCGGGCCCGCCACCTACCACAACTAGTTCCCAAGTAAGGTCTTCGGTCATATTGGTCCTCCAAGAAATGGAGATTTGCGCAGCTCAATCATCACTACTCCTCTAATTAAGACTTCTTTGATGGTCCTCCTGTGGGAATGCTATCAAGCATCTTGGTGGATTGTAGACCAATTGGTGACCATTTATCACGTCCAATAGGTTTCAACAGATCGTTGATTCTGCCAAAAGTCACTTCTCTTATTGGCATGCTTGGACGTTTCTGCAGGAAAGCTGCTTTTCTGAATCGCTCAGGGTCATAGCTAAAAGCCTGCCCCGGTCCAACGACAAGGACAAGTTCTACTCTATCAAGGCCCTCCCAAATCCAAGCTGTATCATTGAATGACTCAATCACGACAAGATCTGATCCCTCCTCAACATGAGCAAGAGAGGATGTCAGGGCTTCCTCCAGATGTGTATTCTCATATTGCTGGATTTCTTCAAGCGAGTTGACAGCTCGTCTTTCAACGCCGTCAGTAAGCTTCTGCAACTCCTCATATGAAAGGAGCAAATCGCCCTGCCTAACGAGATTCTCTGCCGCAAGGACCAATGAGTGCATGCCTCTATCATCGTGCCAACTGAAACGCTGCAGAGCTATGACTGAGTCCGGTCCAGCTAGACCAAGCGTGGTTGGCACATTCAGCAATGGCTTCTCAGGTGAAGTCGGAACATAGAGCCTATGGATCGGATTGAGCGTGTATTCGTCCTTCTGGGATTTCACCTTGCTCTTGATTGAAGCAAGATCCGCGGAGAAGATTCGCCTTTGATTCAGCAGTTGCTGAGTATGTTCGAATCTCTGCCAATAGTTATGCGCACTGATTGGCTTGAAGTACTCTATCGAACTGACATGCTGATATAATCTGTCAATCAATAGTCCTGCGAATGTGGTCTTTCCTGAGTCGAAAGAACTCATGCCCACTAGCAGGACTCTCGTTGTCATCGGAGTGTTGCTCCAGAAAAAGAATAGAGAAGGAGCCCGTAGGCTCCCTGTTTTTCCTTTGATGTTCTACATCATGCCGGGCATTCCGCCCATTCCACCCATACCACCCATACCTGGTGGTGGGCCCTCGGCACCTGGTGGTGGACCTGCCTTGGCAGCTATCACATCATCAATCCTTAGGATCATCTGTGCAGCTTCAGCAGCAGAACGGATCGCCTGACTCTTGACACGGGATGGCTCAATGACTCCAGCCTTCATCATATCAGTGGACTTGCCCTTGAATACGTCAACGCCATGCCAGAGTCCAGTTTCCTTGGAGTGCGCCTTCTTCAGGTCGGCGATGATGTCAATTGGGTCATGTCCGCCATTCTCAGCGAGCGTCTTTGGTACGACTCTCAGAGATTCGGCGAAGGCCTCGATTGCCAGTTGTTCGCGTCCTTTGACCTTGTCTGCATAGTCCTCCAAGCGCCTTGAGATCTCGGCCTCGGTTGACCCGCCGCCTGCAACATAGGTGCCATCTTCAACGACGTTTCGAACTACGCAAAGGGCATCATGCAGTGCTCTGTCTGCCTCATCCACAACATGCTCCGTGCCGCCTCTGATTACAACTGATACAGCCTTGGGATCTTTGCACTCTCTGACATAGACTAGCTTGTCTTCTGCAATCTTTATTTCCTCAACAAGACCTGCATCTCCCAGGGATTCTGCAGATATCTCATCCAGACTTGTGGCAATCTGTCCGCCTGTAGCTTTCGCAAGCTTCTCGAGCGTACTCTTCTTGGCTCTCCGGATTGACATTATCCCTGCCTTTGCAAGATAATGCTGTGCCACATCATCGATGCCCTTCTGGCAAACGAGAACAGTTGCACCTGAATTGATGATTTTGTCGACCATGGTCTTCAGCATCCTCTCTTCTTCGTCTAGGAATGCCTTAATCTGGTCGGGACTGTCAATCTTGATCTCTGCATCAAACTCAGTCTTCTCAACCTCGATTGCAGCGTTAACCAATGCAATCTTGGCTTTCTCGACTTTTCTTGGCATTGCTGCGTGAACAACTTCCTTGTCAATGACCATGCCATTTACAAGTTCGGTCTCTGTGAGGCTTTTGCCCTGCTTCTTGATTATCTCAATCATGTCAACGTCGGCTGTGACCTTACCATTGCTTTCCTCAGCAATCTGTAGAACTGCATCCACTGCAATCTTGGCAAAGTGTTCCTTGGAGCCAACGATGGATTTGCTGTTCATCGAGGTTTCGGCGATTCCCGTAAGTATCTTCTTGTCTCTCCCTGTCATCGTGACTGAGATCTCTTTCAGAATCTTCGTTGCTTCTTCCGCAGCCTTCTGATAGCCGCCGACAACGATGGTTGGATGAATCTTCTTTTCTAGCAATTCCTGAGCTCGCTTTAGCAGTTCTCCGGCTATCACAACAGAAGTGGTTGTTCCATCGCCGGTTTCCTGGTCTTGGCTCTTAGCAACCTCAACAAGCATCTTTGCAGCAGGATGTTGTACGTCAATCTCCTTCAGGATTGATGCACCGTCGTTTGTGATTGTAACATCACCCAAAGAATCAACGAGCATCTTATCCATTCCACGAGGTCCGAGAGTGGACTTCACAGCATCAGAGATGACGATGCCTGCCATGATGTTGTTGGCCTGTGCTGACTTTCCTCTGGTACGAGATGTACCTTCCTTGAGGATAAGCACTGGTGTTCCAGACATCTGTGCCATTTTACTTTCCTCTAATGGTTGTTTGAATTATAAAAGTGTACATACACTTCGTATGCACTTCTATTAAAACTGCCCATGGACTTTGTATAAAAACTTTCCCAAATGTGAGTGTGATATACAGAGCAGCCAAATCTCAAAAGGGACTCTCTTTTTGAGGCCTGAATCTTGACGCTGATGGACCCCCAGCTTCCTAGAATCTTTTTCCTCTGAGGTAAAGATGATAAGTGGGAACCAATACTCCCAGCCAACTCAGATGCCAATGCGATTTGAGGAGGCAAGTGATTGGACATCACAATCAACATAGGCGGCGAAGCTGGTCAGGGAATAGACACGATCGGTGACCTGTTGACACAGGTCTTCGTACAGTCCGGCTTCTACACCTTCACTATCAAGGACTTTGAGTCCAGAATTCGAGGAGGGTATAATTTCAGTCAGATCAGAGTTGCTGACAGTCCTATACATGCTCCAGTGGATAGCATAGATCTTATAGTTGCACTCTCTCACGATGCCATCGTTAGGAAACGCAACCAGCTTGTGGATGGAGGAGTCATTATATTCAATGACAGCATTGAATATGATGAAATCGATGCGTGTCACTATCCAGCCCCATTGGAGAAGATCGCGAAGGAGGTCGGTGGCAGCATCAGGATGATGAATGCAGCTGCATTAGGGGCAGTACTAGCCATCATCAAGTATCCATTCAAGCTAGCGGAAGAAGCTCTTAGTGGCATATTTCTGAGAAAGGGTCGCAAGACAGTTGATGCTAATGCAGAGGTAGCTAAGGCGCTCTACGACTTGACTATGGACAAATGGACAGGATCTTGTGCTCATGATTTGAGTGACGTCAAAACTGGCCCATCCAAGGATCGACTCATTCTGACGGGAAATCGTGCTATCGCACTAGGAGCTATGGCTGCAAATCTCAAGTGGATTTCCTCATATCCAATGAGCCCTTCCACAGCCTGCTTTCAAGATGTAGTTAGCAATGCCCAACGTCTGAAGATTGGGACATTACAGACTGAGGATGAGATTGCTTCGATAACCATGGCGATAGGTGCTTCCTTTGCTGGAGCGCGTAGCATGGTAACTACTTCGGGCGGTGGTTTCTCACTTATGGTCGAAGGCCTCGGCTTGGCTGCGATGACTGAAACACCTGTTGTTATCTATAACGCCGAGCGTCCCGGCCCAAGTACCGGATTGCCAACACGAACTGAGCAGGGCGATTTATTATTCATGCTGACCGCCAGTCAGGGTGAATTTCCAAGAATAATGCTTGCACCAAAGGATCCAATCGAAGGCTTTGAGGTAGCCACTAGGGCATTCAATCTCGCGGATAAGTTCCAGGTCCCTGTCATGATTCTAGGTGACCAATACTTCGCTGACTCTGTAATGAATGTGCCAAGAATTGACGCGACGAAAGTGGAGATTGACAGGGGAAAGAGAGCACCTGAGAACATGTCGGAGCAGTATGAGCGATTCAAGCTGACAGGCGACGGGATTTCCCCAATTGCATTTCCGGGGGACAAGGGCAAATTCGTTGTTGCCTCTGGCAATGTGCATCTCGAGAATGGTCATATTACAGAAGATCCCGCCGTGCGGAATTTGATGGTTGAGAAGTTCATGAAGAAGGTCCCTGGCATTCTGAAGTCCCTCAATCCTCCCGAGATCTTTGGTGGCAGAGGCGCAGAAAATACTCTATTGACTTGGGGGTCTACCTGGGGAGCTGCCTACGAGGCTGTGAAGGTACTCTCAGACAAGGGAGTGTCGATTAATCAGCTGCATTTCTGTGATGTGTTTCCACTGAAGACTCATATCTTGACAGAGGTCTTCAACGAGTCTAAGAGAGTAATAGCGGTTGAACAAAATGCGACCTCTCAATTCGCTAGACTTGTGCGAATGGAAACCGGGCTCACAGTTGACCAGCATATCAACAAGTATGATGGGAGGCCTATGACCTCACGATTCATTACGGATCGTCTTAGGGAGGGTGGTATATCATGATAACAAATGAACAGCTGGAAGGTCCACAGAAAGTCACATGGTGCACCGGGTGTGGGAACTTCGGGATTCTAGCTGCCTTGAAGAAAGCCGTAGGTGAATTGGGAGTCTCTCAGAATGAGTTTGTGATTGTTTCTGGAATTGGTTGTGGTAGTAAGATACCGCACTACATCAATCTGAATGCAATCCATACACTGCACGGCAGAGCGATGGCTGTTGCACAAGGTGTCCATCTTGCGAATCTTGACCTGAAGGTCCTTGTCCACGTCGGAGATGGAGATACACTAGGAGAGGGATTGGGTCATCTCCTGCATGCAGCTAGGCGAAATGTGAACATCTCAGTCTTTCTTCACAACAATGGCGTGATGGGACTCACTAAGGGTCAATTCTCACCTTCTGCTCCAAGAGGATATGTGTCGAAGACCTCGCCACCTGAGGCCGGAGCTCCTATGAATCCTGTAAACATAATAGCCTACGCTTTGACGGCCGGTGCAACTTTTGTCGCCCGGGGCTTCTCGGGCGATCAGAAAGGTCTTGTCGCATTAATGAGAAGGGCGATGAAACACAAGGGATTTGCCCTCGTGGACATTTTGCAGCCGTGTCAGACATGGAATCGAGTCTTAAACTGGAAATTCTATAATGAGCATACGTACTCTCTTCAGGACAATGGACATGATATCACTGACAAGATAGCAGCTCTCGAGAAGGCCTTTTCCAATGGTGAGAAGATTCCTATCGGGGTGTTCTTTGAAGAGAATGCGCCTACATTAGCCGATGGTCTTGCACTTCCTGCAGATGGACGCCTCCGCGACCATAAGACGGATATCAAAGAGGTTCAGGCTATCATCGATGAGCTAGTCCTATAGATTGGGACTTCCAAGAAGTGGTTTCCAATGACAAAGAATAGGATTGAGAAGGATGTTCTCGGAGAACTGAAAGTTCCTGCTGAGGCATATTGGGGAATTAACACTCAACGTGCCCTCACAAACTTCAAAATCAGTGGTCGCAGAATGCCTGAACAATTCATTCTCGCACTTGCCACGGTGAAGAAGGCATGCCTCCTAGTAAATATGGATCTTGGGACGATTTCGCTAGAGATTGGAAAAGCGATTCAGCAAGCTGTCGATGAAATCCTCAAAGACGGAAAGATGCTCGACCAATTTCCAATCGATGTCTTCCAGACAGGCTCAGGAACTCAGTCTAATATGAACATGAATGAGGTCCTGGCCAACAGAGCGAACGAGATTCTAGGAAAACCACGAGGAAAGAAGAAGCCTGTTCATCCAAACGATCATGTCAACCTGGGGCAATCCTCCAATGATGTCATACCTACTGCGATGCATGTAGCAGCACTTGACGCACTGACGAACGAGTTGATGCCAGAACTTGAGAAGTTGATTAATACTCTAGATGAAAAGGTGAAAGAATTCGGTGAGATTGTAAAGGTCGGACGTACGCATCTGCAAGATGCAGTTCCCATTCCCCTGTCCATGGAGTTCGATGTCTACAGAACGCAGATGGTCAATAACATGGCCGATCTGCAGGCTGCACGTGATGAACTTGTTGTGGTGCCTATTGGAGGAACAGCGCTGGGGACCGGTCTCAATGCTCCAGAAGGATTCGCAGAGAAAGTTGCTAAGTATTTGGCGAAATTCACCAGGCTTCCGATTCGCACAAACGCTGTAAAAGCTGAAGGCATAGCTTCACACCGCGCAATGGTGCGCTTGAGCTCAAGCCTACGACTTCTTGCTCTCGCATGCATTAAGATGGCTAACGATATTCGCTGGATGGGCAGTGGACCACGTGCAGGGCTTGGCGAGCTCATACTTCCTCAGAACGAGCCTGGCTCCTCAATCATGCCCGGGAAGATCAACCCAACACAAGCAGAGGCATTGATTCAGGTATGTGCACAAGTTATTGGTCATGATGCAGTGGTTTCATTTGCGGAGAGTCAAGGGAGCATTCTTGACTTAAACATGTCAAAGCCTGTCATCATTGTCAATATTCTAAATGCGATTGGTATCCTTTCAAATGGAATCAAGTCCTTCAGGCTACATTGCTTGGCTGATCTCAAGGCGAATAAAGACAGAATTGAGCAGCAACTTAAGAGAAGCCTGATGATCGTGACAAGACTGTCACCTGTCATAGGCTATGACAAAGCTGGCGAGGTGGCAAAAAAAGCGTATGAAACTGGAAAGAGCATCCGAGAAACAGTCGAAGAAATGGGGATCGAGATTGAGGGAGACCTCGATGCTCTCCTTGATCCGAGGAAGATGGTGTGAATAAGGAGGTTGTGAAGACGAATCATAATCATGATGTCTTAGTCATTGGTGCAGGTCTCTCCGGTCTGCGTGTCGCCATCGAGCTGACTGGGCAATGTGACGTGGCAGTCCTGACGAAGGTGTATCCATTGCGATCTCATTCTGTCGCCGCTCAGGGAGGCATAAATGCTTCACTCAGTCCAGAAGACTCTTGGGAATCCCATGCTTTTGATACAGTTAAGGGCTCAGACTATCTGGCCGACCAAGATGTAGTCGAGGTTATGGCCAAAGAAGCTCCACGAGCGGTAATTGAGAATGAGCAGTGGGGCACAGCCTTTTCCAGAACTGAGGACGGACGCATCGCGCAGCGACCCTTCGGCGGGGCTGCCTATCCACGAACATGTTACGCCGCAGATAGAACGGGACACAATCTACTCCATACGACTTTCGAACAAGCGCTCAGACTAGGGGTCAAGTTCTACCACGAATGGTTCGTCACATCCATTGTCAAATCGGAAGAACACGTCTGCGGTGTCACTGCTCTTGAGATAGCCACAGGTGAGATCCATGGATTCACAGGCAAAGCTGTTGTTCTCGCGACAGGGGGTTTTGGGCGTGTCTATGGGCATTCCACCAATGCACTCATCAACACAGGTGATGGTGCTGCCATAGCTTTGCGGGCTGGTGTTCCGCTCAAGGATATGGAATTCGTTCAGTTTCATCCCACGACATTGGTACCATCAAGCATTCTCATCACGGAGGGTGCCCGGGGCGAAGGAGGGTATCTCCTCAACAAGGAAGGAAGAAGGTTCATGGATAGGTACGCTCCAAAAGACATGGAGCTGGCACCAAGAGATATTGTGGCTAGAGCTATTCAGACCGAGATTAACGAAGGCAGAGGATTTGATGATTACTATGTTCATCTTGATTTGAGGCATCTAGGCAAAGAGAAGATTATGGAGCGATTGCCCGGCATCCGGGAAATATCAATGTACTTCGCTGGGGTTGATCCTATTGACGAGCCAATTCCGGTTCGTCCTGGACAACACTACTCAATGGGTGGCATCCACTGCAACAAGGATGGTGAAACACCTCTCAATGGGCTCTTCACAGTGGGCGAAACAGCTTGCATGAGCGTTCATGGTGCGAACAGACTCGGTGGTAACTCACTTCTGGAAACTCTCGTCTTTGGGCGACTGGTCGGACAGAAGATTGGAGAATATGTTTCCAATGCCAAGGAGGTCGATGAATGCACAGTGGACGATGCCGCATTTGCTATGAGAGAGAAGATTCAGTCCATGCTTCTGAGAGAGTCGGGAGAATCACATGCCGAGATCAAGGAAGAGATGGGTAAAATCATGGATAATGAAGTCGGAGTGTTCCGGGACCAAGAAACGTTGGAGTCTGCTTTGAAGGTGATTCGATTCCTGAAAGAGCGCTATGAGAACATTGCACTTCCGAAGTGCGATACTCAATTCAATTACTCGCTTGTTAGAGCATTAGAACTGGAGAACATGCTACAATTGGCTGAGGTCATAACAATGACCGCTCTAATGAGACGGGAAAGCAGGGGTGCGCATTGGCGAATCGATTATGATGCCCGTGATGATGAAAACTTCCTGAAGCATTCTCTGGTGACAATGATTGATGATTTTCTGAAGACAGAGTATATTGATGTCAACGTCGGAATGTTTGAAGTGAAGGAGAGGAAGTACTGATGATGTTCAGAGTAGCACGCAGTCGAGAAGGCAAAGAGATCACTCACTATGACCTGTACAAAGTCGACCTTCGTAAGGGGATGACTGTATTGGATGTGCTCTTTCAGATTCAGGACTACATGGATGAATCGCTTGCCTTCAGATACTCATGCAGGGGTGCAGTATGTGGGAGTTGCGCAATGCTCGTCAACAAGATGCCAGTGCTTGCTTGCAGGAGCCAAGTCAGTTCGTTGCAGAAAGCCTCTTCAAATCTCAAACCATTTGCTGCACTGACTGACGCTCCCACCGGGTGGAATCCGGAATCTGAAGTCCTTGTAGAGCCCTTGCCAAATCTACCTATCCTAAAAGACTTAGTCGTTGACATGACACGATTCTATGATGCGTTGGAATCCTTGAAGCTCTGGGGTGAACCAGCAAAAGGCGATCAACCACGAGTTCAAAGTCCAGCAGAACGAAAGAAGATCGAGCGTTATGTGAACTGTATCATGTGCGCACTCTGTTTTGGTTCCTGTCCTATCAATGCAGAAAGAGGGGAATATCTTGGCCCAGCTGCATTGGCAAAATCATGGCGATTCTACGAAGACTCTCGAATGGATGATTCAAATAGATATCTTGAAGGGGCGAAAGCTGCCTCGGGCTCACCACTATGTGATTTAATCTATAATTGCGTAAAGGTGTGCCCTAAAGGAGTGGCTCCAGGTGGAGCAATTCGGAAGATAAAGGGACTGTAGCTCAGGAGTGTTATGCCCCACCCTGTTGCCTCATCCGATTCAATGCCTCATTATAATCCTCGGATGCGCCGTCAAAGAATGCTAGGTCATAAGTTTTAGAGTAGTACAGCTTTCCTGATGGAGTGGCCTTGATTTTTGATCTCTCATCTCCCTTTGGCAAATAACCGAATATTCTCATAACAAAAAACAGAACTCCCACTGCAACGAGTGCAATTGTTAAGATTTCTGGAATCAATCTCCTTCACCAAACAAGTCTGATAATTGACTCATTGAATCATTTCGTGTGAATGCTTATAGACTCTTTGAGCGCCGGGATTCTCTTGCCATTCTTAGAAGAATTGCTACTTGCCCTGCATGATGAGTCACATGGTATCCGGCAATAATTCGGAGAATCATTTCTAGCGATCCCTGTTTCAAGAGTGATGGGGGTGGAAGGTTCATCTCCGCATCTAGGTTCTCATCTGTCAAATGCTCACATAGCTCTCTGAATGCCTGGTATACGGCACGTACGTGCACTCTCAGTCTACCCTCAACCGTATCTGCATCTTTCTCATCCTGTTGCGCCAATGTGATGCCTAGAGAATTCGCTATCTCACTGCATACTAGCATCAAGACAATGGTGGCATGGTACACAACCTCTGATGCAGAGGGGCCTCCTTCTGCAGGAGTCCACTCCAGTTCTTCATCGTTGCCACTGATTTGAGTGATGAGCCAGTTGCGCGCTCCTAAACCCAACCTCAACAAATCCCCTTGCTTGCCAGATAGCTCTGTTTTCATTATCTCACTGACCAGGTGTTCTTGAATGACATCCTTTGTAGAGAGCTGCCTACGATAAATCGTCAGGTGTGACTAATGAGGGAACATGAATGAGTTATTATATGCTTTCGACTTACCACGAGAGCGCGTAGGGGATGGATTAGACATATCCATCATTCTGCTGAGGAGGTTGACATATTGGTTCGAGCTCGATTTGTGCTCTTCATAATTCCAGTTCTACTACTTGCAAGTGCGATTATAGCTCAAGAGCCCAAGGGGTTGTTGGGTATTGATCTGGCAAATGCTGAAATCGCAGATGGAGCTCTACCATCAGAAGTGCAAACTAGTTACACGGGTATTGGGGCATCATTCAATGTAGACCTCGTGGGTGAATTCGCAAACGGCAGTTCTTGGAGCAATTCTACGACAAGTCTTGCGGAAGATCTCACGCCAGGCACTTCCTTCTCTGTTACTAATGGCAGTGCAACGGTTGAGTGGACTGCCTACGTCTTGATATCTCCTCCATACAACATAAGCTCGGTCAATCTCACACTTACAAATATCCCAACCTCCTGGAGCCTTTCTGATGTTCTGGATTCCAGTTCAGTTTCTCGATATCCAAGTGCCGGGATAGATGCTGCTTCGGGTGAGGTAAATGTATCTTCATCCGTCATTGATGTTTTTGGGATATGGACCTTTACTTTCAC
>JBHLPF010000044.1:0-3849 GCA_048939765.1 Promethearchaeota archaeon
CGAATTTAGGACTGGAAGCAACCGTGCTTGTACTTGCCATGAATGGATTGGTTGGATCAATCATTACTTCAATGGCAATATACAGGCATAGGACAGTGATGGAGATTAGCGCTGAAGCGATCGAAGTCTGCTGCCCTGTCTTTCCAAGCAAGATTATGGACACACAAGCGATAGTTCCATTGAGTCTACCATGCTGTTGGTCGTTTGACCCTATCACCGAATATGTGTGGAGTCAGCTGAGGGAAACAGCATTGGAAGACAACGTGATTACCGAAGAGGAAGGGAACCTCATCGAAACGATTGTGCTTGATGTGAGAGCATATGGAGAAGCCCTTGAAAAGGCAATTGAAGACGACAAGATTGAACGTGAAGAGCAAGTTGTCTTGATGCAGGCTCGGGAGAGGATTTGGATAGAAGCTCACAATAAAGCGATGATAAATGGAACCCTCAGCAGTGATGCCAAGCAAATCCTCATGACACTTACAAACCTCCTCCAATACATTGATGCGAAACGTATGTTCAAGAAATCGGATAAGAACCGGAGCTAGCTGAGTTTCACGCTTCTGGTCACTTCATTGATGATTTCAATGAAGGACCAGAAATTCTGTGAAATGTGACGTCTTCGATCTATGGGATCGAACTTGTACGAATGTACAAGATCATATCCTCTCTATTCCTTTGTCTGGATTTGAGTTAGGCCTGCAAGGCCAAGGCAAAACAGAGCAATGCCGACCATCGTCATATCAACAGTCTGGCCAAGCAGAGGCAGAACAATAGCAGCAACGCCCATCGCCAAGGCAACGGCATAGAGAATGAGTAGGATAATCTTGTCCCATGACATACTTTCGCTCGTTTTCTTCAACTCCTCTAATGTAGAGGTTACTTGGGTGGGAATCGTGACTTAACAAAGCTTCGATATCTTATTGTAGCACGATGGTTGAAAGGGGCGAAGGAGAGAATATGAAAAGATGAGCGAAAGAACACGAGAACAACGGTTCGATGAAGTTTTCCAGATGGTACTAATAATCGTTGCACTGTCGTTTGACATTCTATGGGCCACAGGGCGTTTTCCTGTAGCTGAGATAGCTGTGTTCATCTTTGTTTTAACGATCTGGGCATATGGGAATCTCAAAGGCGGCATCCAAGAGTATCCTTACAAACTGGGCAGCTTTAATCTCGCAATCACTCTCTTGACTAATTTCTATGCAGCAGCTATGTTAGGCGATTTCGCATTATACGACCTTTGGGAACTGGCAATTAGTGCAATTTTGCTTCCAATTATCTGTGCCATAGTTACACTAGTTTTGTTTTCCTATCTAAGAGAATCTGCAGACCGAGAAATAACATTGGGGATTATATTAGGCGGCACAATTGGGTATGTCTGTTCAGTTCTTCTTTTGTTCATGTTTAGTTGACTAGTTGACAACAACCTGGTGGATTGAGATGCAGAGTATGAAAATCTATGTTGCGGGACCATATACGGCTGATACAATGGAACAGATAGAGGAAAATGTTCAGATGGCCATTGACGCAGGGATTCACATTTGGAAGAAGGGACACTTCCCGCTGATACCACATCTCCTGCACTGGGTAGACCTGCATGCGAGTGAGATAGGAGTTCCTATGGACTGGAAAGATTACATGCTATGGGATGCGCCTTGGCTTGACCATTGCGATGCCTTATACCTGCTAGCCGAGTCCAAGGGAGCTCTCATTGAACTTGAGAGGGCATCTGAAAAAGGACTGGTGATCTTTCGTTCTCTAGAAGAGATACCTAGTGTGGAGAGGGCGTCAACTTGGGCAGATGTTCATATCAAAGAGTAGTCTTTAACGCTGAATCCTTTCGCCACTCATCATCCTTCTAATCCCGGGGAGTTCAAGACCTGTGTGATTTCTGACAATTTCCAGAAGAGTCATGTTTTGCGGTAATTGTTCTCGAATCATATCAGCCGCCCCATTTCTCAACCCTATGTTTTCGGAATCGATATTCAGAGAAACTATGATATCTGTGAGCCGCCTCAGAGAGCCTAAGGCTTCGAAGAACTGTATATCTTCAACTTTCTTCTGACTGGCGTTCTCGTATCCCCTTAGAATAATGTCGCGCATCGAATCTCCAACATATACTTTGGATAAGACCAAGGTCCACGCTAGGTCTACCCGATAGTCCGTCAGATCTGCTGCAGTCCAATCAATCACGAATGGTTGGCCATTGCTGTCAATCAGGATATTATTCGGATGGAAGTCATTATGCACAGCTGAGAGCTTTGCAAATGATACACTATCAGATTTGCCCCTAAGCCACTTCACAAGTTCGAGAAGCTCATCGCTGCCAAGTTCCTCAGCTCGCCCCTCATATTTCTCTATCCAACGCGAAACCGATTTCTCTGAGTCAAGTCCCTTGAATTCCTCTTCATTCTCTACTAGGAAGCGCCAATCCAGCTCATGCAGGTCAAAGAATAGCCTGCAAAATAGCCGAAAGAGTGGTGAAGAATCTGTTTCTGACTCCAGAAGGTTCCACATTGGGTTTCCTTCAATTCTTTCCATCAATATGAACGGTTGTCCAAGATGTGTCGAGTTAACTTCCAAGAGAGAAACCTTCGGTACCGGATAACCCGCTCTGTGAAGACGCTGTAGAAGACCGAACTCATTTCTGGCTTTGTGAGCTGCCCAAGGACCCGAGTATAGTCGGACGACCAATTTCTCAATGCCTTTATCGTCGCCCCTCAATCCCTCCAAATCAAATGAATAGATATCAGTTTCCCAACCATCGGTTATCTCTATCATTTGTGATACATGGAGGTCTTGGGAAGGCATTCTCTCCTTGAGGTAAGACTCTAACTCGGACGACTGCATGAGTAACCGAATACTATTCTGAATAAAAACCAGTTGACAGGGCTCGAATTCCGGCATTCTGTGGAAGAGAACGCTCGTGTACACACGTTTATAAGGCTTATAAAGGCAAAAAAACCAGTTGCAGGCCTTATATACTATATAAGGGAGAGATTTTCGATGCCAGTTCCAAAACCAAAGACCAAAATAGAGAACGTCGTAGCTTCTGTCATTCTCAATCAGAGGCTTGACCTCGATGAGATCGCAGCTACTATGCCAAACGTCGAGTTCGACCCGGAACAGTTCCCCGGACTTGTGTACCGACTTAAGAAACCAAAGACAGCCACACTGATTTTCAACTCAGGCAAGATGGTGTGTACGGGTGCTAAGAGTGAGAAGGAAGCAAAGCGCGCTGTCAATAAGATCGTCAAAAACATCAAAGAGGCGGGTATAGAGATAACAGGCAAACCAATCATTGTTGTTCAGAACATCGTAGCCAGCGCTAGCCTAGGTGCTGAGCTCAATCTCGAGTTGGCAGCCATGAAGCTCGAGAACACACTCTATGAACCTGAGCAGTTCCCTGGTCTAATCTATAGAATGAGAGACCCCAAGGTAGTCATTCTCTTGTTTGGCTCAGGCAAACTCGTCATCACCGGTGCAAAGTTTGAGCCCCAGATTGATGAAGCGGCTCTAAAGGTAATGGACCGCCTTCTCGAGCTGGGCGTCATGAGAATCCCAGAAGAGTGGGATCTCGATGATGAAGACTGAGAAAATCAATTCTACTCTCGGATGAGGAGGAGTCATTCCTCCTCTATCGCTCTTCTTTCTGAGCCTTTTTCCAAAGGGCTATTAGCTAAGATGTGAATTTTGAATTGGGATATCGTGTCTGGAACTCGTAATCAAGGCTCGGCAGTATATCGTTTCAGATTTCTCTTTCTTCTGGTCCTATGGATACTAGCTGTTTTCCCGATCCTGCCACTCCTTGAGAGCATGGATTCTTCTCTCCAACCTTGGTTTTGG
>JBHLPF010000044.1:3949-17908 GCA_048939765.1 Promethearchaeota archaeon
TCCTATGGATACTAGCTGTTTTCCCGATCCTGCCACTCCTTGAGAGCATGGATTCTTCTCTCCAACCTTGGTTTTGGGGCATCTCGTTAGGAACCCTGACTATCATCCTTATTGGAATCGGCTTGGAATTCGGGGATAGAACTCATTCAAGAGAATAGGCGTTTCTATGGGACATTCAAAAGAAGCCGACCATCTCCCAGAGTGGTGGAATACAAAGGACTAGTATTATCATTGAGATGACGAAGAGCACCTTTCTCCAGAGAGGAATCTCTATTGTGTCGTTCAGCGGCCCCGGATGCTCCCCGCCTTGCGAAATGAATAGGATAAGGAGGGCCATTAAATAGTAGCCAGCTAGCAGCATGACCACAATTCCTGCCCAACCAATGTACTTGTGGTTCTTTCCTCCAACAATCGCACGCAGTGCATGCCCTCCATCGAGCTGAGAAATAGGGAAGAGGTTCAGAGATGTAATGAGCATTCCAATCCAGCTGGCAAATGCAACAGGATGCATGTAGAGGGTCCCTCCTGCTGGGATGAAGTCAGCAAACAAGATTTCCATCAATTGAAAGAGAAGTGGGACTCCGATGGAACCTGACATTCCTGGGTAGGCTGCATCGAGGGCAGCAATCTGTTCAGCTGTAACAGGGACCGATAGAAAGAAGCCCCAGATCAGGACAAAAAGCGTGACAACAAAGCCGGCTAGCGGCCCGGCAACTCCCATGTCAAATAGGTCCCTTCGATTGTAGGGCGGACTCTTCTGCTGAATGAAAGCACCAAAAGTGCCGCCAATTTGAGGTAGTCCTGGAATGAAATACGGAGGAGTCGCCTCTATTCCTAATTTCCTGCTGGATAGATAGTGGCCCATTTCATGTGTGAAGATAATGCCCATCAAAGCGGCGATAAAGATGAAAGTATTCCAGAAAACATCAAAAGGGGTCCATCCAGTAGGACCATAGAAGAGTGTTAAGAATATAGGGCTTGTTACTTGCCAGAATCCAGCTAGAGCAATGGTTCCCATTGTGGCAACAAAGAGACCGTAATTGACTCTCACGTCCGATTTGGGTTGCTTCTCCTTAGGAACAAAGCGGATGAAGTACTCGCCATTGCTCTTGTCCCTCCATCTGACAACTGGCCAGACTGAGAGTTGTTCGCACCGGTCTGCAATTCCTCTGAACACAAGATCCTGTTCCTCTGTAGATGGTACAATTCCCTCATGCCATCTTACTGCGAATGTTGGCATACCGTGATAGAACTGCTCATCAAGGACTTCAAACTGATTCTGAAGAATGGTGCTTAGCTCGGCATGAGTCGGATAGGTAATCAATGTAGTCTGATATTCATCGCCTATAGCCACTTTTTCATCTCCATTGATGGTACGCGTGTTGAAGTCCATATCCTATGTTATTAAGACTATTCTCATGTGCATCTCAATGTGAGATATATCACAGTGAGAGTTTGTTAGCATAGATATAGGCCCCATGTACAATGTCTAAGAGCCACTCATGGCCAGCTGCGCTTCCTAATGCATCGACTGATAACCCTATCTCTTTTGCTGCATCAATGAAGCGTGTCTTTGGCCTTGGTCGAGCTGCCACTACTACGGTATCGACGCCTATTAGTGTAAGTTCTTCTGCAGAGCTGACTTGAACATAGTCCTTGGCAATCTGAGCTATCTCCGCGTTCCGGTGCATAATGACTCCCTTCTCGGCCAAGGCCTTGAGGATCACCCAACGTGTTGTTCGACCGAGATCAAGACCTATTCGTTCACCCTTCTCAAATAGCTCTACAGAGTCAGCGCGCGATTTCAGAAAGATCGATGCATAGCAGCCCAACGCGTTGCCACCAATGACAGCAACTCTACCCAAATCTACTGGAGATCTCTCAATCATATCTCTCGCTGTTGCTACATGTGGCAATTCGACTCCCTCTATTGGCGGCACAGAGGTATGAGTACCACCAGCAAACACGATTCTGTCAAATCCAGCATCCCCAATCGAATCCACGCCGACTCTTGAGCCAAGTCTAAGGTCCACGCCCAAGCGCCTCATCTCTCTCTCTTGGTGAACGACATACGACGCAAACTCGCCCCGGCCAGGTATACGTGACGCTAGGTTTAGGAGACCACCAATCCGCTTGTTTTCATCAAACAAAGTCACGTCGAAGCCCCGTAAGGCGAGAACTCGCGCAGCTTCCAGACCAGCTGCTCCAGCTCCGACGATTGCGATGTTTCCTATCCCCTTGTCCCCTAGCTTTCTATTCAGCTCATATCCTGCTTCAGGATTAATTGCACAGGTGACTGGCTGAAGCTGGAACACCATGTCTAGACAGCCTTGATTGCATCCAATGCAGGTGCGGATTTTATGAACCTCTCCAGAACGGATCTTTTCCATTATCGCGGAGTCTGAGAGAAAGCCTCTACACATGCCAATAAGGTCTGCCTTTCCTCTTGCAAGAATTCGTTCTGCTACCGTGGGGCTATTTATTCTATTGCAGGCTACCACTGGGACATCGACAGCATCCGCAATGCCCTCTGCCAGATATACAAAGTGTCCACGTGGCACGTCCATTGTAAGTTGTGGCACTCGTGTTTCGTGCCAGCCCCCGGTGACATTGATGCAATCCACACCGGCATCTACTAGCCATGGTGCTAGGACCTTGTTGTCATCCAGAGTGTTCCCTTCCTCAACGAAATCCTCTCCACTCATCCGATAGAGAACAGGAAACTTGGGTCCTACTGCATCCCTTACAGATTCTACGACTTCAAGAGCGAATCTAGATCTCGACTCAAGGTCGCCGCCATATTCGTCATCCCTCTTGTTTGTTGCTCGTGCAAGAAACTGATTAATGAGGTACCCTGCTGAGCCAATGATTTCCACAGCATCGAAACCTGCTTTCTTTGCTCGTTGAGCAGCGAGCCCGAAATTCGCCACTGTGTTCATGATCTCTTCAATTGAAAGGGCGCGAGGGGTTTCTCTAGTAAGTCTGCAGGGTACAGCTGATGCTGAAACGGCTTGCTCCCCAAGTATCAAGGAATGGACATATCGCCCTGCATGGTAGAGCTGAGCTGCAACCGGCACATCGAATGAGTGGATTGAGTCGGTAAGTCTCTTCAAACCTTCAATGTGATTGTCTTCACTGATACCAATCATTGTGGGTCCACTGGACCCATGCCTTTCTGTATAACAACCGCCAACAATTATGAGACCGGGTCTGTATTGGGCTCTTTCCCTATAGAACGCCACTAGTCTGTCTGTTACTACACCATCCTCATCGCAATATCCAAGATGAGTGGCAAGGAGCACTAGGCGATTCTCGAGCTCAAGAGTACCAATATTAGCTGACTCAAGTAGTCTCATTGCGTCATCATCCTTCATAATGTGCAAACCAATGCTCAACTGACATCTTCACTCGGTGTTCAGCGCCTTCTAGGTAATAGTCAGGTGTTCTTTTCTCATCGAGGAACTGCTTGGATGTCAAGCCCTCTTCAATGGCACCCTTGATCAAATCCCTGAATTCCTTAAGAAACTCCAACTGCTCGATGATCCCCTCAGATCCGCAAAGAGGTCCGTGACCCGGGATTACAACTTCATACTCATCCGATAATATCTCGTCAAGACCAGATATCCAGCGGTCTGGATCGCATGTGCTGTCCCCTGCATAGGGAAAGGACTTGTGGAACAGGAGATCCCCGATGAAGAGAACTCGCTCAGGCTCCACAATGACAATGGAAGAACCAGCGGTGTGTCCTCCCATATGACGAAACACAACATCTCCACCAAATCTGAGCTCCTCATCAAACGTTATATCAGGAATATGGACTCTCACCGACTGAAAGGACTCCCATAGATCAGGACGAGTATCCTTGGATTCCTCACCCCAAGCCTTCAACTCCTCTTCAGACCACTGACCATCTAAAGCAGCTTCGCAAATCTCCCGGGTCAGGCTAGAACTGATGAAACTCATTGGTTCAAATGCTTGAGCCCCAAGTACGTGATCTGAATGATGGTGAGTGAGCAGAATCTTATTGATTGGCAATCCAAACTTGCTTGTCAAGAACTCCTTGGCCAGAGTGCTCTTCAGATGCATCATACCTGAGTCAACCATCATAATCTCATCATCAAGCACAATAGCCCCAAAGTTTCCGCCATTCTCTCCAATGACGTCTGCATATACTCTGTCTGTTACTTTCTCAAGAGCCATGAGAATGACACAGCGGCCTCTCTGATATAGTTCTCCATCCGATGCTGGAGTATTGGAAGGTAGACGCGGCAGTTGAGTCTTCTACTTTGAACGCCACTCTCTCAAAGTCCAGAGAACGAGGATTAAGTAGTAAGCTGCTACTGCAACAAGGTAAATCAAGACCATCCCTATAGCTGTGTTTGCAGCCTCAGTGCTCAGCATATCTGCAAAAACAACCATCAAGAACACTGCAAGAAAGAGATTGACGACGAGAAATACAATGAAGGTGAAAAGACTCATTCCCGACTTGTACAAGTTTCTTGCTAGCTCGGCACCGGTAATCGCCATCATTGCGCCAACAAGCCAATATAATGTGAAAGCGCGATTTTGAACGTCGAGATTCAGACTGCCAAATGTGATAGACAGAAACAGCAGGACTGCAGCTAGAATGACCATTGAGCCATAGATACTTCCCAATACCTTGGAAATCTCAGTTCCATCTCCTTGACCAGACATATCTATCATGTCTCCACACACGAATTAGATACATATTGTGAGGAATCACGCTTTGACTTTTTCGGCCGAATTAATGGATACATCACTAGGTTTTAGTCTGCTCAAGTGAACGCAAGATTGAGTGAAGATAAATGGCTAAGACTCGAAAAGACCTCGCTACGTTGACTTGCGTACCATGCAGAGGAGGAATCCCTCCATTGGATACCCCAAGAATCAATGAGATGATGAACATTGTTCCAGGGTGGACTCTGCAGAGAGAAGGCATTGACAGAATCGAGAAGGTGTTCAAGTTCAAGAATTTCAAGAAGGCGATGATTTTTGTAAATCGGGTGGCTGATATAGCAAATGAGCAAGACCATCATCCTGACATTTTCATTCACTGGAATGAAGTGACCCTGACATTATACACTCATGCAATCAAAGGGCTACATGACAATGACTTCATCATTGCTGCGAAGATTGACGAACTAAAATAGAGTGTCAACCAAACGACCATAACATCGTTAGGATTGCGGTGGCCAGCGTCATGAGCACAGCAACCACTGCCCCGTACTTGATGACTTCTCCCTCAATCCCAATCTCGTCAATCACTGCCGCCGCGTTCTGAATCTTAGCAGGACTGAGCACACTGGCGAGCCCGCCACCGATACCATTAGCAGCACCAACTACCATCGAATTGGCCCCAATCAAGACGGAGGTCTCGTGATGATATCTTGTGAACATTGCGATGGCAGAAGTTTCGGACCCTGAAATGAAACCTGCCAGAAGTCCCAAGAACGGTGCAAAGAGCGGATAAGCAATTCCCAATCCGGCTGTTGCTGAGGCAAGGAGATACACCATGTTGTTGGTAGGGTCCATACCGTTGGCGGGATCAGTTGGCGAGAGCCAGACTCCGCCTGGACCAACAATCCATCCACTGAAGTTCAACACCTCAGCCATGGCGAAGAAAATGGCAGCTGCCAGGACTGGTCTGGGGGCCCTCTTCATGAACTTCGAGAAGGTATTCTTCAGAACCTGTGAGTCTCTCTTGAAGAATGGAATCGCCACAATCGTAGATATGAGCATCAGAGTGTATGCCTGCCACAGAAACCGAGTGCTGATTGGTCGCGGATAACTCCCCAGAGTGATGGGGAAGCTCAACTGATTGAAAAGCAAGTCAAAGACGGGAGGTATCAGATTCGTGATGAGACTAAGAACCACAAGAATAACCCATGGAATGCTGGCCCGCTTGAGACTCATGCCCTCCTCTACTTGCATGTCCGAATCATCCAAGACCTGTCTGTTTAACATCGGCAGTTTTCTTGCTCTGGTGTAGATAGTGAGTATCACGAGGACCATTGCGCCTGCGAAGACATTCGTCAATGTGGTCAATGGAAATACGATATTGCATAGAATCGCCATTCCTCCCGCCGTTAGGCCGCAGATTGCGGCAAGAATCAATCCTTCCCTGTTGAGAAGAAGCTTACGTCCACCGGCAATCCATAGCATAGAGATGGCAATGCCCATGCTGACTATTGGCATGAATCCCGCAAATGCAGCACCTGACTCTTGAAGTGTGATAGGAGCAGCCCATTGAGAATACTCCCCTCTAAAGACAACAGCAGGCACTCCAAGGAGAGCATAAGTTGTCAGAGGATCGTAGCCAATAGATGGAAGGGCCACAGCAACCAGCGGCGAGAAACCCAAAGCTAGCATTACAGGGGGCAACATAGAAACAGGAGTCGCTCCAATTCCTACCAAGAATAGGCCTAGACCAAACGAGATGGCAAGAATCTGCATTGGTCGGCTTCCTCCACCAAGCGTCTTAAAGAACACAATCAATCTCTGAAGAGCCCCGGTCTCTTGCATCCAAGTAATCATGAGAATGGATGTGGCCACCATCAGCGAAATGGGGAATGATTTGATAATTCCTGCAAGGCTTGACACAAGTGCTATGCCAACATCTGTCTGGAAAGCAATTATAGCTATCAGAAGTGTAAGGAACCATACCACTACACCAGTCACGTCTGCAGCCTGCTTCAAAATTAGCAACATGACAAATGCGAGTACAATTGGAAAGACAATCAAGAGAAAGCCAAAAAGCGGATCCATTCCATCTACTCCTTTTTGAGATATCCCCGCTCAAAGTACCAATCTATCGCCCTTTTGAATCCCTCCTCCATGGTCACTTGGGGGGACCATTCCAGGAGGCGTTTGGCCTTTTCATTGGAATATACGCGTTGTTGATGCAATAAGTCAACGGATTTTGTATGCCAGAAGAATGTCATCTTTTTGCGATTCTTGAATGGACTAAGAATCCCCATGCCAATCTTCGCAAGAAGTCTTGGAACTCGCAGACGAGGTGGCTTTACGCCGAGATATGTGGTCATGACTTCAACAAATCTCTCCCAGCTCATCGCCTCATCGGGCGCCAATATGATCGTGTTGTTGACAGCTTTCATGGGTGTAAGTGCAGCCAAGAAGCCGGATACAACATCGTCAATATGAATAAACATGATCTGGGCACTCAGATCTCTCGGTAGTGCTAACACCTTTCCATTATACAGTTCGTGGGCGACTTCATATATGAGGTAAAGGTCCCCTTCACCCATGATGCCAGTTGGTCGAATAATGATATGATCAAGCCCTAACTCTTTCGAGATGCGTCTGATCGCAGATTCCGCCTCCACTTTGCTCTTCGCATAATCAAATTGAGGCCTAAGTTCCGTGTCTTCATTGCCAGGAGGATATCTCACCGGTCCAATGACCTCAGTCGATGAACAATAGATGAATCGAGATACTGTCGTACCCGAGCATGCGTTGATGAGATTGGTAGGACCCTCGATATTCACACGATACAACAAATCGACATCACTTGGATAGAAATCAAAGTATGCAGCCAGATGGACAACTACATCCTGCCCCTCGACCGCAGTCCTCAGGGATGTTTCATCTAGCATATCGCCCTCGCAGAACCTGATGCCTTCAGGAAGACCTGCCTTGCTGCTTGTGGGCCTCACAAATGCCGTTACATCCTGACCTTCTTTGACAAGAGCATCTACAAGTTTCCTGCCAATGAATCCAGTAGCCCCTGTCACAAGAATCTTCATGCTGGCATCCCGTCAAAAGCCCAGCCCTCCATCCAGCATTTATCTGTTCCCACTAGCCGAGTCTACAAGAGCTGGCCAATTGATGGCAAGACTTCTCCTGCTTTTCCTGAAACATGAACATCGGAAACCAGAGTTAGCGGAGTATGTTCGATATTGGCCTCCAGTATCTTGCCACCAGCATGCTTCACGACCAGGGGAAAAGAAGCCGCGGGCTGAACCAATGCCGAGGTCCCCACAACAAGTATGATGTCTGCTGACGCAAGCTCTTCATAGACGCGAGCCATGATGCGTCCATCCAGACTCTCACCAAACCAGACAACATCAGGTCTAAGCATATTCTCGCATTCAGGGCAAAGTGGAATTCCTTTTGCTGGCGAATCCAGTCGACCATGAAAGCTGCATGAAGTGCACTTTGTTGCCCATAAATCCCCATGCACTTCCAAAACTTTCTCCGATCCTGCGCGCCTGTGGAGACCATCAACATTTTGAGTGATCAAATGGCTTAGAATCCCATTTGCCTCCCATTCGGCAAGGGTCGTATGTGCCGGGTTTGGTTCACACTCAGAAATAAGGCCTTGGCGCCATGAATACCATTCCCAAACAAGCTTGGGGTTTCGAGCGAAGGCATGCGGAGTGGCTAGTTCCATTGGATCATAATTTCTCCAAAGCCCATCTACACCACGGAATGTAGGCACATTTGATTCTCTTGACACGCCGGCACCTGTTAGAGCAATTAGGTATTCCGCGTCGGAGATTATCTTTGCTGCCTCTTTCATTGTTTCAGAAACCAAGCACTTCCACCATCTATATTCGTGAACTGAAACCTCTTAACTCGTTTTATGCCACTTTGTTAATCCAGGAACCCTGCCCTCGCCATCATGCTTATATGGAACCATTCTTCACTATTGTGAATGAAACAATAGTGAATGAGGGTCAGATGGATGTCAGAGTCGAAACCTAAGCAGCGGAAAGTTAGAAAGTGGTTGATGCCTCAAGAGGTGGAAGTCTGGTATGTTCTCCCTGCAATAAGAAGAGAGCTTGCTAAGGTGATGAAGTTTGATAGAGGCCAAGCTCAGAAGACCATTGCCCGCATGCTCGGAGTGACAGAGCCAGCTGTAACTCAATATATGCTCAGCAAGAAGGACAAGCCTAAACGATCCAGAGGCGATCAAGTGGACATTCCTGACAGTCTAAAGCCCGAGCTTCTCAAGTCGGCGGATGAAATGATTGAAGCTTGGAGCAAGACAGACCCACGTGATCCAAGTGACCACGCCTATGAAACTACAACAAGAGAGATAAATCGCCTCATTGAGGTCTTGCGGGATGACGGAGATCTGTGTGACATCCACAGAGAGCACTGCGAAGGCGTCCACATGGACTGCAATGCATGCAAAACGGAGTAAGATAGGTGTGGCCTATTTTGACAACGCTAATTCTACTCAGGTAGATGAACGTGTGATTGAAGCGATGCTCCCCTATTTCAGGGAGTACTATGGAACAGCTGGTCTTGAACTCAGTCATTCAAGGGATGTAGCAGCACTTAGGGGTCTCGAAACCGCCAGGAAGATAGTCGCAGACTCGCTTAATGCGGATCCGAGAGCGATAGTGTTCACTTCAGGTTCCACAGAGTCAAACAATCTGGCAATTCGCGGGACAGCCATTGCCAACAAGAAGCGTGGCAAGCATATCATAACTACTCCAATTGAACATCAGTCGGTCTTGGAATCATGCCGAAGACTTTCTGACGCAGGATATGACATCTCTTATCTCAGTGTAGATGAGTACGGACTTGTGGACATTGATGAGCTTCTAAGTACGATTAGAAAGGACACGCAGTTGATTTCGGTTCAACATGCGAACGGGGAGATAGGCACTCTACAGCCTATAGGCGAGATAGCAAAGATAGCTGCTGAGAAAGACATTATGTTTCACACTGATGCAACTCATACCTTTCTCAAGGTGCCTATTGATACAGAAGCCAATCCTGTCAATCTTATTACTCTCGATGGTCATCACATTCATGGTCCAAAGGGAATAGGTGCGTTATTCATTAGAAGAAAGACGCGAATCACGAGGGTAATGGAAGGTGGCGATGAGGAGCGGCGCCTTAGACCCGGAGTGGAGAACATTCCAGCAGCGGTCGGATTAGGAAAAGCCATTGAGATTTGGGGCGAGAATGATACCGAGTACCTTCTATCGCTCCGTCACTATATGGAAAAGAGAATCTCAGAGAGTCTGACTGGTTTCAAGATAACAGGCCACCCGGTAGATCGAGTCCCACATATTTTCAGCATGGTCATTGAAATGATAGAGGGCGAAGCCATCCTTGTTCATCTGGATATGGAGGGATTTGCAGTCTCCACAGGTTCTGCATGTTCATCAAAGACACTGACTGGCAGTCATGTGCTCAAGGCCATCGGGCTGCCTCCAGAGATATCACATGGTTCAGTGAGAGCATCCTTCTCAAGGTTCAACACCAAAGAGGAGATCGAAGACTTCGTTGAAGCCCTCGTACCAGTTGTTGAACGGTTGAGGGAGTTCAGCCCACTCAGAACTGGAGGGTACTTTGCAGAGGCCGACGAGAATGACCATCACCATGATTTACCAGACGACGACTGGTGAAGAATCCCAAATACAACCAAAACAACCAAAAGGTGCCCAAAGCCATAGACGTGAGTCATAGGGTATTGAATCGAACTGAGATGACCCTGATAGCCAAACCAAGAATCCGATGAGGTCAGATAATTGACTGAAAAGAAACGAAGAATAGTGCAAGTTGTGAGAGATGTCATCTACGGAATGGCATTTCATGGCATGGCAAGATATGCTCTAAAGACACGTATGTACCTTGAAAACCTGTTTCTGATTCTAACATATGGTGATATGCTAGGTATACCGATTCTTCCGCCTTATTATTCATTGAAGCTCCTACCTTATGCGGTTCCCAATATCAGAAATTGGAAGCGGACATTATTCAAGGAACGTGACTTCACAGACTCGCTTTATTGAGATAAGCATGTAGATGTTGCGAAGAGGACCATTTCTCGATAGGGTTTGAATTCAACGCACATTGTTTGACAGATAATAAATGCCAAATAGGGGTGTTCTGATATCCCTCATCATAGAAGAAGAGCACGAGGGAATACTATGGATCGTGATCAGCTTGTTAAATTGTTTGACAGACAGATAGATGTCGAAGACAGAGCCATCAAAGCATATGGGGATGCGTTGGCGATGATTGGGAACTTCGCATTCAGACTCATTTTTGAAGGACTTCTAATGGACTCCAAGAAACACAAAAGAATCTTCGAGGTCCTTAAAGAGAACATAATGCTTCCTCCGTCGGAATGGGATCTGGCTGTGAGTAAGAAAATCGGTGAATATGTTTCCCCAATCGAGCTTGAAAGGCATATAAAACTGGAAGAGGGAATGATTGAGCTAATTAAGAAGAACGCGAAATCAGTGGAGGACAAGACAATACGAAACCTTCTTGAACATGTCCTTGAGGATGAGGAACGTCACCACTCTGTCATTAAGAAACTAATCGCCCAGCTCTAAAAGGGCAATATCACTTCAGGGAATAGTTATCCCTGAAGTGTTCCAATTCTATAGAATCGAATGGCCTTGAAAACAGGCTCGATAGATTGAGATTTAGGAGCGACAATCGCGCCAACCCAGCACATTACTTCCCCTAGCGGTCAAAGAAGACGCTTTTGCCAGTTGCAGACAGAGGAATGCACATGACAATTGGACAATCAGGCATCAAGTCCATATTAACAGCAGCGGCACCAGCGCGATAGAAGATGCGGTTATCCACATTATGAATCTGCGCAGTCTTAGCAGCGCTCCCTAGGGCAATACCTAAGTCGAGGGCCTTGATTGTGCAGATTGGTCCTGTGTATGCGGCTCCTTTCTTATGGTCAGCCTTAGAAAATTCAGCGCATGTTACATGGCCGCAGGCACCGCAATTGATTCCCAAGGATTTGAAACCCTTCAATCCTATTAGAACAAGTGCCGATGATTGCTCTACATTCACGGCATCGCGAATGAAATTCTCTCCATATTCTTCAGCCATTTTTCGCATTTCTTTTGCTACCTCGTCCTTTTCCTCTCCTGTGAGAATGGCAGTCTCAATGTCATCTTTGCCTGCCGCTTTGGGAGCAGTTCTTGCAGAGAGAAGTATAAGACGCGCAACATCAATAACCGACTTGCTTTCTTCATCTACACCTGAGATACGCATGATATCACCAAAGCATGAGTGTGCATCCGCAACCTATAGTCTTTGTCGTTCAAATTGAATACGAGAATCATGTTCGAACCATAAAATGGCTATTCTGAATTCGTTCTATTGTTCTATTCTCAGGTTCACGTTGTTTATGGCATCGAGGCAGGCAAAGATGAAGTCATTTGTCGGAGTGGAAACATGAAATTCACGACCAAGACGTACAACTGCGCCGTTTAGGATATCAATCTCAATTCTCCTCTTATTCGTCAGGTCGCGATACATGGAGGGTCTGATATCAGGATTGAGACCCAGTGAGAAACTCATGAGTCTTTGCAGAACGTCATCAGACAGTGAAACGCCCTTTGCTCTGGCAAGCTCAATGATTTCAGCCATAGTGCGCTCATACAGCTGTTTCGTTCCTTCATAGCGTAAGATTGGGCCTACAGGTAGTCCTGTCAAGCTGCAGAGACCTCCAACTGCACAAATGAAAGTGAATTTCTCCCACTCCTCAGCAACAACATTCGTTGATAGGCTTGCATTTATTCCTGCGCTTTTGAATACTTCAAGAATTTGCTTTCCCCGATCAGATTCTCTCCCGTCTATTTCACCAAAGGCAAGCCTCTCCAGTCCTTCATGATTGATTATCCCGGGCGCCTCAATATAGGCGCTCAAGGTGCACAATCCACCCATTACATTGTCAGCACCAAGAATGCTGCCAAGTATCTCTTCCTTCTCTATACCATTCTGCAATGATATGACTGTGGTATCATTTGACACCAATGGTTTGACCTGATTAGCAGCATCTTCTGTGTCGTACCCCTTAACACAGAAAAGAATCAGATCAACCGGGTCAAGCTCAGACGGGCTATCTGTCGCTACTGATTTAACAGCAAAATCACCCTTTGGACTTCGAATCTGCAATCCGTTCTTCTTGATTGCCTGAAGATGCTCCCCTCTAGCAATGAGAACAACATCCTCACCAGATTTGGCTAGTAGTCCTCCGAAGTATCCACCAACACCGCCTGTACCCATAATAGCAATTCGCAATTGACAAATCAACCCCGGCTGTGCGTTGATTGAATAAAGGGCTTCACTCTCTTAAGTATGCTTAACAGAAATGCATCTGAATGTCATCCAGTCGAATTGCAATCCACAAATCCTTGCCTCTCGACAAGGATATCTTTCCTATGGCATCATATGCCGCTCAGATGAGATGAATGCATCAATCATTCGGCAAGAAGGACAGCCATAGCTTTGATACTCAGTTCCTGCGAGGGCACCTACCATCATCTTCTCTACAGCCAATCCAAATCCGGACTTCTCATGTAGGTCAAGATGGTAGCCAGATTCCTTGGAAGCCTTGCTTAATTCGGAAACCTGCCTGTAGAAGGCGTCATTGCTCATCGAGAACATGAAATGAAAGACACTGGCGTTCTTCACGTGATCTCGAAGGCGCACGACCGCATAGCCATCAGTAGTGTCATGCTTCTCGCGATACCGGATATCAATACTCAGGATGTCCTCAGGTCCAACCATTATTCCCATTTCTAATACACACCTTATTCTAGAAATAGCATAAGGATTAATGCTTTAAAAGTTAACTATAGTGATATATTTTGGCAGGCCTGCATTTCATGAAATTCACTATGGCGGTGTATTGCCTGTTTTGGCTAATTCGATGCCGAGCTAGACCCATCCATTGATTGGTTATTGAGGACTGAAAGATAGCATGTCCTCGCAGAATTTCTCAATGCCTTGCACACCCGCTACCTCAGAGGGGTATAGAGGCACATAGGCGTTGACCAAATCTCCGAGCTGCTCACTAATCATATCCATATATCTAGTCTGCTGAAGATAGCTGTTCTTCATGTATTCAGTCGCATCTTCATCAGCGGCCTTTTTGGGAATGATTCTATTTACAAACACGCCTCCTACCGGTATATCGAAAGC
>JBHLPF010000044.1:18008-22857 GCA_048939765.1 Promethearchaeota archaeon
TCAGTCGCATCTTCATCAGCGGCCTTTTTGGGAATGATTCTATTTACAAACACGCCTCCTACCGGTATATCGAAAGCCTGTACCATCTTGATGAACCGTTGCACAACAGCAATTGGAAGCGCCAGGGGAATCGTCACAAATACGAATGCAGTCCTCTCAACATCACTAAGTATTTCTTTTGCCTTACGATTCTTCTCGTGCTGACGCAAGAGGTCACCCAGCATCGGATCACTCTTTACCTCTTCCGTAATCTTGTCCTTTCTGAAAGAGAGCTGCACTCGAAGGGATAGAGCCTCCTTTCTGCTCTCAATCATTCGACTAAGCCATAGATCATAGATTTTGCTTAGACCAAGTAGCCGAATAGCATTAGCCACTGCGGCGCAGTCAAAGACAATTACATCATATTCATTGCCTTGTTCAAGCATAATGTCAGTCATGGTGTCGAATTGAGCAGACTCCTCAAAAGCTGGATTTGTGACGGCAATCTCAATAAATGCATCAGGATTCACCGGAATATCAGCCCACTTGAGAAATGAGGTGATACGCTCTGTGAGCTGGTCTCTATAAGTCGCCATCTTTTTAGTGATATCAACCTCAACACCCCACAGGTTCTCCGCTCCTTCGATCTTCTGGATGCCACGTCCCCACATGTCCTGACCGTATAGGGTAGACAGTGAATGCACTGGATTCAAAGAGGCAAGGAGAGTTCTTTTCCCCTTGGAAACAAAGTACTGGGCAATCGCCGCTGCACTGACGGTCTTTCCTACACCGCCTTTACCACCGGTAAAGAAGAACTTGATATTCGGATGCTGTTTTACAAATTCTTCCCACTTAGTTCCAGTCATTCTTCTAATCCTCCGTTATCTTTCCATCCCAATTCATCATCACATCAGCGACCTTGCCTATCATCTCGAGTCCCTTTGGCTCTCGGTCAAACATCGGGATTACCGCGCATACACGCTTGCCTAGTTTCTCTTTGATCTCAACCATATACTTCTGCTGCATTTCGATGCGCTCTCGAAGAAACTGACTCAGATCATCCCGCTTAAGCAGCTCTCTTGGATACACTTGGTTGATAATGACGCCCGTTAGTGTGATGTCCATCTGCTCAAACATCTTCAATGCACGTTCGGTATCTAGAATTGACATCTTCTCAGGAGTGACAACCATATAGAAAGCGGTCTTTTTGGCATCAGTAAGAATACTCTGAAAGAAGCTTAGCTTCTTCCGGATCTCTATCAATTCAGCTAGCATCTCGTCTTGCCCTGCGCCAGAGGTTCTTTGTTGCATCTGCCAAGCTGACTCGCCATATTCTTGAGCTTTCTTTCGCGTTTCTTCCATCTTCTCTACCCAGACATCGAGTATTCGAGCCATTGATACAATTCGAATGCCATGACCAAATGGGGGCATATCAAAGACATGAAAACCATATTCATCAGAAGCGAGCAATCCAGCCATCGCATCATAGGTGGCGGATTCGTGCATAGCTGGCTCAGCCCCTGCCGCATTTATGTATTCATCAATCTCCTTGGGAATCTCATCAATGCCGTACATGTCCTTGATTTGCTGTCGAATCTCTTCCTGAAAGGCGGCTATGCGCTTGTCGGCGTCAATTTCCATAACATGCAGATTATCAGCTAGAGTAACAGAACCCTTGCCAAAAACATCTTTCTCAAAAATATCAGACAATGATGCTTGCGGGTCAGTACTGAAGCAAAGGATTCGTTGTCTCTTCTTTGCGAGCCAAGACGCTAGCGCGGCACTACATGTGGTTTTGCCCAAACCTCCCTTTCCAGCAAAGACTGCGATTTTCAAGTCCGGATTTGATTCGAAGAAGGTACTCATTTTTCTGGACAATACAATTCACCCAATTGGATATATGGCAGAGAGTATGAAGCACCCACTCAAAATAGAGCGTCCGTGAAGTCACGTTCCTTGAACAGTGTCCGCTTCCATGTCTTAATATTCGGCACAGCATACGGCAGAAGCTTGAGTGAGTAGTATGGAGGAAGGATGGGAATGCCTAGCATATCGCCCAGAGTAATGAGCATGAAAAGCTGCTCCAGGTACATGCGTGTCTTCAAAGCATATCTGGCCATACCTTGCATCGCCATACCGTAGAAGAAATCTTTCACGGCTCCTTTTGCGCCACGATCCTGTTCAGATTTCTCGACATCCTTATCGGCGTTCATATCTCAATCCCCTTCGTTGGCAATAGGAAACCTGCTATAACTCTTTTCATAAGGTGGATGCTGATTCAATCATCCATACAAAGGATGACGTCCTGCTCTCTCAAAAGCCGTCTCTTCCAGGGAGCCATCTGTTCAATTTGGTGCACAAAGAGCAGCCTAGAATAGAACGTCGATTGAAATGGATAGCCCAGGAGCTCGCCAAAGATTACAAGCATCGTGGCATCATCGATGTGAACCTTGGCTTTAATTAGTGGATCAGCAAGACTAGCCTTTTGCGATTGCCAGACTCCTTCCAGGAAATCTCTAATAGCCCTGATGACTTGCAAATGACAGTCTCCTATGATATTCGAGCTTGTTACTGCATTAGCGCAAATTAGTGTTATGGACTGTCCACATTTCAATTGAAGTGAGAAAACCTCAGGCGCTTCAGGACTACGCCCATGTGGAATCTACAAATCAGTGAAGTCTTTTTCCTTCAGTATTCGCTTCCGCCATGGATCAATCTTGTTCAACCAGTAGATGAATAATTTCCTAGAATAGAAAGTTGACTGAAATGGGTATCCCAAGAAATCGCCAAAGATTGTCACAATCATTGCATCATTGTGATACGTGGTAGCTTTGATAAGTGGGCGTGCAAGATTCTCCTTTTGAGCCGCCCAGACTCCGTCCCAGAACTCTTTCAGCTTCTTGAAAGCACGCAAATGATATCCACCCGGTAGCTCTGGTATCATTTATTGCAGATTAGTATTATGACTTGTACCTTTTACAAAAATAAAAAGAAGAAGTAGCCTTTCGGCTACTCTATTCTATTGTACTGGAGTCGATACTTCCACTGATACATCAGCTTGCTCAGGACCGCGTCTGAGAGCATTCCAAGCATCGGCAAAGACGAGCCATCCAAGGATGAACAATATCACAGCGATGCCGAGGAAGGTCCAAGTCAGCCCGATAGCTGGCAATGCATTACCTGCTTCTGCCAAATTCGCTACCATACTACCAGCTTGTGCATAGTAGAAAGGCGCAGTAATAAGGGCTCTAACGAAGACCCAAGCTTCCCATACGAGTGCCGCCTCACATGTGAAGATCATGAAGATGGCGGGGATCAGCGTATAGTATGTGGGTCTGTTAGCACGGACCAGATACACCGACGCGAGCATCAGGGCAAGTCCTGCAAGCAGCTGGTTGCTGCCACCGAACAATAGCCATATGTGATACCAGGCGCCAGTAGCCGCGAAGATGAACGCAATTAGAACTCCAATGAATGCCCCAATCCATTTATTTCGAAACAGAGGAGCAATCGCTGATTGCCCGGCGAGATCAGCTGCAGCCAAACGGAAGAACCGAGGCATGAGCTGCAACACCGTGATTGCATAGAGCTCTAGAACCATTGCGAAGAACGCAACCAGCACCACACCTGATACAGCAGCACCACCAAACATTCCTTGTGTGAGGATAGCTGCACCAGTCGGGAAGTTGGCGAACCAAGCTCCTACGACCTCTCCAGATGGAATGACAACATATGCTGACATGGCACACATTGCCAGGACTCCTTCAAGGAACATAGAGCCACCAGCAACTGGAAGAGCATCAACTTCAGATGCAATTTGCTTTCCAGTTGCACTGCTTCCCACTAGGCTATGCCAGCCAGAAACAGCACCACAGGCAATTGCCACGAAAAGAATTGGCCAAATAGGTCCATTTGCCTCTGTAAACAGAGTGATCACAGGATCTACCTGAACCGCGACTGGTTCTGCCACTGTCTGTGTAAGTGGACTAAGCAGAGCTCCGGCAATGATGAGTAGCACCGCTACAAAACATGGCCAGAAAGCAACGTAGTTTACTGGTTGCGCCCAGTCTGTTATTGCTAATGTAGCACCGAAGTACACAAGTACCAGGGACAGTATAATCCACCATTCTACCGGAGTTGTGGAAATCCAGGCCAAATAGCCCTCTACATAGAGCCAGATGCCCAATATGATGCCAACAACCATGAACAGCATGCCTACAATAGTGGAGACTACAATGTTCATCTTCCTTCTATACATCATGATTCCAGCAATTGCCCCTCCAGCAATCACGAAAATTGTCGGAAGGATACTCTGTGGGAATGCTCTAAAGAACGCTCCACAGATATATGCGAAGACAGCCATCACTAGAATCAGATAGAAGATGATGAAGCCCATCAAACCTTTGCGGGCTCGGGATCCTACCATCCGATAGGCAATCGGACCAAAGGATTCTCCCTCACTGCGCACCGTAATCATGACCGATGTGTAATCATGGATCCAACCAATGAAGAATGTGCCAAATACTATCCAAAGGAATGCTGGCAACCAACCAAATACTAGCGCAATAAACGGACCGCTAATGGGACCGAGAGCTGCTATAGACTTGAATTGGAAACCGAATAGGACACTCTTTGAGGTGGGGAAGAACTCAACACCATCCATGTACATGTGCGCAGGTGTTTTTACTTTTGCATCAGGACTCCAGACATTGCGATCTACGTATCTGGCGTATAACCAATACCCAAATATGTAGATTACAAGTCCGACCCCGATAAATATTGCAGGTGAAAGTGTTTGCATACCAAACCACCTCCAAGGCCGAAACCCTCTCTCTCCTCGGGGAATCTCGGTCTCGGTTACAAACGAGTA
>JBHLPF010000085.1:0-3351 GCA_048939765.1 Promethearchaeota archaeon
GATCACCTTACGCCCTAATGCTGAGGCGAATTCCTACTCGAATAATAGCACTTAGGCTCAAGATCGCATCTATCCATTGTCTGCTTGATGAGTCCTAAACTATATAGCTAATCTTCTGATATAGTCGTTGCGATAGCTTTCTTGGGGCAAGTTGAAGAGTAACAAAAGAAGAAGAGACCACATGGTGGAGTCCAAGGGTCTCTTTGATGTTGCCTGTCTTCTTAACCTAGAAAAGGAGGAAAGTGCCTGGTGCCGTGCCTTCCTGCAGTGGGACTACCCAGTCTATGACACCAAACATGAATACTCCATGACCGATATACCGTCCATATTGATGCGAAGCTATGGTCACTTCGCCAGACATGAAATATCGCCCCTCAGGTGTGACATACCCTTCATCCACTCCCTGTAAGAGCACTTCTCCTGTGCGATGATGAAGGATTTGCCATATCTCTGTGAAGTGGGCCCAACCTACATTTGGTACGTCAAACTCGAGTAGCGTATTCCAGAACAGCATGCGTCCCTTGATGCCACCTGAGATTTTTCCATCCCACGTAAGTGATGATATCGGATATCCTGGATCGCCTGGTTCAGATGCTGTATTTACGAAGAAGAGGTCCATGTGACCTCGAATAACTCTGTGCCTGCAAGCACTGACTGGAGCTGCTGCAGTCAACGTCACTATGAAGGCCATCACTAGGAAAGCGACGCTCAAGTGCCTCGTCAACTTTGGTCTATTCAGTCTTTTCACCTCCCGTACAGTTTTTGCCCATCACCTGTCATACACAAGATTGCTCTCGGCACCTGTGTATTGGGCTTACTTCTTCTCACATGGAACTTCGCTAGAACAAAGGACTCCTCGAACAATCTGCCCAACCAGGGCTTGTATCAATGTTCAGTGCAATCAATTCACGAATATCATGCAAGACGTATGACTTCATAGGAGTAATATAAGACCCCGTGCAGTGCTCATGGTGCAAAATGGGCCTTTGCAGCCCCAATAATGGCGGGCGGCTCCGCTATGTCTAGCAGTCATTGGTAAGACTCTTTACTAGGTTTTTTTGGAATCTGGAGCGATTTGAATCTCTAAGGAGAAACCAAAGGAGTGGTTAGAACTGGAGAGAGATGCGAACATAGGCCTACTTGATTTCAAGAATTTAGTTGACTCGACCTTTGAAACACTTCTCACTATAACAACAATATTGTCAGGAGTGTATGTGGCTGTCAGTTTTGATTGGTTTGCTCAGGCAGTAGCAGAACCGCATCCTGGTGGGCCGATGAGTCCGGAGATGATGACGCAAGCTATAACAGGGGTCTTTCTGGGACTAATCTTCATCCTGCCCCTGTCAGTAGTTCTTCTTGCCTGGGCGCTTTTCAAATTCTGGGGCTCTAGCACTTGGAGAACCGTGGCTTGGTCAAGTCTTCTTTACTGCCTATCACAAGATTTCGTGGGGGTTCTTGCTCTGCTTGCATTTCCCCTGATTGCAGAGGGCATCTTTGTAGGCCCTCTTCTTATCGCGGCTGTGGTCTTTGTAATAATAGTCCCAACTACTCTAGGTATCACGCTTGGGTACAGGGTGACTGTAAGATATGACAGAGACCTGCTTCAGCTAGGGGCCAGAAAGAGAAGCTATGCCTTAACAGCCATAACTAGTGTAATAGCTATTCTCACCATTCAAGCAATTCTGGGGCTGTTCATTCTGGCACAATAGCCCGCTATTCATTGGATACTACA
Source organism: Promethearchaeota archaeon (assembly GCA_048939765.1). Taxonomy (GTDB): domain Archaea; phylum Asgardarchaeota; class Thorarchaeia; order Thorarchaeales; family Thorarchaeaceae; genus SMTZ1-83. The sequence continues at coordinate 1,733 of JBHLPF010000085.1, forward strand.
ATGTTGCTCCACAGTTCTTGCACTGTGGACTAAATCCTATGTTGTCGTAATTACAGAACGGACACTCAGTAGTCTGCCCTATCCTCTCGAATGCCCGTGTGGATGAGCCATCTAGTGCCCGCAGTTCAAACACATCATCAGAGACCGGATCGTAGATCCGTATTGTGTAGATTGGTCGATTGTTGGTCTGGTGTGTGACCTTTGCTTCGAGAAACTGACTCAGAGGCCTTCCCGAAAAGTGCTCCAGAGACATCTCCTTAACAAGATTCCCTCCTCGAGCCTCTACAATTCTGTCAGTAGTCAGATAGTATCTTGTGTTCCGCTCACGGACAAAGGCTACAGCTACAACGATGAAGATGATGAATAGCAGAAAAGCCGTAGGTCCCACCAATACCATTCCATACAGGTTATACACTCCAGCGAGCGACACTGGCCCGAACATGAATAAGAGGAAACCTGACACAATTACTTTGCCGCTGGTCCCTTCTCTCCTTGTCCAGACTATGCTCTCGCCTGCATGCAGTCCCTGTCTAGGAGGATCAAATCGCATTTACTTCCCCATAGAATAAATGGCAACTCAGCAATTTGAGGGTTCTTTGTCTGAGCAAGATGCACTGTCAAGACGAAGAAATGTCATATGGCGCCTGAACTATGGTTAAACAAGGTGACCAAATGAGTGAAAGCCAGGATCCATTCGAAGGCGTAAGGTTTGACCCTCCTCATGAAGGAATGCTACCTGGAGAGAGCATTGTATGGAGTCGTAGGGCGGGGACTGGTTTCTGGGTCATCTTCTTCGGCGCATTGTTAGTCATGGGGGGTCCAGTACTTACATTTGCGTCATTAGATGCCTTTGGTTTGCCAATTAGCCTAATGTTTGGTGTCCTGACCCTTGTCGGAATCATAGCGCTGCTTGTTACCTTGATCAATGTTAGAAGAACAAGATACTACCTGACTACTGACAGAATTGTAGAGGTGATGGGCGGCAGGATTAAGAGAGCTATTCCCCTGGACCACTTTGCTGGAAGGCCATTGGGCCAGTTTATTGAAACAAGAGTTGACCATGAAAGCAATGGCCAATCTGTGTACGCGATACGCATCTATGATCCAGTTTCTGATGAGGTCATGGAACTCAAGGGTCTTGACCCAAATTCAGCAAGAGCATTCGAGAGAATCGGTGAGATAGTAGAATGTCCATACTGTGGCTTCCACAACTCAGCCATTCGGTCTCAGTGCAAAAACTGCGATGCTGTATTATGACTTATCTTGAGTCAAGGAATGAAAGGCATCACAAATAGGGTGTAGTAGACTGCAGAGATAGCCAATACCACTCCAGCTAGAATGAAGCTCCAGGTATGAATCTTTGTAATCAGTTTTGCAAACTTCTTCTTGTACGCAGTGACGATGTATAGAATGACAAGGTTCGCCTTGTCCAAAGGTATAGCAGTTTCCATGCTGATGTCTGAGTTTCTTTCAAACTCCCTCTCAAGGTCGCTGAGAAGCGCATCCTGCGTCTTCTTCACGTCAGACTCATTCTCTTTAAGCAGCTTCTCAAAGGCGGGAATGTTCTTCTTGAAGTACCATCTTTCCTCGATCCAGTTGTACTTCTGATGAGGATACTC
>JBHLPF010000085.1:3451-5675 GCA_048939765.1 Promethearchaeota archaeon
AGCTTCTCAAAGGCGGGAATGTTCTTCTTGAAGTACCATCTTTCCTCGATCCAGTTGTACTTCTGATGAGGATACTCGAACCTAGAGTCCAAGTCATGTTTGATCACGCTAATGGTTCCGCCAATGAGGAGGACCACTAGTGGAGGCACGAACAGGTAGGTTGCCGGATGATACATCCAATTGGACTCGGTGACTATAGTGTAGATGAGTCCAAGCCCCGCCAAAGCAAGACCTACGAGGGCATTTGAGGTCTGAGCATTGTCCTGCCTGATGTTCTCATAATACTCGGCACGGTCGACTGTGAACTCAATCAGCCTCACGATTCTCTCATACAGAAATTCCAACTGTTCGGGGTCTTTTGGGAGTGGTTTTGCCATTATCTCGAAATATCGTTTCTTGAATTCCTCCTCCGAAACATCTTGCATTGTGGAACTTTCCTCCATTACCAAGAATACAATCAGGTTGATACGCACGCAGATAATGAACTTTTCTTCCAGACCTCGATTTCATGTCAAGTTTCCTAGGAGTCTCTTGCCAAACTCTCCTATGTGGGTGAAGTCTTCAATCTCCCTTCGTGATGGTGGAGTCGGATTCTCCTTGGATTTTCCAATCATGATGAGAGCCATAGGTCTTACATTCAGAGGAAGCTTCAAGAGATCTGAGAGTACATCCTCATCGAAATCTCCGACCCATCCCGAACCGAGCCCGAGTCCAGTTGCTGTGAGAAGCACGTTCTGGATTGCCACTGCTGTGTCTTGAATCGCATAGAGTGAAGAACCTCTATCTCCATATCTTTCACTTGTTCGGCTAAGGTCTGCGCAGAAGACAAGAATGAGTGGAGCTGAGCGCATGTACTCCTTTCCCTTCAGACCATCCACCAATGCGGTCCTGTCTTTGTCTGAGGTGATGACTATGATCTCCCATGGCTGAAGGTTTCCTGCAGATGGAGCCCACCTTGCTGCTTCAAGAAGATCTCTAAGATGCCTATTAGAGACTGGTTCTGGATCGAAGTAGTGAGTGTGTCTTCGCTTCTTTACAAGATTCAGAGTTTCCAATGTGAAGCCTCCTAGATGGATGTATGCACTGAACGTTCAACTTCATACATGGATGTACGCACTGAAAAGAGATTCTCTAAGAAAGGTAAGGCTTTTTGCCAACTACATCCCAATCTTACGCCTGTAGGAGTTCGAGAATTTGAAGCAACTGGTGTTATTGGCTGTTGTTGCATTGCTTCTAGCGAGCGTACCAACATCGGGCACCAGTCCACCCAATGAACCGCCAGCTGTGAGTCCTTGCCTAGCTGGTGCTGAAAGCCTTGGTAGCATATCCGAAAGCAAGGGCGATCTTGTCTTCGCTGAGCAATTCCAGAGCCCAACACTAGGCTACAACGACTCAGAGTGGAATCTCATAGAGATAAACAATCCCAGTGTTGCTTGGAGTGATGCAGAAATTCTCGACATGTGGGGGGAGCAGTTCAAGACTGTGCTTCTGAGGTCAACACGAGATTTTGGCCCGGGAATCATTGCAGAAATAAACGCATCATTCACCCAGGGAACCTGCTATTCCTGTATCGGCTGGTGTGACCAATGGCATGACGATGAACGCGATTGGATAGCCAATGGCCGATTGTGTCAGAATGGAGTCTTCATTGATTGCTGGGATAGGGAGCTCTTTCTTGTTGCTTACGCAGACGGCGAGAGAACAGTAGCGAGTTTTAGCACTGGAAGCATGAATGGATGGCACATGCTCAGGATTGAATGGACCGAGTCTGTTGTTCGTCTTGAGATTGATGCGACTCTCACTGCGTTTGTGTCTCGTACAATTCCTCAATCACCATTGACCATGACATTCATGGTTTCAGGCCATCACGCTCAGGTGGAACCAGGACGCTTGAGTCTGGACTCAGTTAATGTATATGAGTTTGATAGAGAATCACTTGCATCTGACCCAGAGATTGTGCTACTACACCCAGTGAATGATTCGATTGTGTATCCTCTTGACATCTTGGACTTCGAGGTGCGTGGGGCTGCAACCAATCTCTCTTGTTCTTGGGAAAAGGGCCCTTCGTTTAAGATAGGCTCTCCATGGGATACTCAGGTTCCCTGCATCATCTATGGTGGCCCCGTCACGCTTCCTGCTTCTGTGCGTCTTACTGTGCAGGCAATGAATTCAGAAGGACATCAGTCAACAGTGGTCTACACATTTCGAATCGATGAGCGCCAAT
>JBHLPF010000014.1:0-24621 GCA_048939765.1 Promethearchaeota archaeon
TAGCTACAAGCGCGCTGCTATATCCCGATACCATTGACGAGGTCAACTGCGAGTTCGACACAAGCATCATCTCTAATAGCTTTGTTTGGGGAGATGCCTATGCAAACGCAGTTGATACAGACAGATCCTGGGATTATCTTGATGAGGAGTATGCGATAGGGGCCCCAGACGGGCAATACGCCCAGATTTTCTTGGGCTATACCAGCGGTTATCTTACGCTCGATATGGGAGAACAAGAAGAGATTGTGAATGGTCCCGGAAACGACTTCACTGTCATTGCTCGTGGGGGCAACTATTCGGTCTTCGTGCAACCTACCTATGACTCTTCGCCGGCCCTCATTGGTCGGACGAATGGCACGGATAGTTTTGATCTCAATGACATAGGCATGGATCTGGCAAGATATGTTCGAGTGGAACATTTCGTGGGCGACACTGTGGAGCTTGACGCAATCGAAGCCATAAACTACAACGCACCCACTTCCGACATCTATGATCCCCTTATCTCCGGGCCGGATGATCTTTGGGTCTGGTCGAATCAAAGTCTGATCCAGCTGCAGTGGGAGGCCTTCGATGACACGCCAAACAACTACACAGTATTGGTGAACGGAAGTGCAGTCCAAGAGGAATCCTGGGATGGTTCAGACGTAGTTGTTTCACTTGCCAACCCGGGTGCGGGATTCTGGAACGTGACACTCCTTCTCTATGACCTCTCTGATAATTGGGCGTCAGATAGCGTGATACTAGAGGTCCGAGCAGTTCCTGCAGCCATCAATCTGATACTTGTCGGAGGAATCGCTCTAGGTGGAGTCCTCATGGTTGTGGTCGTTCTCTACTTCGTCAAAATGAAGATGGATTGACGATAGAAACATAGAACCATCTAGTATCTCGCCTTGGGCTGTTGCACCAAGTCTGCGACGTGGAACAGACCTACTACATTGGTCCTTCCTGGGATATGTTTCACTCCTGATGTAAAAACAACATCCATGTTTTCATCAATCAGTCCCTTGGCATGGACAGCTCTTACAGTCTCCATAACAAGATCATCAACGTTATCAACTTCCTGCTCGTATAGGATTGGTTGGACACCCCACCATAGACGCATTCGTCTCATCACTGTTGGGTTTCTCGTGACTGCATAGATGTGAGCTGGAGGCCTGAATTTAGATATCCATCTAGCAGTGAACCCACTGCGAGTTGCCGTGATAATGCCATCCACTTTGTCAGGAATCAGGGCGACAGCATTGTATACCAAGTTTCCTATAATCTCCACTATCATCCGCTTTGGTGATGTGATGTCTTCCGGATTGACAGGAGTGATCCTGAGTTCAGCCCTTCTCACAATCTTATCCATCATGCTTACAGCTGCAACTGGATCCTGGCCAACTGCTGATTCGGCACTTAGCATCACAGCATCTGCTCGATCAAATACCGCATGCGCGACATCACTCACCTCCGCTCGCGTGGGAATTCTCTCATGGGTCATTGATTCTAACATTTGTGTAGCCACAATTGAAGCCCGACCCCACATGTTTGCCTTTCTAACCAAATCACGCTGCAGGATTGGTACCTCTTCAATTGGGACTTCTATGCCAAGGTCGCCTCGAGCAATCATCACGGCATGCGACTCCTCGAGGATCGCATCATAGTTCTTCACAGCGGATAAATGTTCGATCTTGCTTATGACGTCGACATTCTTTGGTCCGTTTGCCTTGAGCAACTCGTTGACGCGCTTTACATCTTCTGCATCAATTACAAAAGAAATGGCGATTAGGTCGGGCTCCAACTCCGCTGCGAGATCCAAGTCTTTGAGGTCCTTCTCTGTGGGGACACGAGATGAGAGTTCAATTCCTGGAATGTTCACACCTTTCCTGCTTGAGATTGGACCTCCATTTACTACCTCTGTTTCCACTTCCCTCCCATCCACGCCTGTCACACATAGCCTTACTATGCCATCGTTGATCGCGATCATATCCCCTGGTTTGATGTCATCTGGAAGTTCTTTATACGAGATTGAGACACGTGACGAATCGCCAACAAAGTCTTTTGTCGAAATGACGAGCTCCGCCCCAGTTTCAAGTTCCACAGGCTCTTTGAGCTCTCCAATCCGTATCTTTGGACCCTGAATATCAAACATGATTGAAATTGCAGAATCAATTGATCGAATTGTATCGAAAGTCTTCCTGTGAGCGGAATGGGTATCATGAGATAGGTTCAGCCTAGCTACATCCATTCCGGCGTCTATCATTTTGGCAAGTGTTTCTCTAGACCGAGAAGCCGGACCAATTGTGCACACAATCTTTGTGCGTGTGAACTTTTCTTTCATTTCATCATCCCCGCAGGTTATCCGAGTCAGTCCTCCCTAAATAGCACTTCTCTTCTTGAAGCATATGAAACGAATGAGTTTCTGTATCCATAGGGAATGGCATTTATCTCAGTATAGACCTCCAAAGATTAGGCTCAATGAGCCGCACTCAAGACAAAGGTGGCAGAGATGGTCAAAATCGACAGTATCAGTGCGATTGAGATATTGGATTCTCGTGGAAATCCAACAGTGATGACGTATGTGTTCCTTTCAGATGGAACAGTCGGTTCAGCAAAGGTTCCCAGTGGGGCTTCTACAGGAATGAGAGAGGCTGTAGAACTGAGAGATGGAGGAGATAGATATCTTGGCAAGGGTGTTCAGAATGCTGTCAGAAATGTCAATACAACAATAGCCAAAGGGATGGGTTCAGTAGACCCGCTTTCTCAACCTGATGTCGATGATGCTCTCCTCAGGATCGACCCCAGCAGAGGTAAGGGTAATCTTGGAGCAAATGCAATTCTGTCTGTTTCAATGGCGACGGCTGTCGCTGCATCTAGACACCTTGGTATCGAGCTCTTTGAGCACCTACGTGTGAATGTTATAGGCAAGAAAGAGGAGTACCTCCAACCAGTTCCCATGTCCAATGTCATAAACGGTGGCACTCATGCTGGGAACGACTTAGCAATTCAGGAGTTCATGATTCTCCCAGTAGGTTCACCAAATGTGGTAGAGGCTGTACGATGCATCAGTGAAGTCTATCATATACTAGGGAAGAATATGATTAAGAAATATGGCCGAATGGCCAAACATGTGGGGGACGAGGGCGGTTTCTGCGGCTTTGGCCTCAAGAATACGAATCAAGCATTCAGCGAGATAATGGAGGCTATTGAGGCAGCTGGTTACCAGCCCGGAAAGGAAGTCGTGCTAGGATTTGATGCAGCAGCTAGTGGGTTCTACAAGGATGGAGAATATGAGATTGATGGAAAGACAATGAAATCTGGAGAACTGCTCGATTTCTACATCGACCTCGAGAAGACCTTTCCAATCAAGAGTGTAGAAGACCCGTTTGATGAAGAGGCCTTTGATGACTTTACAGAATACACCAAGAAGACCAAGATTCAGGTGGTCACAGATGACCTGACGGTGTCCAATCCAGAAACTGTTCAGAGGTGCATCGACATGGGTGCTGGCAACGCACTTCTTCTGAAAGTGAATCAGATAGGCTCAGTCAGCGAGGCGATTGACGCAGCCAATGTAGCCAATAGAGCAGGCTGGCCAGTTGTTGTCAGTCATAGGAGTGGAGAAACTGGCGATACTTTCATCGCTGACTTGGCTGTTGCACTCTCAACGGGACAGATCAAGACTGGTGGCCCTGCTCGGAGCGACCGCGTCGAGAAGTATAACCGTCTTCTGATGATAAATGACCTACTAGATGGAAAATGTGACTACCCAGGTCAGGATTTCAATACTGCTTGGAGGAAATTCTAGCAAATGACAGAGAAGTATACAGCGGTTCTTCTGATTATGGATGGACTTGGGGATCGACTGGTCAAAGAACTCGGGAATAGAACGCCCCTTCAAGCCTCGAAGTGTCCAACATTCGACAGATTGACAGCTGAGGGTCAGACCGGACTCATGAACGTCATTGGTCCCGGAATCACACCTGGAAGCGATGCGGCGCATCTAGCGCTCTTTGGCTATGATCCTGTTGAATGCTATGCAGGAAGGGGTCCCCTGGAAGCGTTAGGTGCAGGTCTACCATCGAAGCCGGGTGATGTGGCATTTAGGTCGAATTTTGCCTCAGTTGACGATGAGATGAAAGTCATAGATCGAAGAGCAGGACGGACATTCACAGACGAGGAACATAGGATTCTGGAGGCTGCTCTCTCAGGAATTGAGATTGATGGAGTCAAGGTGCATTTTGTCGCTACAGTTGAGCATCGAGGCGCTGTTGTACTGGAGGGTAGTGGGCTATCCGGTGCAATCTCTGAAACGGATCCTCATGAAACCGGCATCAAGGTCTGGGAGTCCAAGGCACTTGATTCGGGGGCAGTGAAAACAGCGAAGGTTGTCAACAAGTTGACTCAGCTGGCATATGACCGCCTCAAGAACTTGGACATGAACAAGGCTCGAGCGGAACGAGGGCTCCCCCCTGCCAATATTCTGCTTCTAAGGGGTCCGGGGCAGCACATGGAGATTCCTACACTTCAAGACCGTTTTGGTATCAAGTCAGCTGTAATAGCTGGAGGCTCGCTGTATATTGGTGCAGCGAAATACGTTGGAATGGAGCATGTGCCAGTGGAAGGCCAAACAGGTACAATCGACACGAACTTCGACAACATTGCTGCGAAGTCGATAGAATCCATCAAAGCCGATTTCGATTATGTGTTCATCCACATCAAGGCCACAGATAATGCCAGTCATGATGGAAACGCCAAAGAGAAGGTCCTAGCCATAGAACGGACTGACGCGATGCTGAGCAAGATCATTGATGCGGTTGGTGACTCCGTTGTCATTGCGGTGACAGGTGACCACAGCACTCCGCTAGAAGTGGGGGAGCATCGATCCGATCCGGTTCCCATCTTTTTCTGGAGCAAATTCATTCGGCCTGACAAGGTTAAGTCATTCTCCGAGATGGATGCACCAGACGGAGCCTTGCACACAATTCGTGGCTTGGATGTCATGCCAATGTTGCTTGGCTATGCAGGCTACATAGAGAAGATGGGTGCATAGGTTCAGAGTCTCTGAATCGCATGCTTGTATGGGTGTACTAAGACATCTATTCTACTGTGTCACGTCCACTACTTCTGAAATCCTCTTGACGGATTTCTCGTAGAAGTCCGGATCATCTATGTGAAGTCTAATTGCTCCTTCAGGACAAACCTCAACGCATCGACCGCAACCTCGGCATTCGTCGCTGATTACAGATCGGTCGTTTACAAGACTAATTGCATTTGCAAAACAGATCCCTTCTGTACAAGTTCCGCATCCAACACAGGCGTCTGTTACTTCTACACAAACACCTGCCATCTTTGTGATTTTTCTTGATATTTCTCGATTCACATTCTGAACGACCCGCCAGAGGCAACAACATGGACAACAATTGCACACAGTAAGTAGCTTCTCTCCAGGATTGACACCAAGCCACATAGCATCCAGCTTGTTGCGCCCAATGAGATGAACTAGGCCTTCATCATCGCACTTTCTGATGTATTCGTGTGCCTCCTCCTTGGAAACAGCACGTCCAAGTCGAGGATTGATAGCTTTCGCAGCCTCTCCCATGAACAGGCATCCATAGTCTATAGGATAGTCTTCGCATTTCATCGAGTCACGACAGATGCAGAAGTCCATAATCCAATGAAAATTCGCCTTGTCGATGAAGTGATGCACGATCTGGGATGGAAGCACTGTTTCATCAGGCTGCTCAATTGGTTGGTTGACCATAATGACCTGCTTAGCCACCTTGTTCTTTGGCAAGTAGATGATATCGTCGCCCTGAAATAGCATGTAGTCGATGATTCTGCCTATAATCGGGATTCTGGTCGCTTCTGCAATCATTCGAACATTGGGAAATGTCTTCTTCAGCAGCTGGACAAACCAAAGGGGACGTGCCATAATGAGCGGTTTGACATGGTACTGATATTGTTTCCTACTCGGCAGTCCTGAACGGGCTCGGGATTAGGTTAATAGCCTCATAACGACCTGAAACCAGCAATGACAATCAAAGATATACTCCTTCTAGGTAATCCGACTCTCTATGAGGTTTCAGATTCAGTAGAGAAGGAAGAGCTCTCCACTGTTGAGTCAATTAGCCGGGATCTGCATGATACAATGATGGAGTTTCGCCGCAAATATGGGGCTGGAAGAGCGATTGCTGCTCCACAAATAGGGGTGATGAAGAGAATCATCTACATGCACATTGATGTGCCACATGTGTTCATCAATCCTGTAATCGAAAATCTCAGTAAGGAGATGATTGAGGTGTGGGATGATTGCATGTGCTTTCCCGACTTATTGGTTCGAGTCAGGCGGCACAAGAGTTGTACAATTCGGTATAGGGACATGAACTGGGAAATGCAGACCATGGACCTAGAGGATTCACTTTCCGAGCTCATTCAACACGAGTATGATCATCTAGATGGAATTCTCGCGATTTCAAGAGCTATTGACTCAAAGTCCTTCGCCGTACGAGGTCAGGCAAAACCTGGTCTAGTGACGGATTGAGGAGTCTACTTTCATACAACCATAGCCTCTTATGCCCTATTTCGCAAAGCGTTACAGGAGGATTAGAGAGTGAAGGTCGCTAGGGTTCTTATCATTCTGCTCATACTAGCTGGCGTTCTCATTACTGCACTTGGCGCCATCTATGGATGGTGGCTTGGACAGATTATCTTCCAGAACATGTATGAAGCAAAAGCTGGCGTTCCTTTTTGGGATACATGGACCCTGAAGTGGAACCTCTTCTACGCGGCGATACTTCTGACACTCCTAAGCATGATCTCCAGTTTCATCACATTTCAACGATCGACCGTCATCTCATTCATGTCTGCTCTCTCGCAGACTGGTGGAATCGTCAAGAAGCTAGAGATGCGAACCGCTCTGTTCTGGCGACTGGTTCAGGTTCTGGCGCTTTTCATATACTATGTAGCCACCGGAGGCTATTCGGTGACGGGACAGAATGTGGCATTCCTCATGATGTTGACGGCAGATGGGTCAATATCCATCTCTCCAGGGGAAGTCAATACGCTCTTCACACTCCCCTTTGCTCCGAACACATCTTCAGGCGATGTTATTGCCCTTGTGCCAGCAATGGAGGCGTATCAGCTATACATGGGTCTGATTGCAACCTTTCTCGTCTTCCTAGCAGCACGAATCGCACTCAGTCTTGTGACTGATCTCATGCTAGCAAATCGTGATATCTTTGTTGTGATTTCCAAAGGCCTCTTTGTCGTAGCAGTAGTCATCATCCTAGAATTGCTTGGCGTTCCAATGTGGACAGTGAACAAAGGCACGTATCTGACATATGTGGCGCTCATCGTGGCACTTGCCGCCTCCTTCTTTGGTGCTATACTCTTCATGGTCATGCGAATGCGGTCTGGTGATGCTCAAGCACGGCTTCGTGGCAAGATAACTCAGCTTGAGGGTGACTTGGCAAGATTACAGGGAGAGTTGATGTCACTCAGACAGGAGTATGAAGCTGGTGCCATCGACATGCAAGACTACAAGCGTAGAGTGACATTGTTGATGGAGGATCGTGCGAACATCAGCGGTGAGCTACGCCGTCTGAAGATAGAACGTATGATTCCGATAATTGGTCCTCAGAGAAAATACGGGTTCATCGCAGTCTTCCTCATAGTCGCAGTAGTATCTGCACCAATTGCCCAAGCATTTCTCTACGGCATTCCGATGCAGGGCGACCGGTACATAGACTGGAAATTTGGATACGAAACTACGAAGGAGATTGACATCACGAATTGGGCAGCGGGATTAGACGATATGGAGATCCTGACTCTTGATGATTTGACAGTCAATGCCACACCAGAAGGTGAAGTGGAATCCTTGACTAGTGTTCGACAATGGGATGAAACTGCAAGTTTCTACCGGATGAAGAACCAAATTGGCACTAACTGGATGCAATTGGCAGATTCAGATATTGTGTATCTTAAGGACCATGAATACTGGATTGCACCATTGACCTTTGACTATGAAACCATTTCTGACACCTTCATCACTCAGCATCTTATCTACACACACACAGAAGGACTGGTCGTTCTCGATGCCTACAGCGGCGACATTATCGAAGGGGACCACTTAGTTGCTCTTCTGAATAGGACTAATACTGTCAATACATACTACGGTGAAGGTGTTGGATTTTCAGATGTCGTATTCGTCAATGTACCTGGATTCAACGAGATTGGTAATGATACTTTTCCGGGACAGCCTGATTACACACTCAGTGGCTTCGAGTCGTTCTTCTACATTCTCACCATGGGTCCAGAGGCCTGGTCCTTCCTAGGACGCGATATGGATATGCTGGTCCAGAGGGATGTAGTTGCTAGGGTCCGATCCATCATGCTCCAAGGGCTCACAGTTGACAGTGACCCGTACATCGTGGTAGCCCCAGATGGGGCTCTGTACTATGCTGTATCTGTCTTTATTGACTATCCCTTGGCGACTGGATATGCACATGAGAACTACGTTCGCTTCATGGGTACTGTGCTAGTAGATGTTCAGACTGGGGAGCTCGATTTCTATAAATCACCAGTCGAGGGAGATTTCTTCCTGGATAACACCTACAAGAACTACTATGATTGGAACGATACGCCCAATTGGCTTCAGTCGCAGATGAAATGGCCTGAAGATCTTTACGAGCGACAACTAGACGTAGCGTACATCTATCACGTTCATGACGGTTTCATCTGGAAAGGCGGAAATGACTTCCATCAGGCTCCTGCGGGTTCTGATACAAGGTACATCATTATGCGAATTCTCGGTGAGGAGCGTTTTGTTGCGATGCATAATAGTGAGTTCTTGGAATCTGCTGGACGAAATCTTGCAGGGATATACGTCATGGGCTGTGGTGACAAGGACTTCGGGGTCTTGCGTTTCTTTAAAGCGGGTGAGGAAGGATACTCGACCTTATTGGGACCAACAGCAGCGGTACAGGCATTCGAAACCAATGACGCCGTCCGGACCCAGTTGCAGCTTTGGGGTGCCCATAGATACGGCAACAGACTGCTATACCATCTTGGTGGGGACTTGTTCTTTGTAGTTCCAGTATTCCTAGAAGTAGAAACCTCAGCTGATAGAGTGATTGAGAAGCTTGGTGGAGTAGGACTAGTTGATGCACAGACTGGCGAACGAGTTACTCTCGGAGATAACGTTGTCGAGGCATATTACGAAATGTTTGGACTACTTAACCAGACAACAGTTGGAACTGGAGAGGTAGGCTTTGAGAGTGCGACGTTCAGCCCGATTACAGTCAGCTCGGGCGATGCTGCTAACCTTGTGACACTACTGCGGAACAACGATAACGTTAGTCACGACTTGACCATGGACATTGTGATTGCTGCTGGCAACTTCTCAGTCAACTGGCACGGAACAAATGTAGTTCCTACAGAGTATCCGTCGAACACGACCTTTGCTCTCAATATTGGCAATGTAGGTTCGGGCGATCTCTATGGAACAACTCCACTGGTTACTGCATACTTGCCAACAGGACTCGTTGTGGCTCAGTATCTGGTACAGCTAATCTTGCGAACTGAAGAAGGAATTGTAGACACAATAAGCCTGATTCTGACAGTTACGTAGGTAGAGGTCATTACAAGCGATGATGGTCCCGATACCAATCCACAGTACGTTCGAGTCCCTCATCTAGGGCAACTGATGGAGTGAACTCCAGGATTCTCTTGGCTCTCTCTCCTGAGCCAATGCTCTCCTTGATGTCGCCCTGTCTTGCGGGACCATGAACAATGCTTGATTCAGATTCAGGCACCTGTGTTAAAATGCGGTTCGCCAGCTCCTGTATAGAGATTACGTCATTGCCTGCTACATTGAGTGTCTCGCCAATAGCTCGATATGACTCTCCTGCAAGCCGTGTGATCTCCACAGCATCGTCGATATGAATCAGACTTCGGGTTTGAAGTCCATCCCCATCCACCGTAATCGGGTGGTTTTGGAGTGCATTATTGGCGAAGATTGAAACAACCCCACTGTAGGGCGAGAAAGCCTGTCTAGGCCCATAGATATTGAAATACCTCAAAATCACAGTTTCAATTCCATAGGTGTTGTGATACGCTCTGAGATACATCTCTGCAGCAACCTTTGATGCACCATAGGGGCTGAGAGGGTCGACGGGTGTCTTCTCATTGACCGGTATCTCTTCTGGCATTCCGTAGACTGCAGCACTTGAGCTAAAGACAACTCTTCTAGCTCGATTCAATCTCGCCAACTCAAGCATTTTCAACGTGCCAGTCGCGTTGATATTATGCACAAGGAGTGGATCTTCCACAGATCGCTTGACTGATGAAATTGCTGCTAGGTGATAGATGACATCTATTTCGAAATCGAGTTGTGAGGCTATCTCATCATCCATAATGCTGGCCGTAATAAGCTTGAATCGAGGATTCAACTGGGCTGACTCGAGATTCTTCTCCAATCCGCTGCTGAAATCGTCAAGGCCTATGACTGAATATCCTATATCCAGCAAGTGATCAACGAGATTGCTACCGACAAATCCAGCACAGCCGGTAACAAGAGCCATTTCAACCATAGTTCTCCCCTCGCAAAGAAGCGCTCCCCCGCTATAGTCCTTTTCCCTAACGCCAAACCGATGCGTTGATGTGCTGGTATTGCAAGCTCCTATATCGATATGGCTGAATCTGAAGATGATATGACTGGCCCATTTTTCGTCTACATCATAGAAACCGTAGAAGGCACATTCTACACTGGTCAGACAAACAACCTCTATCGACGATTCACCGAACATATGTCAGGAGCCTCCAAGGGTGCCAGATATTTGCGGGCTCACAAGCCAGAATTCTTGGTGCATTTAGAGGAGTTCGAAACGCGAGGAGAAGCAATGAAGCGTGAACGTAGAATTCAAAGAAGCAGGAAGTTGAAACTTAGTCTGGTGGGTCCGCGCCGCGATATTCGTGAGGTCATAGAATCTGAAAAAAGCTACCAGTAATTTCGCGAAGCTTTCTTATCATGGATTAACACTCGAATCTCAAGGGAGTCTGGAATGTCAGAACTTGTTCTTGCTATTGATGCCGGGACCACCGGCGTCCGCTCTATGTTCTTCAAACCCACTGGTGAGGTGGTTGCTAGAGCCTACGAGGAGTTTGAGAATCACTTTCCAAGGCCTTCTTGGGTTGAGCAAGAGGCATCGGATTGGTGGGTTTCCACATGTAGTACTATCTCCGCCTGCTTGAAGTCAGGCTCAGTCAAAGCAGAGCAAGTTGTTGGTATCAGTGTGACCAATCAACGTGAAACCATAGTTCCCATTGCAGAGAATGGTGAGGCTTTACGAAAGGCTATTGTATGGCAGGACCGTCGGACGGTTCCAGAGTGTGAGTGGATAAAGAACCAGATCCCACAAGATGAAATCTATTCCATAACTGGCCTCACTGTGGATCCTTACTTCACAGCACCCAAGATACTCTGGATCAAGAGAAACCAGCCTGAGATCTTTCACAAGACTCACAAATTCTTGTTGGTCCATGACTATCTTATTTTCAAGCTCAGTGACCTGACTGTCACTGACCACTCCAATGCCAGCAGGACCATGCTCTTCGATATCTCGAAGGCCAATTGGTCCGGAACAATGCTTGATGGTCTAGGCATACCAAGGGATAAGCTTCCTGACCCCATTGGTTCGGGCATCAAGGTGGGAGAGATCAGTGAGCAAGCATCCAAAGAGTCTGGCCTCATTCCTGGCACTCCGGTCGTGGCTGGCGGGGGCGACCAACAATGTGCTGCACTGGGTGTGGGAGTAGTACGTCCGGGCTCATTCAAATCGACTACAGGCACTGGCACTTTCATGCTTGCATTCTCTGACACTCTCAAACTCGACTCGCAGCGAAGAGTCCTATGTAGTCGCCACGTGGTGCCTGACGCTTTTGTTGTGGAGGCATCAATGTTCACGACAGGCTCAGCACTACGCTGGTTTCGTGATAATCTTGGAAGCGTTGAGATTGCAGTCGCTGAGGAACAGGGAATGGATCCCTATGAAGTCATAACCGAAGGTGCAGCAGAGATTCCTGCTGGTTCTGAGGGTGTGCTCCACATTCCTCATTTTGTTGGTGCGGGAGCACCATATTGGAATCCCCACGCTAGAGCAGTCTTTGCTGGACTCGCTCTTGGCCATACAAGAAACCATCTCATGCGCGCGATCCTCGAAGGAGTATGCTACGAGATACGAACCAATCTTGATGTAATGAGAGAATTGGGGCTCTCCGTCAATGAAGTGCGTGTCACAGGCGGTGCCGCCAGGAGTGAAACTTGGATGCAGATTCAGGCCGATGTCCTCAATATTCCTGTGATTAGAACGAACATGGAGGAATCCACTGCTTTGGGTGCCGCAATATTAGCGGCCAAAGGGGTCGGGATATTCAAATCAGTGGTCGAGGCCGCAGAGGAGATGGTCTGTCCCATCACGCCTCTGACTCCAACTGAGGAGAATAGGTCAGTCTACGATGATGGATTTGAGAGGTACAAGACCCTCTACGATTCTATCTCTGGAATCACATGGACATCAGACTAGGGGGAATAGACTGCCATCTTGTTCCCCTTGTCGAGCACAAGGATCTTAGTGTTTGGATTCTCTGAAATCCATGCATCTATCACGGATTGAATATCGTCCACCTTGGTCAGGTGTGCCGACTCAACGGTTTCCTTAGTGAGAGTGGTGTACATCTTCACACTTGACACTCGGTTCAGCAATTCGGCGAATTTGTAGGCCTTGTGCTCATAAAGATGATATTGTCCGCTAATCGATGCGATGACATCATTGAGGGGAGCTGTGAGTTTGTTGTAGAAATTCTCAGTGGCCTTTGGGGGTGCAATGCCATCACGGCATTCAGCCACAAACAAGACCTCTCCGCCATCAGAAACTGCGTTCTTCGTTAGCTCCAATCCTCTCTGAGCATGGTATAGGCTCTTGTCTTGTGGATAGCCACCAGGAGACACGATAATCCTGGACACCGGATCTACTGTGAAACTAGCAGTCTCATCTAGTACCTCAATTCCCCTAGCTATTACTGGCTCTAGTCGTCCCGCATCTGCCCAGACTAGACGCTTCTCACTTGAGATGACAGATAGTGTAAACGCCTTTGCATTCTTAGTCACAATCTCCATGGCCTCTCTCATATCATCAGCCAAGGGATTGGTGCGCTTGGTCGGATCAGGATGATATGGGTGTCTGCCGAAGGTTGAATTTGGGTCCAATGCCATCGAGTGATTGGCTTCAATAGTCTTGAACGCACACACGCCGGGAAGGAAGTTCTTCAATGCATTTGAGTAACCAGCAAAATAATGTGCTTTCATGTCAGTCAGGGACACATAGATGTCCTGTTTCGTTGCCAGAGCGTCGACGACAAGAGGAGTCCCTCTACTCGTGACACCAAGATCAACAACATCTTCGCTTTGGCAGTCATGTATGTGAACATCAAAGTTGCCTAAGTGTCCATCACGAGCGACACGCTGAATCATGTCTACTATCTCGAGGTTGGCAGGATGGCTCACTTCATGCGACCCTGTAGTAATGATGAATTGAACCATGTTTGCATCAGCAAGCAATGGAACGACTGCTGTCACAAGCTCTTTGTGTGGAGCGTCTCTAGTATGGTCCTCGACAAGGACGCAGACATTTCTACTTCTCGCAAGATCATCAAGATGAGGACCATGAGGGTTCGTCAAGACACGGGCTAGTTCTCCTTCAGTGTCAGATGAAGCAGTCACCTGTCTTGGAGTGATCTTCCCTGAAAGATTCTCATCCGGGATATTGAACTCGAGCTTGGTATCGCCGTATGATAGGTCTACCTTCATCCTCTGTCCTCGTTCATTCTGGTGTCAATACTGCAGAAAAGCGTTGACCCTGCTGCATATTGAATTCCCTTGCGTCAGCAAGACTGATATCCGGCGAAATAGGTTTGGAGGGTTATGAGCGATTCCGATGATCAAAGACAGACGGGTATGGAAGGGATGGGTCGCTATCTGGCGGTAGGCTCTGAATTGCCATGTTCCGTGATCATCATGACGTACGTAGGCTCCTTCTTAGGCGCGGCTTGGTGGGGGCCTCAAGGGGCCGTGTCTGGAGGCATTCTAGGCGCTCTGGTGGGCTTTGTGCTGGGTGTCGTTAGTGTCTATAAGACAATCGAGTACTATGATCGTCTGGAAGCTCAGGTCAGGACAAGACGCACCTACATGCCACCGCCTGAAGACCTCTATGAGGAGTTTGATCTCCCCGGCAAAGATGAGCAGTTCAATGAATGACCTATCTCATGAATTCCTCATCGTCATCTGCATCAAGCACTTCTATGATGATCTTTGTAGCACTTCTGCCTACACCGGCTATGATTATTTGTACTAGGAGGGAAATCATGAATGCACCCAGCGCTAGGCTGAATATCCATAATGAAACTGATTCAGCAGCCGCCACCCAGGGGGACAAGTAGTACAAGTACACTAGATACCAGATGTAGAGCCCTGTCACAGCCATCAGAACGACAAGAGTTCCATAGAGTATGACCACCATTTTGACCTTGGGCGTATCAAACCTGACCTGCTCAATTCCGGGCCCCACCACCGCATTTCCAATCCTACGTGAAAATCTGACGAAGGCACTAATGGCGGCCAGGAAGAATATGAGAAAGATGATGCTGACCACTAGAAGGAGAAGAACCTTCAATTCATCAGCAATAGTGAAGAAGAGGTCGCCAATTGCGTATGCAGTGAGCGAACCTACCATCAGTATTACTGCCGCTATCTGGATGACAAATGTGATGGTGGCAGAGTTTCTGAACATACTCCCAAGGTCGAAGTAATCATCACGCCTTGGCATGATTTCGTCAATATCTTCCGTCATAGCGACCAACTGGATTGCACCAGCGTACCCAGTTATTTGAATTCTTCTACTATCTGCCCTTTCTTTCCCTTCGTCAACCTTTATATCCCGCATGCATTGAAAAATCGTAATCCCGCCGACCAAAAATCACGGTGTTTCAAGATGGGCTCAAGGGCTGCGAATGAATACGGCTACATCAACGCAAGGATTAGAGGCATGAAGTCTCGATTTCTGACCGTCGGCGATTACGAACGACTTCTGCAGTCTGCCAGCTATGAGGACTTCATGAGGACTCTGGGTGGGACCTACTATGGTCCCATAATCAATGCAGAGTTCCCACGGGGGATTCCTGATCCAGCTGACCTTGGATTAGTACTCTCCAAGGATTTCGCAGATATTAGCTACCGGCTCATTAGATCACTCAGTGGTCGAGTACGTGAATTCACCGAGACCTATCTCAATATGTTCTTGGCGGAGAGCATCAAATCCATCATCCGTGGACTTCATGTAGAGCTCGAACGTGACGAGATATTGAGATTCCTTGTGCCGACTTCTCCAGAACAGGCAAGCGAGTTCGAACAGTTAGTTGATGCGGGCTCGGTCAAGAAAGCCATCGACATCTTGCCCTACTGGGATGTCAAGATTGCCCTTCTGACAAAGCTTCCTGCCTACGAGGAGTACGAGGCTACAGCCCCTCTAGAGGTTGCAGTAGAGGAATGGTACCTTCGAACAGTCATGGACGCACTAAAGCAGTTCTCCTCTGAGGATCAGAGTCGCGTTCTAGACGTCCTAGAGGCAAGAGTTGATCTCAGAAACATCTTGACACTGATTAGAGCACTTGTTCTGCAGCTAGAGCCAAGAGTCATTGATATGTCCCTAATACGGTTCACTCGAAAGTCGCAGGCCATAGTCGAGCTCATCGAGGTTTCCTCGTCCTGGCGTGAAATCTTCAATAAGCTAGGTTCTACCAGATATGGTCAGCTTGCGGGAAGGTTGGCACGGATCTACGAAGACACAAATGATCTCTCGGAGGTCGAGCTGGCAATCGAGGACTACATTGCAAAACGGGTGAAGCTCCAACTTACAGCTTTTCCATTTCACATTGGAACTGTATTGGGGTTCTTCAATCTCAAGTACTATGAGATTCGAAACATTCGATCAATAGCTGTTGGGACGGAACGGGGTCAACCCCCAGAGGACATCAGACGAATGATAACCATTTGGTGAACGGAGGACAACATTTAGAAAGAGGAGATTAACCCGAAAACTTCAGACTAACGATGACAATTTGGTAATTGGAGGACAACAATCATTGAAATTCAATACAAGGACAACCAAACTATTGATGATAGGATTAGGAGCAGTTGTGAGTGCTTTGTTTGTAGCACTGTTCTATGCTACACCGGTGAAGGCTGCTGGCGTTCCGGGTTCAGGGTTTGTGCCGTTGCAGACCACTGAAGGAGCAGGAATGGCCATTCTTGGACTTGCAGTTGGCGCAGGTCTTGCTATTGGCCTGGCAGGTATTGGCGCTTCCTTGGGAATGGGTACTGCGTCTGCAGCAGCACTAGGTGCAATCACAGAGAAACCAGAAACATTTGGTAAGAGCATTCTCTACGTCGTATTTATTGAGGCTGTTGCCATCTATGGTTTCGTTATTGCATTCTTGCTCATCGGGTCCATTTCAAGCCTCATAGGTTAAAGTAATCAGCATTGGTAGAGGAAGGATGGGGGTTCCCTATTTCCTCTACTCTGAGCCCTTCTCAGTGAAGAGGGTCGATGCAACTCGCCCCCTCAAGTCAGTATCGAAGCGATTCTTTCTAGCATCGTATGTGTTATCTACCCACTTGGTGCCATCCTTAGCTCGAACAAGCACTCCGCCTGTAGCTCTGATTGTTTCCTTTGAAATGGCTACGCTTGTCTTGACGCCTGATTCTTTTGTGATTGCCTTTGCGAGTTCAGCAGCGGTCAGGCTGACTTTCTGCCCCTCAGGAAGGACTAGTTCCAGTTCCGTTTCCTGGAGAGATGCTCCAGCATCAACTGCTAGATTGAAAACGGTCTTGTCGTACTTCTTGTCGAGAACGCTCTTCTCCAGTTTATTCCAAGCAGTCTCAAACACTTCATCCATTATTGTTTCCTTACTCTCCAGAAGGCGGTACTTTGCCTGCAGTTTGGCACTGGCGCGATACTTGGTGAGTTCTGCATCAGCTTCACGCTCTGCCTTTCCTGCAATCTGTTCTGTAATGGATTTGGCACGTTCTTTTGCCCTCTCGATTCGCTGTTTCTTGAAATCCTCCGCCTCGGTGATGATCCTGTCACACTCGGCTTCAGTCTTTGACTTGATTATCTTGATGATGTTATTGACGCCTTCCATACGCTATTCCTCCCCCGTTATCACCTTGTAGACAATGTCGATAGCCTTTTTGACTTCGCCACGAGCGGAGATTTCAATCTCTGCGATCTTCTTTTCGGTTTCTTTGAGGACCTTCTGCTCAATCTCCATTCTCCTAGCTTCTAAACTATCTCTGGAACGTTGGGCGGCCATCTTCGCTTCCTTCTCTGCGGTCTCAATGATGTCCTTTGCTTCCTTTTCCGCGCTCTCTCGCATCTTTTTGGCTCTAGCTTCAGCCTCTTCGAGCTGCTTCCTTGCAGCTTCTTCAGCCTCATGGATTTGGTCAATCTCTTCGTGAGCAGCACACATTACTGCATACCTCACCTGTTGCAGGTTGTCGTTTTCACTTCTTATACCCCTGATAAAGATTCACCTTTGCTCCAGAATATGATTCGACTGCGTACTTGCCTTTCACAACGTTTATCTTTACCATAAAGTGGCACAATCTAACTGGCTTCGCCAATAATCTAAAGAAGCTGGCTCATTCCAAAGGTGAAACGTATGGGCCTGTTAAGTCCCGCAGAGATGATAGTTGCAAGGGTTGTTTCTCACAAGGACTATGAACGTGAGGTCCTTCTGGCCCTTCAGGCATTTGGGCGATTCGAATTCATTGATGTTACTCAACAAGCCGGTATTGTTGATGTCAAGAGGTCTAGAGATGAGGAAACCGTCTTTGTCGCTCTTGATAGAATCATGAAAGTGATTGACTCTCTTGGCCTTGAGTCTTCACGAAGGACAGGAAGTAGGATTGAGGTTGATGATCGCAGGATCACAGATTCTATTGCATACGTTTCCGAGGTCATCCAATCTGTAGAGCCTGAGCTTTTGGAAATTGACACAGAATACGCAGCTTCCAAGCTGGAGCTAGACAAGCAACGTGCAATCCGAGATGTTGCGCTATCCCTCAAACCGTTGGGTCTAGATCCTAGCAGGTTGGGAGCAACAAACTTCACATTCACGACAGCCGGAGTGGTGCCAACCGGTCGCATTTCACAATTGGAATGGAGCCTCAAAGAAGTGACCGAGGATGCATTTGCGTTCAAACAAATACCATTGAAGCGAGGTGTATCGGTAGCAACACTGAGTGTGTCCATTGAAAGGAGGGATGCTGTTGAGCGTATTCTTTCTGCAATGGAGTTCGAATCGTTTGCAATGCCGGAAGGTGCAGAAGGGCATCCTGAGCGCGTTGTTGAACAAGCTGAACAGAAAATAGCAGAGCTTGAAGAGGAGATCTCAAGCTTCGAGGCACGCAAGCAAAACATTGCGCGTGAATGGGGCCCTAGAATCCTGGCAGCGTGGGAAATTCTATCTATTGAAATAACGCGAGTCGATGCCAAGAAATACTTGGTCTACACAGAGCAGTCTGTAAAGGCATGGGGCTGGATTCCCGAAGGGACCGAAGAGGAGTTTGAAAAGATACTAGGAGAAACGACTGGTGCAGTCGTTGATATCAAGTTCGAGCATCCACATTTCGCGGAGCATGAGGCACCAACCTATCTTGATAACCCCTCATTCATGTCTCCAACAGAGGACGTGGTGATGGCATTCGGGACGCCATCTCAACACGACTTAGATCCCACCAAAATCATGTTTCTTTCATTTCCCATAATCTTCGGATTTGTCTTTGCTGATATTGGTCAGGGCTTCCTGATTCTCCTACTTGGTCTGGCAGCTTGGCGGGCCAAGAGGCGTGGAGATGACTGGGGCCAAATCATGTCATACCTTCTGTCTGGGGCAGAAGGACTCGTCCTGATGGGCATATTTGCCATGATTGGTGGATTTCTGTTTGGAAGTTTCTTTGGCGCAGAAACAGTGTTTGAGCCATTATGGCCCACTTTTGCTCATTTCATAGATGATGGGCATGGCCATATGATTGCTAACCCATATAGAGCATCACACATGCTCAAACTCTCAATAGAGATTGGAGCGATTCACATCATTCTTGGAATCATCCTGAATATCTATACCAAGATCAAGCACCACGAACGCCGAGAAGCAATCGTGGGGATATCATATCTCATCCTTTACTACGGCTTCATCAACTTGCTTTTCGGAGTGAGCTATAGTAGTGTCAACGACTGGTTTAGCACTGCAGGTCAAGTCTATCTCTGGGTTCCAATAGCGGGTATTGGCTATGGAACTGGTAGTAATGGGGTGTATCTTGCATCTGGAATAGCGCCCCTGTACTTCTCACTGTTCACATTCATCGTGCCAATGATTATCATGGCCGTAGGCTCGTTCAAGGGAGGCATGGATGGCGCAGTACTGTTTCTGGAGTATGCAATAGGCATGATTAGCCACACTGTGAGCTATGCCCGTATCTTTGCATTGAATACTGTCCATGTCATCCTCAGTGGGGTCTTCTTCACACTCATTCCGGCCGTGATTTACATACCATTCCCCCATCTAACTCTCTTTGGAGTGGAACTAATCCCACATGAGGTTCATCCGCACACCCTTGGTGCTCCGGATACGCCACATCTACCTTTGTTGGGCGCTATCATTGGAACCTTCATCGTGGGCATTCTTGAGGGCTTGCTTGCTTTCATGCATACACTGAGGCTACACTTCGTGGAGTGGTTCAGCAAGTTCTTCCATGCAGGTGGTATTGCCTTTGCTCCATTCAAGGCTAATCGAATCCACACTGTACCATTGGTGGCAGAGCAGACCCAGCAGAGTTATGCGGTCTCATAGGTTGAAACTGATCAGTCTACTGTCCACCGCCCATGTATAGTGCAGCAAGCACTGCGTCGTCCTTCTCCATGGGGGCTTGGTTCAGCTCGATACGCTTGCTGTTGTCCCATATCGTTCGTGCCAGAAGGTCACTCGTCTTCGCCTTAGTGTCAACGCTTTGAGCCGCCTGTCCATCTCCACTCTGTTGGAATACTTGTGCGGCTACGGTGTAGTTGCCAACTGCCTCTCTGAGATAGTCATTCGCATCTGAGAAGTATTTCAAGGCACGTGACTTCTCGCCTTTCAACAGCTCAAACTCAGCCAAGAAATCGCTCTTTGCCCCTTCAAGTCTGCTCAGGTCTCCCCTGAACTTCATGACCACCGCCTGTAGCTGGCTTACCTGCGCCTCGACATTGTTCTTGGTTCGTATTTCCTCCCCCTTGACACTGGCCAGTTCGTTTGCCGCTGATTCAAACGCAGCAAGAGTCTGTTTTATCCTCTTAATCGTGATGTCGTGGGCCTCCATTGCGCTATCAATCGAGTCTGAGTCTTCATCTTCCAATTGAGTGAGCTCATCAGATGCTACTTTGAAGAAATTGACACGCTCCATCTGGGAACGGAAAGCCCACTGCTCTGCCTGCCTGGAATAGACCTGAGCTTCTGAGGCATATGATGTTGCTAGAGCCAGCTTGCCTAGGTCGGTCATTTCCCCAGCCACGGCAGTTTCTCCTATGACCTTGTAGTAGGATGAAGCCTCCATGGCATGAAGGTTCTCAAGTATTCTTGAGAGGATGAACCTCACTCCCTGCTGGAGCTTTGAGCTCTGCTGGAACTGAATCACATACTTGACATGATTGAGCAGTGCAATTGTCTTGTTCCTCAGGTCAGACACTTCATCGTCATCGGTCTCAAGGCTGAGAAGAATTCCCAAGGTGTCTAGGCCCTCACGTATTGCTTCTATTGCTTCTACGGGTGTGTCAGCCATATGTGCACTTGCATCATCAAGTGATTTGCTCACACTTTGTATCAATGAGGTCTTCCTGATCTGTTTAGCAAAGTTGATTTGTTCTGCAATACCACTTAGGTTGCTGATTTTTCGCTTCTTCAACTGATCCTCCACAAATGCAAACGTGGTAAGATCGGCTTTGATGGCTCCCGTGAGGTCTCTTGTCTTTGAGAGTTTCTCTGCTTTTCTAAGGTCTTTGAATATCTCCTTCAGAACAATCACTGATTCTTTCTTGTTGTTCATCAGAATGAGTTCCGATAGCGTCTTTACATTCGCCTCAGCCATGCAAAAGAGGGACTGTGCTTGCTTCTGCTCTTTATCAGCCATTGACTGAGTCGCGTTTGCTTGTAGCTGTAGTTCCTCCCTGAAGCATTTCTCTGCTCTTCCGAAGGCATCCGATGAAGTCTGGTAGAGTTTGGATGCATCCTCAAGATTGCCAGCTCTCATCTGAGCATCTGCAATGTCATTGTAAGTCATTGCAAGATACACTTCACTCAGACCTGCTGTATTCTGCTTCCAAGATTTAATCAGCGATATCTTCTGCCTGTTTTCTTTTCTATTCTTGGTGAAATGCGGGAGTGACTCGTTATACAGGTCTGTTGCCTGCTCGAAGATGAAGGAACTAAGGATGTCGCGCCATATCAGCTCATCAAAGGGATTGAATGCCTGCCTGAATGTACTCTCCTTCCCTATCAGCTCATTGAGAAACTCATCGTAGAATTCGGCCTCCGCAGTCTTGTTGTTACCAAGAATCTGGGCAAGCTCTTTGTCCCCCTTCTTT
This sequence comes from Promethearchaeota archaeon, assembly GCA_048939765.1. GTDB lineage: Archaea > Asgardarchaeota > Thorarchaeia > Thorarchaeales > Thorarchaeaceae > SMTZ1-83. The sequence continues at coordinate 21,717 of JBHLPF010000014.1, forward strand.
CTCCCTTCACTCATCAGACTGTACGCCTTATGCCCGAGCGCCACGCGCCTCAACTTCTCTGTTCCATCTACCTTGGATGGCACTGCTGAGAAGGGTTTCTCAAGCATGGTGTATACTTCTGCAAGATGCCTAGAAGCACTCTTCATCTTATCTGGATGTTCGCTCTCGATGAAGGGGCCGCTGGCTGCTGCTGCTTGATGGAGCCACGCCATTACTTTGGCCATCCAAACATCAGCCTGCGTTTCCTGTGCTTTAGTGATCAGTTCCTTCAGAGCGTTTTCTAGCTGTTCCTTTGTGTCTCCTTCAGCATACTCAATTCTCTCTCGAAGGTAAGCAATGTCAAAATCCTCGCCCCGAATCTCCTCACTAAAAGTCGCTATTTCATTGTACAGGTCTGTAAATGCATCATGCATTGCGATACGCTTCTTCTCTATGCCTTCCATGTCGTCAATGTCATGAAGCGCGAAGTCTCTGACTGCATCCTGTGCCTGAATGTTTAGATCATACAGCTTGCTAGTATAAACATCAATATCATCAGTGACGCTCTTCGCCTTGTCTTCGGGCTTGGTATTGATCAATGCCTGCCTCCCTCGGCATATATGTGTACGAGCCCTATGGACAGCCGGCTGTACTTAAGAGTACCTAGTTCGCTAATGACGTACCACGCTAATGCATCTGTCTATTCCGGTCTCGCGCGGAATTTGATACTCCTACCGTCCCTATATTTGACGAGCTGTCCGTCCTCGACCAATCTGTTCAGAACTTCGCTTGTCCGAGAACGTGATTTGCCCCACTTGTTAGCAAGCTCCGAGGCAGTAAGTCCTGAGGCCTTTCCTTGAAGAAGTCCAACAAGTCGAATCCAGCTAGCATCCCCCTCTATGACACTTCCTTGGTCCTGTACTACCTTGTAAGACCCTGGCTCGACTTGAGGTTCCCTTCGGTTCTTGGTATCAGTGATTCTTGAACTCAAGACATTGACAGTCTTTCTGAGTTCCATGACTGTCTGTGTGAGTTCCTTGATCTCATCCATCAAATCATCGATATTAGGCTTAGGCATCCTCCCCACCCTTTCATGCATAATCTTTTCTAGACTCCTTATAATTGCGTTTCTTTCTTTTCTTCTCAACTTCTTCCTTGGTAGCTTCCACCTCAAAGGTGGGCTCTTCAATCGGTGTATAGTCTTCAAAGCCCTCCGTTTCATTGATGGGCATTGGAGGAAGCTGAATCTCTGTTATACAGTCCACATCTTCATCTAGAACATTCTCGGCCTCCGGCACTTCCTCCTCCATGCTCTCTTCTGTTGCTTCTGTATTCACAGCGCTAGCAAATTGTACTGAGGCATATTTCCCGTCCTGGCGTGTGTATTCCTCCAGGATATCTCGAGTCCTCTTAGAACAAATCATCTTCTTATGGCGGTACGTCATTCCAATCTCGCTCGACAATAATCAACAATAATCGACAACAATCGACAATCAACACTTGACTAATTCGCATATAAGGTTTTACTCACGTGAATGTTCACCTGGATACCATTGAACGGGCAAACGTCATGTATCCAGTGTGTCCGACCATCCATGTCGTAGGCCTGGTCTTTCCCTCTCTTACCATGATCTCTCTCTGAAGGACTTCAATCGTCTTGATCATTCCCCAATTCCCAGACTCACCTAATGCCTTGCAGGTCTTCATGGATTGTTCAATCGTTGGACTGTAGCTTGTGAATATGTGACTTGGTTTCAGGACTCGATGGCAATCATCCACTGCCTCCCATGGTGTAGCTAGGTCAAGTACAACTGCATCGATATCCTTTTCCTCAATTCCATCCAAAAGGTCCTTGTGATGCATTGTCACGTTGTCTAAGAGCCCGTGACGTTTCAGGTTTCTCTCTGCACCCTTATACATGTCTTCACGAATCTCATAGGTATAGACATGTCCCGATTCACCAACAGCTCGTGCGAGAATGCCAGTGAGGGCTCCTGATCCCGTCCCGGCCTCAACCACTCTGGAGCCTGAAACAATCCCTGCCTCAATGAGGATTGTACCCGCGTCTTTTGGATAAATGATCTGGGTGTTCCTTCCCATTGCAATCTGGATGTCAGTCTGAGTTGGTCGATGAACTTGGAAGACATTTCCTGAGTGGCTCTCAATTCTGCGGCCAAATGCCCCCCCAATCAAGTCATCATATTGGATGATTCCTTTGTTTGAGTGGAAGGCATCTCCGGCTTTGACCTTCCTGATCCAATTTCTCTTTGCATCTAGGAAGATATAGACGAAATCACCATCTTGGATAAGGTCGTCGGGCATGACTGGTCACCAATACTGATTGCGTTTTGAGTGTTGCGAGTGGTGGGTTTATGCAGACGCGCCAAGCTACAAACCTTTATTCGATTTCAGAAGGGGCTTGCATTGAGGGAGTCATTTGAACGAGCACCACCACAATGAAGACCCTACGGCCCCATTCGAAATCAAAGAGGAAGACCAAAGGCCAGTTGATCTCATACCTAAGTCCACATTGCAGTATCATCCACGAGTCGGAGATCCATTGGACCTATTGGTTGATATGGGATCCGGTGTGATTGTAGGTCGGTCGGAGTCATTCCATGAGAAGTACCCGAACGCAGGCCTAGGCATGCTGGGTGCAGTGACCGAAACAAGCGATGATGTTCTCACCTCTCTTTTCGGGATGCCTGTCCAGCTTGACTTTGTAAGCCCTCACGTAATGCTGGTGGCAGGAAAGAGAGGATCTGGAAAGAGCTATACACTTGGAATCATCGCAGAGGAGCTCGCTCTCGCCATGGAGCGAAAGGAGATCGAAGTTGCAGGTGTCGTCATAGATACAGTGGATGTGTTTAGACAGAGTGTAGAGCCTAATGAGGACCAAGTCGATCTACTTGAGAAATGGGGCATG
>JBHLPF010000014.1:24721-66236 GCA_048939765.1 Promethearchaeota archaeon
GACGAGGCTCACACACTTGTACCAAAGTCTGGCAGCACGCCAGCCAAGGACGCCATAGTGGGCTATGCGAAACTTGGAAGACGCTTCGGATGCAGCCTGGTCCTATGTACTCAACAACCATCCGCTGTGTCAGATGAAGCGATATCACAGGCTGACATCATTCTGTCGCACTCACTCTCTCATGACAACGATATCAAGGCTCTAATACAGAGAGCCCCCGCAGTGATGCCTGACAAGTTTCGTGACAAGGTCTTCATCAGCAGCCTTCCTCGTGGAGTAGGAATCGTTTTTGACCAGAGTACAGAGAACAAACGTGGCTTTATTATTCAAGTGAGACCAAGAGTTTCTCAGCATGGTGGGACTGATCGCCTCTCGGCGCTCTTTGAGGCAGCCCGACTGATGATTCCTGATGAAGTAGAACTCGAAGACGTCGAGATAATGGGGACTGCCGCTCCAGAGCTAGAGGTAGACCTGCCTGAGGATTTGCCTGATGTACCAAGGCCTCCATTGAAGCTCAGCAAGGAAGACTGGGAGATTATGGACGCTTGGATGAAGGACTATATTGAGGCATATTTCGATAGCAAAAAGCAGGAGTACGCAATCACGGAGGAAATTGCTCCTCGTGAAGAGGATGATGCAGCGAAACCGCTTTTGGAGTGGAGACTCTCAGATGCTGGTGTTGCAGAGGAGGAATACACGCCTGCTGAGATAGATGGTTCCATAGTCTCGATCAGACGATTCGGACCCATAACAGCCTCATTATTGGAAAAGGCCATAGCTCGAAAGGTGCTCTATTCGCCAGTCACTCACCCCTACTTATTCGGGCGAGACTCAATGAAGAGAGAAACTACCAGCATAGTCAGAACCGACATTGAGCCTCGTTTACTAGTAGAAGAAGTTGTCTCTAGACTGGGACAACTGGGAATGCAAGTGGAATCTATCAGGGACTCTGAAGGATTCTCGTTTGTCTTACTGCACAAAGACGGCATTCGAGCAGGTCTTTCCGTTGGAGCAAGCGGCCTAATGACCTGTGTTGCGGTGACAGTGGTGGGAGTTGACCGGAAAGAGGTGGTATCCATCTCCAATGAGCTAAGAGAGCTTGTCGAGAACTAGGAAAGCGCCTGCTGCAAGCCCTAAATTAACTCTTATAAGTGGATGTCACCGTCAGCCGCCTAGGTGCGCAATTTGAGCAAAGAAGGCATACGATCACCCGTCAATTTCAAGCTCGAGTCAATGATGGATCTGGCAAGAATGCTAGCTTCCTCTGGTCAAGCAAACCGTCCTGCAAGCATGCTTTACTTCGAGCACCAGGGCAAACATATCTATGGCACATTGATCTCCCATCACGGCTATTATGAGATGTATGGGATGCCACTATGGGTCTATATTGAGGGCGATGGACCTCCGGAGGGGTCCTATCTGTCATACACCAACCGTGACAAGGAGATGTACGAGTTCACATCAACTCCTTCACTTGAACCTAGAGTTGCATATCTACCCATAATTAAGCTGGCAGAGAAACTACCGATTCTGGACCTCTAGTCTATCAACTGCTAGTCCTTCGAGGACCAGAAGGTTGAGTTTTCCTGTAGCCATTGTATAAGGTCTTCAACAATCCTGGAGTGGTCAAAAGCTAGCATTTCAGTTTCCAGCGACTTCATGTCAATCCAGGACGCCTCTGCTGCATCATCGCCTCCAACTGGTTCACCTGCAACCGGCCAGGCTATGAAGACCGTTGTAATAGTATGTCCTCTTGGGTCTCTCCTTGGATCACTGTATACCCCTAGGATCGCCTCAAGTGTGATACGAACACCAGTTTCTTCTAGGACCTCTCGGACTGCCGTTTCCTCCACTTTTTCCCCGAACTCGACAAAGCCTCCTGGAAGGGCCCAGCTGCCCTTGTAGGGATCTCTGCCGCGTTTCACCAAAAGGAGCTTCTCTCCATCGATAACCGCGACGTCAACAGTAGGTGAAGGATTCCTACGCATCTCAGTACATCTCCCGTGGAGATGCTCTCATGAAATTGACCAGGCTGACCGCAGCGAAGATTAGGAATGCCAACCAGATTATGGAGGTCAGTATTATAGTGTTAGTCTTGAAGAAGATCTCTACTATCAGAAACAGTCCAATCACCAGAATATTGGACGGTCCGCCCATTGTACTGTTGTCCTGCACTCCTGTCCTTAAACGAATGAGTACCATCAAGGCAGCAATGGAAAGGGATATCCAATTGATGTACGACGTGAATATCCAAGACTGATTCAAGAATCCTAGGGTACCAAAGGGAGTGACTATGGGTGGCAGATAGGTGTAGAGGAACACAATGAATAGAATTATCTCGCCTACCCTGATTTTGGTCGTTGGCGCGTGTGTGTAAACAGTTCCGTAGAGACCACGATCATACTGCTGTGCTGCAAAGAACACGAAGTAAAAGGGCGAGCCAAAGGTGAGCGCATTTACTAGGCACTGAGCAAAGCCATAGACTATATTGACCCAATATCCCGTCCATCCCCCCATCACAGCATTCCAGACCTCAATATATCGGGGTATGAACTCAAGCATGATTAGCGTGGGTAGGGTGCATAACGCTATTGCGATAATTACTGCAATCGCTGTGGCAGGTCTACCAGCTCCGAATTTTCCAACGCCGATTCTATAGAACACAGTGGCAGCTACAAAGAGGCCTGCTATGATTGCGAGAGGTGCTGCTATGATTGGTAGGATGAAGAAGATGAGCACAAATACTGCATTTGTTCCATAGAAAATTCGCCAGCGTAGTGGCACTGCATCTGTTGCCTCTTCTGTGAGATGGAATGTGTTCGCGAGTCTATAGCGTGAATTATAGATGATGCCTATCCAAGGAGCTGAGAAGATTGATGGAACCAGAACGTAGTAAAACCACCAGTCTAGAGTTGGGTCCTGAAACGGCGCCAACTGAAATGGGAGAAACTGCATGAGTATGAAGAAGTAGACTGGTCCAAGGACTGCAATCAATACTACGGTGAGTCGTGACATCATCCAATCAGGTTTCAACTTCGCCTCTCCAAGGTCTTGAAAACCCGCATTTCATATAAGTATGCATAGCGTACATTGCAGTCGAGGAAGGAGTGTAATGGTAGACCAGTTTTACACACGAAAACTGCAGGCTGCAGCATTTGTTAGGAAGAGCAGACTGATTGTAGGTCTGGATCTCGTTGCTGACATGGGAGGAAAGAACAAGAAGGAGCAAAAGGCTGAGATAGATCGTATTGAGCAAGAAGCTCTGAAGGTCATTGCTGGCACGTCAGAATATGCAGTGGCTTTCAAATTCAACAGACAACTCGTTCTACCTTTAGGGGTATTTGATAGGATTCCTGGTCTCATTGATGCTGTACATGACCAGGGACTAACAGCCATAATGGACTGCAAGATTAACGACATAGGAAATACCAATGCACACATTGCACGTTACTACTTCGATGCGGGATTTGATGCCCTAATCACGAATCCGTTTGTTGGTTGGGAGGGTGGTCTGGATTCTGTATTCGATCTTGCGCGCAGACGCCAACGAGGTGTAATTACGCTCTGCTACATGTCACATCCAGCAGCTGATGAGGGCTATGGCTTGGAGATTGCAGTTGACAAGAAGACCCGAATACCTGTCTGGGCATCATTTGCGGAGAGGGCCCAAAGGTGGGGTGCTGATGGGGTGATAGTTGGCGCAACCTACCCACATCGAATCCAGGAGATATACAAAATCCTCGGTGCAGAGATACCAATTATCAGCCCTGGTATAGGCAGCCAAGGCGGTAAAGCTAGAGAAGCAATTGATGCCGGAGCCTCCTATGTAATTGCTGCAAGATCGATTGTCAATGCTGAGGACCCCGGTGCTGCTGCAGCAGCTATTGCCGCCGATACAAAATGACCGAACACATTTGTACATCAAAGAGCTGATTGGCACTTTCAATAGAATTTTTCCTTAGAAACAGATAAAGGCAAGTCGCTACCTGTTAGGCGTGGACATGTACATTCTTGTACATACCATCTAAAAATCCTGAATCCGCTGCAAGGCTTCATTCGTACACATGTGCCGGAAGGAAAACAGATGGCGAGAAATAATTCTGGGTATCATTTTGCAACATGGACGACTCTCATTGAAGAGTCTCAAATTCGTGCTCTACTCAAGTACAAGGTCGAGTATTACTTTGCTGGTGGCAAGCCGGGAATCATGCCCACTGAAATCTTTGGGAAGATTATGGAGGAGCTTGGGCAGACCTACCAAAAGGACTCCAAACAGGCTCTTGACGATCTCAATTATGGGCCCACTGGTGGCGAGCCTTGGTTCCTGAAGACTCTGGCAAAGAGACTCCATGACAAGAGGAAATTGCCAATCGATCCTGAAAATGAATGGAGCAATGTCTCAATTACAAACGGATCCCAACAAGCGCTGTATGCCTTACTTGATACTCTTATCAATCCTGGTGATGTCATCATCACGCCCTCACCTTCCTATCTTGGGTTCCTAGTCCCCGCGGTAAAGCTTGGAGCACGAGTTCTATCAATTCCTACAGATCTTGATGGTCTGATTCCAGACTATGTAGAGAAAGGAATTCATCTCTCCCAACAGAAGTTTGGAAAGAACCCCGATATGGTGTATGTCGTGCCTGATAGTGATAATCCCAAGGGCACAACTTTACCCTGGAAGAGGCGGCAGGCTCTTTTCGATTTGTGTGAGAATGAGAATATCCTCATTGTTGAAGATTCCGCCTATGCTGAGATTCAGTTCAATAGTGCCCCTCCTGCCATCAAGACGCTTGATAAGGAGAATGAGCGTGTTGCATATTTGGGAACGACTAGCAAGGAGGCCGCAGTCCTAAGGGTCGGATATTCTATTCTGCCACCCAATGTGAGAGAACAAGTTCTGAAGGACAAAGGGTATCTTGATCTCTGCACCTCAACCCTGGTCCAACGAATTCTGGACATCTATTACAGGGACCATATCGACGAGGCGATGCGACAAAACGTTCCTAGATACAAGAAACGCGCTGAAGCCATGGCCAAAGCTATTGATTCTTCATTCCCTGCAGGTGAACGGACTAATCCAACTGGTGGGTTCTTCTTCTGGTGGCAGAGCGAGAAACCATTTGATAGTAGCAAGTTCCTGGAAGAGCATGGGATTCCCAACGATATCATCTATGTGCCCGGAGAAGCATTCTATCCAATCACTGGTTTTAAGCTGGTCGACAATGGTAATGACATAGAACCTAGTAGACCTGAGGTCAATACTATGCGTCTTGGCTTCTCTTATGCAACAAGGACTAAGATTGGAGAGGGAATTGAGAAACTCGGTCGACTCCTCTCCGAGAATATCTAGAGGATGAAGTTGACGAAGTAGGTTGCCCCATTCTTCATCTCATGAACATGAGCCCTAAAGTATGGTCCGAAGAGGTCTGGAAACCCTGCGTTCAACGCCCATTCAATCCAAGACCAAGCGGATTCTTGGCTTACCTTTTCCCGGGTGAATTGTCCAAAGGCCCAGCTAAGATACTTTTCAACATCAATCTTGGTCAGGAGAAGACCCTCATCTGCTCTGCCACTGTCCTTCTTTGTTTCCAGCTCAGCATGGCGGTTATTGAGCTCAGAATGGGCCTTGAAGAGAGACTTCTCAAATTCAGCAAGAGCTTGGTTCATCTCATCAAATCGGTTCTTCTTTCTGAACCGCCCCACTTTTCCTAGAGTCTTAAACATCTCAGGACGATGAATCACTGGGAAGTCCTTTTCTCTCAATACTCCTGCGAGACTCTCATTCCAAGGCGTATTGAAGTAGATTCGCGGATATCTTACAAAAAGAGGGAATGGAATGTCGAGTGCTTTTGCTGCTGGAATGACCTGAGCATAATAGGCTGTTTCACCGGGTCCCCCAACGTGAGCCACAACTGGAAGGAGAGTATCAACCGCAATCTGTCTGGAGTCAACTCTCAATGAGAGTGAAACCGATACTTCTGATAGGTCTGGTGAGTCCGCATTGATTTCGATCTCGACAACATCGCTGCAAATTGGACATTTTCCTGTCAACAGAGCTTTCGACCCGCTCAGAGAGTAGGAGAGTTCGATTCGTGCTCGATTGCAGTCTTTCCCGCCACATTCGAAGAAGAACGGAACAAAGGTTGAATCTCTCATACCTATGCCTGGTTTGAATCCCTGATTTTGTATCATTGTGGTTGCATGCGAATGTGCAGCTAAGAATCTCTCTCTGTTCTCTTTGCCTAGGAGAAGCTCTAAACCGTGGGCCATTAAGTTTCTAATCTCATCATCAGTGGCAGGTACAAGTGGAACTCCAAGATCTCCCTCCAGATTGAGTAGATGACCGATAATTCTCTGACTCCATTCGCCAAGCGTATTTGAGTTGTGATATGCCCAACGTGTTAAGCTCAATGATTGTTCGAGCCTTTCTTCTACCAATGTTCTGGCGTGACCATCAACAGATTTGAACAAAGGTCGATAATTGTGCCGGATGCTCTCTTCAGCTTGTTCGTACCATTGTCTTCCCGGAAGAGGAATTATGCTGACTGGAGAATATTCGTATCCAGGTGGTATGGGAATACTGACAAGATTCCCCTCTTGGCCTGCATTTGGAGTTCGGATGTTTGTCAATTCAGATTGTACAATATCATAATCTGCAATGAAGAAATAGGGTGTGAGCAGTAGGTCATCACTACTCCCGAATGTCGCTATGCTTCTGGCTGTGGCAGCTTTGTTTAGAATATAGCAAGGCCCTCCCATTGCAACACTCTGATGAGCTGCTTCTACAGCACCCTCATGAAGATGATCTATTGCCTCCTTCACTTTGGGTGTAAGAATGCCCAGTCTTCTGTTGGCATCACTCAACGCCTTTGCGGTCCGTTCCCGCCTTTCTTCTATGTGCCAATCAGTATTCGAATATCTCTGTAAAAGGGAACGTGCCTTCGTCGCTACTGCGCCCATTGTAATCACAGGCGAGCCATAGAGATGCGTAGCAAGATCATTCAGTTCGCCTTTCCAAATGAACTGCTGATAGACTTCCATGATGCTTGCTTTCACTCAATTGCCCCCTCATTTGCCAACTACTTTTTCAAACACCTTTTCATACTCTGTCACGATCTTCTCAGCGGAGAAGCTTTCTTCCACCCGTTTTCGTCCCGCTTTGCCTATTTTGGTTCGGAGGGAATCGTCATCTAGTATTTCGATTATTGCTTGGGCGTACTCATCAATCCCAAATCCGTCAGTGACTATCCCATCCTTATTTGGACGCACAAGTTCTGGAATTCCGCCGGCCGGTGTAGTGACTACTGGAAGACTGCATGCCATCGCTTCAAGCAGGACTAGTGGCATCCCTTCAAGGGTAGAGTTTAGGAGAAAAACGTCAGCAGAGCACATGATTTCCTGCATGTTACTCTTCACACCAAGTAAATGCACATTGTCACAGAGGTCAAGAGCTTCGATCTTCCTCTCCACTTCGATTCGAGTAGGTCCATCTCCTGCAATGATAAGGCGCACCTTGGGGTAGTGGTCTGCAACGATTCTCATTATCTCTATCAGTTCAACCACTCGTTTGACCTTGCGGAAATTGGAGGCATGTAGAAGGATTTTGGCTTCCGGATCTAATTCTTTTGCTTCTTCCACCTTTCGGACTGATACACACCCACTCTCAACCATAATTCTAGTCCCGTTGAGATGTTTGAACTGTTCAACGTCGATGAAATTCGGTATCACACTTATCTCACGTTCAATGCCAAGCGCCTCCTGAGCCTTCCTTTTCAGAAATTCAGAAACCGCTGTGACTGCATCTGCCTTCTCAATTGTGTGTTTGACAACTGGCTGATATGCAGGGTCTAGCCCTAGCGTATGCACATCGGAACCATGAAGCGTCACAACATATGGGACGCCAACTATCTCGCGCGCCATGTAAGCTGACATTGCATGTGGGATTGCATAATGCGAATGTATCACATCTAGCTTTGCGTCTTTCACTGTCTTGATAATCTTGGATGTGAGTGCCATGCCATAGGGCGGTCCAATGTTCTTAAACAGAGGATAATCAAATCGGTCGACGAGATCAACATAGACCCCGCTTGTTTGCTCCCACATCAGAGAGAAGGGCCGCTGGTAGGTTATGAAGTGAATGATATGGTTTCTACCAGCCAGCTTCTGACCAAGTCTTGTGGCAAGGTATCCGGAACCGCCAACTGAGGGGAATAGATTGACTCCAATCCTCAACCGCTACACCTTTTGAGAACACTATAGAGCGCCCCTTTAAGGGGAATGGTCTGGACATCAATTCGATTTTCCATGCATCTCGCATTAATGGCTTGTGATGTGCCAAAGCTTGATTAGCAGCCGCAATCCTAGCGGCCCTATGAGCAGCCTATCAAAGAACTCCATCCTTGTGGTCGTTGCACATCCAGATGATGAGACCTTGGGAGCTGGAGGGACAATCAGGAAGCATGTGGAGCAAGGAGTTCCAGTTGATGTCCACTGCATGACAGGCAATGACACTCGGAATGCCGAGGTCAAAGCAGCATGTGAAGTCTTGGGAGTTCGACATCTGTATCTCAGTGAGAGAGATGACTTCGCTATCGATTCCTCCTTGACAAACGAAGTGATTGGTGCGATCTTGAAGTCGCGTCCAACCATCGTGATTACACATTCCCTGGAGGACTATAACAAAAACCATAGCGAGTGTGCAAAGATTGTCGTGCATGCTGCGGAATGGGCTTCACACGCGACAGTCTTTGACAATGCGCATAGAGTCGAACGAATCTACCATATGGAGGTCAATAGTCTTCATTCAATACCCAATGTACACGTCGATATTGGGAACACCTACGAAGTAGCTCTTCAAGCCTTGCGAGAACATAAATCCCAGATTCCTAAGTCCGATCAGTATTATTTGAAGTTGTACGATGCAAGAACGCGTCTACGAGGAGTTCAAGCTGCATGCGATAGAGCAGAAGCGTTTGTAATCACTCTGCCCACCCACGCGGGTCCGTTCTACCCAAAAAACGCTGTTGATCGGCTCGTCTGAGGCATCAAGGAAGATTCCATTAAGTTCCATCTGCCTTTCGTCGTCTGGCAGCAAGCAGTGCTTTGAGTTCGCCCATCATTCCACCTGGACCTGAAGGTGCCCTTGGAGGCGGGGCTTTAGCAATGGGGGCCGAAGCTATAGGTTCACCGCCTGCCGCAGCCGCTGCTGGCGAGGGACCGGCTGCAGCGACCCCGGATCTCTGTAATGCGCTGATTTTGGCATCAAACGAAGACTCTAGTTTGGATAGCTGAGTCTGGAGTTCGTAGACATCCTCCATAACCTTACTGACAGCTTCTGTGAGTTTGGTTGTGATTATACTCACGACCTCTCCGAGAGCACGCAGTTTCTCTTCTGTTGGGTCTTTCAAAGCCCATTCAAACTCATCCATAATGAAGTCTTCGCCATCTTTGCTCATTTCATAGACCCCTTTAGCGCCTGAAAGTGGGCGTTTTGTCTATAAACATATTCCGCGTGCAGCTGAGTGTCATAACTTGCCTATGACTCTCTCCACTTCTGCTTTGGCGTCTGCAAGTATCTTTTCCACCTGCTTGTCAGATGGAGCCTCACACGTAATTCTAATGACTGGTTCAGTTCCCGATGGTCGAACAAGAACCCATCCTGCTTTGAGTGAGATGCCGATTCCATCCACTGTGATAACTTCTGCGGAGCCTTCCATCGCTTCTGGCAGTGATTTGACGAGAGCCGTCATAACCGCGCTTTTGTTCTCATTCTGACATTTGACTTTGGCTTTTCGTAGTGGGTAGGCCGGGATTTCAGAGATTAGCTCTCCAAAGGATTTCCCTGTAGATGCCATTAATTCAAGAATCCTGCATGCAGTCAGAAATGGCTCTGGAGCATTGTGGAATTCTGAGAAGATGAACACACCTGCCGCCTCTCCGCCGAATGCTGCTCCGGTCTCTCTCATCTTGAGAGCGACCTGAATGTCCCCCACAGGAGTTCTAATTGTCTTCCCACCAGCCTTCTCGACTGTTTCATCAACGATTTTGGAGCTGTCTACAGTCGTGACAATGGTCTTATCCATGGAGCGCTTGATTTCTTCTCGTGATAGGAGGGCGATGGTCCTATCTCCCCTAATCACCTCTCCCTTTTCCGTAACAAAGACTACTCTGTCTGCATCACCATCGTGTGCAATGCCAAGGTCTGCACCAGTATCCCTGACCATTTTGGTGAGGTCTTTCAGCGACTCCTTGTCAGGCTCAGACGCTCTTCCAGGAAAATGACCATCTGGTTGACCATTTATTGAGATGACTTTGCAAGCTAGCCTTCTCATTAGGTACGGAGTCAATACTGAGCCGGAACCATTACCCGGGTCGACGATGATGTTGTACTCCTTGGATTCAATGCTTTTGGAATCGACCAGTTCAAGAATGGCTGTAATGTGTTCATCTACAGCAGTTTCTGTGGTTCGTTCTTCGCCCAAGCCATTCCAATTGGCTACTTGAAACGCCTCTTCAGTATAGATTCGCTCAATCTCTCTCTCCATCTCAGGGGTGTATCCCATACTATCTGGACTCCAGAACTTCACACCGGTGTACTCAGGAGGATTGTGGGATGCAGTTACCATGAGTCCTGCATTGTAGCCATGCTGTCTTGTGATGAACGCGAGAGTAGGAGTCGGTATCATGCCCGCCTTTACAACATCGACACCCGTAGACATAATGCCTGCTGCAAGAGCATCCTCAATCATTGGTCCAGTTGTGCGTGCATCTCTTGCCAATACAACAGTTCCTTTCCCAAGATAGGATCCAAGGGCTTTTCCAAGTCTTAGTGCCATCGAGAGATCGAATTCAGTACCGTAGACCTTTCGAATGCCTGTAGTACCGAAGAGAGTGCGTGTCATCTATTACACAGAGTGAGTGCTATCACCACTGGAGAAAAAGATACCTACTGGCCGCTCAGTGTACAAAATACCTCTATATGATTTCGAACTGCTGAATACCCTGGACTTTGGAGGTTCATCTGGTTTGCCAGTCTTTCAGCATCAGGACATGCGGCTCTACTATCAGGAACGTGATAAGCGGGAGGACAAGACACGAGGTCTTCCTGTCGTGTTCGTCCACGGTGCAGGCTCATCTCGTAGAACATGGCATATGCAGACTGAAGCCTTCGAATTTACTCATCGTGTGCTCGTACCTGATCTATCTGGACATGGAGAGTCAGACGCCGGCCCTGTCGAAGCCAGCATTGAAGGATTCGCCGCTGAGCTAGGTGCCCTCGTAGAACACTTGGACCTTTATGATTTCGTGCTTGTAGGCCATTCTATGGGCGGTGGAGTTGTGATGGCGTATATGCTTCATGAGGGGTATCGAAAGCCTCTAGCTATTACTCTGGTCGACACGCATCCGAAGCTTGAGCTGTCGGGTTTAGCTACAGGTCTGGCAATTGAAACAATAGAGACCCAACTGTATCTGTTCAGAGGAAGAAAGGAACGGGGAAAGAATGGGCCTTACGACATCATCCGCGAAGAGGAAGACATCAAGCGCCAGCACCCTGGTATCATGAGCCGCGACCTCGCCGCATGCAACAAGTTCGATGTGTCTGATCGCGTTGGCGAGATTGATGTACCGGTCCTTGTCATTGTTGGAGAGCACGACGACATAGTGACTCCCCAGATGGCGAAACAATTCGAGGAATCTCTTCCCCGAGCTGACATTGCAGTAGTGAAAAAATCTGACCACGTTCCCATGCTTCAAAATCCTGAGCACTTCAACGAGGTTCTCAGGAAGTTCCTCAAATGGGTCGAGGAGAAGCGTAAGAAGTAGAGTAGTTGCTTCCGCTACAGGTCGTTGGCAATATAGAACGAAACCTTATTAGTGCGCTACAACTCTTAACGCTCCGTAGAACTGCCCCCACATGCCGTGACAATTGGTTGGGTAGTTCTCAAGTTCGGAGGATTCAATCGTGAGCAGCTCATACGACTACCTCTTCAAGGTTGTAGTCCTCGGTGAGGGCGCTGTGGGAAAGACTGCCATCGTCACACGCTTCTCACACGGCTTCTTCAGGACCGATTACAAAACGACGATTGGATCTCAGTTCGCTGTCAAGAACATCGACATAGTCGCCCCAGATGGCGAGAATCAAGTTGTGAAGCTGCAAATCTGGGATGTCGCAGGCCAGTCTAGATTTCAGATACTGCGGCCGATGTACTATCGTGGCTCTAACGGAGGGCTTCTAGTATACGATGTGTCCAGACGCCGGACCTTCATGTTGCTGCAAGAGTGGCTAGACGAGCTTCATAAAGCCATTCAGAAGGAGATCCCATTGGTGCTCGTGGCCAATAAGACGGACCTGCCAGATCGAGTCATAGAGCCCTCGGAGGGCAGGGAGTTTGCCGATGCTCATGGCATGCCCTATGTGGAGAGCTCAGCAAAGACTGGCGAGGGAGTCGTTGACATTTTTGAAGAGCTGGGCACTGTGCTTGTCAGAATGCGTCAGAATGTAAACCGCTAGATACTCGTTCTCACTCTTCGAGTGGATGTTTCGGGTCCACTAGACTCCAGTAATGCATGAACAGGTCACGGCACCACTTCAGGCCTGCTTCTGTCTCTGTGTAGAATGCAGCATAGTCCATCTTGCCATCCAAGGTCGGAAATCCAACTACCGCAGTCTTCTCAGATATTACGCTTACTATGGCGACTTCATCAATACGGCCGACCCTAATTCTACCAAGATCTTCTGGCTCATAGCTGGGCATGTAGGCGTCTGGGATGTCTGGAGGTGGCATATTCTTGGGCATTATGGACAACAGGCTGACACCACGTTTCACAGCTGCCTCAATCAGAGGAACGCTGCCGCTGGGGACTTGATCTGCTGTCATCAATAGTTCCTCCTCTGCCTCCTCAATGATGGCGTTGACCTTCTGAAATGCTAGAACAGGGTTGTCCAAGAGTGTGCTCCCACTGAGTTCTCCAACTCTTGAGATGAAACTTGCAGGGATGTGGCTTATCCGATGTTGTACAAAGTAGTCCCGATGCTCGGTTAGGAAGTCAAGTCCGGGCAATAGCATGAGAATCAGAGTGCCATGGTGTGTGATGTGAAACGCACCGTCAGCCAACTTCTGAACCAAGAGCGCATCAATGAGCCGTTGGAGATGGCGTGATGTTTCCTGCACCGTGAGGTCCAGTCCCTTTGCTAGATTGGTCAGCTTTGTCGGCTTCTTATTGAGTTCGGTGAGAATCGCGAGTCTATCAACGTTGGCAAGCTCAAACAACAGAGCACTCAAGCGTTCCATGTTTCAGCTCTTGGTCCTGCGGCCTAATAACTCAAGCTCAATGATGAAAAGCCATCATTGGAGCTTAGGAGCCTACTTCTATGTTTGAGTCCAGTATGTGCCTGGAGAAGAACAATGACCCTACGAACTGAAGAACATGCTTTCTCAATCGAGCTTAACTCGAAGGACTGCCTCGGAATTGAGGTGCCACGTCAAGTCAATGATTCTGTGCTGGTAGAAGGAAGCCTGGGTGAGCTGAGCGCTCTTAGGTTTGTCGAAGGCGTGATGTTGGAGATAAAGGGCTCCAACGGAACGTTCAGAATGGACATCACCGAATCTGAGTGGGTTTCTTTATTGAAGGAGGGAAGCAAGAATGAAGACTGAAATGGCCTATGATACCCGTAAGATTTGATGGGAAGCCATCGCGAAGTCTATTCTTGCCCCTTTGTTCAAAACCCAACTCATATGAGGGCGTAAGTTGTCCACCATCTTAGCGAAATGACTGATTCTGACGAATACTATGCAGTAAACATAATTCCTGCAATCGCATGGGCATTGAATCTGTATCTAAAGACTGGTGCTCGCTTCAAAGACAAGACCCTCGAGGTTGTCTTTCCGGCTGGAGATCATAAGGAGAACATGATGAAGAAGGGAGAACATGAGATAGCTGTATGGATTTCAAATCGCAGGATCTATGCCAGAGCAAGGTGCAATTTCAAGAAGGACTGCAAAGTCAACACTGAGCGTGTGAATGGAACCGACCGCGATGCTCTGAAGGAGCTTCCTTGGGATGAGGTCAATGTACGTGCATTCTTCAAGACGATGATGAAATGGCTAATGCGGATGGATCTTGACTTCAAAACGCTGATCCGCTCATTCAATACTGTATGTAACGATCGCGTGGCACTGCCGCTTACGACAAAATACGGCAAGACCTTCAACGAATTCAACGACTATCGCAAGACCAAATGGCCCAAGGATGCCACTCCTGACAACCGGAGCCGTTTCTTGGAGGAAGTTCTTGTCAGGGTGTCTTTCTGGATGCAGTCAGCAGCTCAAGTCAATGCTCTGGACTACTAGTTGGGTAGGCATGAATAACAAGTACGAGGAATCCCTTCAATTGGGATGATAGGGACTCCCCCCAATTTTAGGTTTCCACCACGAATTCCCGAGCCAGAATAGAACGGTTTGCATTTAAACTATGTCACACAATTACTTTGAAGTGTAAGAAAGAACATTCTTTGATTTCCACTCCTAATCAGAAACCCTAAAGCGAACATTGGTCACAACTGGCTCGTTCAGATGTGAGGATTCTATGAAGATCGGTCTGCTTGTCAATCCAATTGCTGGCATGGGCGGACGCGTAGGTCTCAAAGGCACAGATGGGGTGGTTGAGGAGGCTATTAGGAGGGGTGCAGAGCCTGTTGCAGCAGGAAGAGCAGCTAATTTCCTAGATGCCTTGTCACAAATGCGGAATGTTGGGCGTGTCGATTTCAGCCTCGTGACATGTCCTGGTGTGATGGGAGAACAAGTAGCTAACGCCAGCGGTCTGCCCTTTGAAGTAGTTGATGCAGCAATAGCTCCAGAAACAGGACCCGAAGATACGCGGAAGTGTGTGACTGCTCTATATGCTGAGGGCGTAAGGCTCCTTGTCTTTGTAGGTGGGGATGGAACTGCACGTGATATTCTTGATGCGGTCAATGAGCAAAGCCTGGACGACCTTAATGTGCTTGGAGTCCCGTCAGGAGTGAAGATGTATAGCGGCATCTTTGTCGTCAATCCTCGGGACGCCGCAGAGGTGATTCGTCTCGTTGGTCAGGGAAGTACATCGTCTGCAGAGTTTGAGATCATGGATGCTGATGAGGATGCCATCCGTGAGGATCAATTCATCATCAAACTCTATGGATACCTCAAAGGTCCTGCAGTGCCTGCTCGCTTCCAGGGAGCGAAACAGGCCAGTCCTGAAACAATGAATGAACAAGAAGCACAAGAAGCAATTGCTCGATATGTGATAGATGAGATGGAACCCGACTACTGGTACATTCTTGGCCCCGGAACTACTGTTAGGGCTATCACTGATATGCTGGAAATGAAGAAGACTACACTCGGAGTTGACGTCTACTCAAGAAATGGTATGCGCAATGATGTGAACGAAGACGACATTCTTGAACTAGTAACAGACTTTCAAAAGGCTTGGATTGTTGTTTCGCCAATAGGCCATCAAGGAATGCTTTTTGGCAGAGGGAATCAACAAATCAGTTCAAAGATAATAGAGCTGGTTGGCAAAGATCGGATTCTGGTAATTTCCACACCTTCAAAACTGAAGGGCATCGAAGGTGGGGCATTGAGGGTAGACACTGGCAGTAGTGAAGTTGATGAGATGCTAAGGGGCTACATTCGGGTCATCACAGACTATAATGAGATCCGACTTGTGAAGGTGGTATAAGGCCCTCCCATAGAAATATGCGATGTGATTGGTTTGGGGTGGCCCAGTTCGGTCGGCGGAGGGCGAGAGGAGAGTTAGACTTGGCTCCTATGAGGAAAGAATATGCCAAATATTCCCCAAATGGGCCACCCCTGGTAGGAAACAATTTCTATTAGGCCGTGAAGACTAAAGAAGTGACCGAAGGTTGAAACACTGTACTTGTACAATGAGTGAACTATTATGATTGTGCTCTTGACTGACTTTGGTGAGTCGGAATACGTCGGAGCTATGAAAGGAGTTATACTGTCTATCTCTCCAGCGGCGCAGATTGTCGATCTGACACATTCAATTTCCCCCCAGTCTGTTCGAGAAGGAGCTTGGGTCTTGTTACAAAACTATCAACTCTTTCCTAGGGATGCAATATTCGTTTGTGTTGTGGATCCCGGAGTAGGCACGGATCGTGATGCCGTATTGGTTGACACGACCAACTACATGTTCATAGGACCAGACAATGGGTTGATGTATCCTGCTATTATGCAAGATGGAATCAAGCAGACATTCAGTCTTAGCATCGATGAAAACGCCTCAAACACATTTCATGGCAGGGATGTTTTCGCTGTGACTGCAGCCAATCTTGAAAGGCGCGTTGTTGGAAGGCATCTTGGTCCTTACAAGAATGCACTGGATAATGAGATTTCATTCTATCAAGAGGGCCGAGAGGGAGAGGTAGTCCGCATAGACAGATTCGGGAATATAGTCACCAATATTCCTCCAACAGACACGGGGCCCGTGAAGATTAGGACGAATGATAGCGAACTGGATTCAGTTCATTGTCGTACCTATTCGGAAGGACCCGAGGACGGAATCTTTGTCGTTACGGGCAGCTCAAACACTCTAGAAATCTCAACGCAAAACGGTCGAGCCATAGACATTCTCTTGCTCAGAATAGGAGATCGCCTAATAATCGAATAGTCACATTTTTGGGTAAAAGACACACGCTTCTCTGGCACAATCTAGATTTCTCTTCCAATTCTCACAGGAGCCTACTTCTGGTTCAGGACCTAAGTCCACTCCATAATTCTCACTCAATATCTCGATGGCTGCACCTATTCCATATAATGAAGACCTCTTGCAGCACCGTATCAAACCATCACTCACTCTTTCAAGCGCTGCTATTGTGGCTCTATGAGCCGAGAGACGCTCCGGGCCCTTCGTTGGAGTAGAACCCACGAATAAGGCAATCGCAATCCCTGCACCAACACAAGCTCCACAATCCCCTGCAGTGCCACAGAAGCCACCAGGAATCTTTGAGCCTCTCCTTATGCCTTCAAGTATCATCTCGAGGGTCACATTCTCTCCATTTGGCCGGGCAATCCCACGATTCTTCATAGCAATGAGTAGCGCCGCAGGCACCAGACTGTGATGCTCTGGTCCATGGAAAGTGAATGATGCATGATTGAAGGCAGCCTCTAAGATATTTCGTGGGCTTGTGCTTTTTTCTCCCTCGGCCATTCTCCGCAACAATGCAAGCGCATCTGCTGAGTGACACTCATCACAGATGAAGTGACCCTTTGGGCAGTAGATTGTGGAGATGAAATCAAGTCCGCAATAGTCACAGATGTGTTCAGATCCCTTTTCGCTGTAGACAAGAGGTTCACCGCAAACCATGCAAGCGAAATCGTGAGTAGCGGACTTGCCTGTCAATCTGTATCACTTGTTTTGAACGCCCAATCATCTCTCTATTGAGATTTGTGATGTAGTCGAGTTTCTAAGCTCGGCAGGACAGAGCTTAGCATCTAAATTAGTACAAACTGAACTAGTTGAGCTAACGGTGAATGAATTGGAATACACAGTCTTTGAAACCGCCTTTGGGCATATGGGAATCGTATACAGGACGACTGACACCTCTGCTAAAGCAGTACACATCTTGCTGCCTCGGAGTAAAAGAGAAACACAAGGCATCATCAAAGTGCTGTTTCCTCAGGCACTGAAATCGGATGGTGATGGAGTATCAGAGCTTCGAAAGCGAATTCAGAATTTCTTTCTCCGTGACCCGAATCCTATTCCGTTGAGTCTTGTTGACACCTCCATATGTAGGCCCTTTCAGCTATCGGTCTTGAGGGAAGAACATGCAGTTCCCCGAGGCAAGACTTCATCATATGGGCGAATCGCCAATCATTTGAACTCTCGTGCTGTCCGTGCAGTTGGCAACGCACTGGCAAGGAATCCCTTTCCCATTGTGGTTCCCTGTCATCGAGCCGTTCGTTCTGACCGGACATTAGGCGGATATCAAGGCGGGCTTGAGATGAAACGACAGATTCTTTCAATGGAAGGAGTCGAGTTTGACTCCCAAGGAAGAGTGTTACCTGTATGCTTTCTAGGCTGATCGTACATGATAATCGTGGACATGATTCTCATGTAGGTCCAATTTGCAGGCCTGGGGTTTCCTATTCTCTGACGAAGGCACCTGCTGAGCCTCCTACCTGACCTATTCCTTTCCTCAATTGATTCAGGCATCAGACCTAAATACCTGTAGGACTCGAAAGGCAGTATGGCTCGCATTGTAGTAATTGGCGGATGTGGAACTGTCGGAAGTATTGCTGTGAAGACACTAGCCGCGTATGATGACTTCTCAGAGATAGTGGTTGCTGATCTTGACTATGAAGGAGCACAGACATGCGCTGCAGAGGTGGATGAAGACAGATGCTCAGCCATTTTGGTTGATGCCACGAATCCGGACAACATTAAGGAAGTAATCAGAGGTGCGGACATCGTTCTCAATGTGTGTGGCCCTTTCTACAAGCTTGGGCCAATAGTTCTCAAGGCAGTCATTGAGGAGGGCATCAACTATGTTGATGTCTGTGATGATTTCGACGCTACCCAGCTTCTACTAGAGATGGATGAGGCGGCTAAGAAAGCTGGAATTATAGCTCTGACGGGAATGGGCGGGTCACCAGGCATAGCGAACCTCCTTGCGAAGTTCTGTGCTGACGTATTGCTTGATGAGGTGGACTCAATTGATATCCTTCACGTGCATGGGGGTGACGTGCGAGAAGGGCCTGCAGTCATTGCACATAGAATTCATAGTATGCTCGCAGACATCCCAATGTATCTGGACGGAGAATTTACCACTGTGAAGTACTTCGAAGAGAGCGGTGTTGCATTGGAGGAGGAAATTGACTATCCCTTGATTGGGAAATATAGAAGCTACTGCTATCCTCATCCTGAAACCATTACCCTGCCTAAGTACATCAAGTGCAACAGAGTGACAAATCTTGGTTGCGTCATCCCACCAGAGTACTACAACTTGATACGTGATGTCGTACGGCTTGGAATGGTCAGTGAGGAGCCGATTGATGTCAGAGGCCAGCAGGTTATCCCCTTCAATTTCGCTATCTCCTTTATTCTCAAAGAACGGGGACGCATTCTTAGGGAAACAGACTTCGGAGAACAGAGAGGTGCTTTGAAGATTAGGGTTCGTGGAACACTTGATGGTAAACCCCATGAATATGATTTCACAATGGCATCAGTTGGACGAGCCATGGGCGACTCAACTGGCATTCCAGCAGCACTTGGCGCAATTCTCATGCAAAGGGGCAAAGTAACAGGAAATGGGGTGCTGCCTCCTGAAGGCTGCGTTGTCCCTATGGACCTACTCCTCATGATGAAGGATGTTCTTGGTCTGGAGGAGGTCACAGGGAAGGGCTCCCCACTCATAATTGAGTCGATCAATCATGAAGGGAAGGTTGAGAAAATCGACATCTAGTCCTCTCGAATCTCATATATGACCGTTTGACAAGCCATACTGTGATTCAGGATGGCGACTAGTGATAACAAATACCTCCTTGCAGTCGATCATGGCACATCTGCGATGAAGATCGCATTGACGGACTCATGCGGAGAGGTTTTGGCATTTGAGTATGAAGGAATCCCACTTGAGCTAATAGAAGGTGGCGGTGCTGAGCAAGACCCAGATGTATGGTGGACTGCTCTCAAGAACTGCTCTAGGCGTCTTGTTGAGGGCAATCATGTGCCAGTGGATCGGATTGCAGGGATATCGGTCTCAAGCCAATGGTCCGGCACCGTGGCTGTTGACGAAGCTGGCAATCACCTCTGGAAGGCTATAATCTGGATGGACACCAGAGGAAAACCGTACATCTCAAAGAAGTTGAGAGGTATCATCAACATTCAAGGCTATGGCATTCTCAATATACTACGCTGGCTTAGAAAGACAGCCGGAATCCCTACGAATAGTGGAAAAGACCCAATCGCCCATATCTTCTGGCTCCAGAACGAGCATCCTGAGGTCTACGAGAAGACCTTCAACTTTCTTGAATGTAAGGACTACCTCAACCTCAAGCTGACAGGGAAGTTTGCTGCCTCCTATGATTCTATTATGCTCCATTGGGTTACCGATATACGTGATATTTCCAACATGAAATATGACAATGGACTGATCAAAAAGCTCGGCATCCATCGTGAGAAACTCCCGCCTTTGAAGCACTCTACAGACATTCTAGGTGATTTGAAAGCAGACGTTGCTGATGAGATTGGCCTCAATCCAGAGACCAAGGTCGTAGTAGGCTCAGCAGACATTCATTCTGCAATCGTCGGATCGGGAGCAGTGCAGAACTACGAGGGGCATGTCTATATTGGTACTAGTAGTTGGGTGGTCTGCCATGTTCCATTCAAAAAGACCGATATATCACATAACATGGCTTCACTACCTTCTGCAATCCCGGGAAGATACTTTATTGCGAACACGCAAGAATCGGCTGGTGCATGCTTAACATTTCTCCGGGATAACCTGTTTTTCACTGATGATCCCAAACGCTTTGGCAAATATGAGGTCTACCAAGAGTTTGATTCCATTGTTGAGCAGGTGCCAGCTGGTAGTAACAAGTTGATTTTTACACCCTGGCTTTATGGAGAACGAACTCCTGTTGAGGACCACACTTTAAGGGGCGGCTTCCATAATGTATCGCTTCCCATAAAGCGGGAGGACATGATTCGTGCTGTGTTTGAGGGAGTTGCATACAACAGCAGATGGCTCATGGAACTGGTTGAGAAATTCATCAAGAGAAAGATGGACCCGCTAAACATCATTGGTGGAGGAGCCCAGTCTGACATCTGGTGTCAGATTTATGCCGACGTTCTCAATCGCACTATTCGTAGAATCAAGGATCCAATCTATGCCAATGCAAGAGGCGCTGCCCTCATAGGAGCCGTAGCTCTTGGACTATGCTCTTTTGACGAAATCCCAAGTCTCATTCAGTTTGAGAAGGAGTTCACCCCGAATCCTGACAATCGGGCGCTCTACGATGAGTTGTTCAAAGAGTTTCTTAATATTTACAAGAATAACGTGAAGATGTACAAGAGATTGAACAGGAGCGGGTGATAGTGCCTATGTGGGATTTCTCCTTCGATTTCATTGAGAAGGAGGTCAGAAAGAAGACATTCGGAGTTCTTTCTGCAGTAGATGCAAATGGGCAACCACATTCCACTGGAGTCTTGTATGGAGTGTCACCGCCTGAATCGAAATTCGCCCTGTTTGTAGTCACCTCAGAAAGCTCTGCCAAAGTCCGGCACATAAGACGGAATCCCAATGTATCCTTGGTCGTGACCTTTCCCCACTACTATATCCGCTTTGCACCAGCAAGCTACGTGATGTTCAGAGGAACTGCTGAGTTTGTGCCCCTAGATGACTCAGATGGCCAATGGGCGTTTAATCAGAAGAGGATACTGAGGATGAATCAGGGAGTTGACCCTGAGATTCTCAAGACGGCATTATTCATAAGGATTAATCCAGAGCCTACTGTTTTTTGCTATGGTGTGGGAATTGGAATCATGGAGCTCCGAAGAGAGCATATTGAAGGAGATTACAAGGTAGTTATCCCTTCTGATAGATTATAGAGAAGGGGGCTAGCAACCCATCCATCTCTTTTTGGTGCTGCTTTTCTATGATTCCAGGAATCGACGAAGAGCTCTGAGTGCACGAAGTGTTATCCATTTGGATGGTCGTCCCTTGACATCAATGTCGCACAGCATCTTCCCATTGTAGCTGTTCTTTAGTGGCCACTTACCATCCTTTCCTCGTGTTTCAACTACGAAGTCGATTGAATCCTGCATCCGCTTGTCTTTGACTCCAAGAGCGGTAAGTACATCTAAGACTTCAAGCATGTCTGATTGATAGAAGAGTGGGAACCCGAAGCGCTTCCATCCTGCCTTTTCTTTTCTAGTTCCATCTGAATTCTTCAGATATTTGTAGACCTCATTCTCAAGTATGACTTCTATTTCATTGTCAATGATTGCACTGATCTCCTTTGATCTCGCTTTCCCAGGAATAGAAGAGAGCCCTCGAAGCATCTTTACCCTGCCCATGAAGCAATTCACCGGGAACACCTTCGTTGGGTCAATAGGAAACGCCCTACACTTCCATCCACCGTTTGTGTCATCGTAATAGTCTACCTGGAAGTCGATTAGTCTCTGAACCCGAGGGTCTTCAAGATATCCGAAGTGCAGCAAGTAGTATAGGATGTTCCCATCAAGACAGCACCCATCCTTTACAACACTAGCTTTACCCTTTGCAGTCTTGGGCAGGTCTCCGAGAAAGTGCCCAGAGTCGCGTTGAAATTGGAATAGGTGTTCTATAGCTCTCTCAATCCCACCTGTCCTTTTCGCTCCCAATTCTGCTAGAATGAGGAGACTATGCGTAGCGCCTCTATATTTCGGGTTGTACATGTCGTCTGGGTTTCCCCAGAAATCATCAGTGGTCTGAGCTGCCAAGATTGCTTTCACACAATCGGACTTCATGATATTCTCTTGGGCTTCAATGACAGAAGCATCAGACCTGGGCCTATCTTGAAGTTGCTGCAGCGCCCAAAACCTGACACTTGGATCCTTCTCCTCCAAGAGCCATTCAAGTACATCCTCGTTCAATAGCTCCTCAAGACTCATGCCCTTCACTGGGAATCACGAGCTAATAAGAATGCCCGACTGCGCTCTATTCGGCATCCATCCAAGGTATTACCTCGTTGTCACGTCCCTCAAGCGTCTTGTTAACAAATTCAGGGTCCGCCAAAAGGGCACGACCTACACCCAACAGGTCGCAATTGTCTTCCATCATGACTCTGCGAGCGAACTGGGGCGTTCTCACCATGCCCACTCCTATCACCGGCACTCCTACATGGGGTTTGATCTCTCGTGCCACGGGAATACAGCAGTCATATGGATACCCCCTTAGAAATTCTGGCATTGTTTCTTCATTGAATATTGGAGGTATTCCAGGATTATAGGTTTCATCGACAACACAAGAGACATGCAGTGCATCAATCCCTGCCTTCTCAACAATCTTCGAGATCTGAATCCCTTCCTCGAGAGTGATCCCATCCACCACATTCTCGATTCCATTTATTCGAAGAATGACTGGATAGTCACCTAGTTCTTCCCGAATCCTTTGAACGACATCAACAGTGAACTTGGCCTTGTTCCTTGTCGAGCCCCCGTATTCGTCTTCTCTTCGATTTGTGTAGGATGAGAGGAACGCGCTAAGCAGATAGAAGTGCGCTCCATGGACCTCTACTCCATCAAAGCCTGCAGTCTGTGCCCTTCTGGCTGCATCCACAAACATCTCCCCTATGTCCTCAATCTCATCAACTGATAACGGCTCAGGAATCCTGTTCTTAATGACTGGTATGTTCGATGGGCCAACGAATCGCTTTTGAAAGTGAGCTTTTGGACCTGAGTGGTTTATCTGAATGAATGCTCGCGCCCCATGAGTCTTGATGCCGTCAGCGAGCTTCTTGAGGCCTGGAATGAGTTTGTCATCGTAAATGCCCACATTCCTGCTCAATATGCGGTGTTCCCATGTAATCGCTGCAGCCTCGACTATAATGAGCCCCATTCCGCCCTTGCTTATTGCTGCATAGTGCTGAATTAGCTCATCAGTTATTCTGCCGTCTTCGGTACAGAGGTTTCTTACCATAGGAGGTAGAACAAAGCGATTCTTCACCTGCATCGCTGCAATATCGATTGGATCGGCAAGGTCAACCATTAGCATGTCCTCTCATTCAGCATTCATTTCGGTCACTCAAAGTCTATAGGTCAAATCCAGTCTTGCCGGAGCCCCACGCATCCATAGCTTTCTTGAGCTCGTCATGCTCTGCAGCTGCCTTCTTCAACGAAATACCGTTCATCTTCGCATCAATGGCCTGCCTAAACGCCCTGGCACCAGCGGTTGGCCCGTCGGGATGCGCGTGAATACCAGCACCTGTACCAATGACAATATCAGGGCCCAAGTCGTCAATCACTTCGTCGACGTGGCCCGGACTTATCCCGCCGCTTGGCATTGGAGCCGTCTGTTCAATGTGATGTAGCGGCATCACCATTTCGTGTGCCATTCTCAGGAATCTCTCCTTGAGCATCGGTGCCTTGCCATAAGGCGCAGGGAACACTGTTATGTCAGACCCGCAGATTCGAGGGAGTTTTCCAATCACGATATTCGTCCCAATGCCGATGTTTGGGGCATATGACATGGCCCCTGTGATGTCCATATGGGCCAGGACCGGGACATTGATTGAAGGGTCTTCACACACATGACGAAATGCCGAATAGCCTACAGCTAGGAAGTTGATCATGAGACCGTTGGTACCAAGCTCTATAGCTCTCTCGGCATTCTCAAACAGCTTTGGCACACTGTCAGTGATATTGATTGTGAGAAGGGTCTTCTCGCCCTTCTCGGAGTCTGCACGGTCGATGGCGTCCATGAAGAGGGGGATTCTCTCTTCCAGTGTATTGAAGCTTGCATCTGCAAGAAGCTCATCGTCCTTGATTATGTCTGCGCCTCCAACTGCCGCTTGATAGCAGAGGTCTGCGCCCATCTTTGCAGATGTGTACACACAAGGCTTGATCATGTTGTTGACAAATGGTCGTTTCTTGATTCCAAGGAGTCTCCTCAGCCCCTTGATCCCGAACTTTGGGCCCTTGAATCCCTTTAGCCAGCTCTTTGGGAACCTCATGTCCAGACACTTGATGGGTCCTAGGGAGATGTTTCCTATCACAGTGGACAGCAGCATAGGTATCTGCTGACCAAAGTTCTCCCATGGGAACGCTATCTGAATGATGTAATGTCGCCTGTCTAGATCGCTCGGGAGACTGAACTCGTACTGCGGAGTTTCGTAGATGCCAATGACTTTGGCCACATGCCTCTTTCGCACTGCAGGAGTTTCTCCTGGAACAAGCGTCCAAGTACCCGTGCTCTGTTCGACAGCTGCCCCTCTAGCCAGTTCTCTGACATCCAGAAATGGCGGCAATCTCGTGTAATAGGTACAGATCACATGCTTCTCAACATCAATCGAGTCCGGTAACGCTTCAGGTTCTGCTTCCAAGGGCATTCTATCCATGATTATCAGCCAGCAGAGATGGGAGTAAACCCCGTCTTATGTCCTTTTGGCCTTAGGATCAAAAATGCATCTGCTTCTTCTACTCGAATCTGTCATAGAGTCTGGTTTATCAGTGAGGATATTTGGGTTAATCACCGTAGGAATGCAGTTGATAGGTGCATTATGATGATTCATATATCCGAGATTGCTAAACGGGCAGGTATTCCGGATGAGTACGTGGAGCAATATGGGAAATATATGGCAAAGATCGACCTGAAACTCAGGAAGAATCTGGGCGAGAGAAAAGGCAAGCTGATTCTTGTTACTGCAACCAATCCAACACCGGCTGGAGAAGGAAAGACGACGAACTCAATAGGCCTGTCTATGGCCCTTAATGCTCTGGGGCACAATGCGGTTGTGACTCTGAGGGAGCCCTCACTCGGTCCAGTTTTCGGGGTGAAAGGGGGTGCTGCTGGAGGCGGGAAATCTAGGGTATTGCCATTCGAACAAATCAACCTAATGTTTACAGCTGACTTCCCTGCAGTTTCAGCAGCAGGCAATCTTCTCTCTGCAATGATAGACAACTACATACACCATGATCACCAACCAGAGATTGATGTGAGACGCATTTACTGGCCGCGAAATCTAGACATGAATGACCGTGCTCTGAGGAAGGTGATTGTAGGTCTCGGTGGCAGATTCGATGGATTTCCGAGGGAGGACGCCTTTGTCATCACTGCAGCGTCAGAGGTGATGGCTATTCTAGGTCTCTCAAAAGACTACATGGACTTGAAGGAACGGCTTGGAAACATTCTCATCGCGAGGTCAGAGCAGCTTAAGGAGATGTTTGCAAAGGATGTGAAGGCTGAAGGCGCGATGACGGTTCTGCTTCGTGATGCACTCAAACCCAATTTGGTGCAAACTATCGAAGGCACACCTGCATTCATTCATACTGGTCCCTTTGCAAACATCGCTCATGGCACCAGCTCAATCATTGCCACCGACATAGCATTGCGGCTCTTTGACTATGTTGTGATTGAGGCTGGATTTGGTGCAGACTTGGGGGCGGAGAAATTCTTCAACATCGTGACTCGTGCAGGTGAGTTCGGTGTCGATGCATGTGTGGTGATAACAACAATCCGTGCACTCAAGGACCACGGAAAAGATGACCTTGAGAAGGGCTTTCCAAATCTTGAGAAGCATATGGAGAACATAAAGAGCTTTGGAGTCCCTGCAGTTGTTGCACTGAACAGATTCCCAGATGACACCGAAGAGGAGATTGAGATTCTGCGTAAATTCTGCAAGGAGCGGGGTTGGAAGATGGAGGTTTCTGAGGTCTTTGCCAAGGGGAGCGAGGGAGGTAAGTCCCTTGCTGAAGCAGTAATTCAAACAATCAAGAAGAATCCAACGAGTGGTATCAACTACACGTATGACCTCGAGGATCCAATCATGACCAAGATATTGAAAGTTGCACAGAAGATCTACGGAGCTGATGATGTAGAGTATACAGCAGGAGCTCGCGGGAGAATTCGTTCACTCGAGAAGCGCGGATATGGCAATCTCCCAATCTGTGTTGCAAAGACCCAGTTCAGTCTGTCAGACTCGAAGAGCTTGAGAGGCAGACCTTCGGGATTCAATGTTGAGGTAGTTGGAGCTGATGTGAGTAATGGCGCTGGATTTGTAGTCATCTACATGGGTGATATCCGTCTAATGCCCGGCTTGCCCGAAGAACCTGCAGCAATCGGCATGGATGTCGATGAGGACGGAAATATATCCGGAGTCTTCTAGCGGGGTGTAGGAATATGTCAGATGAAACCGAACTGAAACCAATCTGTGAGGACCATGTGATAAAGGGCCGAAGGCTCTCCAAGAGGATTCGGAAGAAAATCAAGGCCGAGGTCGAGGCTCTCACAGCCAAGCATAGCATTGCGCCCAAGCTTGTCACAATCATTGTTGGAGAGGACCCGGGCTCGCAGATGTACGTGCGCATGAAACACAAGGCATCAAACAAGGCAGGGATACTCTCAGATCATCATGACTTGCCAGAGAGCACTACTCAGGAGGAGCTCTTGGCTCTCATCAAGAAACTCAATGATGACTTTGAGGTTCATGGCATCCTGGTCCAACTGCCTTTGCCAAAGCATATTGATGAGAAGGCGATTATTGGAGCTATTGAGCCCTTGAAGGATGTAGATGGCTTCTCTCCACAGAATATCTACAGACTCTTCTATGGGGAGGAGAAACTCAGTTCTGCAACTCCTCATGGCATTGTCACTATGCTGGACCATCTCGGATGGGGTGACCTATCTGGAAAGCATGCAGTGATTGTAAACAGATCTACAATTGTGGGCAAGCCGCTCATATTTCTCCTATTGAATCGGAATGCAACTGTGACAGTATGCCATTCACGAACCGCAGACCTTCCGAGCTTCACAAGACAGGCTGATGTTCTTGTAACTGCGATTGGCCGAAGAGAGTCAGAGGCTGATCCATTCTTCATAACTCCCGAAATGGTCAAGGAGGGTGCAGTTGTTATAGATGTATCAACTCCACTTGGCGATGTTGACTTCGAGAAGGTAAAGGCGAAGGCACATTGCATCACGCCGGTGCCTGGAGGTGTAGGGCCCATGACTATCACCATGTTGCTTCAAAACGTGCTCGATGCCTTTACTGCCCAGGTTTCCTAGTTCGTCAACACCATCCCAAACGCTTTTGTACATCGCTGTTCCGAGCGGGCACCGGTGAATCTCTTGAAAATCATTGAGTGTGTGCCCAACTTCTCAGAAGGAAAGCGAGAGGACGTCATTGATGCTCTCGCAGACACAATACGCAGTGTCGAAGGAGTCAGACTCCTGGACGTTGAGTTTGACCCAGATCACAACCGCTCAGTTTTCACTTTCATTGGCGAGCCTCAAAAAGTGAAGGAGGCCGCTTTGAAAGCTGCAGAACTCGCCGTCAAGAAGATAGACTTGACGAAGCATAAGGGTGCACATCCAAGGATGGGTGCAGTGGATGTTGTCCCATTCATTCCCCTACATGGCACGACCATTGGAGAATGCATTGAGCTCTCAAAGGAGTTTGCTGAGGAATTCTCAAGCAAATGCAATGTACCTGTCTATCTATACAACAAGTCTGCTACTCGTCCTGAGAGGGCCGACCTCCCCAATATCAGGGAGGGTGAGTTTGAAGGACTTAGAGACCTCATTGGAGAGGACTCTAGCAAAGATCCTGATTATGGTCCAAATAAGATTCACCCCACAGCCGGAGCCACCGCAACAGGTGCACGCAACTTCCTGATTGCAATCAACTTCAATCTCAACACGACTGACATTGAGGTGGCGAGGTCCTGTGCAAATGCTGTTAGGGCAACTACTGGTGGATTCGTGAACGTCCAAGGCATTGGGCTAGACCTCCCAGCGAAGAACTGCGTACAAGTTTCAGTAAACCTTACACATCCTAAACGCACGAAGATTCACCAAGTCTTTGAGATGGTCAAGCTTGAAGCCCAGCGATTTGGTGCTACTGTCATCGAAACCGAGATAGTAGGAATGGTTCCGCTGTTTGCTCTTCTTGATGCGCTCAGGTACTATCTTCGACCCGAAAAACTGGATGACTCCATGATTCTCGACCTCTACTATATCGGAGGAGCAGAAGATCCAAAGAAGAAGACATTCAGTGAGATGTCACTCATTGAGTTTGGTGATCAAGTCAAGAGGGCACGAGCGACACCGGGAGGAGGCAGCGTAGCTGCAGCCATGGGCTCCTATGGTGCTGCCCTAGTCGGCATGGTGACTGGGCTTTCGCTGTCAGGTAGACGTTTTGTGGCGATAAAGGAGGAGATGGTGAAACATCGTCATGCCGTTGATAACGACCGAGGTATTCTCATGGACTTGGTTGAGAAGGACTCAGCCGCTTTTGATGAAGTGATGGTTACATTCAAAATGGCTGATGAAACTGCTCAGCAGCGAAAACAGAAAGAGGCTGCTACAGAAGCAGCCACAAAGTACGCCGCAGAGGTGCCATTGACAACAATGCGCCACTCTTACAACGCCCTCACACATGCCAAGGCAGCTGCGGAGAAAGGCAACATCAACTCAATCACCGATGCTGGGGTCGCTACCCATGCTCTAATGGCCGCAATTGAGGGGGCTGCACTCAACGTTCGAATTAATCTTGGTAACATCAAAGACAAGGACTTCGTCAAGAGAACGGATGATGAAGTGAAGAGGATTTTGGGCGATGGCAAGAAGCTAAAGGACGAAGTCTTGAAGATAGTCGACGCCCGAATGAAGGAGCTCGCTGAAGGCAGTTGAGGATTCCCCAACCGCCAACCTTTAGTGTAATCACAAGTGCTCACTTTTGTTACATGGGTGGTTACAATGAGGCTGGTGACTATCTACGGCGATGTCTTTGCTGAGCGAGTACTCGGTAATCTCATCAACTTCAAGACCTTTTGTGAAGGATGCGCTCCCACATGCGGTGACTGCAGAGTTGGCTATGGCACCCATGTAGGAGATATAGTTGGAATGCATCGGATAGATGCTCCATCCTCAAAGATGTTCGATGACCCCATGGAGATGCTTGAGGGTGTCGAGCTTCAGCAGTGTGATGTTCTTCTTCTTGTGGGTGTCCACCACGATCTCATTGCCTCAGCGGATGTGTTGACACAGAGGACTGGTGCCAAGGCGGTCATCGCTCCCATTGAAGACACGAACTGGTTGCCGCCTGGTCTTAGGGAACAGGTGAAGGAGTCCTTGGATGCAATAGGGATAGAATATGCCTTTCCAAAGCCCTTCTGTACACTCACTCATGGACATGGGAAAGTGATTGACGAGTTTATTGACAGATATCGGATAGGCTGGCCCGCCTTTGATGCCACCGTCAAGAATGGAAGGGTCAGTGAGATTGCAGTGATGCGGTCCTCGCCATGCGGCTGCGCCTGGTATGTGGCACAGAAAGTAAAGGGACATGATGTATCAGACACCGAGGGTCTCTTTGATGTAATTGCAAAGGCTCACCATGCATATCCCTGTACCGGTGCCATGACAGTTGATAGAGAGCTCGGTGATGCTCCGCTGCATATTGCAGGATATAATCATAGGTACGCGGTCTGTGATGCCATAGGGTTCGACTGCAGGGGCGAGGAACCGAAGCATCCGCTCGCCAAGTAGTCTATCCTTCTTTTACTTCTGCCCCAGACCCAATCTTTACTAGATATGGAATGCCACCTGCTTCGCTAATGGCATCCGCAACGATTTCCTCCTTTCCAGGAGCTAACGCTAACATTGTGCCACCGCCTCCACTTCCGTTTATCTTGCATCCCAGAGCTCCTGCCGACTTAGCGGCTGATATCATAGCCTCAATCTTCGGCGTTGATCTCTTCAAATCATGCTTCAGGAGGTGATGATGAAGGTCTAGCAAGTGGCCCAATTCCTCCACATCGGGGGTTTCGTTCATCAGAAACTCAAAGGCTCTTTGGGTGAGGTCTCTATTACGAAGAGAGGCCAGTGCCATTCTTCTGGCTTCATCAGGATTGTCTGGTGTGATGTCTTCAACGATTATGGTAGCAGTGGTCCTTTGTCCGAAATCCGGAATCGAGGCTTTAATGCGCTCGTACTCCCCCTCAACTGTATCCCTCATTCGTTTGAGATCTGCGACTGTGTCTTCCTTCTTCTCCAATGAGTCTCCAATCACTATTCCCTCGATTTTCGCTGGTAAACGGGTCGTCTTGTAGTCTGCCCCAAGGTCCACATGAATAATCCCGCCGTATGCTGATGCGAAATGATCCATCATACCTCCACTCTCCTCGAACTCCAGCACTTCGGCCTCAAATGCCAATTGCGCAGCTTCCTTTGGGAGCAGAGGAGCATTCTGGCCCATTCGGGCAAAAGCAATGATTCCAGCCACAGTCAGAGCTGAGGATGAGGAGAGTCCTGCGGCGATTGGTATGTTTCCTGTCACTTCCAAATCCCACCCACTCTCTAGAGGCATTCCTCTGCGCCTCACAATGTTGTATGCACTTCTAAGATAGTCCCGATTATGTCGATATGAGGTCTCTTCATTATCAATCACGAAGGCGTCTTCCTCATGGAGATCCACATAGTTCACATTGATCGTCATATCATCTCTTCGAGAACACTGAATCTGGATAGCCAGGTTGATGGCTGCAGGAATGACATTGAGGCCGAGATAGTCACTATGCTCTCCAAAAAGACAGACACGTCCTGGAGCTCGTACTGAGAATCTCTCCACGCTTTGAGGTCTCCATGATTTTCAGAGCATTGGGATTATAGTTACCATGCCATGGAGTCATAGACAGAGCACGCCTACTATAATCTTGCTCAAGGTCCAATTGTAATACTTAGTAATTTGTACAAGCAGGCTGCATTTTCATTTGCGTGTATTGCTGAATGCAATCATCTCCGCCGCGCCCTTGACAAGCAAAAACAGGTCCCAACATACTGGGTGCGGCGGAGAACATGCACACCTGTTTATTTCCCTTCAAGTGCCAGTTTGATTGCGGTTTCGAAATCTTGGGGCGTTACACCAGGTGATTCTAGTGATTGCTTCTCATAAACGCCCTGGATTCTCTTTAGTATCTCTTCGGAATCTACCTTGGCGCCAACAAGAGCCTTCTCTATGTCTGAGATTGCATCATGTGGATACATGAAGAAATCTCCACTGATGACAATGCCCTTGATTTTGTCATCGACTTCTTCCACTGTGACTCTCATGAGACCTCCAGGTGCCTTGTGGTCTGCAGTGCCGATAGATGCAGTTGCAGATATCCTGACAGTCCTCGCGTCTAATCTGCCACCCGCACGCCAATGGAGCCATTCATCTGACACATATTTCGGCTTTAGCTCATTCATGCGAGCTCTTTCCCACTCTGTCAGCTGCCCTGGTACTAGTCTGATATCGAGAAGCTTCTCGAATTGATGCAGAAGATCCTTCTTCACCTCTTCTCTGTCGAAGGTCTTTCCTGTTTCTCTCTCAATCGTGCTCATTCTAGCATAGAGTCCCTTTGCAAGTTTATCACGGAACTTCTCGTCGGGCACTCTCAGGACCTTGACCATCATGTCGTAATTAAATGTGAAAATGAGATTGCCAGTCAGAATCCTTGCATCTCCAACATCTCCTGCTCCATTTCCAGAGATCTTTCTGCCTTCTACCTGGATGTCATTAACTGGTTTGAACTCTGCATCAATCCCGAGATTCCTGTAGGCCTGAACTGGGGGCTCAAGGAATTTCTTGTAGTATGCATCGATACTCCGTGGAGTTGTAGGGCTATCCACTCTGTGGACTAGCTGATAGAACATCTGTCCTTCATCCAAATAGACTCCGCCTCCGCCTATCACACGGCGCGTCACAAAGATGTCATTCTCTCTGCAGAACTCTAAGTCGATGTCCTTCTCTATCTCCTGGAAGTATCCAAGACTGACCAGAGGTTTTGCCGGCCAGCATATAATGAGCGTATTCTCCGACTTCCCCTCTGTGATACCCTGCGCAATCATGTCATAGATAATCTGGGTTTCGATGGGTTCAATAGGTCCAATATCGAGAAGTCTCCATGATTCAAGTGTCATAGCTGCGCAACCAAGGCTTGATTCTAATAATCACTTCGGTAGCGCACGGCATCCATCCCAACCATTAAATCCCAATATATCCGAGCATTCTATGATGTGAATGATTGAGGCGATTGGGCTTACGAAGATGTTCAGCGAGTTCACAGCTGTGAGTGAACTCAGCTTCACTGTCGCTACAGGTGAGATATACGGCCTGCTTGGCCCAAATGGATCAGGCAAGTCCACAACAATGCGCATGCTCCTTGGACTATTGAAGCCTACAGCTGGTACAGCGAGAATCATGGGTCATGATATTGAGAAGGAGATCGTGGCAGCAAAGCGAATCATGGGATATGTTCCTGAAGAGCCGGTCCTTCCAGAAAGACTCACAGGTTGGGAATATGTCAATTATGTAAGTGACATCTGGAGGATAGAACGAGGTCCTGAACGCGAGGAAGAGATAGATGAGATCCTGACACTGCTGGACATCAAAGATGCAAGCGATGATCTCATTGAAACTTACTCGAAAGGTATGGCACGGAAGATCGGACTTGCAGCGGCTCTTATTCATCGCCCTCAAGTTCTCATTCTCGATGAGGTGCAGGCTGGCATCGATCCAAGAGGTGCTGCTACAATCAAAGAGATTCTCAACGGTCTACGAGAAAGAGGAGTGAGTATTCTAATGAGCACCCATGTTTTGGAGATTGCAGAGCAAATGTGTCACCGAATTGGTATAATCAGAGAAGGGAAACTTATCGCAGAAGGTACGATGGATGAGCTTCGTGTTCAGGCCAAAGGACAGAGCAGCCTTGAAGAGATATTCCTCTCTTTGACTGGCGGACCCGATATGCAGAAGATTGCAGAGTACCTAGGTGGAGTTCAGTGACACTCGCAGACATTCTTCTGCTATTGCGGCAGGACCTGAATCAGACATTTAGGATCTCTGGGGCAAAAGGAAAACGCACTGAGCAGAAGAGTATCTTTAGACGGCTTCTCCGCCCCATTGCATTCATTGTAATTGCAGTGGTCATAATATGGGCAATCCTCGTCATGGTCCCCCTATTTGGCTGGAGCATCATAGCAGACACTGTGATATCTGACCCGGGACTTGGCGCTACCATATTCAATCTGATTCTCATTTTCGGCTTCATTGGATCTATAGCTTTTTCCGCAACTACAGTAGGAAATGTGGATCGAATGGAATACCTTCTCACTATGCCCGTTGCCACGCGGACCATATTTCTTGAGAAGACAATCGTGATCATCCTCTATAACTCAATGATATGGATGGCCATTGGAGTGCCAATCTACATTGGTCTAAGCATCCTATCGCCTGCTCCGCTGGCCGCGCTCTCAATCCCTATCTTTATCGTATTGCTGTTTTCGCTAGTTACCCTGGGTGTTTCACTAGGAGGACTCCTTGGACTTTTATTCTCGCGCCTATTCGCAGGAAGACGCACTTTGAAGCAGATCGGCTGGTTCTTGGGAACCAGTTTTGCAATTCTTATCAGCACACTATACTATGTCTTCATTTGGATAGGAGACGGAGGAGATAGTATCTTTGGGGGATTCTTTCAGATTCTACGTGACCTTGGATTTGCCTCTGATATCAGTCCAGGATATGCTGTGAGCGCCCTTTCTCTAAACATCCTTGTTGGAGCCCCACTTCATCTAAAGGAAATTCTACTTGGTATCCTGATCGCAGTGGTTGCCTTTGAGCTAGTCTACGCAAATGCGCTCGTCAGCGAGAGGGCTCATTACAGTGGTTGGCTCGCCTCAGGATCAAAGAGAACATCAAAGGAGCAGGTTCCGCTAGCACACATATCTTGGAATCCTCAGCCGATACCGGGATTCAGATTCAATCAGACAATCAGTGTGTCAATCTGGTATAACTTGTCCTCCATTCGTAGAGAGGGGCGAGTACTGGCGCAATACCTTGTGGGCCCTTTGCGAATGTCAATCTGGTTTTTCATTCCATTCATCGGCCTTGGTGAGAATTTCCTTGTCTTTACTCCATACTTCCTAATCGCTGCTCTTATTCCATTCATGGTATCATATGGTGTATACTTTGCAGGCTACGAGACAGTCTACGAGGGGAACAATCTGATGACACTTCAGCTTGCAGCAGCAAACTTTGCAGATTACGTAAAGGGAAAGGCAATCAGCGCAGTACCATTTGTGATGGTTGCAACGACGGCTGGGTCCGTCCTGCTCCTAATCATCAATCCAGGTCTATGGTCCATTCTCCCTGCTATTGTGATTTCATCGATTTTCATCTGTCTAGCAGCCGGGTCCATTGCAGCAAACGCGGCAGCATTGGGTGGTGACTTCAAGGCGCAACGTATGATCGAACGACAACGGGGGTCCGCAGTTCAGATGCCAATCCGGGGATGGTCAATGCTCAGAGCACAACTTGTTCCCTATCTACTAGGCTACATAGGAATCTACAGCATGATTGGTGTTGCAGTTCTTGGCGGGGGCCTTTACGGAGAGATGCTTGGCATACTTTCAGCCTATGCGGTTCTATGTATATTCTCAGTAGTGTGTTACTACATCTTCAATAGATACTCCCATAGTGCTGGTGTTAAGCTGGCTCAGGTTGAGGCCACCAAATACCTCTAATGGGGCATGACCTCAGCAATACATTCTTTTTCATTTGATTGTGGGGCTTTTCTAGTTAGAACTCAGTGTGAAGTGACGAAGTGACCGAGTCAGTCGATGTTTCGAAGATCCGCCACATAATGTTCCTAGGAATTGATGGTGGGGAACTACTTCTCTATGTTCCATATGATGGATCCACAAATGTCAACCACGACATGCTTGCAGCACTTCTAAGAGCCATCATGCAGTTCTCAGAGGATTCCTTGAGTATGATTCGTTGGTCAAACTTCATCTATCTGTTCCAAAAGGGAGAAACCTCCATTGGTCTAATGGGGATGATTTCAGTTCCTGATCAGGAGATCTATAGAGACAAGCTTGTCAAGATACTCCACATGTTTGAAAGAGAATGCAGAACTCCTCTCGCAGTTCATGATGGGGATATTCGAAGATTCAAGAACTTTGCACTGGAGATAATCAAGGAGCTTCCTCTTGTGAACCTGAGGCTTGATTCGATACCCAGAAGGACAGATGGAGGCGATCGAATTCCTTGGCGAGTCGGAGAAGTTGATGTGCGCCTTGAGATTCTCCAACAGGCATCCAACGGCAAGCGCACGATTCAAGACATTATTGATATGACTCAGCTACCAGCGCGCGATGTAATTGCTCTCATGTCCATTCTTGCGTATTTTGGTTGGATTGAGATCGATTGGTTTTGAATCACAGTTTCGCGATGACTTTTCCTGGGGGCAGAAAAATATCGCAGTCAAAGTAGAGTCCAATCATTGGGGTTTCAATCTCCAGAATACTAAGGTCATCTTCTGGTCCACTTGTTATCTCAATCTCAACATCACCTGAGCGACCATTGTGAATATCATATTTCAGATACGCAGCGGTGAGAAATGATGCATCAAAGCCTTCACCAGTCACGCTTGGAATCATCTTGACATTGACATTGGGGCCGCTGTCAATCCATTCTCCGTCCTCATCAAATGTGCATTTGGCGTAGAATAGCCGGTTGCCATTTCTGCCAGTTGTGGCTGTTAGAGTATCACCCTTCCACTTCATCTGAATGTCTGCTAGTTTTCGCGGATATCCCCAGATTTCTCTTCCTGACGCAAGTGCGGCGTCTGTATCAACATAGACATGCGCGAAATACACTCCAACCTCATCCTCGCCCGTTTCAGGATTGTCGAACATGCATTGGACAAGTAGTGCCGATTCCCAAAATGTCCCCGCCTCAACGCATGGTTGTAACCCGGTCATTATTCCAGCCAATGGAAGCTGTGAGGGACGTAGTGGCTCTGGAAGCAGCTTCTCAATAGACTCCACAGTTGGATTGAACAGGGCTAGGAAGAGATTCGCATTCTTGTAGTTATATGGGGGCGGAGGGTATAGTGGACTCTTCAATGGTGTACTGACTATATCCGGCAATTCTGTCACCTCCTCTCCGGTCATGATAGCCGGCTATTGAATCTGTCGAGAGTGCAGGAGGTCTAATATCTTGGATGTGTCTTTGATGTAATTGGTGATGGCATTGGAAAGAGGCTTTGCATGGCATCATTCAAAGCAACCTAAGCATGCTAGAGCAGACTTTGAAGACATGTTGTCAAACAACTGCAATTCTGTGCTTATCGCTGTGTCAGAGAATGACCTAGAGTATTGGTATCCAAATATGCTTGAGATCATCTCTGAGGCAAAAGACATCGGTTTGCGGGTCTGGCTGAATTTCTGGGCTTTTGGAGGCGTGTTTGGAGGTGAGCCCCCGTCTTTCTTTCTTCATAGAAATCCGGACTTGAGACAGATCACGGCTGTGTCGCAGGAAAAGATGCCAGCTGCATGCATCAATCAACCCGAGTTTCGGAAATGGTTCAGCCAAGAGGTCAGCAGAATCGTTCGAAACACCAAAGTTGATGGTGTGTTCATAGATGAGCCTCATTACGCTTGGACCTTCTCAATAGAAGAATTCACTTGTGTGTGTGATGTCTGTCAAGAGAAGTATAAGGCTGCATTTGGCGGTCCTATGCCGATGGACTATACCAAAGAAATCAGACGATTTCGCGAAGACAATATGCATCAATTCTTGGTAGAGACCTGTCAGACTGTAAAGGCGGCAAATGCTTCAACCGAAGTCTGCGTCTGTATCATTCCTGCTGACTTTGAGTTTCTTGGTACCCCAGACTGGGACAAGATTGCAGCCATCAAGGAAGTGGATGTCTTCTCAACAGACCCATATTATCACGTTTTTGGACTAGAACGAGAATGGGCATTGGAGGCCGCTAAAAAGACCATTGAAACCGCAAAGAAGCACAAGAAGAAGAGTCAGCTATGGCTTCAGATGTTTAGGCTGAGCGCAGGGGACGAAGAAGATGTTGCCTCACTCATTCCCGAGTATGTAAAGATGGGAGTGGACTCTCTTTTTGGTTGGAGCTACTTGGCGAACAAGGGGACATCGATATCCAGCGACAATCCTGATCTCCTCTGGGAATTGGTCACAAAAGAATATCGTAGGATAGGTTGACCTTCGACCTATCGAAAATCGACTTATGCACCTATGTATCTAGAAACCAGCTCTCTTGAAGATCAGTGGCCAGAGGAAGATTCCTACGAATGCAACCATGAAATAACGAAGTGTCCTGAGCCAAATCTCAGCTGTCGGAAGAACTTCGTGCAATCCTAGCATCACGCCAATGACCAAGATAAGACCTATGACGACTCGGGCGATTAAGCGAGGCATTCCTACTTCCAGATCAAATTTGACATACCTATTCTCCAATGGAAAGGCGACAGCCGCTCCTATGGTCAGTCCACCATAAGCACCGAAATTGTCTCCTGGTGGATACGGAAGTATGGACCCAATCACTAGCAGAATGATGCCAATGATAAATAGTAGCAGGTACCAATATTCAGTTCTGAGTCTTGATGCGAACATAGAGATTTGGGGCTCATAGTAGAATGCCACAAGGCCGATAGTGATGCCAATTGTCCACCCAAGAAGAACGTCATCCAGGAAATGAACTCCCAGATAGACTCGAGAGATGCCAATCAGAATTATGAGTATGATTGAAACTAGAATCATCCACCATGTCTTGACCTTAGCTCCTAGCCACGAGTACATAGCTCCTGCGTTCTGTGCATGACCGCTAGGCGTGCTATAGTTGGTAGCGTCCAAATCTCCGTACCAATAGCTTGCAGGTGGTCTTGGATTCCCAATGACATATTTCAACCAGTAGTTGGTTAGAACGGATACAATTATGATGAGCGTCAGCACAATTGCCTCTCTTTTTCGATATGACCAGAAGGCAATCAGGAGGACGGAGACGAGGAATATCTCCCCACCCATCTCTGTCACAAGGCTGAAGAAAGCTCCCGCCCAAGGGAGCAAATCTCGTAGGAAGGTTGTGATGTTTGGATCAAAGAACATGATTCTCTCTCCAAGTGACGCAAATGCTGCAATGCGCAAAGCGAATAAAAAGCCTAGCGAATCACAAGAGCACTATCAGAAGCTTAATAGTCGACTATCCTTCTCGCCTTTTCAGGGTGATTGTGACGATGGTTCTAGAGAGTCTCGAACCCAAACTAGTATGGCAGATATTTGAAGATGTGTTCATTCAGACTCCTCGGCCCTCCAAAAAGGAGGACAAGATTCGTGTCAAGATTAAGGAGTATGTGCAAGCAAAATCCGAGGCGACTGGAATTCCAGTGACAATCAGTGAGGATGAAACTGGTAATATTCTGGTGAAGGCGCCTGCGACCAAAGGGATGGAAAAAGCTCCGCCCATCCTGCTTCAGGGGCATATGGACATGGTCTGTGAAACCGACCGGCCAGATGGTTTCGATTTTGACAATAATCCAATTCCTGTCAGGATACAGGATAATGGAGAGTGGGTCGATGCCGATGGAACAACACTTGGCGCAGACAACGGAATTGGCTCGTCCATCGGGCTTGCTCTTGTACTAGATTCTGTGGTAGCACATGGTCCTCTCGAGGTTTTGCTTACCGTGGATGAAGAAACGGGTCTGGTTGGTGCATTTGGACTTGACCTAGTGAAACTAGGAATTGAGAGCAAGATCATGATC
This sequence comes from Promethearchaeota archaeon, assembly GCA_048939765.1. Classification (GTDB taxonomy): domain Archaea; phylum Asgardarchaeota; class Thorarchaeia; order Thorarchaeales; family Thorarchaeaceae; genus SMTZ1-83. The sequence goes on from JBHLPF010000014.1 coordinate 64,044, forward strand.
AACATTGACTCCGAGGATTTGGGAGTCATCACAATTGGTTCAGCTGGTGGGGGTGACTCCACACTTACAAAGAAGCTGAGTCTGAAGGATGTGAAGGGTGAAGCAACATTCTTTGACCTTACTGTATCGGGTTTGTTTGGTGGACATTCAGGAGTCGATATCCATGAACCCCGTGCCAATGCAAACAAACTGATTGCACGAATTCTGACATTAATAGTCGAGAAGACGAACGTTCACATGTGCAGCTGGAACGGAGGGAGCAAACATAACGCAATTACCAGAGAGTCAACCGCGAAGTTTGCTGTGGAAACTGGAAGAGCTGCTGACACTGAGAAGCTGCTTGAAGAAGCACGCGGTGCAATTCTCGCATACTACAAGTCTGATGCTCCAGGTTCGACCCCTCTCGAACCTGATATCAGAATTGAGTGGAAGGTATCGGAGCCTGCTCCAGCGTTCTCACTTGAAGAGTCCAAGAAACTCATCCAGTCAGTGAACGTTATCCCCCATGGTCCGATTCGATTCTCACCCAGCGTTGAAGGTCTTGTTGAAACCTCCAATAATCTGGCTATCATTAAGACTGAAGATGCAGAGATATCTGTCTTGATGTCTACAAGAAGCAGTGTCGATTCGGAACTGGCTTCATTTAGGAAAATGATCTCCGATCTGGCGGCACTCGGTGGGTGGGAAGTGGCTCAGAAGGCCGCATACCCTGGCTGGAATCCTGAACCAAAGAGCCCATTTCTCGCATATGTTCGGTCACATCTTGAGAAAGTGTCAGATGGGGCTGTCAAGGTTGAAGCAATACATGCTGGATTGGAGTGTGGGATAATCGGTGCAAAAATCCCGGGTATCCAGATGGTCTCAATAGGCCCCAGGATGGAGAATCCCCACACTCCAGATGAACGGGTCAGAATTGCAGATGTAGGAATCCTATATGATGTGATGAAATCAATTCTCAAGGATTTGCCTAACCTATAGGTCAGATAGTCCTAGCCTCTCCAGCTTATTGGCTGGAGGTCTGCCGGTCTTTCTATTCCAACCTCTATACTTGTACCATGTCTTTAGTTGGTCCTCCACATCGGGGACATGGCCTTCAGTAGGTCCATTCAGTGGTCGAAGCACAATGTCTGGCAGTTTCTCATTGCTGGTGTCGTATCCCATCTTGAGATTGAATAAACGCATGAGGGTGAATATCCTCTCCCCAGTGATTGCAAGCTCATTTACAGAGTAGTCCCACCCAGTCACCATTTTGAAAAGCTCCACCAACTCTTCAGCCAAAAATGGGTAGAAATTACAGACACCTGCAGAGTTAGTGATGCACCTGAAGTCCTGCTGTTTAGCAGCAATATCCGCTTCATTGGCAAATCTATCAGAACTCTCGATTCCAAGTAATTCGTTTGTCTGTCCCATCTGAACATTATACATGTCAGCGGTCATATGACATGCTCCTCGGGGTGAAGTTGCATACCCTATAGCCATTCCTGAAAACCCTCTAGGATCATGCATTGGAAGCTCGAGCCCATTAACTTGAGCAGCTAGGTCTGCAAATCCGAACTTCTTTCCAAAGGCAAGTGTGCCCTCTGCCATCAGATCTCCTATTCCTTCTCTCTTGGCCATCTTGTCCAAGAGGGCCAGTGCTGAATCTACTTCACCCCATTGAGGTTCAACCCCATCGAGGTCTTTCTTGGAAATCTTGCCCTCAATGAAGAGATAGTAGGCAAATGCAACAACATTTCCTGCTGAGATAAAGTCCATTCCGAGTAAGTCAAGCGTCTTGCTACAATGAACAAGAGAGTCCAACTGGTTGTTTAGAATTTGCGTACCCAATGTTCCTGTGACTTCAAGTTCAGGTCCTGCAAACTCTTCCGTTGCGTATTTCCCCTCCTTGATCTCGACCTTTCTTCCACAACCGATTGGGCATCTGAAACATGCAGACTTACCTACGAGGAAAGTTTCCCGAACTGAAGTCCCGCTGAGATTATAGGAGTCGAAATCAGAGACCGTATAGTATCCAGCCGGAAGAGAGCCATACATCATGCTAGCCATGTCAACATATCCAGCAGTTCCGAGATCGGAGTACATCTTGAAGGTAGGGTCGTCTTTCTTGTCCTCATTCAGAGCCTTTGCGTATTCAATCAGTCCCTCTGAATCTGCCACGGGGATCTTTCTGTCTGTGCCATGGACAACAACAGC
>JBHLPF010000014.1:66336-70141 GCA_048939765.1 Promethearchaeota archaeon
GGATTATCCGGGCCAAGCGGATCTGTCTTCGCATCAATCATGCCATAGAGAATTCTGCATGCGTAGCCAGCGCCTCCAATGAAATCTCGAGCAATCTTGGGATTGAGGGGTTCGTCAGATATGATGCCAGTGCTCAGGTCCACTCTTAGAACCTTGTTCCGATATCCATACATTCTCTTCCCCTCGGTCTTAGAAGTCGATTGGATTTCCCTCAAACATATACTCGTAAATCCTTCTGATGATTCCACTGTCGATGTTTCTGGGATTCATTGTTATGGTGGCATCCATCATAGCGTACTCGACAAGCTTGTCAATCCCTGCTTTGAAATCCTTCTTCTTGACCTTCGCCGCTTTCAGGCTTGTTGGACTTCCTATTATGCCCATGAAATCTCGTATTGCCTGAGCGAATTTGCGAGCCACAGTCAAGTGTCTTCTGCCTGTGATTCCTATCAGGCCAGCAAGCTCTGAATAGTGGCGTGCCGCGTCAGGATCTCCCTTGCAGGTGTATTCGATGACATATGGGAGAGCCATACCTACTGCAAGTCCATGATGAAGCCTGAGAACTGAGCCAAGGCTGTGACCAAGAGAGTGCGCTAAGGCCACTTGAGAATTGCCGAAGGCCATCCCAGCAAGTGAGGATGCAATTAGCATTTTCTCCCTGGCCTCCAAGTCATCAAGGTTTTCGACAGACTTGGGGAGCCACTCAAAAACCATCTTCACAGCCTTCATTGAGAACCCATCAGATATGTCGTTCTTCCAAGTGGATACATAACCCTCTACAGCATGAGTCAAAGCATCCATTCCAGTTGTAGCAGTGAGATTCTTAGGTAAGTCTTTGACAAAGAAAGGGTCGAGAATGGCAAGAGCTGGAACGAGCTCAGAGTTGACAGTTGCAAATTTCCTCCCGGTCTCATCCTCCCGAATCACAATTGAATGAGTGCTCTCTGAACCCGTGCCAGCCGTTGTGGGAATGCACACAAGTTTTGCTTTGTCCGCCACGCCAATTTCATCAAAGGGTGAGAGTGCAGTCAAATCCATGTCCGGCTGGGCGTACAGAACCCAAGCAGCTTTTGCAGTATCCATGACACTGCCTCCCCCAATTGCGATAATCGTGTCCGCGTCGAAGCTCCTTATGCCACTAGACGCCTCCTGCACTGATGATATACGTGGATCTGGTTCGGCACAGTCCCAAACAGCGACATTCCATTGGTGCTCAGCTAGGATTTTCGTGACCCTATCTACCAATCCGAGCTCGTTGATTACTTTATCAGTGATAATGAACGCATTCTTACCCGGGAGTCTCTCGAGTTCTTCTATTGCGTCTTCTCCAAACACGATTTTTGGAATAATGAATTCCCAAGACATCTTCCTCAACCTCTGCTTCCCTGATGCAAGAATGGGCTAGCCATCAGGCTCAATGCACACAGAACCTATGAACGCCCTCTTATGTGTGATGCCTTACTTATTGATTACTTCGGCTGGCAAAGATTGGATGGTCTTTACAGCATCAGAAACAATCTCAGTGATGAGGTCCTGAACAGTAGGCATGTCATCTATCCGACCCATCGCTTCTCCTCCAAACATCAAGGCTGTGTCTTCCTTTCCATCAATTAGGTTGTCGAACCCATCTCGTTCGAGCTTGAGAATCGCCTCGTTAGAATCAAGGGGCTCCCCAAGATAGAAGCGCGGGACATCTTCCAAGGTCTGTTCTACAATCTTCTCGGCTCTCTTGTTTCGCACAAATCGCATTGGACCGAATAGACCCCTGCCCACAAGCGTCTGCCTTTCTTCCCTATCTAAAATGGCTTTCTTCCAGATCGGCTCAAAGTCGCTTTCCTTGGTAGCGATGAACCTTGTTCCCATCTGAATCCCCTTAGCTCCCAAAGACAGAGCTGCAGCCAATGTCCTTCCATCGCAGAATCCCCCGGCAGCAACTACTGGTGGCTCGACGGCCTTTGCCACGGCCGGTACTAAGACCATTGAATGTACAGGATCCCAAGACACATGGGCTCCTCCCTCATGCCCAGAGGCTATTATGATGTCTGCACCTGCCTTCTCTGCCTTCTTTGCGTGATATACTGATGGAACTACATGTGCCCAGAGGAGTCCCTCCTTTTTCAGCTGTGCCCACGGCGTTGGGTTGCCTGCAGATGTTATAACGATACGCAATGCTCTCTCAATATCGGAATCTCCCTCTCTAGCTTCCACGACTCCCCTCGCAAACATCTCTGAAGCTAGTATGAACTCTGAGGCTACAGGGATGTTTACGCCGAAGACGCCCCCTGATCCGCGTGTGCCTTCTGTCACAGCTTCTATTGATTTCTGAAGAAGGATAGGTGGGGGGTCTGATCCAAAGATTCTGACAGCATCTATGGGTGCAGCTTCCGGTAACAGAGTAGCGGCCATACCAATGCAGCTGATAACACCTAATGCACCAGCATTCGTGACTGCTATGGCTAGGTCTTCGGTCTTGTAAGGACCCATTCCACCTTGGAGTATAGGATGTTTGATTCCAAGAATGTCACATACCTCAGTGTGTAGAGAAGTCATAGCCCTACTGAGAGAAAACCTCCCGATTTAAGTCTGTCATCTATTCAAGGCAATGGGTCTGTGATAAAGACTGGCTGCGAAATAATGAGTGCAATGAAAGTGATTAGTGCAATTATTATGCAGAATGCCACATAGCTGAGATACTTGCTCGCAACGACATTCGACACGTTGTCTGTGGGTTCATTCTGAGCGTAGTCCATTGAGGAGTGCTTTCGGGTGTCCTTTTCTGACAATTGATTCACTCAATGTTTCCCTATTCATCGGGCCATTTTGTGGGCACCAAAGTTGTAGCGTTGACTAGCTCCATGGCAGCCTTCGTGTACCGCATGATTTTGCCCATGTCGCCTTTTCCGAGCTTGAACTTCCTCTGCATCAGGCCCTTGATGGGATCAATCTTCTTGTCGAATAATAGTTTCCAGTTCTTCAAAGGGCCTTCATATGTGAACTCGGCGTCGTCATCATCCTCTGCCATTCTCGCCTCTCTGCACTTACCATGATAGAGGTCGAGATACAGCCGCATTGGTTCCTTTACTGTTTCACCATCGGCCGTCACTACAAAGATGAAGTCTCCTTCCCAATCATGTGCAGCATCTTCGTAGGCCTTGCTTGAATTTACCACTTCCACATACTTCTCGACCCATTCATCTGAGGGGAATATTAGCTTCTTATCACCCATATCTGACATTCTCCACTAGGGGCATTGAAACTTACATTGCATTGGTACGAGAAAAGCCTTCTGTATGACTCAAAACGTCTTGAGGGGCAAGTCCAAGGCATCGGCCAGTTGTATCTGATCCCTTAGCCTTCCAATCTCTGAAATCTGATGTGAATCGCTTCCAAGAGTGAACGTACATCCCTTGTCCTTCGCCATTGGCAAGAAGTCTTCAAACCTCAGCTGATACCTGGCACTCAATTCGACAGATTTTCCATTTCGAGCCAATGCATCGGCCACCAGCTCACCATGCTCAGGTCGATAGGACGTCAGATAGCCGTTCCAGTGTCCCAAGATCTCGAATCGCTCGTTGTCAGCTGCAGTTGTCACCGCAGATGCCCAGAGTCTGGAGTCTGAGCCCCAGTGAACCGAGCCTATTACGAGGTCAAACTGATTCAATCCGCCTGCGACCGGTGCCATACTGCCATCCGAGTTGATATCGACTTCAGCCCCCTGAAGAATTCGAATCTGTGGATACTCCCCCCTCATTGTTTCAATGACCTCATGCCTTTCCTTGATTAGACCAATTCCTGCACGAGTCGA
>JBHLPF010000014.1:70241-73254 GCA_048939765.1 Promethearchaeota archaeon
ATGCCAATCCTAGGAGCAATTGGGATGATAGTCTTACTCTATCCACTCACGATACTCCCAGGTCTTATCATGGCCGTCCTGCCAGCCGAGATCTTCCTAGCGGACAAGGTCTATACCGGAGTCACTTCTCACACGCCCCTTCTGGAACTGATTGAACTTGGCACGCCATTAGATGATCTTGAGGATTTACGCGCTAGAACGGCTGGCGGACGACCGCCCAATGCAACTGACGGATACATCCCATTCACAAAGTGATTGAAATGTACAAGGCTCCTCTCTATCTCCTCACAGTCGCATTAGTATTGGGGCCAGTGCTGACGGCTCCGGTTTCTCTCCTTTCTTCCTCCACCGCTTCTTTTGCCGGAGTCTCGTCAGCACAAATTGATGCTCCTTGGCCGACTGATGGTTGGAGTATTTCGACGCCTGAAGAACAGGGAATGAATGCAGACCTGTTGAACGAGATGATGGAGCGAATTGATGAAAATAATGTTCTCATCGACTCGATCCTCATAGTCAAGAATGGCTATCTTGTCTTTGAGGAATACCCCAACGAAGTATACGACAACGAATCGCGGCATATCATTCATTCATGCACGAAGAGTTTCACTTCGGCTCTGGTCGGGATTGCTATTGATGAGGGATATATAGACGGCACAGACGATCTATTGATTGACCTCCTGCCGAATCGGACTATAGCAAATCTAGACGAACGAAAGCAGGCTATCACGTTAGAGCACCTATTGACCATGACATCTGGACTTGAATGGGATGAATGGACTGAACCCTACACCTCGTACTTGAATAGCCTTAATCAGGTTTGGGCTGCGTCTGACAGCGTACAGCATATCCTTGACTTGCCAATGCAATACAATCCTGGCGAAGTGTGGGTCTACAACTCTGGCGGATCACACCTTCTAGGAGCCATAGTATCAGAGGCAACAGGAACCACCCTCTTTGCATATGCAATAGACAAACTGTTCACTCCTCTTGGAATCTCATCCTCGAATGTCTTCTGGCCCTGGGATAATCAGGGTCGTAGCTGGGGCCATGGAGGAGTTGAAATGTTGCCTCGTGACATGGCGAAGTTTGGATACCTCTATCTCAACAACGGCACTTGGGATGGAGAACAGGTTGTTTCAGAAGAATGGGTGGAGCAATCGTCTACAACTCAAATCACATTCAATGATTTTAGCGGCTATGGATACCAGTGGTGGACCTACCCAACTGACATAGTGAACGTCTACTCTGCAGAGGGATTTCAGGGCCAGTACATCTTCGTTATCCCAGGTCTGGACATGGTTGTGGTGTTCACATCAAATGTTGCACCATATGAAACCTATCCCCAGTCAGCTATTCTCTTCGATTTCATCATCCCTGCAGCGATGAATACTGTTCCTCAGAACATAGCTGCATCCAATACACTGACCCTAGCAGCTCTCGCCTTGCTTCCACTCCCCTTCCTACTTGCAGGAGTGTACTTCAGAATTCGGACCAGGAGATGGTTTTGGCATTTGGCATATAATCAGGAGGTGCATTCAGAATGATCTCCATTCTCGAGCTGCCCATCTTTCATGCTTCATTCCTAGGTCTATTCCTGCCTGTCCTCACACTGTGCCTATTCGCGCTAATCATCCCTTGGCTAAGGAAAGGCAAAGGAAGCAGAGTTAGGAGATATCTTTCATACTTGGTCACTCCTCCAAGAATTGGATCCCTGAAGAATGGGTCATCAGAGAAAGCTCTTTGGAGAGAGGTGAAGGTCAGACTGTTCTTCGTCTACATGGGAATAGCACTTTTTCTCCTCAGTTTTATGATAGCAGAGTTCTATGAGGTCTTCATGGACACATTGCTTCCGGTCACACAGGGCAGCACGGGAGAATCAAGGATAGTCACCAGTGTCATCTTCCAGAATCCATTCACCGCTGGGTGGGTGGGTTCGATGCCTTGGTACGGAGGCCTACCCGCACCTTCAGCTTTGGGGACTTACCATGAAACCTGGAGTTGGATCTTTATCACAGATGCCTACACAGACAATCCAGTCTTCTTTGAAACTGTCCTAACCTCTCTGCTTGTTCTTTCAATCATCATTGGACTTGTGCTCCTCGCGCCTCTCGGAATCTGGACGATTCGTCACTCATTTGTATCTTCGATGTTTTTCCTATTAACAGGAATGATGGTCTTTACAAAAGCAGCGTTTGGGTGCTTTGCTCAAGCCTGGGCATTGCTCTATAATGATGCATCAATCAACTATGGCGTCCTTTCTGCCACTAGGGACATGTTTCCAAGCCTTGCAGACGCCATTTTATTTGGGGCGCCAATTATCCTGGTTATGTTCGCTCTGTTCATCGTAATAGGCAACAAGCTTTGGAAGATGTATTATGATGATTCAGGGTCTAGAACATGGTTCCTCGTGTTCATTACAATGAGCTATTGGACTGGACTCGCTCTTACAATATTAGTAGTGTGAAACAAATGATTACGATTAGAATGATGACATATTTGGCAGCCCACAGGACTCCTCAGGCTAGTCAGAAGAAACGCCGCAATGGAAAGGTGATGGACTAGTGGTAAGCAGCAGATCTGGATTAGGTGCATTGGCTGAGGATATCTCTGTCAGCTTCAAGTTTGCCTTCAAAAATGTGATTTCCTTCTTCCTAGGAATGCTCGGTGTCTTGATAGTCACTCTATTCTTGGTAGTAATTATGCTGCTCATTTTCATAGCCACCGTTATCTTCCTGACACCAGGAGGCTTCTTCGAACTCGTTGAAGTATTTGTGGGCATCATTGAGGCTTTTGCCAACTGGCCCTCGCTGGAAAGCCTCGGTCTGGTTGTCCTTATCATAGTTCCATTAATACTCCCAGTCTTTGTAGCAATTGGGGCTCTTTATGGAATGGCGAGAGAGATTGTGGAGAGCGAAGGAACGACAGCTGAAGGAGTATTTGCATGGTATAGTAGACGCTTCTTTCCTCTGGCAGGTGGTGGAGTTATTGTCTTTATGACCACAATTGTACCGCT
>JBHLPF010000014.1:73354-77547 GCA_048939765.1 Promethearchaeota archaeon
GGTCTGTTTCTCCTCTTCATTGTAATTCCAGCCATGGCCATTGCTCAGAGTAGAGTGTATCTACTCCTCGGAAGTGAAGAGGACGAAATCCCGGTGACGGATGAAGAATATGATGAATCACAGAAATGGGGGGCAAATAATTGAGTCCCAGAAAAGCCGCGCCAATCAAGGACATTGAAGTCCTTAAAGACAAGAAGACAATCAAGCTAATGATGGATCCTCTTAGGATTGCGATAATGAGTGTCCTTGGAAGAGAGCCAATGACAGTCAAGCAGATTGCCGATGAGCTCAACAGAAAACCCGGTACCATCCTTCATCACCTAGACAGACTGAAGAAGGCAAAATTGGTTGTTCAGGTTCGCACCGAAAAAACCACGACTGGCATCGTTCAGAGATATTATAGAGCCACTGCGAGAGAATATCAGATCGGCGTTGCCAAGGTGGTATCCCCCAAACTAACGCCTGAAGAGGTTGCAGAATCCCCTGAGGATAGATGGAGAAGCGTCATCAAAGGTCTAGCTGAGTATGATATTGTGATTCCAGAATCAAAAATGGTACATGCATTGGATCTACTGAGGGCGATGACTGAGTGTGAGGACAACATCAGCAGGAGGATCTATCGTTCTGAGAAGAGCTCGATGGCGCCCTACATTCAAGCCGAGGTGACTCGGATTATGCGACGGCTAGCACTTGACCAGGACAATGAGTGCAGTCGAATTCAGGAAGAGTGGCATCGATTCTTGGAATGGCATCAGAAGAAATAGTGAGTGGACAAGACTTACATCCCTATGCATAAATCCACACTCAATGTACGAAGAAAACAACCCACCTGATATCGAGGAATCAGTCGTTCAAGCCGCTGTGATGAAGGCTCTACCGCAGATCTCGAATCCTACGATTCAGTTCTTCTATCACGGCACCTACAATGTCTATCTAGTTGAGGACAAGTATCTTTTCCGTTTTCCCAGTACAATCCTTCCGCTAGATGAACAGCAGACGCTTGTTCGTAGAGAAGCCGCTCTCCTGAACCGACTGCGTGGTCATCTTGCTTTGGAGATTCCATCGCCTGAGTTTGTTGATACGGAATCTGCAGTTCCTTTCATGGTCTACAAGATGATTCACGGTGCTTCCCTATCACGACATTATTACTCAACAAATTCCGAGCAGCAACGATTCTTGGGCAAGCAAGTAGGTCAGTTTCTCAGTCAGCTCCATGCCATAGATGGAAGCAGTCTGGGATTGGGCGAAGATGGTTCATACTGTCCGATGGATGGTCAGAAGGAGTATCAAAAGGTATTCGCCCAAGCTCAAGACATTGTCTTCCCGCAACTGTCCAACTCTGAAAAGGAATGGTCCGAGAACCTATTCCATGAATTCCTCGACTATGAGGAGAACTTTGAGTTCGAGCCAGTCCTAATTCATGGCGATTTTGATACGTCAAACATCTTGGTGAACCCTGCAACCTACACTGTAACCGGAATCATTGACTTTGAAGAGTCTCGAGTCTATGACCCCGCAGCGGATTTCGTATTTCTGAGTGAAGGCGTTGATTTTCTAGCAAGTCTGCTTGATGCCTATACTGGCAAAATCGATTCTCAGCTAGGCGAGCGGGTCAAATTCAGACTTGGAAGACAGCCGTTCATCTACATCCTATGGGGGACAGAGCATGACCTTGATGCAATGGTGAAGTACGGGTATAATAGACTTAGACATTTCATTGCGAACTGGAAGGAGTATGTTTCTGTGGCAAAACAGTGTTTCAACTTCTACAGGCTATAGTATTCTTGGATCTGCAAGGCATGGCCTCCCTCATGACCCTCGCCTTTGTATCGGTAACGAAATAGTGACTCAATCGTCACCACTGAACCATCTGCCCATAATAGACCAGTTTCAGAGTTCCACTCCTCTGCCGTGATCTCCTCAATTCTATGTATAAGTGAATCAGATGATTGCTCCCATTCCTCCAAAACCCGTGATAGGGGCCAATCACGTCTCTTAGCAACTTCAGCCATATTGAACGCAGTTTCGCCCTTAGTGAGATACCAAGGTGCTTTCTTATCAAGAACCTCATCAATGGACTTCGCAATTTCCCAGTTCCACGCGGCGATATGAGCAATGACATCTTTGACGTTCCAATCACCCATCACGATATCATTGAGCATCTGCGATTCAGAAAGCTTCCCAATTGTTTGTTTGAGTTTTCTGTGATCCTCACGAAAAAACCTCAATACAGCTCCTTGATTCAGTTCTGCTTCCTCCAAGGATCCAGTCACAAGGATATACTGTCAGCTCTGATATGAATTCTAGCTTGACTAGGATTATTGGAGTAATTCTTGCCCGAATATTTTACCGAACTCTTTGCCTTTCACTGCATCTTCAGCATTTAGCGGGCCCTCATATCCATCAACAAGAGCTGAGAATCCAGGAGTAACAATTCGGGCACCTGGTGCCTTTTTCATCAAGAGCTCCTCCATCTTTCTCAAAGCCCTTCCATTGTGATTGCCCATATAGGTCTCGAAAGTAGTCACGAGCTTTCCATCCAAGCCGTCTTTTGCTGCTCTCTTTATTGTACCCGTGATTCCACGGGTCGCTCTCATAGCATGTACCGGGCATCCGAATAGAACTGCATCAAAGGCTGTGACCTCCCCCTTATCAAAACTCTTTATGTTCTCAACTTTGCATTTTATATCTCCCGCCTCCTGGATGCCTGCGGCTATCTCTTCAGCCAGTTTCTTTGTGTTACCGAATTTTGAGTCGTAGATCACAAGAACATTTGTCATTGTCTCTCTCCTCTTGGCCAGAAAATGGGATGGCAGGATTTATGTGCTGGCATGGGTCTGTGTTTCAGTTTTGCTAGCAGCCTAATAGTATTAGAAGAGACGAAGCTTTGCGAGGTGCGTCACTAGTGATTCTTGCATCCCTGCCAGGCCACCAGTGACGCGTTAGCCCCTCGGGTGTGGTAGTTGAGGAACCATGTTCAATAGGACGGCGGACACATATGGAGTTTCTGATTCACCTGAGAAAGTGCCTGAGAATTGCATATGGCAGATAGAGTTGGCAGAATGAAGGCTTTATCACAAAGGTCGTAGATAACTATAACATACCTGCTTGGAGCAACACGCGATGCCAAAAGCGTATGTTATGATACGAGCCAAAGCTGGAGAGATGTGGAAACTGCAGCGTGGCATTGAGAAGATTGACGGAATAGCCGAGGTTCGAGTGATTACAGGTCCGTATGATTTGGTGGCTTATGCTGAGGTGCCGTCAGCAAATGACCTGAGGCAAATGCTGGACAGGTTTCACAACTTGAACGGAATTATTAGCACTGAAACTTGGATGGTGCTTTGATACATAACTAATGGGGCCTCTCTTTCCATCGTCATCTGTTTACATGCGCATTTGTCATGGCATAAAATCTAGATGGAGAGAGAATAAACGCTCTTGGGATCGAGGCCAAGGCCCTCGTCTAATTCGCGAGCAAAATGGAAACACTTCTCAGCTAGAGCTTCGTCTGTTTCTCTAATGACACTTGCATTCATAGCGAAAAGCCTCGCCATAACAACCTGATCATCATACTTCCGAGCGATTTTCAAAACATCGTTCAATGATTCTTCATCTGTTTCGCTTTCCTCACGTCCTTGCATCATGACATGATATATCCCTGGAATGAAACACTCGAGTTCTATATAGGACTGAATCAGCTCCCGCATCTGACTATTTGCTTTCCTTAGTTCACTGACATCTTTTATCGCATTGTAGCACTGCCAGAGTCGAAGAATCAGGTCTAGGCGAATCCAGTTCTCCGGATTTGCATCTAATCCTTCAGTGATTGAATCAGCCACCCTCATCAGTGGCATTTCCCCATAGTTGTGTCTTAGATGCAAGAGATAGTATGGTCGAGCCAGTATTGCACTGGGATATCTCTTGACGAGTCTGGGTATAGTGTTGATCCCGCCATAATGCAAGGCGAGTCTAGCTGCGAGGTATACTCGCTCTTCGTGGCTTACTTCAGATACCACGACACCGCAAAAGCGTCTGACAAGATCCTTGTAGTTGGACGCGGCATCCATTACATTTTCGAGCATGATTCGTGTTCCTGGGTCCACGAAAGGATAGTATTTCGTTATCGAGCCGAGTGACTTCATCCCTACCGAGCCAACAATATGTAAGAGATGGTGAAAAACATGTTGCTT
>JBHLPF010000086.1:0-5606 GCA_048939765.1 Promethearchaeota archaeon
TTCATCAGATAGACTCCATAGCCAGGAGGAAATCGTGAGAAGTCAGGACTCTTGGTTCCGGAAATTCGATCAATCTCAAAATAGGCCCCGAAACGTCGCTCAACTTCACCGGGCTCAAGAGCCATCCGGTCAAACAGAGGACGCTCCCACCAACGAGGTGGCCACTCGAAGCAAAAAAGCAGAAACCGGCTTTCTGGATGGGTTAAGGGTAAGATGTTCCTCACATAGAAATCCCGTTCTGTCGGAGGCAAGTCATCCAACGTGCCGTAATCCACGAGTAGGTCAAAGGTCCCATTAACGTGGTGCAAGTCAGTCAAGTCATCTTGAATGAAGTCTACACATACACCAGCTTTGCGCGCTCGAGCACGACCCAATCCGATTGCTGGTTCAGCATAATCAACGCCTGTCACTTCAAAGCCATGCTGAGCCAGGAAGATACAGTTGCTAGCGGTGCCGCTACCCAAGTCAATAGCCCGACAGGGTTCTATATGACCGCTCTCTACAAGTTCCATCAATTCAGTACGTGGTCCACTGTCCCATGGCATCTGCATGTAGCGGTAACCAAATTCGTAGAACCATTTCGCAAGTATTTTTCCAAACATCATTCACATGATCCGCAGAGTTATGGGACACTAAATGCATGCTATGGGTTATGCTGTTCTTAAGCAACTACAGTATGCTTGCTATTGTACAGGGTTGAATATACCAGGTTTCTTGTATGTAGATTGGAGTACAGCTCGCAAAATACCTAGAGTTGTCAAGGTTCAGAAATTGTAGCGAACGCCTTCATCCTGTATAGGCGAACTTCATCGGCTTATTCGAATTTTCGAATCAGAGTCAGGTTTTTCACTCTGAAAATGAGAAAGGAAGTCAGGAGGTTTGATGCCCAGTGACTGCTGAAAAAAGAGTCTTGCTTCTTACTGGCCAGATGGCATTTCAGGATCTAGTGCGAGTGACCGCAGGTTTTCCCCTTGTCAATGCTGAGTGTCTTCCAATCACGGTCGCCGCATTCACCACGCCAAGAATCGTGCGGAAACATGTTTCCACACTCTTGAAACAGAACAAACCTGACCTCATTCTGGTATCTGGTCTTGCACGCGGGGATTTTACTGAAACTGCCGAAGAGATTGGCATACCTATTATGAAAGGAACACGATATTTGACTGCGCTTCCCCTACTTTTGAAGAATCTACGTCGGGTTGTTCCGATGCTTTCAGCGAAGTATGAAGCTGATTCGATCATTCAGAAGATATTGGCTGATCAATTAAAAAACCACATGAAACAGCTTGAAAGAGAAACGGTATTTGGGAAGCGCAATTTCAGGTTACGGTCAGGATACCCAATCGGGATTGACTTCCCTCCAAGAGTGATGGCTGAGGTGGTCGACGTCACAGCAAGGAGCGTCGAAGAGAGCGTCGCGACTGCACAATTCTTTGTAGAGTCTGCAGACATATTGGATGTCGGTGCCACCATAGACGAGCAAAATCCGGAGAGAATAGCCGAGATAGTGACTGAACTGCGCAGATTTGGCTTGCCTATCAGTGTGGACTCCCTAGACCAAAACGAAATACTAGCTGGAGTCGATGCAGGTGCAGAGATAGTGCTCTCCGTAGATATGGGCAACGTTGATGTGATTGATAGGCTGCCAGAAGATGTAGCGCTTGTCTGTCTTCCTACAAATATCTCTGCAGGGCTGTTTCCTCCTGATCCTAATGAACGTGCGCGGGCGTGCCACAATCTTTGTGACCATCTGAGGAGAAAAGGATTTGAGAAGATTATTGCAGACCCGTTAATGGAGGCACCAATCCAGCCCGGTCTAATGAAATCACTGCGTGCCTATCATCAATGTCGAATTCTTGACGAGAACATTCCATTATTAGCTGGATTTGCAAATGTTACCGAATTCGTTGATTCGGACACGGCAGGAATGAATGCCCTTCTTGCCTGCCTGGGCGTTGAGCTAGGAATCTCTGTTTTCCTCTCAACTGAAGAGCGAGCATCGACATATCGCTGCATAAGCGAGCTGAAATCTGCGGCATTGATGGGGTTCATTGCGGGTCACATGAATTCACCCCCAAAGGAGATTGGGGCAACAACATATGTGGCGAAGTCTAGTGGCCTTGATGTACAAACAGTTTCTATGGATAAGGCATACAAGGTTGTTGAGGAACAAGACACTGAATGGAAACTTGACACTGGTGGATATTTCAGAATTGGAGTAGACAGACGTAGGAACCGAATTCTCTGCGAACACAAGGCGAGGAAACAGGAAGTTCAGGGATTCATTTCAGAAACCGCAAACGCAATACTGCAAGAAATTCTCTCTACAGGATTGGTCACCTCAGTGAGTCATGCAGCTTATCTCGGAAGCGAGCTGACCAAAGCGGAGATCGCGCTGAAGTCTGGCCACAACTACCGACAGGACGAGCCTTGGGATATAGAGTTATCAAGGAATATTTAGAGTCATGAAGGCCAATCTCCAGAAATATCAAGGTTCAACCACTGTAGTGTGTGCTTGCATCCTCTATGATTGGACTCGTTGGCTTCTTTCATGATATTATCAATAGCGATGAGATTTCAGGTTAATGCATTCTTGAACCGCTTTCCAACACCCTGCAGTCGCTGGACCGGCTCATTTGAAAACACAATACGCACGTATCGACTGCTCTCAGCGCTTCCCCAATTCACCATAGGTGTCGCAGCAATTCTCCCCTTTTCCAGTAACCGCTTAGACGCAGTAGGGCCATCAAAGCCCAACGGAGAAACATCAACCAGGAATGACCACCCGCCGTGAGGGGGAATGACGGTGAAGTCGCGCAGCTCCTCTAGCAAAACGTCCCGACGTCGTTGCCACTCTTCGACGCAGGTCTGAATCCCATCATCAGGTGCGTTGATTGCAGTTGCGACTGCACCCATGGCAATTCCGGTCTGACACACCACGTTGCTTATACTGACCCTTGCCACATCGGCGATAATGGGCGCCGGTCCAACCACCCAGCCAACTCGCCAACCAATCATACGATACTCCTTCGATGATGAACCGACCGTAATCACCTTCTCCCGCATGCCCGGAAAGCCAGCAGGATGAATCACCTTACGGCAATCAAAAAGAATGCGCTCCATTGCTGTATTATTGATGAGCCAGCAATCAGCCTGTTGACAAAACTCAATGAATTTCTGCCACTCATCCTGCTGAAAGACTGCCCCCGTTGGCATAGATGGACTCATCAGGAGTGCTGCTTTCACTGGTTTCGGATTAATCTGGGCCAAGGCTTCTGTGTCCACTCGCCAGCCTTTGGCCGATGCTAGAAGCGACACGAAACGTGGGACTCCCCCGGCTAGACGAACCCTGTTGATTAGCCCTACGTAGATTGGATCTGTCATCAGGACTTCATCACCAGGTTCCAATGTGGCCAGTAACACATTCAGAATGCCCGAAAGCCCGCCTGCGCTGATTAGACACTCAGTCCTCCAATCATACTCCTGCCCGGACTGCCTTCCCACCAAAGTGGCCGCTGCTTGACGTATCGAATCAAGCCCAAAAAAAGGTAGATAGCTATTTGCCGCATCATCATCCACAGCCTGCTTCGTAAAGGCGAGCGCTGATTGCGGTGGACGCAAATCCGTATCCAAATTCTCCAATCGCAGCACGCTGGAATCTTTCAGACTGTCCGCAAGATCCCCCATATCTTCAACACCAATCTTTGTGATATGCTCAAGTCGAGAAACTGGCATGGAAAACCACCATTTCGAAATTGTATTGCCAAATGCTCGCACTTTGCTTGCCTCCAATATTAGACTTTCCAGCCCTCCTCTCTTCACAAATTCGCTGGTCTACAGTATTAATGAATCACTGTGCGACTACCAAAATTATAATTAACTATAGCAAACTACCTCTTCTTGGTGCTGTTACATGAGCCTAGGGGATAATATTCGTCTTGTGACCGCAACTCTTGAAGCCTTTGAAGCACATGATATGGACGGCTTTGTCGGCTTCATGTCTGAATCTGTAGTGAACTATGCTCCTGGTCGAACTGAGCCACTTAGAGGCCGCGATGCAGTAAAAGCGGATAACATAGGCTTTCTAGCGACGTATCCCGACGTGAAGTTCGAAATAACACGAATCTTCGGCGATGCCGATATGGTCTGCGCTAAAGGGTTCGTAGAGGGAACCAACACTGGTCCGATTCAAGGTCCCGATGGCAAGAAGATGCCTCCAACAAACAAGTCTGTTAGGGTTCCAGCATGTTTCGTAGTCAAGATTGAGAATGGACTGATCTCAGAAATCCGTGAGTATTTAGATCAACTTGAATTCTCAAGACAGCTTGGAATCATCGGCTAGTCTGTTTTACTCAACGTTTATTTCATTAAATGTTCATATGTTTCGCAGAAGGAATTTGACAGAAAGAAAATTAGAATCAGAGGGTCACAAGACGCCCTCATTCAGACACAGAGTCGGGAAGCTTGTTCTAGTGCTAGGTTTCTTTCTCATAGTTTTGCTCATTATCCTCGGAGTCTTTACATCTCTAGCCGCGGCATATACTGGCGATCCTACGCTAAATCAACTCTATCTCAACTTTGCAATTCCTGGTTTTATAATCGGCTTTCTGTTGATGATATTAGGGATCACAGTTGTTTTCTGGTCAGAAGGTCCTTCCAAGGATTGGCTTTGGAGCATGCAGTTTGGTCCGTACATAAGATAATCGTAGGATTTTTGGTCGAGCTGCTACTAATCTACGACGAACTGCTCAGAATAGAGAAGTGTTTTGATGATCCGCAAGACTCTACTCTTCAGAAACCTAGTGGACAACATTCCAAAGAATGTCGGGCTCTATTCAGTCGGTATCTTGCTTCTTATCATCTCAAGATATGCATTTGATGCAGTAGAGATGATTCTGGGTTTGGTTGCGTTCATCATTTCGTATTCTTCGGTCTATGTGCTCAATGACATTTTTGATATTTCAGAAGATGAACAAGATCTGTCAAAACGCATGAGAAAGCCACTGGCGTTGGGGTCCGTTGAGAAACCAGAAGCTGTCGTAATCTATGCAGTCTTTCTGGTCACTGGCCTTACACTATCGCTCTTTCAGAACCTACTATTCTTTGGAGCTGTATCAGTTCTGATTATCATTAATGCCCTCTACTCGATTCCACTTCTCATGCTCTCAGGGACTCAACCGGCTCCACATGAAACTGATGATCAGGACCGTAGAAGTCTGAAACATACAATTGCAGGCTTGCCGCTAGTTTTCGTCATGCAATTTCTGAAGATACTACTTCCTTGGACACTTACAACCGAGCTTGCTCAATTCCCCTTTCTATTTGCTTGCGGCTTCTCTCTCACCTATCTTGTGATTTTCAAAGGCTACAAGGCGAACTATACGATAGGTGAGTCCATAATTCATGAGGCTCAACTTTTTGGTGCTGCAGTTATCCTCTTTGCTCTATCAATGCTAGTACACCAGAAGCCAGTTTTGCAGGCATCAGTCTTGCTGTACCTACTAGCAGGCATAGCTCTCTTCAGAGGCTTACGCCTGGTTGACAAGAAAGTCATACTCCTGAGTCCAATCTATATCTTGCTTGGCATCATTATTCTATACTGCTTG
>JBHLPF010000015.1:0-77456 GCA_048939765.1 Promethearchaeota archaeon
CTCACTTCATGTTTTGCGAGGTAGGACGCAAGCAGCAGCATGTCTAGGAGAAGAGTATCACGGTCATCGGTGATGTTCCGAGCTTTCTTAGGGAGTTCTCTGCTAGAATCAGGTTTCTTTGAGAACATCTCTAATAGGAAAGGCATGAGATAGTCTAGGATCTTGAACTCCGCAACCTCTCTTCCAAAGTCTGTAAGCCTCGACAATAATCTACGAATGATGATGCCTTTCTTCCTAAGGTCTCTCTCAGTCTGGTTAAGTTGACCATAGCTGTAAATCTTTCTAAATGGTTTGAGTCTGTCGTAGCTCATCGCACCCTTATTGAGTGCGAGCATTCCAAGAAGGTCCTTTTCTCTGTCTGAGAATGTGCCGAAGACCCTGTCTCTGGTTTCCTTGTCCTTCATCTTTTCGGCGAGCAGGGAAACGAGCTTTGTGCCAGAATCACTCCCACTGACATCGATGTCCCAATACTGGCATGCGAACATCAAGTCCTCTCTCAGTATATGTTCTAGTTCCTTCTGAAGCGATTCTTTGGGCATTGTTTTATTCCCTGACTTGCTAGATATTTGTCAAAGCCGTGTTGCGGCATCCAAGTGCCCTGAGTTTTTATGCATAAGACAATTACGGTCTTGACTATCCATGTATCGCCAAAAGAGGGGCAACCTTATTTTGGTAACATCTGACTGGACAATGGGTGCATCGATTGGAGCCTCCTCTCTGGAGCGTGAAGTATAGTCCAAAGACATGGGATGACTTCGTCGGACAAGATAATGCCATTGTCAAGCTTCGGAATCTTGCGGATGCAGGTTCATGTCCTAATATGATACTGTATGGACCATACGGAACTGGGAAGACAAGTGCCGCACAGATCTTTGCCAGAGCGCTTCTCGGTGATTCCATCACTGCAAACTACAAGATGCTGAATATCCGCGATGTTTCTGATTATTCCGTTGCTAAAGCAAAGCGTGATATCAAAGACTTAGCTAAATTGGACCGCAGCAAGAGGTCCGAACTAGACGAGTACATGTCTATAGTGTTCAAAAATGCCAAGGCTGAACTGACGATTAAGGGCAGGAAGCGGGATCCAAACAAGTCTCAGCTGCTTCAGGGTGCTATTAGTCTCTTTGCCTCCACAGTCACGGTTTCTAATGAAATGATAAAAGTGCTAGTTCTCGATGAGGCAGACGCCTTGACCAGTAGCATGCAACAAGCGCTGCGAAGGACAATGGAGATCTACAACGAGGTCTGTCGGTTCATCTTCACTACACCTACTCTGGCTGGTTGGAGTCCAGCTGTAATTTCCCGTTCACTGGTTATCAATTTTCCAAGTCCACCAAACAGCGCGATTGTATCATTAGTGAATAGAATTGCTGAATCAGAGAATGTTGAGGTGGACTCAGGTGGATTGGATGCCATAGCCCATGCGTCCAATGGTGATATGAGACGAGCCATCAACTTACTCCAGATTGTTTCTGCAGCAGGCAAGCCAGTGACCGAGGATGAAGTCTATGCTTGCTCTGAAACCACTCTCTCGAAAGGAGTCCGCAATATGATATCTGCAGCAATAGACGGGTCCTTTGTCATTGCTAGAGAATCTCTCAGAGGTCTCTTAGCTCTTGAGGGGTACTCGCCGAGTGAAGTCATGCTCCAGGTCGAGAGAGAATTGCTGAGTCGTCCGTTTGAACCTGATGTTCTCAGGACTCTCCTAGATAGAGTTGCTGAGATTGACTACCGTCTTGTTCAGGCTCGAAACCCATTCATTCAAATTACAGCACTTTTGGCTTCGATAGGAAGAATAGCAGCTATCTTAAGCTAGACCAATGGCTCAACGGAGTCCTCGAATTGCATACTTCTGCTAAACCTCGCTGCTTGATTTGGAGAGAGCTTCTGAAGGTCAAACATAAACTCCGCCATAATCTGATCTCCATTTCTTGATATCATTTCACTATTCAGCGCGGCTGAAAGAAGACGTCTGATGTTGCTTGGCTTTCCATATCTGCACTTGAACGAGAGGAACTTTACAGCTTCATCTATGGATGTCTGATTGCCTCTGAATCTAAATAGATGTGTCAGAATGAGGAGGACGTCTCTTCCGTTCATAGGCGATGCGGCTGATTGGATACTCTTTAAGTGCTTCGTGTCCTTGATATTATCGCGCCGATGACGGGTTATGATCTCAAAGCCTATGGGTATATCAAGGAGAATCTAGAGTTTCTTTTCAGTGATGCTTTAGATATCCCAAATATCTCAATAGAACGAACCCTAGGTGGCATGTCCAATATCAATATGCTTGCTCATTGCGAGCCGGAACGCCTAGTACTAAGGATTCCCACGCTATTGATGGAGTATCCATCAACTCATTACGCGCAAGAGTTTCTTGTATTATATGAAGCAGCTCGAAATGGACTCAGTCCTCGTCCAATGACATATGGGACTCTTCCAAACAAGAATCAAACTCCTTTCTTGGTCTATTATTATGAGCCCGGAGTAGTTCATTCAAGCCTGAGTTCAATTGGTATTGACGAGTTTCGCAGACTGGAAATAAGCTTGGATCAACTTCAGAGTCTTGAAGTTTCTGGAGTGCCTGTCTATTCATTTGCCGTGGAGTACCTAAATTATCTCTATTCAAGAGTCGACTTAATCTTGTCAGACTCGGGGCTCCACTCAGAAAGGATGAAACGCGCTAGAGTAACAATTGACGAGTTCTATAGTTCCCTTGAAACCATTTTGGAAGGTGTGAGCTTGTCTACAGGTGCTATGCATGGCGACCTTCGCCCGAGTAATGCCATATTCCAAGAAGATCGCGTCTTGCTTTTGGATTGGAGTGAGTTCTGCAGAGGATTTACCAACTATGACATAGCCTATCTCCTCTCGGAGCCAATTGAGCCGTTTTCTTCTGATATACTGGTGAGCTTCTCATCAAGAGATCCGACCCAGATGCTTCGATTGAGAGGTCTTGCACTATTCTCATGCATCTCTTGGACTCTGGAACGATTGATTCGGTGTGAAATCGGACAGGTACCTTCAATTCTGAATAGTGATGACTTAGTGGAATCAATGGAATCCTACAACAGGATGCAGATTGATGAGCTAATTCAGGTATTGAACCAATTCTAAAAGAAGCTCTCTGGAGCTCTCTCCCAGATGTCTTCATCAACTGATGCAATCACATATTGATAGCCCTGTTCTGTTAGAAAGAGCTGACGCTTCGCTGCAAAGTCCATGTCTCGAGTGTCCTTTGTGATGAGTGAGTAGAATCTTGCAAAGCTACCATCTGTCTTTGGTCTTAGAATTCTACCAAGTCGTTGTGCTTCCTCCTGTCGAGACCCAAATGTGCCCGACACTTGAATGGCCACATTGGCATCGGGAAGATCAAGTGCGAAATTGGCGACCTTCGACACTACGAGAATTTTCTGTTCTCCTACCCTAAATGCTTCATATAATCTCTGACGTTCTGAGTTGGGCGTTTTACCAGTAATTAGAGGCGCCTCTATCTCCTCTGCAATAATCTTGAGCTGGTTGAGATACATCCCGATGATCAGAACATTGTCTTCTTCGTGATAAGCTACCAGAGTCTTGATGAGTTTGTTCTTCTCTGGGTTCTCTGCGGCAATTCTGTATTTCTTCCTGTCCTCAGCAAGAGCATACTTTCTTCTCATTGGGTCCGGCAACTCAAGGCGTATCTCATAGCATATAGCGGTGGCAATCCATCCCTGGTCCTCAAGGAGCTTCCAAGGCATGTCATATCGCTTCGGCCCAATTAGGCTGAATACATCTTCCTCTCGCCCGTCCTCACGGACAAGAGTGGCGGTCAGTCCAAGCCGCCGAGTTGCTTGTATAGTCGCAGTCGCTCTAAAAACTGGAGCTGGAAGAAGGTGGACTTCGTCATATATGATTAGTCCCCAATTCCTGGCCTCGAAGATGCCAAAGTGCTCAAAGGAGTCTTCTCGAGATTTCCGCCATGTGAGTATCTGATAGGTAGCAACAGTAATCGGTCGCACCTCTTTCAAGTCGCCGGTGTACTCACCTATGTCCTCAGGCTTCAAATCCGTTTTATCAAGAAGCTCTTGAATCCATTGTCGAACTGCAATCACATTGGGGCAAAGAATGAGAGTAGATGTCTGCAGCTTGTCTATCGCGCCCATCCCGACCATAGTCTTGCCCGCTCCACAAGGCAATACAACAACTCCCGACCCCCCTTTGACACCTCCGCCAGCATAGAAGGTATCCACGGCATCCCTCTGATATCTCCGCAGTCCCCATGATTTCCCTTCAAGTGTCACATCCCGCATTCTTAGGGCGAGGGAGTCTCCTTCTACATAGCCAGCGAGGTCCTCTACTGGATGGCCCAGCTCAAGTAGCGCGTGCTTCAGAAATCCCCTTTGACCTTCAACAACTAGAAATGATCTCTCATCGATTCGTTCTTCAAGATACTGCTCAAGTTTTGTCTGGGCCCCAATCTCTTCAGCCAAGTCTTCTTCCTCACACTCCAATATGAGGTCTGGACCCTCCATGTACAATGTGATTTGACCATACCTGGACATGTACTCGATAATCTCGCGCTTGATATTGTCAGGAATTGGATACTTTGCATATTTCTCCAGGGCATCAATGACTTCTCTGGCAGTCATGCCCATTGCGGCAGAGTTCCACAGGCTCAATGGAGTAACTCGGTAGGTGTGTACATACTCTGGACTCTTCACTAGCTCTGCAAACCTGGCTAGAGAGTCCCTGGCTTCTTCATATTTGGGATTGTCCACTTCAAGAAGGACTGACTTGTCAGACTGAACTATCAAAGGGTTCATTGGGTTTGGCATTTAGATTCCTCTTGCTGGGCAGCGGTTTCACTCCTTAACTTAGAAGGGTCAATTCGTGAGTTGGAAACCGAAGGACGGCGAGATGACTTTAAAATAAATCCTTCCTTTCAACACAATTTTCTCAACATGGGCATCTATATTAGCAGGTCTTCAGCGCTTCGTGAAACGATGGTGAAGCCAAGTGGGACGAATCAATCCCAGCCGTTTATACACAAATCTTAGCGTCATGGTTCTCTCATTTGACGCGCTTTTGATTATGCTAGGATTTGGGATTATTGCTCCTTCGATGGCTTTCTATCTTATCGCTCTTGAAGGAGGACTTACTCAGCCGCCTGGTCCCGGATATATAGTTCCAGACGAGGTTGTGGCTTCGTTTGCGATTATTCTGGGCATAATGATGGCCGCGTTCATGTTCTCACGAACAATCTTTGCTAGATACTTCGGCGGCCTTTCGGACACTCGAGGTCGCAAGCCCCTATTGATGATAGGCCTGCTGGGCTATTTCCTTCTGCTCTTGCTCTTCGGTCTTGCTCGGTCATGGATTGATCTCCTTATCATTCGCTTTCTCCAAGGGATTGTTTCTGGGATGGTATGGCCAGTAGCAGAAGCTTCACTCATGGATATAGTGGGTTTCGACCGAAGAGGGGAAGGGCTCGGAATCTATATGTTCGTTTCAAATATTGGGTTTGTGGCTGGACCCGGACTTGGAGGCATCCTCTACAATTTCTGTCGTGACTTCCTTCTTCTTCCAGTGCCGGATGTTTTTAGGGTGCCATATTTCATGGCGGCCCTCATCGTTCTGCCTGCAGTCTTACTGACGGGGATTAGTCTCAAAGAAACATCTCCCTTGAAGATACGGGAGAAGAAACCGACTGAACAGCCTCAGGAGATGGAGCTTGAGCCTTCTCGTCTTATGCTGTCCGATAATGAAATTGCACCGAGCACCCGTAGGATGATCAATGTGCTCTACGTTATGGCCATGATGAATGGAATTGCCATGGGGCTGGGGCAGCCTCTATTCCAGTTGTTTCTCATGAGCAAGATAACAACAGACATTGGTTTGATTGGCTTTATCATTTCGGGAGCCGGAGCAATAGGTATGTTATTCACTGTACCTGCCGGGCGATATGCTGATAGACGTGGTCGAAAGGGTCTAGCTGTTTGGGGTGCTGTTGGCGCCAGAGCAAGTCTCGCGATATTGCCCGCGACAACGAATGTTCTTCAGACTGGAGCTGTGTGGATAGCTCAGAGCGCATCTATGTCTGCATCGCAACCAGCAATGCGCGCGATACAGGCAGATATAGTGCCTTGGAGTCTTCGCGGCAAGCTATTTGGTACGATTCAAGCTTTCTTCAATGCGGGAGCAACAATAGGACCGCTCGTTGGCGGGACAATCTATGCCTACTTCTCGCTTCTGACATTCAACTTTGGAGTTGCGATTATTGAAGGCTTTATGGTTCCTTTCTGGTTAGCTGCAGGGCTAGGTCTGATAGGGGCGTTCTTGGTATGGAAGTATATCGAAGAAACTTCTCCGGTACAGGTGCTGCTAGAAGAACCAAGTGAAGTTGCTGACGCAACTTGAAACTGCATGACGCTGACCACAAATCCTTTATAGAAAATTCCGTGAGCAGGACCTGCATGACTCGAAAGGAGGTGCAGTTCCATATGATGGTAATAGAATTGGTTAATGCAGTGGACACTTGCACCCGCATTGAGGGTGTCTAATAGAACGGCATCCGCTGTTTCTTTGTGCTAGCATTCATTTCACGCATCATGATTGTGATGCTCATTGACGCACATAGCGCGTGGCTAGTTGTCTGCTGACCTTGGTCTGATGTGCTTAGAATGTAAGATGCGTACCAGCTCAGTCAATGAGAGTGAAATCAGAAGTTGAGAAACAAAACGACACAAGGAATGCTGGGCTCACATTACAGTAGGTGTGAACTGTGAGCCGAGTCGAGAAGCATAATCCCTTGAAGAGTGGCGCAATCGCTCAAAAGCGTGCCGCTCTAAGGGCAGAGACCTCTGGTAGGATAACTGAAATCAAAGAGCTCACCTTTGATACTGTCCGTGAAGATGCGATACAATACGGTCTTGCCACGGACGTCATCTATCAGATCAACGCTGGAAAGGAAGCCTCGATCTTCCTCGCTCAATGGAGAGGACACCATATAATTCTGAAAGCATATCGTCTATGGCAATCCTCTCACAAGATGTCGAAGAAGAGGGGATACGTTGCACAGGGCACAGGCAAGAGAACGTACTTCATTCTTGGAATGATGGAGGACTTGGCCGTCATGGAGTACGATTATCTCATGAACTGCTTCAGAGCAGGGGTTCATGTTCCTACTCCCATTGGTCGAGTTGGAAACTACCTCACAATGAGATTCATAGGCGATGAAACCCAGCCTGCACCCCAGCTCAAAGATGTCAATCTTGAGAATCCTGAGAATGTCCTAGATCAGATACTGGATGACTATCTCTTGATGTATGGCAAAGCTCACTATGTCCATGGAGACCTCAGCAAGTACAATGTACTCTGGTGGCAAGACCGCCCTTGGATTATTGATGTTCCGCAAGCGGTCACTGTCAACAAGTGGTCTGATATGCTGAGGGTTGAGAAGTTACTCATGAGGGACATCAAGAATGTACTAGATCATTTCGAGAGCTACGGCATTCATCGAGACCCAGACCTTATCCTCGACGTCTTCCTCTCTGAGTATATCCCTGAGAATCTCAAGAACTACAGAGAACTCGAGTCGGAAGGTATTGAGTTGCTTTAGAGGAGAGTGGTCGAGAATCCGTCGGCACGCCTTTATGGCGTATGGGGTGAACCATTCTAGGTATTCAAAGTACAAGTTCTATACTATCAGAGTGTGCCTTATTGTAGCTGTTTCTCATCCCGAGGTTATTAGGAAAAACCGACACAATACGGTATGAAAGATAGTGCTGGCAAGTGGGTGGTCGTCAACGGACGAGTTTTCAGACTCGAGCGAGTTGTTGATGAAGTCTGCACCGCGCTGCTTCTCCAGAGGACTCTTTCCGTACTATGTGATGTCCACCTGAAGCGCACCGACGATGGAAGATGGGCTGTATATTGGAGATCTAAAAAGGACAGAATTGAATGCACACCAAGGGCTATAGTAACTCCTATGGAATAAAAACAAAAAGAAGGTGTAGTCGGAGTGGTTCGCACTCCGCGTTCATTTGGGTAGATAGCTTCTCTCCGGTCCAATGAAAGAGGGAAACAAATCTGGCGATCCTTACTAGTCTACCTTGCGCAGCACAACCCTAGAAACACCAGGTATCTTCCTGAGGCTCTCCTCAAGCTCCTTCAGTGTAACAACGAGCTGATCCGGTACAAAGTAACACTCGTAGTAGCATTTTTCGCCCCTGAGACAAACGCCAGTCGTGAAAATGATGTCACTAAGCTTGGCATCGTTGAAAGCGAAGTTCAGCTGCTTCAAGAAGTTCCTTGACAGATCACTGATTTCAATTCGAAGCAGGTAAATATCATCGCTAGAAACCGGAAAGATCTTCATAACTCTGTCCTTGTGATGCAACACGGTCAGAGCCGCTCGCTCCCCAATGTCGGCGACAAAATCTTGAGGAAATTCTACGGGCTTCCCCTCAGTGAAGTGAAGTATGATTGCGCTTGTTGCTCCCTCACGGTCTATAGTCACGGTCTTTTACACGTCCTTTCAGGGTGTGGTACTCGGTGACATGACGTTCTCTCTTTATTAAAGATTCTGTCGTAAATGCCCGCGAATCACGCCTGCTTTGTTTAGAGAAGTGATTGTACATTTAGTCGAAAAATGGGATACAAATCTATAATTGCAGGGGTGTTGAAGGCAAAATTGGAGTCTGCTTGCCGTGAATCCACGTCTATCTCAGTTTCTAGGAGTCATTTTTCTCGTCATATGTCTTGCAATGTCCTATATCGTATACCAATCTACCATTCAGGTCGGTGGAGATGTGGGGACTCTCATTACATCAGGCATTATCGCATGGGGGATTCTTGGTCTGCCTGAATTGGCAATCGGACTTTGGCTCATCATAAAGGGGACTCGAGACGCACGAGTCGGCGACATCTCCGGAAAGCTTATTCTCCTTGTACAGAAGGAAGGTCGAATTGGTGTGGCTGAAGCTGCAAGAGAGCTTGGCGTAGGTCCATCAGATGTCGCAGATGCTGCAGAGAAGCTAGCACGTAGGCGTCTTCCTCTTGTCTATCTTGACAGAGGGAAAAATGAGATTGTCAGTCCGTCTGCAGTGTCCCTCGAAGAGAGTCTTTTGCATCTACTACATGCCCAGCGGCGAATGACATTCGATCAGATTTCGAATGTTGCCAATGCGACCGATAATCAGATTGTCGAAGCCCTTGAGCATCTATCCAGCAAGGGAAAATTCAGGGGCACTATCGACAAGAACTCCCGAGTGGTATATACATCGGAAGCAGTCGAACAGCTCCCTAAAGCTGTAACTGCATGTCCGAATTGTGGTGGCAGGCTTCCAAATCCAATACTCCCTGGAGAAGAGGAAAACTGCCCATTCTGCGGACATTCCATTGTCAACCGTTTGGATATCTAGTGCCGTGGCATTATCTGTCCATATACGTTTCCCAGATATCTAGAATCTCATCACCAGAGGTCGCGTAGAATCTACTTGAGAGATTAGCTGCAAGACATGAGTGATTCGGTAGGATTCTGACACGATTTCCAGGAACTAGGCCCTTCAAAGGTGAGCCCTTGCCTATCTTCACTTTTCCATGTTCTTGAGAGAGTCCTGTTATGTCAGTGTATTTCGCGAAGTCCCCCTCGTGATAGTCTGAAATGATTTTTCCAAATCCACAGTCTGGATGGAGATGCCTGGGCCCTGTGTCTAACGAGAGTGCTGTTGCACCGGCATCAAGAATGACTCTATCAGGATATGCGCTTATGATACTCGAGAGAACCGTTAGCGAACAGTGGTATGGTTTGCAGACTCCCAGTGCAACCTGTGTATAGTCAAAGAAGACATAGCTGCCTGGGCGAACTTCTGTTATGCCCTTTTTGATAGAGTCACTCAACATCATAGCTGGAGTAGAGCCAATGCTGACTATCCTTGGCGCAAGCGCTTTGCTCCTTTTTCTCAAATCTCTGGCAAACTTGAGCATAATATCCTGCTCTTCCTCAGCGATAAATTTGATTTCATCAACTGACTTGGCATAATATGAATGGCCACTATGAGTTAGGATTCCAGCGAAGTTGAGTCCTCGCGCCTGGTGAATCTTTTCTGCAAGAGCTAAGGAACCCTTCTTCGAGGGATCTACACCACTTCGATGATAGTTGCAGTCAACTTTGAGAAGTACATCAAGCTCCTCTTTGGCTTTCCTAAATCTTGATCTCAGTTCTTTGAGTGCTGCAGGATGGTCGATAATTACCCGGAATTTGATCTTGATGGCAAGCTTGGCTGCGGCACTTATCTTATCCGGGGCTAGGGGCACTGCCAATGTAATGTCATCAAATCCGTTCTCCGCAAAGAACATTGCTTCACCCATTGTTGAGACTGTGATGCCCGAGGCTCCATAGTTCCTTTGAATCTCTGCAATCTCAACACACTTGTGTGTCTTGACATGCGGTCTCAGAGCTACTTGGTGTTCGCGTGCCTTGTTTGCCATGTTTTTGATGTTTTGCACGAGTCTGTCATAGTCTATCAAGGTCGCTGGAGTTGTCAGGTCATCAACGCGCATGTCATTTCCGAAGCTAACGCCCCTCAAAACCGTTGTTGTGCTGTCCTCTAAGTTATGCCATGTTGGTCGCCACGGATTCTTCTTCTCAGACTAAGCCTTGCCTCATCTACCTTAGAAGCAACACGACTCTTCCTAGGCCAATACTCCTTGATCTCTTCATATCCTTGGACATCCCAGTACAGTGGACAAGCGCCAAAGCAATAATCAAAATGAGTGCATACCTTGCAGCCCTCAGCCGCGAAGTCTTTGCTCCTCCAGAATCTAGATGCTCGATTGTTCCACACTTTGTCAAAGGATTCTTCCAATAGATTACCCACTGGATCGCTGAAGCTAGAGCAAGGAAGAAGCCCTCCTTCTGAATCTACGGACAATAAGCCGTCACATGCGGCGCAGCTCTTTGCACCTAATCCAAGCGAAATAGGATTGAATACGCATACTGGAGTAGGAGCATACCAGACGAATTGCACCCCTTTCTTGTTTGCCCTCTTTTTGACTCGCTTCACGATCTCTCCGATGTCTTCATACTTTACCTGTAACCTATCTCTGAGTTTTGCGGCGGTGCCAGTATAGATGACCATGTTCATGCTGAAATAACTCAGTTCCAATTCATCAGCAATGAAATCAACCAATTCTTCAAGTTTGTCAACATTGGGCCTGCAAATTGTAGTATTGCAATGGGTGTAGATTTCAGTTTCTTTCAGATTCCTGATTCCTTGAACTGTTTGCCCAAAGGACCCTGGAGCGCCAGCAATTTCGTCATGCGTCTTTGCATCGGGACCCTCGATTGATACCTGGGCACTGTTCAAATCCGCTTGAACTAGTCTTTGAACGAAATTTGGGTCTGCACACCTTCGGCCGTTTGTGATAAGATTGACACGGAGCCCTTTCTCTCGCGCATATGCTATGAGCTCAAAAAGGTCCTCACGTAGAGTTGGTTCACCTCCAGTGAAGGAAAGACTTGGAACGTGGGCCTCATTAACAATGATGTCAATAATCCGCTTCACCTCGTCTGTGGTCATCTCTTTGGTCTCTCGATGCGGGGAGAATGCATAGCAGAATTGACATTCATTGTTACATCGGTAGGTTAGGGCAATCTCACTCAATACTGGATATTTGATATCGCCTTCTCCAAAAGGTACAATTTTGGCAGTCTTGTATGAGTAGATGTTCTGATTCCCCATCACCATGCTTCTTAGGTCATCAACAAAGGCGGCCAGATCATTTAGTACTTGCTGTTCATCAGCCTCAAAGTTCCTCACAAAGTGGTTTCTGACCTCTTCTGCGGTTGCGCCATCAAGCAGCATCCGTAACATTACTGTCCCCGTTTCATTGAGGTGCATGACCTTGTTTGGACGCAGTATCAAGAGGTTATCCTGCGGCCTTACAAAGAAATAATCCTTGACCTCCTGCATGAAATTGACTATCCAGCTGAGGTCCTCTAGTTTGTAGTCGTACCTTGGCTGATGCATCGTTCGTGAGGGCTTAGCTGGATGTGTCTTAAGGATTCGCCTACAACCTGAAAGGCTTATCAGCCTCTATATCCGAGTAGAGGCAAGGCACCGTTAAGGAGTGTGTCATATGAGTTCCGAAATGAAGTTGCCATATGGAACAATCAGCAAGAAGAAGCTGATTATGCATTTCAGCGCCTTTGATATCGATTTGCCAGTGATTGCTGCTGGAATCAGAGAGAGGATGGATGTCTTGCGAGAGCTTGAGGTTGCTTTTGCAGGGTTTGGAACAGAGATACCAGCAGAGATGACTGAACAGACACCAGCCACGGTAAAGGCATTCTTCGAGTATGTGGGAAAGGGGACTGACGCTGATGTCATCCTCAAGCGAGTCTATCATCTTATCTGGGGAGGCATGATTCAGGAGTTTCCAGACCTTGATGAGTGGGCTGCAGCAAAGGCCGATTTATCAAATCTAACAATCGCTCAAGCAGATGTGCTGCGTGCACGCAGAGGAGAATAGTGGAGCCACCTTTGAGATGTTTACTACCAGTACAGTAGCTCGAAAGGGATACGATCTGGAATATTGGTGTAGGGGTTGATATATTGAAGCGTAGTCTAGCTCTTGCCTTCACATTTGGGTTCATTCTTTTTGCTATTGCTCCTTTATGCGTGACAGGTACAATAGTTAGCCAGAGCCCAGTTATCAACCTTGACAGCATTTATGTCGACGTGGTGGTTCTCGAAAATGGCCGAATAAATGTCACATATTGG
Source organism: Promethearchaeota archaeon (assembly GCA_048939765.1). Classification (GTDB taxonomy): domain Archaea; phylum Asgardarchaeota; class Thorarchaeia; order Thorarchaeales; family Thorarchaeaceae; genus SMTZ1-83. The sequence continues at coordinate 12,768 of JBHLPF010000015.1, forward strand.
ATAAACATATCCGTAATTGAGAATTCCTTGGGCGGATTCGATTTAGCGGGGATTCAAGAAACCACGATTTATGATCCGGATCGCGCGTACGCTGAGGTGGATGGAAACCGCTACAATCTGATCGTTGGACAGCTCTCAAATGGCTATGCTCTAGACTGGACTCCCCGGACTCAAGCTGGAGAAACAGTCACCGTAGTATTCGGGTATTTCAGTACAAACAGGGTCCTAGAGATGACGACTGGAACATTTACTCTAGAGGGCTCTGGTCTGCAAGTCACCGGCGATTTGGCTGTCTTCAACTGGGCTCCGGTCCAGTGGAGTGTACCTCTTGATTATGAGAATGTGAGAGTTATCTATCCCATTGAAATGCAGGCTTCATGGATCACAGGGGAAAGTGGAATTACACCAGAAGGCGCTGACTACGCAGGCTATGTTGTGGACGGTCATCAAAGGCTCGAGGATAATTATGGCAGCTTCTTCGCCTTCGATGAGCAGAATCTTCTTGCTTATCCTTCATCAGCTTCTGCTGACCCTCGCTATTTCAGTGTCAGTTTAGGACATTCCAATCTAGGCTCCTATGATCACTTTCGTGTTTTTCACTATACCAATTGGAGTTTTTATGCTCCATATCTCGAACCGGGTGCTATTGCCTATAGTACTCAGGAGAATATCAATGCAGATGCAAACACGGAATTCTCAGTTGGCGTGGATGTGTTCAATATAGGAGATGCTCCGCTCAATGATGTCACGGTGACACTCTCAATTCCAGATAATCTCACCTTGACCTCTGGCCAAGTTTCTACCTATGTTGGGGCACTTGATGGCGGGGAGAACTCCCATTTGACATACCAATTCATCCCCGATAATATTCCAGAGATTCTTCCCCTCACTTTTCAGATATCATCTTCCAGTCTCAACACTAGCGATTGGGTTACATTTACAATCAACATCTACGTGCGGGAGATCATTCCTCCCTTGATACCTCCGAATCTCCTGATTTGGGGATCTGCTGGAATAACGGCCATAGCTGTTGTTTCTCTTGGCTATCGTCGAATAATGGGTGGATATGGAGCAAAATGGGAAGTTGATGAAACAACCAAGGCATATCAGAGCCCGGAGATAGCCATCCAGACTTTTGGCACACCAGGAACTGTTGCAGATCTTGATCCTGTTGAGAGCGCGTTCTTTGTCAACACGAATCGCAAGAAACTGGTGTCAATGATCCTTATGTCCTGCGTGAAGAAGGGTGCAGTAAGGATGCTTTCAACGGATCCATTGCGCCTTTCAGATACGGGCCTGAGGTTCGAGGACCTCACTTACTATGAAGAGATGTTTGTCGGCTCCATTGACAACAACGAGCTTGACCCCGACAAGATTGATGATATGTTGGAAGAACTCGCTGAGAAGGTCCAGGAGAAATCTTGGGATGCGGACTTCGAGGCCACAAAAACCCATCATGAGGAGATGGTCGATGGTGCTTGGGAGGAACTTGAAAGCGATCCGACACTTGATGGGCGTGTAGATTACTACTTCAATCGGAGATACCACGACACATGGGCTTGGTACTGGTTCTACATGCATCCTCATCACAACCAAAGAATCGGACACGTGTTCACTCCCCCAGGTGGGACGATTGCCCCACCAAGGATACCTGACTGGTTTGGTCAGATTGCTGATGCTGCTGGCCATTCAATTGGCGAAGTTGGACGTGTGGTTGGAGATGTAGCTTCCACCACGGGCCAAATCATGACTAATGTGACAAATACCATTGGAGATGTCCTTTCGGGAGTTGGTAACATTATCCGAGAACCGCTGAAACCAATCTTGGAAGAGACCAGTCGTTGCGTGTCTCATGATGCCTGCCACTCTGCATGCGTTTCGCACGATGCATGTCATAGTGCCTGTCACAGCGCATGCCATAGTGCCTGTGTATGCCATAGCGCCTGTCATAGTGCATGCCACAGTGCATGTGTTTCTGGAGGATTTAGATAATGGGAGAAACTATCAAGACAATATTTCATTTGAGCGATATCCACATTGGAGAACAAGGAGTATCTTTAGGGGACTTCCGTGAAGTAATCGAGAGTATTGAGAAGCGTGCTCCGCATATGACCTCGCCTCTTATTCTTATCACGGGCGATCTAACAGGGGAGGGACTTAGAGAGGAGTATGAAGCATTCTCTAATGTTGTATCTAGTATAGAAACTCCTCTCATAATCGTGCCTGGAAACCATGACGAGCGCAACTACGGTGCTGCGCACTTCGAGGAGATGTTTGGAGAGCGTTTCAAGACTTACGAGGATGAATCAATTGCGTTGTACGCAGCAGACAGTGCAGAACCAGACAACGATGCAGGACATGTTGGGCGGACCAAGTACAATGAGATACATGACTTTCTCGGAGGGGCGAAGGAGAAGGTGCGCATATTCGCATTGCATCATCATCTGATACCGGTCCCAAACACTGGGAGGGAACACAACGTTGTGGAGGACTCTGGTGCTGTCCTAGGCCTATTGGATCGGACGCAATGCTCATTGGTCCTAAATGGTCATCGTCACGTCCCCTGGATGTGGAATCTGAATGATATGATTGTATACACAACAGGTACCCTGCTATCCCGTCGCGTTCGTGGAGCCACTACTCAAGTCTATACGCTCATCGAGCTTAGCAAGACCGATGCCACATTTACATTGGTCGAGAAGTCCGGTTCTGCAAGTCTATTCTCGCGCGCTGAGCTTCGTCCAGCTGTCCTTGGATAGTCCCAATCATCATTGGAAAATGATGACTGCTCGCAGTGAGGTGACATCAGATAATGTAAGTAGAGAGGACACTGTTCCTGTGACTACTACGATTGAATGTTCAGGCGGAATCCAACCGTCCCATGTAAAGAGTAGGCCTTGGAAGCCTCCCTCGGGAGGAGTGACAATGAAACTGTTCCCCAGCACATAGATCAATTCTCCTTTCACTGTTACTACAGTCCCACTTGATACACTCCCACCGTTGATATCCTCAATAGCCGTTGCACCAATCACGCCGTCGTGCCACGCAATAACTGCGACAGCTATTAAAATAATCCCCAGTAGGGCTCCGAGGATCCTTCCAGTCGAACTTCTCTTTCGTTTTAGCATGCTTCTACCCTTATCATCTTCAAGCAAGATTGACTAAAAGATGTTGTCACGGAAAAGTGGTCTAGTTTCGCCGGTAGATTCTATAGCCAGTTAAATTCGTGTTTCATTGATTCTAATGGACGTTAGCAGAGAATTCATACGGCTTTGCGGAGAGGCAGGCAATTTTTCAAGAAACGTGACCGGTTTAAGCATTGTTGACGCATATTATGGACCAGATGAACTGGCACCAGACAGGCAGGCAACTAATCGCAAACCAGAGATTATTCTGGATGAGTTATCAGTCTTGGCAGATAATGTCAAGGATCAGATTGACCTGCCTCTGCGCTCGAAGTATCTTATTACGGAAATTCATTCATTGCAATCTGTAGTCAAATGGATGGCAGGAGAGGAAATGTCCTATGTCGACATAGTGGAGAATGTCTATGGCATCAAACCAACCAGATTCTCCGAGAAAGAGGTAGAGGCAGCAATGAAGGAAGTAGAGATTGCATTCTCAGACTGTCCTGGCAATGACACGAGAGAGCAGGTGGAACTATTCAGGCTTGACGGACAGGTGCAAGGAGATGCCGCAAAGAACTACATTGAAGGAGAATTACAGCAAAGCGCGAAGAATGTAGGAATACTGTTTCAGAAAAAGGTCTATGCTCTCATGGATGCTGCGGTGACAGATAATGGTGTTGAGTACAAAGCAGTGACTGACAAGCCCTGGGGAGCATATAACTACTACCAAGGAAACTACAGGTCAAAAAACGAGTTCAATGTTGATCGTCCATTTAGTAGGCACGGACTGGCTGCTGTAATCTACCATGAGTATGAGCATCATGTTTCGAATCTGTGGAGAGAGAAGGCATATCGCGAGAACGATTGGACTGACCTCTCAATCGTCCCACTGACGGGAAGATGCGTTATTTCAGAGGGAACTGCAGATACTGCCATGGACTTTCTTGAACTTGGCGAAGAATCTGATGATTCTCGTAGGAATCGAGCCTTGAGGACCCTTTCTCAAATGTGTAGCATGAATGCGGCACTAATGCTGAATCGTGAGCACGCCTCGGAAGATGATGCTGTTGAATATCTGGTTGAGCGGACCTTCGGCAAGGAAGAGCGCATAAGGCCCTCTCTTGAATTCTCTCGGATTAGGACTGAAGAAGGAAAACTGAATCTTTGGGCTCCTTACATTTTCAATTATCTCATAGGTAGAAAGGAGTTTGTCCTTCCAACATTTCTCAAAGCCAAGGAAAATGATATGCTTTCAGACTTCTTCAGAACAGTCTATCTTAACCCTTATTCGGGTTCAAGCAGAACTTGGAACGCAGCTTTCGACTGGCTCTAGACTGCATCATGGGGTCATGGGAATTGCGTAGTGAGAAGAAGAAGCCTAGCGACGCTAAGAGTCGAAGGAACCACCAACTTTTCTTTGTGCTAAACATCACTTTTCTGATTATTCTCTGGCTTCTGACGCGTTACTATCCTATTCCACCTGTAGAGCTAGTGCTGTTTTGGCTGTTCATCACGATTATTATGATTGTAATCCTTTGGTTCGTCGACCGAAGAGCTGCTCGAATGGTCCTTGATGATTTTGGCCCCAATCCATGAGATGAAAATGCAGAAGAAAAAGTGAGGGGTGTGTGATGATCAAAAGACCATCACACTGAGCTTGAGTTCCTTTATTGGCTAGTTTGCGCTCGTGAGTATGCACCCTCGAGTTCTCTTTCCATTGCCGACGGAATCACAGTCTTGGTGAAGTCGCCATCCTTCTTTCTGATGAAGACGTAGAGCAAGGTGACATACACTATGTCAAACGTGCGCAATACTAGTGATACTGGAATTCCTGCCAATACTGCGAAGACAACTCCTAGCACTATAGCTGCAATCAGATCCCCAGAAAAAGCAACCCAGCCTACGACTGCGCCTCCAAGTGCAAAACCAAGGAAGAATATGACCGCCAGAACAGCAAAACCCCATCTTACTGCGGTCTCTTTGATCATGACATCTACAAAATTGTTCTTGACGAGACCTGCACTTCTCTTGATGCCATCCTTGGCCCCAAGTTCCTCAGCCACCATTGCAGGGATCGTGAAGTAATTCAGGAGCGCCCAAATCCATCCTATTATCCCACCTGCTGCGCGACCAACCGCTGCTCCTCCAGCGCCGCCAACTTCTCGTCCCAGCCGTTGAAGAATCAATCTTACAATGACGACTAGCACACTCATAATGCTGAGAGCAATGATGCCAGTGATAACACCCAAAGATGACCTGACCCCGTCACCTAGGTCGGGGTCTCTGCCCCGCATGTAGAGGTATACCATCGCAGATGAGGTACCATATGCGAAGTTGTAGAAGAATATTGTAGCAAAGAGATACAGGACGATACCAATGCCTGCAACCCATCCAGTTTCTATGGTTAGGTCTTGAGCGCCTGAAATTATCTGCAGTGCACTTCCTCCAGATAGGACATCAATTGAATAGAAGGCAATTCCTCCAAACATTACTGCTGAAATTAGGGTGAAGATCATCACGAACGTTGGCGGAACGAAGACGCCTTTTTCATCAAGACATACTTGCCCGGTCAGTTTAATGATCTCGCCTGCACGGCGGACTCTATCTCGAAACACTGTGAACAGCAGAATCGTGAGAAATAGTGTAAAGAGTCCTGGTATCAGGACTGGCCAAGAAAATGGACCTCCAACAGCCAGAATCACAATTGGAATGGCTAGTGTCATTAGGTTCATGAAGAAAGCGCCAACGTAGATCAGTGTCCCTCCCAATCTCTTTGCCAGCCATGAGGCACCGAATGCTACAAAGAGACTCAGTAGGATGATCCCAAACACAATAGCTGCAATTGCTATCGCGGCATCAGTCGGTGATATCACTAGGCTCACGACTGACAGGATGTCGTTGATGGCATTCATCACTTGGGTTCCATAGGAAGCCCAGATTCCCATCAACGAATAGATGCCTGCTGCGATGAAAGCTCCAAGAACGATTACAACTCCAAGCACTGCTTTTCCGTGGCTTGGATAATTCTGATTATCATGATACTCTATCACATCAGTACGTGCCAACTAATCTCCTCCAATTAGTAGTAAACACTTGACTCAACTTCTCATCTGTTACAGTTAAATCTTAGCAACGGTAGCCACAGAGAAGCATAGTAAGCTGCAAAACACCTATGCCAATATATTTCAGAGGGATAAAGGAACGTAATGCCATGGAATCTATAACTTACTGTGAACCAGACCACATCTTCTGCAGGGCAAATAAAATCCTCTTTGCTGGTGATGGTAGTGAAAATGCCGCCAAAGCAATGAAGGTGGCAATTGAGCTTGCAGAGCTGACGAATTCCAAGCTCTTCATTGTTCATGTTGTACCCACACCAACAGTCAAGCAGATGGCAGTGATGACTAGTATGAGCCAAGAGGAAGTCATGGACAAGTATGTTAAGAATGGAGAGATTCTCTTGAAAGGCTACAAAGATTCGGCATTGGAATACAATCTTAATGTCGAAACAATTCTTGAGAGAAGCGCGCCATCAGAGGGAATTCTTGCAGTAGCTAAGGCTAAGGAAGTGGACCTAATTGTGATTGGTTCAAGAGGTGCATCTGGCGGAAGACGTGCCGGCATGGGCAGCAATACAGAACGAATTGTAATGAACTCCGAATGTCCAGTTCTGGTAGTGAAGTAGTGCCTAGGAAATGATGGCAAACAAGGAACTCGAATTACTCTAACTCCCTTATCTGATGGCAAGCGAAATCCGTTTAATAGCGATTGCTTCCCAACTCGTATTGTGACTAGAGATGAATAAAGAGGAGAGGCAACATGCTCACGTGAATGTGAAGCCACTCCGCCAGCTATTTCATTTCTCACACTTCTCGCATTTCTACAGGCTTTATGTTCCTGCATCTCTGCTGATTGGCATCGTCTGCGGATTGTTCATGGCAATCTTTCAGTTTCTCATAGACCAGACTACTAATGCGTTCGCCGGACTGCCTGTGTTCCTTGTTCCGCTCCTTGGAGGAGGGTTCTCTGGCTTGATGATATACTTCGGCCGAAGAGAGATTGAAGGAAGTGGTATCTCAAAGGCCATTGAACTCACGCATGATCCGCAAGAACTCGTGTCTTCTACTGCTGTCACGAAGATGATTGCTACATCGGTTTCAATTGGGACCGGAAATCCTGTAGGCCGGGAAGGTCCTGCAGTCCTTATTGGTGCCGCTCTAGGGAATTATATCGGGAGGCAGATTGGATATGACAATCCCGCCCATCTTCGTGTCTTCATTATGATGGGTTCGGCAGCCTGCACTGCTGGGATTTACAAAGCTCCCCTTGGAGGCGCGTTGTTCGCCTCAGAAGCCCCGTACAAACGTGATGCGCGGTTGGGCTATTTTGTACCCACAGTCTTAGCGGCAATAACATCCTACATCATCTTTGCTGTAATCTATGGGATAGATTCGCTCCTCAGTCTACAGATTGATTTCACTATGACGCTCGAAGTCATTCCACTAGTCCTCCTTTTGGGTATCTTTGCTGGAGTAATATCACTATTCTTCTCAGTCTTTCTAATGGCCACCCGCAATTTCTTCTCGCTTAGACTGCCCGACTGGGCTGACCCGGTGGCTGGCTCATTATGTGCATGTGCAATATTGTTCCTTGCTGGTCTATGGTTGGATCCGCGATACACTATTGCAGGACTTGGCTACGATGTTATCGAGCTTATCGCATCTCCTAGCACCTCACTACCTATCACAGCCTTGCTCTTGTTGATGATTGGCAAACTCCTAGCTTCTTCGTTTGTAGTGGCTGGAAGAGTGTCAGGTGGCGTACTTGCATCATCGATTTTCGTCGGCGCAATGCTAGGGGCTGCATTCGGTCATATATTTGCTCCCCATTATCTTGCTGCTTTTGTCGTTCTCGGCATGGGCGCAGTGCTTGCAGCAACAACAAATACACCGGTCGCTACCATAGTTCTGATTCTTGAGATCAGTCATTCGTTTGACCTTCTTATTCCAATAGCAATCTGCATCTGTGTATCTTATCTCCTGGCAGGTGGAACATCTCTCTATGAAGGGCAGAAAGTCACCAGAGATGACGAAGATCCTGGGTACTATGCCAACATCAATGTACAACCAGAAGAGATGGCTCTGGACCTCTTTCACGACGATGCAAATCCTGTCAATCATGAGCCCTCTCGCAATCTAGATGTTGATGATTGATACCCGCTACTTGAATAAGTTAATAGGCGCATACATCAAGAGCCTATTTCGGCCCCTTTTCCGGGGATGATTCGCCAGTATTGCGTCCCAGGAGGATTCTGATATGAGAAAAGGTCTGATTTGCACGCTGCTCCTCACGCTGTTTCTAATCCCGCTTATCCCCTCCCTTCCAACCTATTTTGGTGCAGAGGATTCTGACACTCAACTTAACTCACGAATCAAGCCTATTGATTTTCACGCCATGACTGAAACCTTTGGTTCTGAGATTCCTTTAGTAGTCGAGTTTGCTCAACCATTGACAGAGATTCAGATTTTGAATCTTGAAGCGAATGGTATTAGATTCACTTTTGGCACTCCATCAATGAGTCAAGTTGGGAACCACTATCTAATCAGAGGCTCTCCTGATGGCTTGACAACAATGTATGAGTCAGGAGTCTTTGATAGTGTATCCTTCGAGACTCCTATGAAGCACTTGCATGCACCAAGAGATGTATCGATTCCTGAGATCGGTGCTGATGACGTTTGGGCTACTCTTGATGACCTGAGTCAAAATGTTACCGGCAAAGGACTCCTCATAGCTGACTTGGATTCTGGAGTTGACTGGACTCATCCTGATCTATGGTTTGCTGATGGTGGTTCATACGACTGGCTAGATGGTGTCCCTGATTCATTATTCACCAATGGAAGCGACGGAGTAGATCTCAACTTCGACCTAGCTCTACAACCAGATGAAACCCTCTACGCTATTGATTTAGATCGAGATGGGATTTTTGATACCACTACTGAATGGATTTGGGCTGATAATGTCACCCAAGATGGCCAGATTCAGATAGGAGAGCCATTCTTCGTTGTAAATGATACCAATGACAATGGACAACTAGATCTTGGTGAGCAACTCGTTATGCTAAAAACACCAAAGACAAAGTACATCGTGGAGGGAGATGGTACACCTGCAAGCAATGAACAAGTCTGGGTACGGGGAGTTAATCTCACAACAAGTACACATGTAGACGATAATGGACACGGAACGGCAGTATCAGGCATTCTCCTTGGTGGACAACTCGGATTCAGGAAATACATGGGCGTCGCCCCTGATGCAGAATTAATGATGATAAAGGTCCTCAGTGAGAACTATACTAAGTATGACTGGCTCTATGTTGAGGATGGCCTAACCTATGCGTACACTCATGGAGCAGATGTCATTCTCACAGAGATTGGCTCTTGGACGTACGAATTCTTGGATGGAAGTTCAGCCGCTGCTACATTAATCGATACAATAGTGGCTGCTGGAATTCCAGTTATATCTCCAAGTGGAAACCTTGGAGGTAGCAACAAACATGCACGTTTTACTGCTATTTCAAATACGCCATATTACGTCGATTTCGACCTACCTTCTACAATTGAGATCTATGATGTCTACCTAACGGTATTATCGATTAACGACACTGATTTTGCAGCATGCAATTTCAGCCTGATCTTCAATCTTCAATCTTGGAGTGCAGGGACCGGCCATGTTGTGTTCCTTCACCCTGGCATTGGATATCCAAGTATATTCACTCAGAAAGTGATTACTGTAGGTGTCAAGGATCTATGGGTTGAGTCCTTCATAGACACTTCATCTCGTGGCACGAGAATGATTGGTATCCATATCTGGGCCACCGATCCTGGATCTCCACTCCCCGGCTCCATCATTCCCTTGCCGGTCATCACCGGGCCTCCATTTGATCAACTGAATATCACTGCACCTTTTGACACCACCTTCCACGCATATATCTCCGACTCAGCTACATCCTGGTCTGGAGGAGCCACCTGGATCACAGATGCAACTGACGACTATCATATTACTTGGCCGTCGACTGCTGACTCCGCCTTGAGTGTCGCAAGCTATCGTACTCGTAATCTCGTTTCTCCTGAGGTCATAGGTGACATAGCGAGCTTCTCATCACGTGGCCCTAGGATTGATGAAACTGAGAAGCAGGGCATTGCAGCCCCTGGCGGATTTGACATTGTCACTGACTACACAAACGATTCAGCGTGGACTTCGTGGTATAATGATGGGGGCAGTCTTCCTTTTGATGAGAGATTTGGAAGCTATCGTCTATTCAGCGGTACAAGCGCATCAGGCCCACACGTTGCAGGTACAGCTGCTTTGATGCTTCAGGTTGACTCCTCTGTAGGCAGTATGGTTGCTGACATCATCAAGGGCACAGCACGCAGAGATGCATACACAGGTGCAGTACATAATCCAATTTGGGGATATGGGAAGCTGAATGCATCTGCAGCGGTTGAATTCACATCTCAAGATCTGGTGGGACCAGCTATAGGAGTTCCCGATTATGAGCCTCCGCATCCTACTGATGCAGATGATGTGAACGTCAGTGTAACTGTGACGGACTTTAGTGGAGTCGATTCAGTTATACTCGCATACCACAATGGAACTCATTGGAACAACGTGACTATGGTATGGAATGGAACCCATTATGTCGCGACCATCCCCGCTCTATCGATAGGTACTACTGTAACATATCGGATATACTCGAATGACACGTTAGACAATTGGTCCACTTCATCTGATTACCAGTATATAGTTGGGTCACCAATCACAACCCCAACAACCCCAACAACCCCGACAACCACAACGACAAGTGCGCCTACAACAACGCCGCCTCCGATTCCAGAGATCCCTAATTACTTGAGAATAGCCATCATGCTTGGATTCATCCTGTTACTGATTGTCTTCTCAATAGTACTCTCCAGAAGACGGGCAAAATAGTCGGAATGACTAGTCCATGCTACATACTACACCGATGGAATGTGTTATATGACTAGCATTCCTCGTGAGCCTGAACTCTAACATGAAGGAATGGGATTCAAATTGAAGCGCCTCGGCGGATTTAACCTTCGCTTGGAATGGTCTTTGAGGTCCCCGCGGAAATCCATCCCAGTTGAGGTGCTGGTGGATACTGAGAATACAATCATAGTCTTGGACTGTAGTTGTTGCGAGGAACTCCTAGCGAGTCGGCTACCAGGGGGAGTACTGATTCCAATTGCTTCAAGCCTCAAGTCCTTCTTTGGCACCAAAGACATGCGAAACATCGAAGTTCAGGTGACTGGTACTCTAATGAGGCGGACCTATAAGGGAATATGCATGGAAGATACAGTTCCGGAGATTAGGAGTGTATTAGAAGGTGCTGTTTCCAAGTATAACAAGAAGCGGAAGAAACGATAAGGAATCTGCAGAGAAAAGAGAAGGATTTCGAGCCCTTCTCTCTGCATTCTTATTCGTGCTTCTCTTTGAACTCCACTAAAAAGGCCGCTAAAGCTTCAACACCTGCCTTAGGCATCGCGTTGTAAATTGATGCTCTCATTCCGCCAACTGATCTGTGGCCTTTGAGTCCAACGAGCCCTCTAGCTGTGCTTTCTTCTGCGAATTCCTTCTCGAGGTCCTCTGATGGCAATCTGAATGTTACATTCATGAGTGACCTCGAATCCTTTCTAGCATGACCACTGTAGAAGCCATCAGAAGAGTCGATTGCATCATATAGAATCTTGGCCTTCGCCCTATTCCTCTTCTCAATCTCCACGATTCCGCCCTCACCTTTCCAATAGTCAAGTGCAAGTTTGCAAACATATATCGCGAAGCAGGGAGGGGTATGAAACAGTGAGTTCTTTTCAGCCTCAGTCTTCCACTTGAGTAGAGTTGGTGTGTCTGCTGGTACTCTATCTAAAAGATCTTCTCTGACAATAACGAGTGTGACACCTGCAGGTCCGAGGTTCTTCTGTGCACCTGCGAATATCACGCCGAAATCGTTCACATCTATTTCTCTCGCCATCATGTCTGATGAGAAATCACACACCAATGGGACGTCATCCGGTACATCGGGCCATTCATGCCATTCCGTGCCGTAGATTGTATTGTTACTGGCAATATGCCCGTATGATGCATTTTCACTGAATCTTACACCACGCGGGATGTAGCTGTATTTCTCATCTGCAGAAGATGCTATTATTTCAACGTCTTCATAGAGCTTCGCCTCCTTGATCGCCTTTGAGGTCCATGCTCCGGTGTCAGCAAATTGGATTGGTTTTCCAGGGATGTGCAGATTCACAGGAACCATATAGAATTGAGTTGATGCGCCACCTTGAAGCCAGAGAATCTTGTAGTTTTCAGGGACTCCCATGAGTTCCCGAACCAAATCACTCGCTTCATCATGCACCTTATCATACTCCTTCGACCTGTGGGAAATCTCAAGAATCGACATACCTGTACCAGCGAAATCCAATAGCTCCTCCTGCGCTTTCTCCAATGCGGGCAGTGGGAGAGTTGCAGGTCCTGCATAGAAATTGTATACACGTTTAACCATTCAAATCACCTAAAGCAGCTTGTTTATCGTGAACCCTGTCCAGACTTTGGGATGGAAGAATGTGCTCTTTTGAGGCATGACTTCGATGTTACGCGATACTGCTTCAACTTCTTCAATCCGGGTCGGGTTCATGAAGAACACGGCTTGAGCTTCTCCTTTCACAGAATTAATTGCTTCATCCACAGCATCTCCAATTCCTTTGACATAAACGACGTATCCACCGCCCTTCATAGTTCCTTGAGCGAGTTTCTCTTTATCGATTCCAAGCATCGTGTCCAGAATCAGAGTGTGAAGTATTGCTACATCCAGTCTTTTATGTTCAATGGATTTGTCTGGCAAGACACCATCCATTACCCTAGAATCCTTCATTGTCAGGCCATAGAATTTGCCGTCATCAATGAATAATCCAAAGGCATGTTCTCCACTGATGAACTTCTTGTTCATCAAAGAGAACATCTCGTTCTTATTATCGAACTCTGATATCTCGAAATGTTCCTCGATTGAATCTAGGAGCGTCTTCTTGGAAAACTCCTCCAAGTTTTGTACAATGCGATGAGTCGGAAGAACAACAAGTCCTGGATTCGAGATATTCACGAAGGTAAGCATCCTGTGTTTTGCTGATTCCAATTCAGGATTTTCCTTTGAGAGAGCGAGCGCGGTTTTGTAGCGATGATGTCCGTCAGCAATGATCACATACTTGTCCTCCATATATTTCGTCACCAGACTTGTGTCCTCTGGATTGTCAATAATCCAAAGCCTATGACGCACATCATTATTGTCCACCATATCAACGGCAGGCTTCTCGTTCATAGCCTTCTCCAGCACGCTATCCACCTGACCTTCATGATCTGGATATATAACGAATATTTGGCCAAATTGAGCCATACATGCCCTGCATAGACTGAGTCTGTCTTGGATGTCCTTTGGGAGTGTTTCTTCATGTTGAAGCACTCCAGAGAATACATCCTTTCTGGGCGCCTCAGTGGCGAATTCTTCCAGCCGGATGAGACCTATGAATCCGAATCTGAACAACTCTTGATCATTCACTTTGAAGTTCTGGCCGTATACATAGAACGACTCCTTGTCGTCTTGCTTCAGAATTCCACTATCCACCCAATTCTTTAGAAGATCACGTGCTCTTGTATATTGGTTGACTCTATCTGTATCGCCTTCCTCCGGCTTGTTCTTAATAATCCAAGAGATGTTATACTCTGAAAGAGCCTGAAGTTCATCCACCATCTTTCCTTTGATAATGTCATAGGGTGGAGTAACTACCCTACTGATTTCTCTCACTTTCGACTCATTATATCTGAATGCTTTGAATGGAACAACCCGGACCAATAATACGCTCCTCCTTAGGAAGATGTCCACAGATGTGAATGAAACGCCCGCCGCGTCATCTTCGACATAAGTGTTTCTTTTCCAACCATGTTTGATTCGGGAAAAGGGAATTCCGGTACAACAGGCAAACTTAAATGAAAAACGTGAACGAGCACGAGAGCTAAAACCATTAACGAGGAGAGCACTGTGGAGTTCTGCGAGAAGTGCGGTGCAATGATGATCCCCAAGAAGAAGGATGGCAAGCCTATTCTGCAATGTAGAGAATGTGGGCATGAAAGATCAGTAAAAGCCCCACCTCAATACAAGGTCGAATATCGAATAAAGCATAGTCCTAGAGAGAAGATTGTCGTCTTTGAAGAGAACGAAACTCGTCGGGAAGAAATGACCGAAGACGAAAGAAGAGAGCGAAGAAAAGAGATTCTAGAGCATTATGAGTCGGAGGATTAAATCATTCTAGATAATGCTTTAAGCTTGGACAACCATATTGTACCATCTAAGTAGAAGGGCTGTTGAACTATTGCTGGTTAATCTAGGAGGTGCTCTTCTCATACTGGTCTTCTAGTTTCCAGGAGGTATTCTAATGAGTGAACATAGTGCTAACCATTTCTATGACTTAGAGAGTTACATCATTGAGCAAGGCAACGTAGCAGATATCCTGCGGCTCATAGCAGCAGGATACAATATTGATGATGAAATTGTGAATTCTGTGCTGAACGAAGTTGAAAGTATGCTGAACAGAGATGGAGGAGTTCCTTTTGGTCTGGAAGAAGGCAATCCCAGCTCAGTCAAAGAAACATCAGAGTTATTGCCGCTTCTTTTGAAGTTTAGGAAAACTCATGAACATCTCATTCAGAGGATGGCAGATTTCTTGGTGTCGCGTCAGAAGAAAGATGGTGGATTTGCGGAAACAATGAATCTTGACTATTTGATTGAAGATCGTTATGGAGCAAAATGGGGGAGTGAGTTCTATCCAGTAGGCAAGAGCGTCACATGGCTTACTGGAAAGGCCTTGGAAGCGTTATCATTAGCGAAGCACAACGACGAGCTCCGCTTGCGAAGGGCCCGCGATTTCCTGTTGAATTCCCAAAATGAGGATGGAAATTGGCCTGATTTCATAAACATGGGCCAATCCGATCCCTTGGCAACGGGCAACATTCTTACGGGATTGCGAGCGGCTGGAGTTGATTCTAAAGAAAGAGCCTACAGGGATGCTAGAGCGGCTCTATACCAACATCTCAAGGAGGCTCTCGAGTCCAAGTCAACTGACGATATGATTGACCTGACGGCAGTGTGCCCTGCCGAAACTGACAAAGAACGCGATGTCATTAGAGGAGCGCTAGAACTCATTATAGAAACTCAGAATCATGATGGTGGTTGGCAGCCTCTGGGTTCAAAAAAGAGTGATTCTGAATTGAGTTCCATTCTCGGTTTCGTTTTAAAGGAATGCGAGAAGTACTGAAGGTCTAGTCATGCAAGAGAAGAGATCTGCAATTCTGCAAAGAGATGGAAAATGCATAGCTGGTGTCTTTACATCTTCAGGCCTTTTTGCCACGACAATACCCAGGAAGAGCTGCAAAGAAGCTTTGCTAGCTGTCAAGGGGAATGACTTGAAACGTAGCGAATCGAGAGAAGACCTTGAGGTACTAAATACAGTCTTTGATATTGCAGAAGGGCTCGAAGTCCCTGATGTCGACAAGATCAAGCTAGACCTTTCTGAGATGACAGAGAAACAGCGTCAAGTAGTCATAGCGACCCTTTCAATCCCTCGTGGGGAAACCGCTACATACGGCGAAGTTGCTAGAAAGGCTGGACTCCCTGGGGCCGCACGTTTTGTCGGAAATGTTATGGCAACCAACCGATTATACCCTCTTGTCCCGTGTCACAGAGTGATTTCGTCTTCAGGCCTTGGTGGATATGGCTTGGGCATAAAGAAAAAGATAGAACTCCTAAGGCGCGAAGGAGCATTCGCGGATTAGTTTCTCATAACGTTTTAAATAGCTTCTAATAGTTCACAATGTGGGACCTATCTCTACGGAGTGTGTGTGGTTGAACCTAAAAGTACGCAGAGAAGATGAAACTGTAGAATTGCGCAAGGTTGAGCTTGAATCTCTAAGTCCACCACTATTTCGAACTTTTATCGGCTATAACTCTTTGAAGCGATTAGGATATTCCATATCCTTCATACGCCCCAAGAAGAGCTCCAGCGGCGATTTCGAGAGAATACGCTACAATTTCATGGAGCGAGGCGTTATGACTCGTCAACTTGAAGATGAGCTTGAGCCAGACATGAAACGAGGGATTTTAAATCAGCTCCCACGCGGAAATTTCAGCATTGTATTGCTGCTCACTCAAGTACCTCGTCGAGGTGTAAACATCAGGCTTGACAAGTTCATGTACAACTTCCTCGGCTGCATTCTAATGCGCAACGATGAGGTGCTTGATGTTGTTATGAATACGACCCCCACAAGAGACATTCTGATGCCAATGTACGAGCAACAGGTGGAATCAGTAGAGGCCTAGTTCGCGTAGTCTGCAATCAATCTTATCAGGCACCAGAGCAAGCGTGTACACGCTGTGGTGTTCAAGTCATGTCACGTAGTGCCAGGGATGTGCCGAAAGAAATCGCGGCGTTTGGGCAGAGACAATTTCGAGAAACTGGGGCTTCTGCTGTCGAGGTTCTTCGCGTTAAAGCTTCAACAATGAGGAAGCATTTCTCAAAGCTAAAGGGGATTACATTTCTTGTTGCTGTCGTCAGCAAAGATCGAGTGCGTGTTTATTTCTTTAATTCCGCAGGGATTATGCTTCTTGGTGAGAACATCGAAATCGAGAAGTATGGAGGAATCCGCAAGACTTCAAAGCTTGTCGCTAGGTTTGAGAAGCCTAGGCCTCTCACCAAAGAGGAACTCAGAATCGAAGCAACAGAAGAACTTAGGCAGGATCTGTCTAGAACTCTGAAACGTGTCGTAAGATTTCTTGGAAGGAAAGAGCCTGAATTCCCGGTGATCTTTGTTACAAGAGAGGCATCCATTGGCACTAATCAAGGATTTGGGCTTTTGGCAGAAGACGACGGCACTTTGGTCTTTGAGCAGGGCATTCTTGAGTCGAAATGGCGTGATGGGCTTATAGCTCGTGCCTGTGTTCTCCAGCTTCTTGATGAAAACAAACGGAGTTTGGATTTCAGCTCGACCATTGGAAATGCTATCGCCTTCGCTTCTCTAGATGAGCAGAAGAGAGTTGATTGGCTAGAGAAATGGAACAAGAGAGCCAATGAAACCTCGTTCGCGCCTATTGTCAACCATTTATCTAAACATTCAGCCTCCTATTCGTGGGCTGGATTTGCGAGAATTCTAGATTTGATCGAAGGAGTTCCGGAACTGACAGAAGACAAATGGAAACTGGCGTTGAATGAGATCCATGAATCTGTCGAAGTACCGCTTGGAACGGAGGAACAACTCTCGATACAGAGTTTCTGTAAGAGTCTGTCCAAACACAGAAAGCTAGCAGCCAAGCGTCATACTCTGGAATCAATCCATCTCGCCCCAAGAGCTTTGTGCGATCCCACCTCATTGGGCTTGATCTTATCAGTTGGTGAGGAGAGGTCGAAAGATGAGCCTTGGCTGTGGATAGAGTATATTGATGGAGCGGAACAGAAATTCCTTGCGATAACCGAAGGAGAAGAGAATCCGCTTTCGCAAATTGTGTATACACTGAATATGGAAGACATTTTTCCAAAGACAGGAGGAGTGCTAGGCAAGGGCAAAGATGTCCTCAGCTGGATTCTCAAGACACTCGGTGTGGAAAAAGAGAGGAACTACACATTCCAAGCCACCATCGAATTCTCGAAGAAGCAAGTGTCCGGAGCTGAGAATGCAGTTCTTGAGCGACTGATAGGCGGGAGTCTAAGGGTTCTGTCAGATTCCCTTGTTGGATCTCCCCAAAGAATGGATGCATTGGTGAAGAGTGGTGCAGTTGCCCTTTTGCCTGATTTCAATCACATTGGCTTTGGTCCGAATCTATTGCTTCAGGGAGAATATACCCAGCTTGTTGACGTTGTTTCACACAGCATTGAATCCACTATCTTTCGAGCTGCCACACACAGCTTTGCTTTAGCTAGCGCTCCATCATCATGGAGGCGCCTAGTAATAGCCAGTGCCTCTGAAAATGAGATTGCTGTCTGGCCAGTTATCCTAGCAAGATCAATGAGAAGAATGATCCGTTCCGAGGACGTGTTCCCCAAGAGTTCTGAGATGCTATTTTGGAGTGAGGGAAGGTTCAAGAAATAACCTCTACAACTGTTCCAATCGCTCTTGTGTTTGCTTCTCGTAGCACAATCTTGTCGCCTAGCTCTATCGGTTCTGGGAATGACATGAATTCTAACCTCACTCTGGCGAAGTCGCCCACACTAAGATATTCCGCATCATAGATGTGTTTCAAGACAACTGTGTGTTGAATCGTATGGCATTGAAGGACAGGTGAATATCCCACTGAGATCCTGGTTGGATGTCTTGTGACAACGATGTTGGCTTCGAATATTCGGCAGCTCTTAATGGTGTCATCAGGGTCAGCTACGACTTGCCCTCTTCTCACGCCATGTTTGTCTACGTCTTTGATATCAAACCCGAAGAGGTCTCCAGCACGGACAGAGCCAATTCTCTGCTTGAACATCTCAATACTGAATAGCCTTCCTTCCTGCATATCCCCATTCTCATCTGGACCGAGGATGACGCTCTGTCCCTTCTTGAACACACCTGTTCTGACTGTGCCGGTGATTACTGCATTTGTGCCTCGAATCCCGAGATAGACCTTGTCTATATATGCACGAGCAGGTCTCGTCAGGTCTACATTCTTGGAGTTTGAGGGCAACCTCCGCAACAGCTCCGTAAGAAGGGCGAGGGACTCTTTTTTAGTGGAAGCAATTTCAATCATAGGCACAACAACCCTGTGCTCTATCTCGCTCACCAAGGTGTCTATCTCATCATTACTCTTTAGAGTAACAGGTATCTTCCCAATCTCCCTGAGTGTGTTCCGGACAACTTTGTTGACGAGTACGATGTCGTTCGGATTCGTCTTATCTACTTTCGATAAGATGACGATGAATGGGGCCTCTTGGTTTGCCATCAATATGAGGTGCTCGCGCGTGATATCATCTAGCCTTCTGAGGCCAGTCTTCCCTTCTTCACTACGAATCAGGTTGGCTTCTTCTGGACCGGGAACCAGCACTAATCCATACTGCGCATCTGCCCCCAAGATGCTCCTTATCATTGTCTTACTATACTCCTGATGTCCAGGTGCATCAAAAAAGGTAAGGATTCTAGCTGACGCGTCTAGCACCCTGGCAGCCTCTTCCTTGTTTCTTGGATTATCTAGATGTATGGTCTTCCCATCTGTAGTGAACCCCATGAATGCTAGATGAATGTCCGCAGTCTGCCCACGTGTAATCTCCTGTGGATGAGTAAGGAGAAATGATCGTGATTTCCCTGAACCATTATCTGGGGAACCAGTGACCAAAGAGCCAATGAGTGTCGATTTGCCCGAGTTCACTCGACCTGCCACATTGAAAGAGCAGGTTTCCTTCACTTCAAGTGCTGCTATTCTTTTGAGAAGATACTTGCCCACCATTCCTTGTTCTGTTTCAATTCGCTCCTCTTCTATTATCTCGACCTCGGCTTCTTTGCATAATTCAATGAGCACTGTTTCAGCCGTCTTAATCCTGTCTTCGGATAATCCGTATATCTCCCATGTCTTTCCAGCTAAGTCTTCAATACCGATGAGAAATATGCCTTCAAAGGGATTTTCGCATGTCATATATCTTATTCGAGTAACTAGCTTCTGACGCCGATCAGATTTGAGGTCTGCCTTCGTGAGACTCCGCTTGAATTCCATATTGCGGGCTTCTCCCTTACGAAGTATCTCTGCGATTTCCTCAACCGATGTCATTTGGGCTACATCCGAGTATCTCCTCTGTATATAGATGCGGTTATAAGCGCTAGCAAAAGATTCGTCGTTAGACTAGGGTCCGCCTTAAAGCATAATCACAGGCACCTACATCGCAGTCGCTATGTCGGATCTTGGGGCTATTTTACGGCTACTATCGTAAGATGTGCCTAGCAATATGTGTGCTAGATATACCGAGTTCGTTAGGCAAAAGCATATCAGAGTCATAATCTGAACGACCAAAGAGTCCATCCAGAGGGTACACCAATGCTCAGACACTATCTAATCCTTGGATTGTTCATTGTTTCTCTATTAGTCCCAGCGACTCCCACTGCTTCTGCTGCTGACATCAAGCCGTATTCAACTGGGCCCTCTATAGGATCTCAACTCAAGATGGAGCTTTCAAAAGGCACTGTCATCCAGGAGAGCCGTCGCACGATCCTCCAGTTCGAGCATCAATTGTCTGATCAAGAGATTGATTTTGCTGAGTCAATGGGCGTTGAGTTCGAAAGAAATAGTGGCTCCATTGTAAATGTGGGGCGAGTCTACTCAGCTCGAGCCAGCACTCTAGAATCTCTTCAAGCACTTGCTGAAATTGGACTCCTACGTGCCTCTTCCGGAGAGAAACAGTATGTTCCCTCTTTGATCTCATCCGTTCCTGCCACAAAGGCTCCCGATGTCTGGGCATATCTAAAGGAGAATGGCAACAGTATCAATGGAACAGGAATGACTGTTGCTGTAATCGATACAGGCGTCAATATGAATCATCCTAGCTTCTGGCGGCAGTCTGGAGGGCCATACCATGTCCTTGATGAATTCGATGGATATTATGTTGATGTCGATGGCGATTCATCACCTGATGCCGATGAAGGTCCAATCAGTCATATAGACCTCCAGAGTCCCTCTACTATAGAGTGGACGAATGAGTACATGTTCATTGACATTGATGGCAACAATGTCTTCGAGTACGATGAAGGTGATCGCTGGCTTGGTGGAATAGATGATAATACCAATGGTCGAATTGACCTACCTTCTGAGGACGTGGTCATATTCGGCGAGTCGAAAATCGCCCTTCTCTATGACCAGGAAGATGGCAATATCTATGTGAGGGGTAGCAATCTCACTACAATGGGCATTTTTGTGACCGACACTGACGGACACGGTACACATGTGGCATCAACGATTCTTGGTGGCCAGCCTGGGTACACAAGCTACGTTGGAGTTGCTCCTGGTGCCGATCTGATTGCAATTAAGAGTCCACTGAAATCAAGTGATATATTGAACGCGATCCACTTCGCTATAGAGAATGGTGCAGATATTATCAACATGTCCTTCTCAAGTTACCTTGGCTTTCTGGATGGAACAGATATCGAAGACCTTGCAGTCACTGAGGCGTTCCTACGATATGGTGTTCTAAGCGCTATTGCGGCGGGAAACCTAGGAAATCCAATGACAACTCCGAAGCATGCACACTTCACAGTTCCAGCTGGAGGCAACGCAAGTGCAGGTCTCACAGTTGGAACACCTCCTGATGCCTCCTTTATCAGCTTCCTATGGAGAAGCACCGACCGAGATGAGCATGTCTTCCTCAAGACCCCAAGTGGTGCGACGATAGATACCGGAAAATTCTCAGATATAGATGGTAGCTCCTTTGTGATTGAAGAACCAGAGCTCTATGCATATGCTTTCGCAGAAACTAGTCTTCGTGGTCTGCACAACCTTCTGATTCAGGTGTCTGAGGATAATCATAACTGGACCTCAGGCACGTGGTCAGTTGGACTTGTGAATCCGACGGGAAACATGATTACCGTCGATGCCTATGCATGGGACAATAAGTGGGCTGGTCCTAATCTGAAATTCACAACCAACATCGACAACACCAGGACAATCAGTTCTCCAGGAACTGCAGACCTCGCGGTGACTGTGGGTTGTTATGATGATGGAACGAGTGGGATTTATGGCTCATCGAGTAGAGGCCCGCGAATTGATGAAGCCAAGACTATCACGGTTGCCGCACCTGGAGTAAGCATTGAAGCAGCATTTCCAGACCTGTCCGACCTCTGGGATACACGTAGCGGCACAAGTATGGCAAGTCCTCATGTTGCTGGAATTCTAGCATTAATCAGGCAAGCCTCTCCTGAACAGAGTGCTTGGTCTGACCTCACTGCTCTTACTGCTGGTGCAGGCGGACAAGGGCTTCATTATAGCCCGGCTGATGATTCATGGGGATATGGCCCTGTAGACTCTGTTTGGTCTGTTAGACATGTCCTTAGTTCACCAATATCTTATGGGATGAGTCTTGCAGAATGGACAGGCTACAATGATATCCTGCTATCTAACACTGACCTCTCGCTTGGTGGCGACCTTGATATTATAAGCATAAAGGCACATCAAAGCACTGAGCGTTTGGTCATAGCAGCTACAATGAGATCAACTGCTGACTTCGAGGGCGACAATGTCCTGACCCTACACTGGGACACAGATTCAGAGCTTGCGACAGGTCTCCAAGGTGCTGACATTCAAGTGAACCTTACGGGCGGAATTGCCACAGTCTACGAGTGGAATGGATCCTCTTATTCACCTGCGCCGCTGTCTGTAGACAGATGGACTGACTCACAAACAGCTTTCCTCAGCATAGAGAAGAGCAGCGGTGATATCCGAGGTAGAATCTTTCTTTCAACCAGCAATCTTACCATGTCACCAGCGGACCAGACTGGTTTGGCTGTACTGACGAACCAATGGAGGCCATTGGTGTCATCCCTCGAAGTCGAATCGATGGATGGCATGTTCGACGTATCGATCAGAATGTCGGATAGAGATGATCCGGTCGAGTCGTTCACAATCCAATGGAGTGTCCTAAATGAGGATTATGAAGTTGTCAGCACGGATTTGGAGACTGGGCATGAGAATGCAACAGTTGAAGTCCAAGTGGATATGCCAAACTACTCTCGTCCATACTCTGTTGTCTTCAATGTGAGTGACTCGCATTACATTGGCTATTTACCGCCCGTAATGTTGGGTGTAGAGTTTACTACTCTTCGAATCTCTAGTGCATCAATTGACCAAGAGGAAGTCCATATTGGTCCATTTCTAATCGCCCGCGTTACAGGGGAAATTGTAATAGAAGGCTACATCTTAGCTGATAGAGTCTGGGTAAGCTTCCAGCGCAGTGCTAGTGAAGGTCTCAATTTCACATTGAACGGAGCTGGAGGAATTTATCCCATTGACATAGTACCTTCATCATTCGTCGCAGGCGAATACGACGTTTATGCTGCCGCTTCTAGTATCACGGGGCAATCAGTAGAGTTACATATCGGCACGCTACTCATTATAGAAGACAATTCGATGATTGTCCTGCTTGCAGGAGTAGCAATTGGAGCCATTGTAATTTTGTATTATGTCCCTCGAGCAATCTCTAGAAGAAGAGGTGAGGCATCAAAATGAAAATCGTGATCATTGGATACGGTCCTGGAGGTGTTGCGGCAGCTACAGCGGCTAAGACATTCGATCCAAGCTCGGAGATTATGATAATCACAGAGGAAACGATTCCCGCTCATAAGAAACCCGGCGCTACGTTGGCGCTTGAGCATCCTGAAACCCGTGAGCTAGAAATTCGCGATTGGTCCTACGATTCTCTCAAGAAGAGAGGGATTGAGATCAAAACGGGTGTGAAAGTTGTCGGTGGTGACTTGGATAGAAAGAGCTTGGACCTTATTTCAAGTGATGGTAAATCCTCAGTCATTCAATTCGACCGTCTGATTATCGCGACAGGTGGAGTTCCGTCTGTTCCTGATTTGCCCGGTAAAGGCCTCCTAGGAGTCTACACAATCCAGTCGATGGCCGAAACCTCTGTCATAGGCAAGGAGTTGGAGAAGGCAGACACAGTCGTTATTGTAGGTGCTGGATTCAGTGGTCTTGAAACGGCAGAACGCCTTCACAAAATGGGAAAGGAAGTCCATCTTATTATCAGGTCCCGACTAATGCGAAAACAGCTAGAAGAGGACATGAGTGAAGCCCTTTTATCGCGTATTCCTCATGGAATTGAACTACATATTGGCTCCGCTCCCAAATCCATTATTGGTAAAGAGCGTGTAACTGGGATAGAAGTTGGAGGGGAAACAATAGACACAAGCATTGTCCTATTCATGACAGGTGTCCGTCCGAATTCCGTATTGGCGGAGAAATTTGGTCTCAAGGTGGGTGCTCTTGGTGGCATTGCCATAAACAGTCTGACTGAGACGGGCAAGGATGGAGTCTATGCAGTTGGCGACTGTGTTGAGATGATAGATTCGCTGACCGGTACTCCTCGACTAATGCCAATAGGCAGTACTGCTGCTAGGGCAGGAAGACAAGCTGGTGTAGCAGCAGTGGGAAGGGACAAAATTTACAGTGACACATCAATAATGCTGCAATATGATCGAATCTTCGGTACTGACATTGTGTGTGTCGGTCATTCCACCACAACTGCAAAGGATGCAGGTCTTGAAACTGATGTCACGTATCTGGAAGACTCCAATGAAGCGATGAAGGTCGCCTTGGTGACTAACAAGGAAGGTCGCTTAATTGGTGGGCAAGTCCTCTCTGCAAGGATGGGTGCTCGAGTAGGCTATGAGATTCTCAATAGAGTGGAAGCTGGGTCTACTTTAGAAGAAAGACCTTTGCTCCAAAGCCGACATGAGCAAATTCTGTCTCTGATGGAGCGAACCTTTGGACCTATGAAATAGACGGCGGAGGAGTACGACTATCGGGCTGTGGCTCCGGCTGAAACTCAATAACTGTCCGTCGTTTCGGTTTCCTTCTAATTATTACGACATAAAGCAGTGATACGCCTACCACGCCTAGCAGGCCAAAAGTCACCACATTGATGAACAGATCATCTGCTGGGTCAAGTGGAACAAGGAATAGCTTGTTGAAGGTCTTAACATTGTCATTTGCATCAGTAGCAACAATGGTGACTTCAAAGAAACCACCGCTTGAAAGTATGAAATCTGTTGAGTATTTGTACCCTAGTGACTCTGCTACATCCCCCGTGATATCCTCGCCATTGGGGCCAAGAATGGTGATTGTGACATCCACTAGGTCGTCGTCGAACACATATGTTGTTAAATTGGCTTGATCTCCTATTCGATCCGTTTCAAGGTCGACATTATAGATTCTCGGAGCTTCGGATTGAATAGCATGAGCCAGATTCCTGAGCAGGTTAAGATTGTCTGCTCCACCGCGAATAGCATCATACAAGATGTCATCATATAGCGTGGAACCATCAGAGATCACGATAACTCGTCCCTCACCTGATTCAGCGACTGCTACGATGGCCCTTGTCTTTGCAGCATCCAGCCAGAATAGTCCCCTGGCACCCGCTACAGAGGCATCGACTTTTAGAGTGCTCCCCCAGAGAATATAGAGGTTTGAAACCCCCTCCATTAGAGGGTCTGCCTCTACCGTTCCTCCGAAATCCTCACCGTAGAAGGCTCCTATTAATGTGGTGGGACCTTCTCCAATACCTTCTCTCAGGCATTCGATTCCATATGGCTCTAGAATTCTATTGTAGTCGACAAGTCCAAATGAAGCCTGCCCAGTGGTTTCGTTGTAGTATTCAGAGAGTACAATGAGCGTCCCGCCCTGGTCCACAAAATCATGCAAGGCTTGAATCTCACTAGAGCTATACGATGTTTCTGTGTCCATAATCATGAAGGCTTCAGTTGTTGCTAGGTCGCTGAGCGCTATACTTGGCTGAGTAAAGAAAGATTCTCCGCCAAACTGGTCTAGAACTACTCCCTGCTCTCGAAGGTAGTCCTGAAAGTATCTGTATGCTGAGGGGTCATCATAGTCTTCATCATGATGCGCCATGTCAACGAGAAGCCGACCACCGTATGTCGTGATTGAGAACTCGATTTCAAGACTCGTATAGTTCTGTCCACCGGAAGTAAGCTTCAGTTCTCCTGAATAGAATCCTATGGAGCTCAAAGGAAGACCTGTGTGAACGTCCAATCCAATCGAAAGATAGCTGTAGCCTATCCCAACCTGTATCTGGTTCTGCTCCACTCGAACAAACTGACTGGCATTTCCCTCAACGACCACATCCACCAATCCTAGTGAGTGTGTTGAGATGATAGTAATATTCTGGTCTGGCCGATCCTCTCCAATAATCTGAACAGATGCTGTCCCGGGCAATGTTGGATACTTTCGAGGTGTCATTATTGTAAGTTCACCTGAACCTGCGGCGATTATCTCAGAAGAGCGTGTGACATTCGGCAATCCCCAGCCCTGCGCCATTGAGTCCGCCCCGAGATCAGTCGCTCCAGCCATCAACGCAATCTTGACCTCAGTTGGAGTAAGACCGGAATGTTTCTGTATCAACATGGCGACGAGTCCAGCAACTTGTGGTGCTGATGCTGAGGTGCCAGACCACTGTGTATATAGCTCCCCATAATCAGCCAGGTCATAGACTGGATACTCCAACGGATCAGAGTCAATCCATCGTGCTGATACAACCGATAACCCGGGCGCTACCACGTCTGGCTTGGCATAAAGCCCCAAGGGATCATTAATATTCCTCTCAACTGGACCTCTGCTGCTGAATGCTACTACCCCCGCTGAACCAGCTGAAGCCCCCACCGTTATTGCTTCTTGAGTAATGCCAGGCGAATTTATCGAGAACGAAGCTGGACCCGAATTCCCTGCCGCTACAACTACAGGAACTCCCTGGTTCACTGCTGCAGCAATAGCTAGGACAGAGGGCTCGACAATGAATTGGCTCTCCGTCCAAGGGCCGCCTAAACTAATACTGATGACATCAACCCCTTGGTCCACTGCAAACTCGATGCCTTGTGCAATGACAGAGTCCACTCCTGAACCATCACTTTCCAGCACCTTGATTACCAGAAGATTCGCTCCAGGTGCAGTTCCTGTGAAATTGCCCCCACTCGCCGCACCTGTTCCCGCAGCGTTTGAGGCCACTGCAGTCCCATGTCCATTGTCATCATAAGCATCGATTCCATCGCCTGGATTCATATCAGTGCCGAGTCCAATGAAATCTTTGAAACCTATTAGTTGTCCCTGAAGATCGGGATGGTCTCCCTGGGCGCCACTATCAAGTATAGCTATCGTTGTTCCATTGCCATAGTACCCCTCTGCCCACATCCCATCCGCTGCTAGGGTTGTGGTGAAGTGCTCATAGTCCAGATCTTGGCTCATTGCATGGTACTCGATGGGCTCTCCTGTCAACACTTGCTTCTTGACATCAAGAGCGATCCCTTGGACGAAAGAGAGGCTAGATAGGGTATCAATCTCACTTGCAGATGCATAGAGTGACACAGCAGGTATCAAATGGAAGACATGACGCATATTGTCGCCATTTACCCCTAGACCATTGATTGCGGCAAAGATACTGGCCGCGGAGGTTCCATCTGGGAAATATGCCACAATCGGCAGCTTCTCTCCTGCTGGTAGGTCGTTGATAGCTGCCGCAAGCAAAGGATCAACTATCGGGCTTGCAGAAGGAATCTCTGATTTGGCTTCCACGAGAATTAGAGATGTTGGTGCCAACAATGTGAAGATGAGAAGAACTGCAAGGAGTCTTGTTTTGAAAATGCGATAGTAGCTCACCATGTGTCTGTCCGTCCACGCGGGGTGTTTCGACAAATCAGATAAGGGTTTTCTTGGGTGCCAGCTTGTACGAATGGCTACAGCTCGGTGGCGCCGAGAAATGGAAGTATATCCATTTTTGCATACCATTATGTGAGGATAGTCAGGAGGACTTGTCCTGTTAGAGGTGCTGAGTAAAATGAGTACAAAACCGCGGATATACGAACGCCGACTTCAGATCAAGCATTTCTTTGATGATCGGGACACCGGTGCTAAGAGAAGGACTTGGCTTGAGGTTCAGCTTCAACCCCCGGAGAAGACCGAAGAGGGTTGGGTAAATGATGGCAAGATCCGCATTTCATTGGGCGAGGATCGCGATGTCAAGGGTGCTTTTCTTCTGAATATTGACGAGGCCAGCAGGCTGTTCAAAACCCTTGAAACAGTAGTTGAGGACCATGAAAGAATGAAGGGTGAGCTCTGGAAGAGATAGACGCTCAACCAGTTCTGTCCCTCAGTTCTCTGTGGGGCAGGACGCCATAATTTTCTATTTGTATCTAGATACCCAGAATATACTTATTCAGCGATTTTCATCATACTCTCTAGCGTAACAGGAGGATATGCAATGGCGAATCCCAATATCGTTGCTGGCTTCCAAGCATTAATCGACATCGAGTTTCCTGAAGTGGACGTTCTAGCAGTGACTCCCTATGTCCTGCCACTTATCTTCATTGGTGCCATGATATTGCTGTATCAGAGGCATCTGCCTCAGGACTCAACAAGACGTAACCTACTTGTAGCTGGCGGTGGGGGATGTCTTCTTGTTGCCATAGTAGTCCTAGTTTACGCAGCATTTGGAGGGACTCCATGGATTGATTTCCAGGACTTTGGTTCTTGGGCACAAGTAATGGGAATTGTTCAGCTTCTCACTGATACACTGTATGGCTCCATTTGGATGGGAGTAATCTATCTAATTCTCATTTCAAGCGTCTTTGTAGGAGTTGCCTATCGCACCATAGCTCCTCCGGATCCGGACTTCGTTGCACTCAGAGATGTGCTAAAAGAGGCACAGAACAAAATGAAGTCCATGAAAGACAATGTACAGAAAATTGAGGGCGAGAACAAGGAGCTGAACGAGTTTCTCTCCGAGAAGGAGAACTCACTCACTGCACTGCAGGGACAGTTGGATGCTATTAAGGAGGAAGTCGCTGAGAGAGAAGCAGCTATGAAGGCAATGGAGGCTAGTCTAAGCTCTGCAGGCATGAGCGCTGATCAAGAACAGGAGCTTCTGCAGACTATTTCAGTTAAGGACCAGACCATCAGCAATCTTCAGGCGGAGATCGAGATGTTGAAGGAGTCGGGAGCTGCAACTGGTGCTGTAGACGCTGATATCATGGCAAAGCTGCAGGACTATATTCGCAGGGCAGAAACGGCCTCAGAAGTATCGGACAGTGTAATCTCAGACCTTGCTGAACTGATCTCTCAGGTCGAGAGCAGTCCATTGGACGTGTCTGCGCAAATTGCTCTGACTAGTCTAATCAAGACAATGGGAAGGGCAATGGGCAGAGTGTCTGCGCCACCTAGTGGACTAGTAAAGGCAGACCCCAAAATCGAGTTGATTGGCGCTGTAATGATAGCTCATGAGATTGTTGATGGAATAAAGAAGATGACACGGGGAACCTAATTCTATATTCTCTCGCTTCTTCTCCTGTTAGGCACACACAGATTCCAACCCTCACGTCGATTGAATGAGTCGATGACTAGAATTTCTCTGATACCACCACTTGTGTCATAGGTCTACGTGGTCTTTTCTCTGGCATAGCCCCAGCTATATGGCCAATCGGAATTATGGCAACAGGCCGCATCTCATCGGGAACTGACACTGCTTTTGCCGCCAGGTCTTCATCAAATGCTCCTATCCAACATGCGCCATATCCTTTCATATGAGCTGCTAGGAGCAAGTTCAGTGTCAAGGCGGCGGTGTCTTGGAGAACGTATAGTGTTTCACCCCTCTTTCCATATCTCTCGGCTGATTCCTTCGGAACAGCGCATACAACCAAGACGACAGGTGCCTGGGCAAGAAATTTCTGGTTAAGCGCAGCCTCGACAAGAGAGGCCTTGGTTTTCTTGTTCCTGACAACAACTACACGCCATGGTTGTCTATTGCCAGCAGATGGGGCACTGAATCCCACCTCAAGTATTTCATTCACATTCTCTTCACTGATATCTATGCTATCGAACTTTCTAATCGAGCGTCTCCTCTTTATTGTGTCCAAACAGCTTTCATTCATTCTTGTACGCCTCCGGATTCACAATGTTTGGCGGAGTTTCACCTTGAAGGGCAGCTATCAAATTCGCAGCGCTCATCTTTGCCATCTTTGCTCGTGTGTCTATGCTTGCACTCCCAATGTGCGGCAAAATAACGACATTATCAAGCTTAAGTAATCTGCTTTTCATTGGGATGGGCTCCTCTGTGA
The DNA here is from genome assembly GCA_048939765.1 of Promethearchaeota archaeon. GTDB lineage: Archaea > Asgardarchaeota > Thorarchaeia > Thorarchaeales > Thorarchaeaceae > SMTZ1-83. The sequence goes on from JBHLPF010000015.1 coordinate 42,809, forward strand.
ATACATCAAGACCCGCACCCGCAATCAATCCTGTTTCCAGCGCTTGAGTCAAAGCGTCCTCATCAATCACCGGACCCCTTGAGGTATTCACTAGCACTGCAGACGGCTTCATCATCTGCAACTCGTCGATTCCAATCATCCCTCGGGTATCATCTGTCAAGGGAACGTGAACGGAAACAACGTCTGACTCGCGAAGAAGTGTTTCTAGATCTGTTCTCAAAGCGTCCAATTCAGACTCAATCTCCTTCTTCCTGGACCTGGAGTGATAGAGTATCTTCATCGAGAATCCAGATGCCCGTCGGGCTACAGCAGTGCCTATTCGACCCATTCCTATGATTCCAAGTGTCGATCCGAAGATATCCCTTCCAAGAAGCATCATAGGATCCCATGCAACTCTCCAATGGCCATTCCTCACGTATCGATCGGCCTCGGGAACCCTTCGACATGCAGCTAGGATTAGAGCCCAGGTTAGGTCTGCAGTTGTTTCTGTGAGAATCCCTGGTGTGTTCGTGACAGCAATATTTCTTTCAGTCGCGTTTCGAACGTCGATGTTGTCATAGCCCACGGCGCATTGTGCAACAACTCTCAGGCTAGGAAGGGAATCCATCAGCTCAGCATCAATTGGGTCTGAGAGGAGTGTGACAAGTCCCTTACACCCTTGAGCACCCTTGATTATTTCAGCCTTTGATGGTGGTTGATTCTCGGTCCAGACAATAGCATCAAAATTCGCCTTTATCTGTTCTAGACCATCCTCCGGTATTCTTCTAGTTACAAATACACGATCTCTCATTTTGGATTACTCGGATTCTCTTTGTCTTGATGATAATTCGACTTCGACTATCCTCCACTTGAATACTCCCTTGTTACCACACTTTCTCCATTATTGTCACGTAAGATCCGCCGGATTTGTAGTAGAGTAACTACTCAAAGATGGAGCATTCTGCTTTGAACTATTGTCTTATATTGCGTAGAGAGAATATATGTCGTGGAAGGTTATAGCCCGAAAGAGGGCGAGTGGTGAACAATGTCCTTAGAGCTACCAAGAAGTGCAATTATAATCCTCGACAAGCTGACGCATGATGGTCCTCTGACCCCTAAAGACATATCCACCCGAGTGGATCTTGCTCCGCGAACAGTTTCATTTGCGCTACGCAAGTTGATGGGGCAGAGACTCTGCAGAAAAATCCCAAACCTCCAAGATATGAGGCAGCCCCTCTATCTGGCCGATGTAGAGAGAGCCAGAGAGCTTCGAATGAGGTTCGAGCATGTATTCCGTCAGGTTCTCAGGTAATAGTAGGACCCTGCCCGTTTTTTCTGCCTTTTGTTGAGTTTGAGATTCTCGGTCATCGAAAACATTCAAGTAGAGTTAATAGTGAGGACTGAATTTCCGCCCTGGATGCATTGACATGGCGCACGAAGGAATTGTTTCTCTGCTGGTCGTTTTGGGAATTATCCTCATTGTATCGTATCAACTCGGCCCAAGTAAAGAAGTTCGTGAGGTAAAACGGCTCGAAGCGAAGGCAATGACTTTGCCATCTGCAATCCTGCTATTTATTCTTGCAGCGATTTTGTTTAGTGGAATTCTAGGCTAGGTCTTTCCAAACTCCATTGCAACAAGCTTGCAGAAAATCGCTGCTGACACAAAATCCGCTGTTGTGCCGGGGTTTAGAAGATTTCCTTCCTTTCTCAACTCATCATCTAGATGCGCGAGTAAGTCTTCACTCTCTATGCCATTCATGCCATTTCCAACAATTCTCTCAGCGAGAGATCTGACTTGTTCAGCTCTCTTAATCCCCGCTTTCTTCAGGATAAGCCCATCATGTTCCCGTGATAATTGCCAGATGAATGTTCTAACGATGCCTTCTTCTAAGTCCTCAAGACATTTGGCCACTTCATCCAAGTAAGGAAAGACCTGACCGAGAATGCCCTGATAATATTCTGACCATTCTCGAGAAATGGGATCAACATTGGCTGACATTTTGAAGAGATCTCGCAGAGTCATGTTGTCTTCTCTAATATTGTCAAACACCTCAGGATTCTCGACATCAAATCTGTCGTGAAGCTCAGTCCAAGTAGCATCTGCCCTGCTCAATTGCCCTCCTGGTAGGATTAGATGGAATGCTCTATAGAGATCAATTGTATCTTCACATGTTGTACTGTCAATAATTCGTCTGATCCAGGAGCTCATCTCGCTTGAAACGAATTTCTTTGAGGCGGCAATGGTTGCTCCAGCCGCGATGACGAGTGGCACATGTAGAAGAATGGATCCAAAGATCGTATTCCGCTGATTCAAACCAGAAAATACATCCTTGGAAAACTCGTGGATGATGCTGCCGATTTTCACATCTTCCGGACTGATAATCTCCTCGGCTAGTTCTTGCCCTCTTGATGCTGCTAAATACAAGCCCCTGGAGGCGAGAGATGCACTGGCTAGAAAATGTCGGTATCCAGTGTCAGAGAATCTTCTAAGCCTGCTCACATTTCCTGGCTTGGGGGAACTAACCTCCATTAGAATGGAAAGCTGTCCTAGACTTGCAATTTTCCATGGTATATTCGTTTTCAAAGCGAGAAGTTGGGATATGCACCTTCGTTTAAGGGATTCGCATCCGGGAGAAAAGGCTATTTGCCCAGCATTTTTCCAAGAATGTGAATCGCAATGAATGCACCAATCCTCTCCGCGCGCTTGACTTTCTCACAGATTGGCCTGTTCATAGCAATAATCATCTATCTGGCGGTCAGAGGCTTCTTTGTGATACTCAACATCGGTATCCTATGGACCACAGTGGGTGGCTTTCTTGCAATAGCGATCCCTCCAATCTCAACCATTGTGATGGGATTCACAGCATGTGTTATTGCCTATGGATATTCGTACTTGGGTCTCTGGCTAATGGACAAGAACAAACATCTCTTAGGATTGATAACAATATTTATGGCAGTGATATTTCTACCAGGCTTGCTTGGGGCTTACTCATATCTTGCATTCCCACCAGTCTAGATGTTGGTGATTGCAGGTACAATATCGGATGCCCTACCTCGAAGTACCAAGTCGGCCATGTGATCTTTATTCGTACCTGTCAGATTGACAATTATGATTTTGGCTCCTTCATTCTTGGCTAGTTGTGGAAGAAAAGCAACAGGAAACACTGTCAGGCTTGCGCCAATTACTAGCATCAGGTCCGCAGAGCGGCACATTTCTATGGCCTCTTGCATGGGCGTTTCAGGAAGAGGCTCGCCAAACAAGATTGCTTCAGACTTCAGGACCCCGCCACATTGGTCGCATATTGGTGGAATCTCGCCCTCTGCCACACGTCGATGAATTTCCTCTCCTATATATTGCATTCCGCAGTTCATGCAATAGGCTCGTAGATAATTACCATGCAGCTCTATGACTTTCTTGCTTCCTGCCAACTGGTGCAAGTTGTCGATGTTCGATGTAATGATTCCGCTAAGCTTACCAGTCTCTTCTAGTCTTGCAAGTCCAATATGGGCGGCATTAGGCTCTGCCTTTAGAATTACTTCAGCTAGTTCTTGTCCCATCTGCCAGAATTTCTCGGGATTCCTTAGGAATGAATCGTAGGTGGCATATTCATGAGGGTCGTATCTTTCCCAGAGACCGCCCTCTGAGCGAAAATCCGGGATTCCTGAATCGACACTGATTCCAGCGCCGGTTAGTGCAACAATGCGTTCAGCCTTTTTGATGTGATCAATTGCTTGCTGGAGGTCTTCTTTGCTTGCCATGGCACTTCATCAAACGCTTGGCCTAAAAGGCGTTTTCGGTCAGTTCGAAAAGTTTTTCTTCGAAAATGGAAAGACGGCCGACAGCCGGGGTGAGGTATAGACATTTCTCTCTATCACCTTATGGATTCCAGCCCCAGAAGCACCTGTTTGAGTTTGAGAACAAGTAGTTGATAGGTGGAACTGCGAAGAATGCAGGGCGAGCGTGAAAATGAGCCAAGAGAAGTCGATTTGACCGCTGAGGACGAAGAGGAGGACTTCGAGCTCATTCCTACATCGAAGGATGATGAGATTGAGCAAGCGGATTTGAAATCTGAGGAGCTTTTCGATAAACTTCAGCGTTTGCAGGCTGAATTTGATAATTACCGCAAGCGGATGGAAAACCGCTTCAGTGAGGCTGCGAAATTCGCTTCTGAAGGAATCCTACTGAGAGTTCTTGAGGTCTATGATAACCTTGAACGAGCGCTCGAAGTTGACTTCTCTAAGAATCCCAAAGCCGCAAGGGAAGGTGTTGGCGCAATAGAGAAGCAAGTCAGGAACCTGCTAGAACGGGAAGGTGTCAAACCCAAGGAATCTATGGGAATGCCCTTTGATCCTTACTACCAACATGCTGTGGGGACCGCGAACGATGCTGACAAGCCTGATGGCTCAGTGGTAGATGTATTCCAGAAGGGATACATGTTGAAGGAGAAAGTACTGAGACCAGCGCTTGTTGTCGTGAACCGGCATGAACTCCCTCCAGATTCGGAGGGTCAAGACGATACAGTTGATGAAGAATCGAAGAATAACGGTGATGAATGATGGCCAAAGTTGTTGGAATTGATCTTGGGACCACGAATAGCGGTATTGCATATATGGAAGGCGGAAAGCCGACCATTATTCCAAATGCAGAGGGAGGTCGATTGACTCCTTCAGTTGTGGGAATCACCCCGAAAGGTGAGATTGTAGTGGGCGAGCTTGCGAAGCGCCAGGCGGTTTCAATGCCAGAACGTACGGTGCGATCCATCAAGCGCAAAATGGGACAAGACTACAAGGTTAAGATTGGCGACAAGGAGTATTCCCCCCAAGAAATCTCAGCTATGATTCTCACAAAGATGAAGAAGGATGCTGAAGCGTTCCTTGGCGAGTCTGTTCAGCAAGCAGTGATTACAGTCCCAGCCTATTTCAATGACAGTCAGAGACAAGCCACAAAGGACGCTGGTAGAATAGCAGGACTTGATGTACTTCGCATTGTCAATGAACCAACTGCATCCGCATTGGCCTATAATCTTGATAAAGGTGAAGAAATCAACGTTCTTGTGTATGACTTAGGGGGTGGCACTTTTGATGTGTCCATTCTTGACATCGGAGAAGATGTTTACAAGGTGCTTTCAACCAGCGGAAACACCCACCTGGGCGGGGATGACTGGGACCAGCGCATCATTGACTGGGTCGTTGAAGACTTCAACAAGAAAACTGGTATGGATATTACAAAGGACCTCTCTGCTATGCAGAGGATAAGAGACGCTGCTGAGCAAGCGAAGATTGAGCTGTCAACTGTCACAAAGACAACGATTAACTTGCCCTATATAACAGCAGATCAAAGTGGCCCAAAGCATATTGACGTAGAAATAAATCGGTCGCAACTTGAGAAGATGACTGATGATCTAGTGCAGGCTACCATTGGTCCTATTCGTCAAGCCCTATCAGATGCAAAGATGGAAGCTGAGCAGGTTAACAAGATTCTGCTTGTTGGCGGGGCGACTCGAATGCCGATGATTCAGGAAGCTGTTCGCGCAATCTTTGGGAAGGCAGGCGATAAAAGCATTAATCCTGATGAAGTCGTAGCATTGGGAGCTGGAGCACAGGCAGGTGTAATTACTGGCGAAACTGACATCCTTCTTCTTGATGTGACACCCCTTACACTGAGTATTGAAACTCTCGGAGGTGTAGCTACTCCTCTTATCGAAAGAAACACAACCATACCCACGCGTAAGAGCAAGAAGTTCTCCACAGCAGCCGACAATCAGCCTGCCGTTGATATCCATGTCACACAAGGTGAGAGACCCATGTCGAAGGACAATATGACACTGGGTCGGTTTCAGCTCGTTGGGATTCCTCCCGCACCACGTGGCATTCCGCAGATAGAGGTGACGTTTGACATCAATGCTGACGGCATTGTGCAAGTCACCGCAAAGGACTTGGCGACCGGCAACGAGCAGTCTATTGAAATCACAGCGACAACAAATCTATCTGATGGCGACGTAGAACGCATGGTAAAAGAGGCTGAAGAATATGCTGAGGATGATGCAAAGCGGAAGGCGCAGGCAGACACCTTGAATGCAGCCGACCAGATTATATGGCAGGGAGAGAAGCTAGTCAAGGACCTCGGTGACAAAGTCCCTGATGATTTAAAGAAGGAACTCGAATCGAAATCGGCCGAGCTTAGAAAAGCTATTGAATCTGAGGACTATGAAAAGATGAAGTCTGGGACTGAGGAAGTGCAGCAGGTACTATACAAGATTTCAGAGAAAGCCTATGGGCAACAGGGACCTGGTGGAGCGGGATTCGATCCAAGCCAGATGGGAGCGGCCTTCGGTCAGCAGGCGGCTGGCGGAACTACTGAAAAGACTGAAGAGGACTCTGAAGATGTCGTCGATGTAGACTTCGAGGACCTCGATTAACCTCAATAATGGTGGTACTATTTGGCTTCGGATGACCTATACGAACGTCTTGGTGTGAGCAGGAGCGCGACACAGGACGAAATCAAGAAAGCATATCGCAGTCTTGCCAAGAAGTATCACCCGGATCGAAATCCTGGCAATGCCAAAGCTGAGGATATCTTCAAAGGCATTAATGAGGCATACGAGGTCCTAAGCGACCCTGAGAAGCGAGCGAATTATGACAGATATGGCACTGCTGACTTTCAAGGTATTGACATGGGTGGCTTTGGTGATATCTTTGGTGACATATTCAGAGGATTTGGCTTCGGCGACTTTGGTATGGGTAGACGAGGGCGAGCAGGCCCTCCTCCTGGTCAGACACTCAGACTCACAATCCCTCTCACTTTCGAAGAGGCTTTCTTTGGGGTTGAGAAAGAGATAGCATTCAATAGACAGATCCACTGTGAAACCTGTAAAGGTAGCGGTGCCAGTCCTGGTTCCTCACCCAGGACATGTTCTTCTTGCAGAGGACGAGGGCAGGTGATGCGTTCCATGGGTGGGTTCATGACGGTTTCCCAGACCTGCCCCACCTGTGGTGGCCAAGGTGAAGTGATAGACTCACCATGCTCTGAATGTCGCGGTTCTGGGCTTCAGAAGGACAGACGTGAGATCAAGATTCCCATTCCTCCCGGAGTAGAGGACGGGCAAGGTATTAGAATTCAGGGAGGAGGTAGTGCCGGACAAAGAGGCGGGCCCTATGGCGACCTAATTCTAATGTTCACAGTTGAGCCTCACGAGATTTTTGTTAGGCGGGGTCTCCATGTCTACATGGAAACTGAGGTTCCATTCTCGCTTGCTGTTATGGGCGGAGAAATGGATGTACCGACCATGCGCGGCTTGAGTAAGATGAAGATAAACAAAGGGACAAGGGGTGGCACTGTCCTTAGGATGAAGGGTAAGGGTGTTCAAACTGAGGACGGTCGCTTAGGTGACCAACTGGTGAGGATTTCGATAAAAATACCAAAGAAGCTATCGAAAGAACAGAAAGAGTACCTGAAGAAGTTTGAGGACATATTTGACTAGAACGTCAAAGGCTTGCATATGCATGCCTTCATCTTCAATTCTGGGAATCTATTTGTATTTGCAGGATTGACAAGCCATGCAGTGTCCGCTCCAAAACTAGTACCAGCAATACAGACTACATCCTCATCAACTCTAACAAGACCTGCATCTGCTGCCATCATCGCTATCTCTGCGCAGACCTTCGTACCTTCACAGAAGGTTCTGTACGCCAACGCTATCATCTCGGTCGGTGTCCACGTTCCAACATGCTTTCTGATTCCTCTAGCAACTCCTGCAAACGCATGAGTTGCGGTGAGAAGTTGGGCCCCGCTTTTCTCAATTTCCATTCTTTCAGCATCGCCAATCTCATTCTCATTGAGAGCTGAGAACCCAGTATGATGAGAAACAACGATGACTTCACGCTCAGAGAATCTTTTTGCTGCGGCCGCCCCAGTGGCACCAGTTGTTGTTGCTACAACTATTCTCCTAATCTCCTCGTGTTCCCTAAGAAATGCTTCAACAGCTTCGAATACCATTTCTGTGTGTTCTGATGAAGCCTCATCAAAGTAAATAGTCTTGATGGTCATATTTCGGTCTATGGCTTTACGGACTCTTTAGGATTGCCTATTCAGTTTCAATGATTCCAAAATGAAATGATTCTCCGGCTTGCCATGCTCTGACATCCCATTCAAGAAGTCCATCGATACGCTCTTCAAGCTCACGTAGGATCCCATATCCATGGATGCCTTCTTGATGGCGCTTGACGATGGCTAGGACCGCGTATTGGAGAAGACCTCTTCTGATCTACACCTTCAAAGTATCCTCAAAACTGAGGTTCCTCTTCGACAAACGCAAGCCCCACTGGCAGTGTCAAGCAACTTCTGCCTTAACGTCCTTAGGTATGTCTGTTTCAATCAATGTCTCTATCGAATCTTCGGCGCAGAATCCATGACCTTATTTCCATCCTCATATTGGAAGAATACTCTCTGGGCTCACGCAAAAAGACATAGAGAGAAGATGAAAAGAGCCGCATCACTCCACTTAACAGAAGCATGGTGAAAACAGCAAAATATCGGCTTGTTCCTATTGATATCCAATCACCCACAATTCCGCTGAAAAGGGAACCACAGAAATACACTATTCCAGCTAGTGTGTTGAAAACTGCTAGATGGGAACTTCTCTCTTCCTCAGGAGCCACATCATAGATGTATGCAGTGATTGAGTTGAAACTAGACGCAACCGAAAAACCAGCCAACGCGTTTGCAATATAAATGATGTACACATTCGATGCAAAAGCATAGAGAATCGGGACCAAGAAGAGCAGACTCCTTCCTATCACAATGAGAGGCTTTCTTCCTATTCTGTCACTCAGCTGCCCCATAGGCATTGTGAAAATAACCGTTGTAGCAGTCATAACCACTGAGGCTATCGCCACCTCTAGATTCGTATTTCCAAGCCATTCTCTTTGTACAACCATGAAGTAAGGCCATGCTATTGACATGGAGAACGAGAATAGGATTGAGATTACCCAGAGTCTTCTGAAGTCTCCTGGTTGAGTCGCAATATTCAGTAGATTCGGAAATCTAGCTTCTCCTTCTTTCTCACGCTCTCCTTCTTGAATCGTTAATGCGGCAATTGATGCCAGAATACCAACTATTGCGGTAAGATAGAAGGGTATATAGTATGCTTCTCTCCAAGATTCAACAGCAGGGAATAGGATTAGGCCAAGATCTCCAAAGAATCCCCGGATTAATGATATGAGAAAGGGAAATCCGGCGATGAATCCTGAAAGAAGCGTTGCACAGAGCGCCGCAACATTTACTGCCACGCCAAGTCTACCTAATTCAGTGCCTCGATTCTCCTCCTCCATAAGTCCCCCGAGAAGAGATTGCCACGTGGGGATTTGCATGCTGAAAAGAATTGATTGAATTGCATAGAGCACAATCATCTCACTGGGTGAGCCAGCCCACAGAAACATCAGCACCATTATCATGCCTGTGAATGTGCCAAATACCACAAACGCCTTTGCTCTTCGAATTCTATCGCATAGTGCTCCCCAAGCTGGTTGAAGTGCATTTGGCGCAGCACTCCCAACGCTCCGGAAGAGTCCAAGCTGTCCTAGAGTTGCACCCATATCAATTACGTACACTTGCAGAAATGGCTGATACAATCCAACTGCAAACTGTGTCATTGCTCCAACAGCATAGACCTTTGGTGGAAGCTTCTTCTTTGATAAGCTCGCATCCACCACATCCTCCATTGTTTCACACCTTGGAGGGTCTGAAGCCACGCGACCTGCATTTAACTCTAGTTCTCATGACCAAGACCGTCATCGTTAATACCAGTCGTGGATGTTCACTTCTCAGTTGTGGGCGTCAAAAAATGCTCGATAGCAAAGTGTACATAGAACGTATGAAGCGAGTCACTGCATTCCTTGAAGAACAGAACATGGACTTCGGAATTATGGCTCCCTCTGCTGCTTTCCTTTATCTTACAGGGATTCGTCGGGAATTGTCTGAGCGGCTTATTGCGCTTGTTGTGGCTCCCGATAGAGATCCCCAGATTATAGCACCCGCATTTGAGGTTTCTACACTTGCTGAACAGACATGGATCAAGGAAATTCTGCCCTGGGCTGAGGATGAAGACCCATACAGAGTTGTCGCAAATACAATTGGTCCCATTGAGGGCAAGAAATCAGTCGCTTTCGAGGAAACCCTACCACTTGGCATCTATTGGTCTCTTGAGAATGCCGTTGGCGGAATAAAAGGACAAACATCCTTGACACCACTTATTGATGAGATGCGGCTCTCTAAGAAAGAAAATGAGCTTGTACCAATGAGGAAAGCTGGAAGGATCATCAGTGATGCCGTGCTAAAAGCGTTCAACAAAGCAGAGTTGGGAATGACAGAACTAGAGGTGCAGCAAATGGTACGAGCTGAAATAACCAAGCTAGGAGCCATTTCTACCTTTTCTGCAATTCAATTTGGCGAGAATAGCGCATTGCCTCACGCATCAGCCGGGTCTCGCGAGCTCAAGAAAGGCGATATGGTCCTGATGGACTGCGGATGCATCGTGGAGGGCTATAATACAGATATGACTCGAGTTGGAGTTGTGGGCTCTCCATCTGCTGAGCAGGGAAAGATTTACTCCATTGTTCTGAAGGCTCAGCAGGAGGCTATTGAGAGAATAAGCGAAGGGCTGGCTTGCGGTGCTGCTGACGGAATTGCTAGAAGAGTAATTGAAGAAGCTGGTTATGGGGAATACTTCACCCACAGACTCGGGCATGGCATTGGACTAGAAGTCCATGAGCCGCCCTATCTTGTGAGAGGAAACTCGACCGAACTCAAGCGTGGAATGACACACAGTGTTGAGCCAGGAATCTACCTCGAGGGGAAATTTGGAGTGAGAATCGAAGACTTGGTCTGTGTGACAGAAAAAGATCCAGAGCTTCTGACCTATATGCCTAGAGATTTAGCAACTATTGAAGGCTAATCGGAGTCTTTATCGTCTGCAGGCGATTCTCTAGTTCTTGAGAGGAGTTCTTCCATCTGCTTTCTGTCATCTTCAGACATTCTTTCCATGGCTTCGGCGGATTGTCTAATCATGGGCTCCATGACAAGCGAGTATGCAGCAGGAAGTGTCGTTATTGTTTCCACTCTTTCCTCGTAGTCCTGTTCTGCAAGCTCCTTGGCCTCTTTGAGTGCGTCCTTTGTTACATCACCTTGGCCGATTCCGGGGCAGTTTTTGCTGCTGAGGTAGTACTTGGTTCCATTATACTCCAGAGGAAATGTTCTGCAGGAAATGGGACGAGAGTATCTAATGATGCAGCCATTTGCTTCATCATCGAAGAAGATACATGCGGTTCCTTCTGATTCGTCCTTCAACGATTTTCTCTTGGTTTCAATTGTCATCGGATCGGTTTCTTTCTCTGGAGGGATTATTGATAGTCCGCCGATGATATTGGCAATATAGCCCTGTATTGTCCATCTACTAAGATCTCCAAATGTCACGTTGACATGTGGTCGAATATGGCAATCACGTGTTGTGCATTTCTGCTCCATGCACTTGAAACGGTATTTTGGGGTAGCCTTTTCTCCTGCCGTTTCCTCAACCTTCTCCTCAGTCGGTTCCTTCTCATCAGGCACAGCTCTTCACCTTTCGTCTGAACGGCTGCTGCTGGAATCGTCAATCTCTTAATGTTTTCGAATAAGACTACATGTAGTTTTGTGACATGCCGAAAGGTATTTTTCCCTACATGGAGGGCGCTAGTCAGCCACGAGGGAGAATGCTAACTCGGCGGGTGCTGTGGAGTCCACAAAATGGTTGAAGGTCAATGGTACAATAACGACCTCGAGCACATAGTGAAAGCGCTCGAAACGACAACAGACGGGCTGACCGAGGAAGAGGCTGTTCAGCGCATCGAGGAATTCGGGTATAATGAGCTCATTGAAACCGGTACTGTAAATCCCATTGTCATGTTTCTAAGGCAGTTCACCGATCCAATGGTATTGATACTCATCGTCGCTATTGCGATTTCTATCATAACTGGTTTATTCTCCCACGAAGGCGAATCGGGCTTTATTGATGCAATTGTAATTGGAGCTATTGTAGTCTTCAATGCTGTGTTTGGGTTCGTACAAGAATATAGATCAGAAAAAGCGCTAGACGCCCTCAAGGAAATGGCCGCACCCCGGGCAAGAGTAAAACGCGATGGACTATGGAAGGAGATTGACTCACGATATGTCGTTCCAGGTGATTTGCTTGGCTTTGAAACTGGAGACAAGGTTGCTACTGATGCCAGAGTTTCCTATGCAGTGGGTCTCTCCGCTGATGAGGCTGTCCTCACGGGCGAGTCACTGGCTGTTAGAAAAGTGACTGATCCTCTAAGTCTGATTTCGCCAGCTGTTGGCGACTTGAAGAACATGGTCTTCCAAGGCACCACGATTGTATCGGGCAAGGGTCAGGCAATTGCTATTGCCACGGGGATGCAAACAAGATTCGGCAAAATCGCAGAGATGGTTCAAGAGAGTGAGAAGGGCATGACCCCACTCCAGCAAGACCTGGCGGATCTGGGAAAGAAACTGGGGCTACTGGTCATTGCACTCTGCATCATTGTATTCGCAGCTGAGTTGTTATCAAGTGTTGCCTCAAATCCGATAGAGGCACTGTTGGCAGCAATTGCGCTTGCAGTTTCTGCTATACCTGAAGGGCTTCCCGCAGTGGTAACTATCACTCTGGCAATAGGCGTGCAAATGATGGTTGACCGCAATGCTATAGTCAGACGACTGCCTTCTGTCGAAACGCTTGGATCAACAACTGTTATAGCTTCGGACAAGACTGGTACAATCACGAAGAATGAGATGACTGTTAAGAGACTCTTCACGAATGGCATAACAATCAATGTCACCGGAGTCGGTTACAATCGCGTTGGTGGCTTTTACAGAGCTAGCACTGTGTTCGACGCAAAGGCAGATCCACACACGTCGCGACTTCTTGAAATCGGTCAGTTGTGTACGAACTCTCTTCTACAACCTGGCCCATTAGGTTCTGATGATTGGTCCATCGTGGGCGATCCTACAGAGGGGGCTCTTCTGGTGGTCGCTGAAAAAGCGGGAATCTCCTTTGAAGACACTCGCTCAAAGTATCAAGAGATTTCAGAGATATCATTCGACTCCACGCGCAAACGGATGACTACTATATGCAGAGACCAGGAGGGGGCTATCTGGGCTTTCTCCAAGGGTGCACCAGAGATTCTTCTCCCACTCTGTGACAAGGGGTATGAGCATGATGCCTTTTGCGACTTGACTGAGAGAAACCGTGAGACCATCCTCGCCATAAGTGCGGGATTTGCAGCTAATGCTCTTAGGGTACTTGCATTCGCTTATCGTCGCCTCGATGAAGAGCTCGAAGAGTGGGATCCAGAGGAAGTCGAACGAAATCTGATCTTCGTAGGTCTTGTGGGAATGATAGATCCTGCTCGAGGCGAGGTGTCTGAAGCAATCCGGACCTGTCTGCATGCGGGCATACGACCAATCATGATTACCGGCGACCATGAGCTGACCGCCAGAGCGATAGCCATTGAGGTGGGCTTGATCGAGCGAGATGCTACTGTCGTAACTGGCGCAATGATGGAGCAGATGTCTAATGAAGAAATCAGGAATGTAGTTCGTGATATAGATGTCTATGCTAGGGTTTCGCCTGATCATAAGCTCAAGATTGTGAGTGCGCTTAAGTCTCATAATGAAGTAGTCGCAATGACAGGTGATGGTGTCAATGACGCTCCCGCAGTGAAGACAGCTGACGTTGGCGTGTCCATGGGAGTCCGCGGAGCGGATGTCACAAAGGAGGCATCCGATGTCATCCTCACAGATGATAACTTCGCGACCATTGTAAAAGCTGTAGAGAAAGGGCGAGAGATATACTCCAACATCCGCAAATTTGTCCGATTCCTCTTGGCGGCGAACTTTGATGAGATATTTCTCATATTTACCATCGTGCTAATAGGGTTGCCTTTGCCAATAACGCCTATCCAGATACTCTGGCTCAATCTCGCCACTGACGGTTTCCCGGCCTTAGCTCTAGGCGTTGACCCTCCTGAAGAGGGTGTTATGGATCGGCCACCGCGAAAGCCTGGAAAGAAAATGATGGACCGGGGGATGATCATGTTCGTGGTCATTGCAGGCTTTGTCGCTTTCCTCGCTTCAGCTTCCGTCTTTCTTTTGGCTCTAACAGTCGATGGTGGTTGGATCCCTGGTGTAACGGGACCCCTTGTCAACTGGGAAATCGCACCTTGGAACAATATTCTGACTCATGCTCGTACGACAGTATTTGTGAGTGTGGTGACATTTGAGCTACTATTCGTGTGGAACTGCAGGGATGAATATCGTCCTGTTTGGAAGACTCACATTACCGGCTCGAAAGCGCTCTTGGGTGCAGTGGCACTCTCAGTCCTCCTGACTCTAGCCACTGTCTATGTCCCCTTCATGTGGCCGCTCTTCGGGACTATGCCTCTCAACGTAGTCGACTGGGGAATCATCCTTTTGACTTGTCTCCCAGCTTTGTTGATACCGCCCCATATTATCTTCGGACACAGGAGAGAGAATGCGGACTAGGAAGGCAGACGCTTTTGTAACCATCCATACATATCGGCCAGGACCATGTCCTTCTCAGGTTCCTCATGAAGCTCATGATAGAGCCCGTCATACATCCTGAGCGTCTTGTCCTTGGATGCAATCGATTCAAAGAACTCCTTGCTTCTCTCAGGAGAAATCAGCTTATCTTCTCCCGCTTGCTGATAGAAGACAGGAAGAGTGATCCTCTCTCCTTCCTTGAAGGTCTGTTCAGAAGCCTTCAGCGCCTCTATCCCCAACCTTGGTGTAACGCCATATACTCTTAGGGGATCTGTCTCATGCCGCCTGATGACCTCTGGACTGCGAGAGCCATCAGCCAAATCGACATCGCCCTCAAAATACCTTTTCACATTCAGAAGAGAGAGGATATTCGCAAAGAACCTCCTCACAGGGCTTATGTCCAGAGTCTGTGCCACTGCTGGACACTGCAACAGGATTCCATCAACGGTCCTGGGGTATGCCATGACATATCGAAGAACCATGAGTCCGCCCAGCGATGCTCCGAACAGAAAGGTGATCCTGTTCAGAAACCTGTCCTTGACCTGCATCACAAGATTCTGAATGTCCTCTATGTATTCACTGAAACGCATCACATGCGCCTTTTGCCCTTCGAAATGGCCAAAGCCTCTCATATCAGGCGCAAAAACTGCGATCCCTTTCTCGGCCATGAACTCCCCAATTGTAGCCAAATCCACTCCATGGCTGCCCAGTCCATGAATCGCAATCATCAATGCACGAGGCTTTTCGTTATCAGGTATCCAAGATGCCATAAACATCCGCATGCCGTCGAAGCCAACATACTTTGTTTCCTTGAATTTCATAGAGATTCACAATTAATGACGAAGTCTTGGCACTATTAATGTTGCCACATAGATAGAGGCAGGAGTGACCTTGTGAAGGCCACTCCGAATCGGGGGCTAGAATCTATTGGGAACTGGCTTTTCGCCAGAATAGTCGTAGAACCCCCTGCCAGATTTTCTACCCAACCAACCTGCACGAACCATTTTTCTTAGCAATGCAGGTGCTCTGTACTTGCTGTCTTTGAACTCATCCACAAAGTAGTCAGATATGTAGAGCATCGTGTCAAGGCCAACAAAATCAGCAAGAGTAAGAGGTCCCATAGGCCAGTTGAGTCCAAGATGAATTGCCTTATCCATGTCCTCGACAGTCGCAATACCTTCTTGGATTGCAAATACTGCCTCATTCAGCGCCGGAACCAGCAAGCGATTGACCGCGAATCCTGGTGCTTCATTGACCAATACGGTTTCCTTCCCAATCTTGGCAGAAACTTCCTCAATGACCTTAACAGTCGATTCATCGGTTGCTTGGCCGTTAATGATCTCCACTAGCCCCATCACGGGGACTGGATTGAAGAAGTGCATGCCGATGAATAGATTTGGCCGCTCGGTGACGGCAGCCATTTGAGTAATGCTGATACTAGAAGTGTTGGAGGCCAAGATCGCATGCTTTGGAGCAGCCTCGTCGACTTCTTTCCATGTATCAAGTTTGAGCTTCACAATCTCAGGAATTGCTTCGATAACAAGATCTGCATCTTTGACAGCGTCTTTCAGGTCAAGAACACCCTCAATCCTTCCTATGGTTGCATCAATCTCCTCCTGAGTAATCTTGCCCTTCTTGAGCCCCCGCTCAAGATTCTTCTTTATGATTGCCATCCCCTTGTCAATGAACTTCTGGTCGATGTCTCTCATCTTCACCTCGTATCCAGCCTGAGCACAAACCTGAGCAATACCATTCCCCATTTGTCCTGCACCCAGAACTGCAATCTTCTTAATCTCCATAATTTCAACCTCTTACTGATGGTTAGTCTGTTTTTGGCTCGGCAATAGGTGGGTAATATGTCTGTTGCTGAGTCGAGTTGGAGGTTGATTCTCGTCCTCCATCGTTAGTCTTATTTCAGACAAGAATCGACCATCAGTTAACAGGGTACGCGCAAATAGCTTAGAGGTGATAAGATGGCGACACTTATGTCATTATTCCCAGTAATCACCACAATTGTAGCAACAATCTTCACCTATTTGGTATTTCAACAATGGAGAAGAAGAAGGAGAATTTACCAGCTACTGTGGTTCATCTCTTTAGTCATGTTCGCTGTCACTGCAGCCTTCGAAGCAATCTCAGAGTTTCTGGGCTGGAGTGTTCCAGTCTATC
Source organism: Promethearchaeota archaeon (assembly GCA_048939765.1). Lineage (GTDB taxonomy): Archaea > Asgardarchaeota > Thorarchaeia > Thorarchaeales > Thorarchaeaceae > SMTZ1-83. Next base: position 59,547 of record JBHLPF010000015.1, read on the forward strand.
GGGTATATCTTGTCCTATCTGCCTCACAAGTCGCAATAATGGGGGCCGGGGCGCTTTACCTTATTCTAGCGAAGAACGTATTCTCCACCAAGGGCTTATTGGCAATTGATGCCATCCTCATTGGAATCATAGCCTTATTCTCATGGATGATGACGTTGAGTTCCATAACCGACTATTCGGCACTGGTCTTTGGATCTATGGAGTATCCCATTGCAGGAATTGGTACATATTTCGTTTTGGTTGTGCTGGCGTTTATATTTGGCAGGAACATGCAGCCAAACAGGAAGAAGATGCTTCATGGTCACATCTACATCATATTTGCAATTATATTGACATTGTGGATGGGAGCATATGCAGCTGTTGCTGTGGTTGATACAGATGCGTTTGTTGCTGGAATCGCAGTGGCAGGTCATGCTATGGCCCAACATGTCAGGAATTTCTCTCCAATGCTTTCTGTGACTGGCGGATTCCTATTAATCGGCGGAGCATTCTTTTCATTCCTAAAGACGAGATTCACATTCAACCTTTGGATTGCTCTGGGTGGCCTCGCGATTTCAGTCGCGGGTGCTATTGCTAGAGGAGGTATAGAGTTTGGTAATGTTCTGTATATTGGCGAAGTGATCGGCGTCTTTCTATTGACAAAAGGATTCGTGGATTCTGATAAGGTGATTCGAGAGAGAGCTGAACGCTCAAGGCCTGGAAACTCGGATGATCGCTCCCTTTCTAGCGATGAGAGCGCAGATGAATGATGAGAAGAAGAGATGATTAGAGCGGTCAATGATGGCTAGGCAAACGGCAACGTTGTTCGAATCCCCTGATTAGTATAGGGAAATGCCATCTGGACAAGATTAATACCGCCAAATGTGGATATTGCATAAAGGCCTACAGCCAGAATATAAGAACACGCCAGAGGATTGAATATGTCAGATCGTCCACAGTTTCTTACAGTCACTTATTCGGACCGTGGTCTAGACGCAATGGGCTATGAGCGGAAGATGGTCCGAGAGAAGGATGTCAAGTTTGATGGAGAGGACGGCTCGATTGAGCTCACAGATATCAGACTTGTCTGGATAAAGAAGCCGTCAAAATGGGGTGCCGCAAAGAAGTTTGGTGCCCTTGCAGGAGCCGTGGCAGGTGCGGCCTTATTGGAGGGAATAGGCAGAGAAATGGGAGGAGTTGGAGGTAGAGCAGTGAGAAGCCTTGGTCGAGGCATAGGCTTTGCTGCAGTGGGTGCAGCAATTTCCACATGGACCTCAGATTCATTTTATAATAAAGACGCAAACGGTAATACCGAGAGCCTAGCGATACCCATCCTTGCCATAAGCCAAGCCGCTCAGAGCGGAAACGAACTTATTATTGATCTAACATCCGGGGGAAATCTCCGTTTCAAATTCAAGCAGAAGAGAGTCATTCCTTCAATCATGGCTAATATCTCATCTGCTCAAGATGCAGGGAAGTGTCCCTATTGTGGAGCTGGGAATGCATCCGGAGCCAACGCCTGCTCAAAATGTGGTGCACCCCTTGCAGGCGGCGGTGGTGGTCAGGCAGGAGCACACACCGAGAGCGTCACCATATCTACCGGCGGTGGCGGAGGCTTCTGTACAAACTGTGGTCAACCATATCCTGCAGGCGCGAAGTTCTGCGGAAGTTGCGGCCAGAAAGTCTGATTTCTGAAGATCTAGCAAGGTCTGGCGATTCAGCCAGACCTTCTCTCATCTGAAGAGGTCTTCCTCTTTTGCTCGTGGTATGTCCTTAGCTGTTTCATGTCCGCTTCTGTATTTGTAGCCCCTAACCACGACGACTGGCATTCCCTCATCTGCTTGTCCCATCAAGGGTTCTGTTGCTGAAGCTATTTCGTCAATCTGACAGACCATCGACCTTTGCAGCGGCTTCCCATAGAGGTCCAGCTTTCCTCTGTTATGCTTGAACGCATTGATGCCAGCACATCCAATAGCAATATTGATTGAGCCCTCTCTCCAAGGTCTCCCCTGCGTATCAGTTATGATGACCGCTAGTTCGAGACCTGTTTGATCCTTGAGATTCGTTAGAATAGAAGCAGCACTTGCATCGGGGTCTTTTGGAAGCAAGATGAAGCTGTCTGGAGGCGCATTTGATTTGTCGACTCCGCTAAAGTTGCAAATGAGACCTGAATCGGTTTCAGTGATCAACACACCTCGGTTCCTTAGCACGAGTCGGCTTTCCCTCAATGCCAGCTCGACCTGAACTGGATCAAATCCATTGGATTCTGCAATCTCCTTTGCTCTGCCGGAAATCTGCACGGAATCGCGGTGTACGACTCTGCCTTCTGCCTTCGAAACAATGGAATGAGCTATGACAAGGATGTCTCCCGCGTTCAATGCAAGTTTGGATTTGCTAAGGCACTTTAGAATTGCAGATGCTAGATCCATTCCTTTCTCAATCTCAGGGATATTCGGAATGCTGAATAGCTGGATTCCCACTTGCGGCAACCTCTCGTGTTTCAGATGTCAAATGTGCACGGTAGGCGAAAAACCTACCCTTAGCCAATATATTCTGCCCTAGACTCCTCCCAGATGGGTATTATGACGGGAAAACAATAAATGCGATATAGAGGAACTCCTGAGAGTCAAGAAACACCGTATTGTGCCTTATCTGGGGTTATAAGTCGGTAAGGGAATGTTAAACCAATATGCTTGAGCACAGCTTTCAACGGAGTGAATAGCCATGAGTTCAAAGAAGAAGAAATCCAACCAGGCGAGGAAGAAATCAGCCCCTCGTAAGCAGTCGGCCTCGGATCCAGTCGCGACAGGAGCAGGGGATATTCGCCAAGGTACAATTGCCAAGTTCATGCGGAAAAGAACTCAGCTAGTGGGCTTTGAAACTGGCTTAAACAAACATACCCAATTTGCCATCGAGTTCCTAGATAATGCGATTGACGCAGTGGAGAGCTGGTGGTGGAAGGCCAGCCGACACCCACGGCTAGATGACCAATTGGATCCAAAATATATCGAGGAAATCCGTACAAAGCTTGATGGAACTCTTCATGATTCAATTGCTCTAAGCAAGCAGCTAGAGAAGGATGTGAGGGAAGGCAAGGAAGTCGAGATCCCCCCTCGGAGAAGGGAAACTCTGCAGGACCGCCTTACAACCTTCAGGAAGTTTCTGATTCCTTTCAGGGGATTGATTAGCAGACGAGAGCCCTTCTGCGTCATTCAACTCACTGAGGTTCAGATGCCTGACCTTGTCCCGCTTGACGATGAAGAGGGATTCAAGGTCTACGAGTTCGCATGCTTCGATAATGGAGTGGGCATGGTTCCGGCCGATTTGGAGAAGTATGGCATATATCTCGCCTCAAGCAAATCTGAGAAGCTAAGGCAGACTCGAGGGAGTCAGGGATTCGGCGCTCCATCTGCCTTTAGCGATGCCCAGAATACAACTGGGAAGCCCATCTTCACAATTTCAAAGCGTTTCAATGTAGCAGAGGCTACAGTTACAGACTTCTACACGACAACTGCAAACACAAAGGAGTACGTAAGCGGACCAATCAACATGGAACTACCTTTTGAGCATGGGACCTATATCAAACTCAACTATCTGAATATCCAATATCGGCGTGGATATGCTGATACCTACGTTGAGATGGCATCGCTGCTCAACTCTCATGTGACACTCGTCTTCATTGACCCCTATGGGGACGTCCGTATTTATCCGAGAAGGGTGAAGGAATTTCCTGATGAGCCAAAGTACGCACAGCCTCATCCAGCAAGCATTCGTATCGGTGAGTTCCAGGACCTACTCCGTGAATCCCCAGAGCCAGATTTGCGAAGCTTCCTGACAAAAGCCTTTGTGAGGTTGAGTGGAAACAAGGCAAAGACCATCATCGGCAATGCAAACAAAGAGTTGCGGAAGCGGCATCAGGATACACTAAGCGCTAAAACACCCACCGATTCCCTGTCAAAGATGGAAATAGAACTGCTCTACAAGTCATTCTCCGGAGAGGACTACATTGCACCACCAACTGATACAGTAGTCCCAGTTGGAGAAGAGGTCTTTGAGCAGACCATACACATGGCTTATGAGCCAGATTTCGCTACAGCAGTTACAAGAAAGCCTACTTCTGGGAAAGGCCTATCTTTTGCGGTAGAGGTGTGTATTGCCTATGGAGGGAGTATCAGACCAGCAACTTCTGCCCCAATGGTCCTGTGGCGGTTTGTGAACCGTGTTCCAAAGCTCAGAGACAACAGTGACTGTGCAACTTGGAAGGCAACAGCATCGGTGAATTGGAAGAACTACAAGGTCCAGACCTTTGACAATGGCATTCCGCGAGGGCCCATTATGGTGTTTATCCATGTGGCAGGAGCATACGTTCACGTGATGTTCAAGGGGCAGAGTAAGCAAGCGCTTGCAGAGGATGAAGTGCTGCTACGTGAGATTAAGTTGGCCCTCGAAGATGCAGGTAGAAGATTCAGACGCTTCATTACAAGACGAGAAACGGCAAAGCGAAAGGCGAAGCGTGCGGGCATTCTTGCCATGTATGCGGATCAATTCTCACAGAGTCTCGCTGCAATCGCAAATGACGGAAAGAAGAAACCAGTGTTCGATGCAGAAATTGTGGCGAGAAAGATACGTGACTCCATCACAGGAATTGAAACCACCGATGACCAAGAGGAAACAGAAACCGATGCGCGAGGTACCGACCTCATTGCTGATGTCCCTCTTGGAGATGGAGATGACGATATACTTGAAGTTTCAGCGGAGGGCGGTGATTAATGGCCCGAAAGAAGAAATCAGAGCAAACTGAAACAGTTCAAGAAACTCTGGGAGATTTTGTCGAGCCCAAGAAGAAGCCAGCGAAGAAGTCTTCAAAGAAACCCACCACGAAGGAATCCACAAAGAAGTCTGCCAAAGAAGCCGTCAAACCCCAGGCGAAGAAAACCGCCGCTAAGAAGAAACCGGCTAAGAAGCCCGCTGAAAAGCCTGCAGAGAAGTCAGCTCCTGAAACTGTAGATACGGATACAGGACCATCACTGAAGGTACTGCCCGGTGTTGGCCAGAAGCTTGAAGAGAAACTTATCGTTGCCAATTATGATACCGTAGACAAGATTTCGCGGGCTCGGTCTACAACCATGGCGAAGAAGGTAGATGGACTCAGTCTTCCAGGTGCCAAGAAGCTTATCGCTGCCGCAAAGGAAGTAGTCAAGGGTGGGCCACCTCCTGCTCCTGATTTGGAGCCTCCAACTGATGCTGGAGAAACTGATGCTGAAGATATTGATGCAAGCCCTGAGGCAAGAATCAAATTGACAGATCTGCCTGGCGTCGGGGAGAAGCTCGCCAAGGAATTGGAGCGGTCTGGCTACAACACAGTCGCAAGATTATCGCGCTCCAGGCCAAGCTCTGTGGCCAAGGTGGTTGATGGTCTCAGCCTAAAGAAAGCGACCATTTTGGTGGATGCGTCAATAGAGCTTGTTCGTGAGGCCGAGATGATGGCCATATCCGAAACGATTGCTCCAAAGCCTAAGCCCAAGGAGGAAGCTGAGCCTAAGGAAACAACGCCCGAAAAAGAGCCTGAGCCTAAGAAAGCCCCAACGCCCAAGAAGGAGAAACCTCCAGAGAAGCCTTCTATAAAGCCCGACACGCCAATGAAGTCCAAGAAGCCGAAGAAGTTGGTCCAGGAGCCAGCTGTTGAAGCACCCAGGAAGAGTACGGCAAAGAAGAAGAAGTCCGGTCTTCCTGTCCCTGAAGCGGTTAAGTCTCTTGAAAAGGAGATGAAGAGGAAGTGGAAGGCAGCAGCCAAACGAAAGGCTGCGATTGAAGCAGGAGAGCTTCCCGAGGAAGAGATTGCACCTCTCAAGGAAACAGTAGAAGTCATAGGTTTAACTTCTGACCAAACCCAGAATGAGCTCGTAGAGGTAGCGATGGAAGTTCTTAATGAAGCAATGATGACTGGACGACCTGAGTTTGAGATTCCCAGCCGATCAGGTGACAATATTGTCTGGGATGAGATAAGAGACCTGCTACTACTTGGTATGAAGACAGTCGCCCGGCCTTACCATTCTCTAGCCTCCGTGGTTGATGCCACGCGTACTGCTAGAGTCATGGAAATAGTCTACGATCTCCTGAAGTCGAATTTGCATGCAACCAAACGAGAGGTATTCTATAGTGATGTCAACCTATTCAGAGAACAAAAGCGAAGTGACAAGATTATTGAAGATGTTGCTTCAATGATACACACGACTCGAGACAGTATACATGTGGTGGCCTCTGCTAGAGGTTCCGCGATGGGCAGAGTTGTAATACGTGACAGCGGCGACACTATTGACCTGACTAGGATGGGGACAGGTGGTTGGGCTATCACTCCTTTCTTGGACCAAGTCGAGATTCTGGAAAGCGATGCTGAGTTCATCCTCCTCTCTGAGAAAGACGCAGCAGTTATGCGACTGGCAGAGGCGAAATATTGGAATAGGCAGCCTTGCATTGTCTTGACGGGAAAAGGTTCAGGTGACATTGCGACTCGTGCCTTCCTCCGAATGCTTGTGAAAGAGCTAGAGATACCCGCATTCGCCTTGGTGGACTCAGATCCTTATGGTCATTACATATACTCTGTCTTTCTGCGAGGTAGCAAGCGACTCAGCTATGAGTCCCCCTTCATTGCTACTCCTGAGTTGAAGCTTCTAGGGGTCTTGAGCCGTGATCTTGAGGAATATAACATTCCAAAATCAGTTCGGATACCAATGGAGCCGACAGACATCAAGCGTGTGAGAGACATGCTCAACGAACCTTTCGTGCAGGCCAACAAGGCATGGGTGAAGGATCTAAAGTTGATGTTGAAGCTCAAGGAGAAGGCAGAGATTCAGGCATTCGCAAGCCATAGCTTTGAATACCTCACTGATGACTATCTACCTCGCAAGCTTGAAACCGGCGATTGGATTTAATCTCCAGCTCTGTCATCAGTTCCCATTTGACAAAAGGCATAAGGGACTATAACTTGGTCAAGCCACATTACTATAGTGAATTGTGGAGGAATAATGTTGGTTGTGTCAGACCTTGGCATAGAAGTCATAGATGGCCATGCTCATTTCATCACTTACAATACAGTCAAGGAGTGGTTCTCAGATCCGGAGGTTCTGGAGAGGGCTAGGCAACGAGTCAGCTTTCAGACCGATATGCGAGAGTTCACCCTGCCCGACGAACCCTGGGACACTGGAGAGATGTGGATTAAGGAGCTTGATAAATACGGAATATCCGCTATAGGAATGATGATTGGCCCGGAGAGCTGGGATGAATTTCTTACCACACGGAAGAAGTATCCTGGTCGATTCATGGGATACGCAAACGTCAATCCAGCTTTAGAGGACGCGGTTGAAACCGTGAAGCGTGCGGGTAGAGATGGTTTCCAAGGAATCAAGCTATACCCCAGTTCATGGGACTTCCATGTTTATGATGATCGTGTCTATCCAATTTACGAGGAAGCACTTCGCCAAAAACTCCTAGTGATACTTCACTTTGGCATCACGATAGGCAACCAAGCAAATCTTCGATACGGGAATCCGCTTGATATTCAGAAACCTGCACAAGACTTTCCTGACCTCAACTTCATGATTGCTCATTTTGGAGCTGGTTTCTTTCGAGAGGTTTTGATGTTATTCTACCAGACGCATAATGTAGTTGTGGACTCAAGTGGCAGTAACATGTGGATGACCTATCTTCCGTATGACTTGACTATAACAAAGATTTATGAAAAGGCGATGAAGGCCGGAGGGTCATGCAGAATTGTCTTTGGAACTGACTCCTCGTTCTTCCCTAGAGGGTTCCGATACAACATCCTGGAGGAGCAATATAATGCAGTCAAAACCCTTTGTCCGCAGCTATGTTACACAGAAGAAGATGTGGATTTGATATTTCGCGGAAACATATTGCGACTGACGGGTTTCAAACAATAGCTAGGCTTTTCTGATCTTCTTGTCTAGGCTCTTGAGCTTCTTGTCGTCCTCGCCTTCTCTATATCTTTGCGCAGCTTCTTGATACTTGGTGAGTGCCTTTCGTGTCTGGCCAGCCTTTGCTAATGCATCTCCTTCGTCTTCAAGGACTTTCCCCCATTCGACATAGCAGTCACGAACCTTTTCCGAACACTTCGCCCTTTTCTTGGCATCTGTTGAAAACATGTATAATTCTCTGGCCTTTCGGAATTGAACAATCGCCCATTCGTACTCGTTTGCCTTTCTGTGATTCTCAGCCTGTTCAAAGTGATCGTTGGCCATTGCGTCATAGCCCTCGTCTATCATCTTGGTGGCATCAGCAATAGATTTCTCATTGGCAGCTCTCTCAAAGAGCTTCTTAGCCATCTCAAATGTTTCAATTGCCGGTTCGAATTGTTTGGCTTCCAGTTTCCCAAATCCGTCTTCCATTCTTGCCTTACCCATCGCCTCATAGACATAGCCAGGGTATTCGAAACCATCACCAGATATGGAGAAGCCGCAGTTGGGGCAGTCTGGTGTATCAAGCTCAGGCATTGGCGTCGTTACTGCAATCCTCTTGGGTGTTCCAACAACCGTGTCAATGAAGTCCTTTGAGGTTACACCCCTCCCGCCAGGGAACAGGTGAGTCACCGCATCTCTCGTGGGGTCATCCTTGCCTTCTGGAAACAGATGGTCAAAGACCTCTACTGGATGGACTTCTATCTCTTCAGCCATTACTCGAGGTGGCGCAACTTCTTTGAACGGCATCCCTACCTTTATCTCAGGATCCACGCCCTCAACTTCCCAACTTAAATCCGAGCTGCTTCCTGCAGGTGCTTCAGGTGGGCTCACAGGAATTGGTTCAGGTGCAGCCACTTCTTCAGTGGTTGATTCAACAAGCCTCTCATCAACCTCCCATGACAGACCTTCTTCGGGCGATGTAGGTGTCGCTGAAGGTGGTTCTTCTTCTATTACAGGTTCATCAACATCCGGGAGCTCAGTATCCGGTAAGATTTCTAGCTCTGCGGGAGGTTCGCCGAGGTCTGGAACATCATCGAGTTCAGAAGCCTCTGGTAGAACATCCTCACTAGCTTCTGAGGTCGTAGGTACATGTCCATTTGGTAATCTGTTCCCACAACCCATGCAGAAGGTGGAGCCCCTACGACTGCGTTTTCCACATTCCGGACATTCGACACTTCCTTCCATGATTCTACCCACTGAGTCTTTATCCCACAGATTTGCGTGGTCAAGTCTGTTTTGACACTGTTGGGGTATCGCCAGTCCATATGAACAATCCTTGTACGGTTCAGGGCCAAATGTACAAGAGCCAATATGTCGGCACTGTTATCACTATTCCAAGTAGGACGCCTGCGATGGACTGAGCCCAGCTGTGTTGTTTGAGGGTCGTCCGAGACCAGATGACCGCACTCCACAGAATGATTACAGGCCAAGCAATCCATCCATACACAATAAGAAGAGCGGCCCCTGGGCCTCCAACTCCAGCCCCATGCACAGACACCTTTGTTTTGAAAGTAGCAATCATGACTCCTAAAGTAACGGTGAAATACGCAGCTGATAGCACTGCGAGGACGAGACACTCCGCAAGCGAGAAGATACTATAGACTATCGCGTAGCACAGCAGTGAGAATGCGAAAAACTTAGCTCTACTTTCTCGTAAGGAAACATCAAGATCAATATGTCCACGCCATGCAGAGTGAATGATCGGAATAATTGGAAAGATTACCATTCCAAGGATAAGAGTAAGAAGCGCACTTGCTTGAGTGAGTATCGGTCCAAGACCGATTGGAGACGCATACACCATGATCAACCCGACGTACAGATTGATGAGAGGTGCAGGTGTCAGTCTCGAAATTAGCCTCGCAATCTGAATACCAGCCCCAGTACTAACAAGGCGTTCATCGTTGTATTTCAACGTGCTCATCGATGAGCTTTGGCTCAGTAATCGCAATCTTCAATGTTTTCATTCATTGATTACCATATTACAGGTGGTAGGGGGCGTCACGACAACCCTTATTTTCTCCTAGCAACAGGATTTGACATTAAGGGATTCTGAGAAACTCCTTTGGATGGTAAGAACAATGACAGCAGTTCCAAAACGCGAAGTCTTCGAACGCATTATCCAAAATATCACAAGCAAATTCCCAGATGTCTATGCGGCTCTGTTTATCAGTCCTGAGGGATTTCCAATCAACTCGTGGGGAGTTTCTCTAGAGAGAGCTGAAGAGATATCCGCATTATTGAGTGCACTCATTGGCAAGACCAAGGAGATTATCCGTCAAGTGAAGCAAGGCGGCGAAATGCAGTTCATTCAGATCCAATCAACTTTGGGCGGAATTCGCATAGCCCCAATGGAAGAGTTCATTCTTGTCACTATGACTAGGTCATAATCACAGTGCAATGTTACTCTAATAAAGAAATTAATTAGCAAGCATATGTTCTGACAATCTGTGCACGCCTATGTCATCAGAAGCTTTCAAGATATCGGATTTGTCCAAATATTATGGTCAAACTCTCGCTTTGGATAAGGTCACTATTGCAGCTCCTAAGAAGGCCGTAGGCTTGCTTGGGCCAAATGGCGCAGGGAAGACCACACTTATTCGCATACTAATGGGAATAATCAGGCATTCTTCTGGCTCAGGAACCGTCCTTGGATATGACTTCTGTGATTCAATCCAGGATATCAGGGACCATGTTGGATATTCCCCTGAGTTCACACCGATGATTCCTGATGTCAGCGCTATGAAGTATGTTACCTTCATGGGGAAGTTATCAGGTCTTGCCGCAGTGGAAGCTGCTCAGCGGGCCCACGATACTTTGCATTATGTTGGCTTGGCTGAGGAACGCTATCGTCCGCTACGCGAATTTAGTACTGGCATGATGCAAAAGTGCAAGCTGGCAGCGGCTTTGGTCCATGATCCTGATCTGGTCATTCTGGACGAACCTACGGATGGGCTTGACCCAACTGGTCGGCAGCAAATGCTGGACCTGATTGAACGATTGTATGAAGATGAAGGCAAGAGCCTAATGGTTTCATCTCATCTGCTGTTTGATGTTGAGAAAGTATGCGATTGGGTTATGGTCCTAGGAAGAGGACAACTCATAACGAGTGGAGGCATGAGTGAACTTCTCGCAGACACATCCGGGATGCTTCGCGTGAAGATCACGGGCGATGCTACAGCCTTTTCACGTAAGCTCACTTCCAGAGGGCTAGAGGTCGAAGTTGATGGTCCGTTCTTGGATGTCAAAAGGGATAATGGTACAGAAATGGCCATTCTCGAAGAAGTCAACAGAGATCCCGAAGTAAGCCTACGATATATGGGAAGTAGGACAAGAACGCTTGAAGATGTATTCATCTCGATTGTAGAGGGGAGGGAGCTTGGATGAGTGAAGAACCATCAACCGAAGACACCTATATCCGGAGATTTGGCTTCAGGCGATTCACGGGCGTACGCCAGAATCGTTTGTATCGAATAATCTCCGTGGCATGGTTCAATCTCATTGAAGCAATAAGACGCTCAGGATTCACCAAGATGCTCCTTGTATTCATGTTCTTCTCGATATTGATTCAGGATGTCCTCATCATTGTCATTTCGTGGTTCCTTCCCTTCATTGGTGACCCCATGACAATCAATGAGCTGTTTAGAGATGCATATGCAGACTCAGTTCTTGGCATGGTTTCACTTGTCAACCGAATCACCGTTCTCGATGTCGGATTCATGCCATTCAACATTTCATCTGTTGGAATCAGCTTCATCTGGTTGCTGCTGATGGCCATTGTTGGAGGGGGTCTTATTGCAGATGATAGACTCCATCAAACAACTGAAGTATACTTCTCAAGAATATCAAGACTTGAGTATACGATTGGGAAGCTCATGAGTCTAATTCTCTTCTCAACAATTGTGGTTGTGCTTCCATCCATCATTCAGTACTTCCTTCTCTCCTATGGTCTTGAAACAGACCTTCTCGTCAATATTGACTTAATGTTCTGGGGCATTGGATTCACTCTTCTGGCTGCATTTTTGCTTAGTCTAATCATTCTGGCAATGTCTAGTTTTACAAAGCGACGAGCTGTTGCAACACTCACCTTCTTCATTGCTGCTATTGTTATGTCAAGCTTCTACAGTGCGGTTGGTTTTACTCAAAGCGAATCCTTGATTTTGCTGCTAGACTTTGTTGGCGATATTGCGCTTCTGGGTGCAATGGCCCTTGGATACGAGTCGTTCGATATCAATGGCCGGGACATTTTCCTTAGCAACGGGATTGGGGTTGAAGGGTCAATGGTGCTCGGTGTGGTTCTGTTGATTCTTATACTAGGAATCCTATCTCTAGCTCTTACATTGTTTCGGAGGGATAGCTAATGTTCATCATAGATATCGATGAGGCGTCCAAGCAATATGGCGAGGTAGTGGCTATCAGTCGATTCAACATGTCGGTCAAGAGTGGTTCAATCACAGGATTCGTTGGACCCAATGGTGCAGGCAAAACGACAACAATTCGTGTTATCACTGGACTAACAAAGCCCGACAGCGGCAAAGTTAGTGTTTTTGGCGAGGATCCCTTCAACAATGTTGGAATTAAGGAACGGATAGGGTACGTATCCGAATATGATGATCTGTATTCGTGGGCCACTGTACGAGATTCAGTCAAGATGCTAGCCAGCATTAGCACACCACGAAAACCCGGTATTGATGATGCTGTTGACAAGGCTATTTCAGATGTTGGAATGACGAAGTTTGCTGATAGGGAGGTTTCGGCTCTTTCTAAGGGAATGAAGCAGAGAACCAAGATTGCAGCTGCCCTCACTCACGAACCTTCTCTACTAGTATTGGATGAGCCTCTCAGCGGACTTGATCCACTAGGTCGCAGGAGAATCATGGACCTCCTCAGACGACTCAATAGTGAGGAAGATGTCACTATTCTGATTTCAAGTCACGTGCTTGAAGAGCTCGAGCATCTAGCGAACAGGATTACTCTTATCCACAGAGGTCAGACAGTCGCAGAAGGAGACCCTGATCGAATCAGAAGTCTCCTGTACCAATACCCCCACGAGATTCAGTTCAAGTCGCTGACAGAAGATATGAAGAGAATTGCCAGTGGCCTTGTGAAGATTGAGGGGTTGGTCAAGTCGCTTGCATTCATTGAGCAGACTGAAAATCTGCTTGAATGTAGAGTAGTAACACCTCAGCCTGAGCAGTTCTATGATGAGCTCGTTCGATTGGCTGTCGAGCAAAAGGCACCCATTATCCAACTGGACAGCCTCTCCGAGAATGTGGAAAGTCTGTTCGAATACCTAGTATCATGAGGTGATAGAGATGTCAACGGAAACAACACAAACCACGATTCAGAAGAATGGTGAACTCTCTGCCCCTCTGAAGACGATATTTCGAGGTATATACCTTGTAAAACTGTTCTTGATATCCTTCGTAAAGAGCAGAAAAAGCCAGGTCTTGACAATACTGGGTTTATTGCCAGTGGTTGTAATGGTTGCATGGGGCGTACCTCCCCCTGCTCGATTCTTCTTCCGTGACTTTGTGCAGACACTGTATATCTCACTGCTCATTCCATTATCCGGACTGCTTCTTGGAACTGCAGCTTTGTCTGACGAAATCGAGTCTCATACAATCGTACAGCTGGTGACTCGACCTGTACGAAGAATTGAGATACTTATTTGGCGCTACATTGCCACAGTTATAGCAGGTACGATCATCTCCATAATAGTCACTTCTGGATTCTATATCTCAGTAGTGTTCTCAGAAGAGATTCCTCTGGAGATGTTGACCGGTTTCTGGGTTGTATGCGCTGTCTGCAATGCCGTCTACTGCGCGATATTCATGCTGCTAGGCATTGCTCTGAAGAGGCCTCTTGTCTGGGGAGTAGTAATAACGCTCTACGAGCAGCTCCTAGGTGTTGTGGCGATTTTCTTTGAAGGTGCTGTATTTTCTCTCTCAGGACACATCCTGAATTATGGTCAGCTCTTTGTGGATTATAGCTACAGTATTCCAAACTGGCCTCCATCTTTGTCAGGTTCGGTTCTGGCTATTTTGGTGATCCTTTGCATCATATTGTCTGCAGTTCTATTCAGGAGAAAAGACCTCGCGTAGCCTTTTGCACGTTTAATATCTCATCACTCGGCTGTCCAACTAGTGCCATTTTTATATCTAGTAATGCGACTAGTGGATGACCATGTGCTTGGCATTGTATGCGCGGATGGACGCCAGGCATTGAGGGAGGTCCTCAGGATGTCACCAAAGAAGGCAGATGAAGAAGAAACCGTAGATTATGAGGATTTCGAGGAAAGCGAAATCGATGAAGAATTTGTCGAGCTCGGCACCGAGGGAGAGTCAGGATTAGATGTAACTGATCTCCCAGGCGTAGGGCCAGCAATCGCAAAACGCCTGTCTGAGGCCGGCTACAGGAGTGTTGAGGCAATTGCAGTGGCATCTCCATCTGAGCTTGCGGCAGCAGGATCAATCGGTGAAACCACATCGACCAAGATCATAAAGGCAGCACGCGAAATGCTCGATATCGGCTTTGAAACAGCAGACCTTCTTCTTGAAAGGCGAAAGAGTGCGGGCCGAATAAGCACCGGCTCAAGCGCACTTGACGAACTCTTCGGCGGAGGACTTGAAACCCAAAGCATCACAGAGATGTATGGTTCATTCAGGTCCGGGAAGACACAGATGGCACATCAACTGTGTGTTATGGTTCAGAGATCCGAAAGCGATGGCGGATTGGATGCCACAGCCATCTATGTAGATACAGAGGGCACATTCAGACCTGAGCGTCTTGTAGACATGGCTGAAGCTTATGGCATGGATAAGAAGAAGGTCCTGAAGAATGTTGTTTGGGCTCGCGCCTACAACTCTGACCATCAAATCCTTCTATGCGACCAAGCGATGGAGATGGCGCCTGAGAAGAAAGCCAGGCTCCTGGTTGTTGACTCTGTTACAAGCCATTTCAGAGCCGAGTACACAGGAAGAGGAACACTTGCCGCAAGGCAGCAGAAGCTGAACAAACATCTGCATCATCTTCAGAGAGGAGCTGAAATCAACAATATGGCAGTTTATATCACTAATCAAGTGATGTCGCGACCTGATGCCTTCTTCGGAGATCCAACTGCTCCTGTTGGAGGCCATGTGCTTGCTCATGTTCCCCAGACGCGGTGCTATCTAAGAAAGTCAAAGGGCGAAAGAAGAATCTGCAGACTTGTTGACTCCCCCAATCTTCCAGAGGGCGAAGCAGTCTTCACTGTCACAAAGGATGGAATACGTGACGCATAGTTATTCTGCTTACCGTTTCTGATGAGGTGGAGTCCCACCTCATCCAAACTCCGCGGACTCAATGATTGCTAAGACTGAATCATTCCAACTCTCAAGCCCTGATGGACTTGAAGGATAGGCGTCATAGACCTTTGATATCTTCTTCATTAGGCCGGCTGCTTTCTGGAGGTCTCTGAGAAGACTGATTCTGCTTATGCCTCTCCCGAATCTGCGAATCTTGTCCACGATCCCGAGGGAGATACCATCTCCTCTGTTTGCAGTCATGAGATCCCCAGCTTCAAGGATTCTCTTTTGGAACCCAAAATCCATATCTTCATCCGAGACTGACTGCAGAAGTCGACGAAAGATCTCCAGCGATGCCAGCCTCTTGCCAAAATCGGTCAAGTATCGCATGTTGTAATGCCAAAGCCCCCTTGCACTGAGGTCATTTCTAGCTATTGCCCTCTTTGCCACTTCCCCCACTATGATGCCAGCACGCATCCCTGCTCCAATGCCTCCACCGTGTATGGGATTGACTTGGGCTGCGGCATCACCAACAAACGCAACTCCATTCGCAACTAGACTCTTTAGTGGTCTTCTGACAGGCACTGCTCCTCCTGCAGACTCAATGACTTGGCTCCCAATCAATAAAGGGTATTTCTTCCTGAATTGCAGGAAATGAGATTTCGGCGAACCTCGACCCGAGCCGCCCGTAATCCCTGCGCCTGCATTGACCTCTTGTGGCCCTTTTGGGAAGATCCACGCATAACCTCTCGGAGCTACTTTTCCTCCCAATAGTACACGAGCAACCTCTGGCTCTGCAAGCGGCATCTTGAGCTTCAATATCTCTCTGTAGCAGAGTGCTACATCTTCCTTGGCAATCGTCTTCTCTACAAGGGGGTGGTCGATTTTATTCCGAATAGCTCCCGCAAAACCACTCGCATCAATTACAAGCTTGGCATTGACCTGTTTCTCCTCACCCTTGCTCCTATACTCAACACCAACAACAGCGTCTTTGACGACTATTGGCCCGCCAACACGGCTTTCAGGCTGAAAAGCTATGCCTGCATCAATAGCTTCACGAAGAAGCCGCTGTCCGAAATTCAATCTATTAACAGTCCACCCATCAAAGTCGGTCCAGCCTCTGACCTTGAGTTCATTGTTCATGCTTGGCGGATATACATCTGCTCCCGAAATAGCGCTTGAGATCTCATCATCACTGGGAAATTCAATTCCTGTATCCTCGAAATGTGATTTACTAATCTCATCGCCACAGACTTTCTGACCAACTTCGGAGTGTGGCTTCTTGTCCAGGAGAAGTGTCTTCAGTCCCATCTCTGCGCATCGTCTCGCAGCAACACATCCTGCTGAACCTGCACCAACTACAACAACATCGGGTCTTCTCAAGGTATCTCGAAATTTGAGGACCGTTTTCGAATATAAAGACGCCGTCGTTTTGGAGATGTTTCGGAGGTCAAACGTGTTTGAACTCGATTATAACAATGGACACTATTACAACACCCACAATCAGAACGAGCAATGGCGGCATCCAGTTGATGAATTCAATGAAATAGCCTATGAGAACAGGTAATGTCAATGGACTCTGCGCAAGTATTGCGAGGATAAAGAGAAGTCCCGATGCAGCAAAGATTGGATAGAAAACCGGCCCTCCACTTATAACAAGTAGGAGTGCGATTACTCCTAGTCGACTCCTCACTGGGTCAAGCAATGGAAGTGGTATTGCTTCGTCATCATCGAACAGGAAATAGTAGCTGATGAGCAGTGTTGGCATTCTGATTCTTACGAGTTCCAAGACCTGTATTCCCAGCTGTACGGACAGAAGGACTGTGGTGTGAATCACCATGTATCCTAGCACAAGTGCTGTGAGTAGTGGGAGTTCGATGGCAAGAATCTGATAGCTTTCCACCAACCCAACAAAGACGAGGAAATTAATGATGAGCAGAACGATGTGACCGATAGCTCCTGTCAAAACCTTCCTGCTTGTCACCATTCCCGTTCAGTCCAGGTGATTCGAACTAAACTCCCAGTTTAAATGGTTTGCTTGGCCCATCGGATGCAATGGGCCCTAATTGACGTTGCTTTTCGATAGCGCGTGTGACAAGCTCGGTGAATAGCTCATTGATGTTCTCACCAGTCTTTGCACTCGTTTCATAGTGCAGAACATCGAGCCACTGCTGAATCATTTGACCCGCGGCTGGAGGTACTAGTCTATCCTGTCTGTCAATCTTGTTGGCCACTACAGAAACAACTGCATTGGGACAGACTGTTATGAACTTAGTGAACCACTCGCCCACATCAAGGAATGTCTGCGGCCTCGTAACATCGTAGACAATTATTGCCATCGTTGCACCGGCCATATACCTGCGTCTGAGTTCGTTATATGTTGGCTGGCCTGCAAGATCCCAGAGGACCACTCTGGCGGTGACTCTGTTGCCATCAGGCATAGTCACTTCTACAGTCTTGAGCGCAAAAGTAGTGCCAATAGTAGCGATGTATCTCTCACTGAAGGAGCCCTCGGTGTACTGCTTGATGCAGGAGGTCTTTCCAACTGCACCGTCGCCAAGAGCAACTAGCTTGAACATGTGAGAGATTTGCTCGGTGGACACGGTTCTTACGTCCTGAAATACACTACCCAATCAATCTGACTCGAAATGGTATTTAATAGTTCTCGGAAT
>JBHLPF010000016.1:0-64468 GCA_048939765.1 Promethearchaeota archaeon
CCTGCTGGAAGCGCAAATAGAAACTCTCGGATTACTAGTTGTTCTGGGGTTGTAGCATTAAACATTGAAGTGTATCGGCTACGCAAATACTGGACAATCATTTCCCGATCATAGGTATGAGCTTCAGAGTTGGTGCTATCTTGCAGGACTGAAGCTAGACCAGAATCGGCTTCCCAATCATATTCAGTGAGAGAATATGTCCAATCGAAATGAGGGTTTATTCGTTTAAACTCAGAGACTATGTATTCGCAGTCGAGGCTTGTGCGGAAGTCATAATCAGTGGGGTCCAGGTCTATAGTAAGTATTTCGAGTTTTGCTTCTTTGAACCTGGAAATACTCTGATGGCCGGTTCCACGGAGCGGCAAATAGAGGTAGGAAGGCAGAAACGTGCATTCGACCGCCTTAGCGATATACTTGACCAGGTCTTGGGTGAGGGCCTCTTCTGGATTGGTTCTATCTTCATATGTCCAAATTGGCGGAACAGTTTCCTCAGTCACACTGTTCTCAGTAGGTGCCCCACCTAGAGGAGGACCAGTGTAATAAGTTGGACCCGCTGAGAGATCCAGCCATAGTATCCGAGACTGCTTCCCACCTCCAGCGATTTGATAGGTCGATTGCCAAGGCATGGAGACGGAGGTGTAGCCGTTAAGCTCAGCATCTAGTTCATTCTCTGACGCATTATAGTAATAGGGATGATGTCCAGTGGGATCGAATGAATAGGTGTCAATAATGACCAAAGTGGGTGTAGGATCGGAAGTGATATTCTCGGCGATATAGGCTTCGATAAGACCTGAGGGGGCGTAGTAGGCTCTAGGGTAGTCCAGATTGATAAACCAAGGCGAGCAATCTTCCCTTGAGTTTTCATAGAGATAAGACCGATAGGCTTGGACATGACTGAGGTCAAGATATGATATGTGATATGACAATGAGAAATTCAAATCGTAGCTCACTCGATCTAATTGCACATATTGTTTTATGTCGATTGGCGCATACCATTGCGGGAGAGCATTAACAAGTGATTCCTCAGAGATTCTTGTTTCATCGATACCTAAGAATACTATATTGATGTCATAATTCATGTGTTCAGGGAGGACTGGCACAGTGAAAGAATCCTGAGCTGCATCAAGGTTTCTATATTCTGCTGGTGCAATCGAATCCGATGGCTTGATGCTAGTAGGTGAACTACTTTGAGCTTCGGATGTAAGGACAGCAAATCCGTTCGTAAGCAGAAGGGCAGTGACAACTATGCTTAGGATGATCTTGCTCCAATCTCGAGCTCTTTGGTTTGGAAGTTCCATAGACATAATGATCACGTGAACTATGGAATACTTGAATATCAAAACTCGTAAACTCCCTGGTTGGTTTTTCATATTCATGTTTGATTGAATTTCCCAAAACCCGACCGCACTGTTTGTTTTCATGCAGACTCAAAGAGAGAGAAAGGATAGAAGGAGCGGGACGGGCGCACCCTTGCGGGGCCGTCCAACCCAGTCCAAGTCTTTACGACCGAGTCTTCATCCGCCGCCAGTCACGAGCTCCTTCCTGACTATCTCGCGACACTCCCCATCATCGTCTTCCTCAACGACGACGAAATGAGCGCCGCATGATAGTCAGCAGTCGTAGCACCGCACAACCATCTCTACGAGGTTGAGCAGTCCTTCCGGTATTTCTTCCGTCATGTTTTACACCATTATCTCTTCACCATAGGCTCTGGAAGCTTCAAGCTCTCGTGAGCCTTGTCTTCGAAAATCTGCTTAGCTGCGACCATGAGAGACTTCTCTATGCCCGCAATGTTGTTGTTAGTGGCGACGACGAGGTTCGCCTTGGTGAGCATCCCCTCGTCGTCTGAGATGTAGTTGTGCAGGAGAATGCCCCGAGGTGCTTCCACGATTCCCACGCCATCTCCCGCCTTGGGTTCTACATCGGAGAGTTTTACATCTGTGCTAACAATGTCAGGATCTTGGAGTAGGGTCGCTATCCATTCGAATGCCTGTACCAACTCAATGATTCGTGCATAGTGATATGCAAAGGTGTGGTGTGAAGGTCTACCCACCAGTTCACGCATCTCTTTGAGCGCCGCATCTGCCAGAGGAGTTGCCATCTTCTCATTGACATTGCAACGGGCCAGGGTGTTTGCACGCCATATGCCATCGGGATATCCTGCTGGCTTGTAGTATATATGAGTTGCATAGCTGTGTTTAGCTACATGTTCACCGTAGTATTTCGTATAGTCTTTTGGTTCGAAGTCCGCGACTATTTTGCCACCCGGCTCTTGCACTCGCACAGTACCGTCATAGATGTCAAGTTCCCCTTTGTTTGAGAGACCTATGTAGTAGGTTGGAACCACAGCGACCTTTGTTATCACATCAAGGTAGTCCGTCACCACCTTCTTTGCAAGGTCAACGGTATTCAGTGTTAGTTGCTGAATCTCTTCGAGCCGTCCGATGAAAAAGTCACGGTCCTCTTCCTTCATCGAAGTCAGCATTCCACCGGGAATTCCGGTCGTCGGATGTACCGCCTTCGCGCCGATGGCTCTGATCAGCTCTTGACCGAACTCCATCAGTTTGATTGCTTGAACAGCCACATCAGGGAGGTCTCTCAACACAGCTGCAACATTTCTATCCGCAGGATTTGCAAATGGCCCGTACACAAAGTCAGGAGCAGCAAGTGCGTAGAAGTGGATTGCATGTGATGAGAACTGCTTCGCCTCTATCATCAACCTGCGTAGTTTGATTGCAGCAGGAGGAGGTGTAATATCCCAAGCCGCCTCAACAGCCTTGATTGATGCAAGATGGTGAGGAATCGGGCAGATACCGCAAATCCTGGGAGCAATCCGTGGAGCCTCCTCCATGGGACGTCCTTCTAGGAATTTCTCAAAGAACCTTGTGCTATTCACGTTGAACTGTACATCTTTGACCTTGCCATCCTTGCCCAGTTTGAGTGTCAATGAGCCATGACCCTCGAGCCGAGTCACTGGATCAATTCGGATGGTCTTCTCTTCTGTCATTTTGTCTTCGCCTCCTCGCGCTTAATTCTCATTCTTCCAAGGTGACTAGAAGCATAGTCGAATCTCCAGAAAGTTCCCAAGGGGTCTTTCACTTGTTCCACCAACTTCTCGGGCTCAATTGGCGCATATGATCCTAGCATCGAGATTGATGCTGCGCCGTGGTCCTGCGTAACTGGCGGTGGTGGACCAAAGCATCCACGACAGGTGGCACCTTTATTCACGCACTGACCCTCACATAGACCCCAGGTTGCAGAGCCTACGCAGATGTAGCCTTGTTCTAGCAGGCACCTGTCTGGGTCAGCAATTCCTTGATACGGTCGCAAAATCTCATTGATAGGAGTGTCCTTCTTCTCTCGATTGCAATAGTGGCACACAGTATGTGGCGGAAGGTCTATGGGCTGACCTGAGAGAAGCGCGCTCACTGCTGTGTATATGAGGTCAGGAGTGGGTGGACAACCGGGAAGGTAGATGTCGATGTCCACAAAGTCAGAGTTTGGTTTCACCACGGGGGCTATTCCAGGCAAGTTCTCATATGGAACCTTGCCATCCTTCACAGTCTTATTGTTCCTGAATTTGACATCATAGCATTCCTCGATATCAGAGAAATTAGCCAAACCTGGTATCCCACCAAAGCATGAGCATGAACCGAAGGCTATCAGTATCTTGCATTTTTCACGCATCAACTTCAGTAGATGAATATCCTCCTCGGTTCGTGCCATTCCTTCATAGAGGCCCACAACGATTGACTTGTCTTCATAGCTCTCCAGATGATGGAGCTTGAAGTCTGCAACTGCCTGCCAATATTTAATCTCAATCGCTGGAAGAACCTCAGCCAATCGGAGGTGAATGTCAACAAGACTCTGGAAACAACCCCAGCAGCTCGACCCTTGGCCCATTGCAATTGGAACTGGATCTGCCACCTTCAGACCTCCCTCAGTTTGAAGACGAGCTCATGATGCTCCTCTCCCGCGATCTCTATATTGCCCCATCGAAGCAAGCCAAGTAGGTTCCACATGAGCACCTTCTTGTCCATCTCTGTCTTCTCGCTGATTGTGCTGACACTTGCTGGGCCTTCCTTGAGTGATTCAAGTATGGACTTCCTCTGTTGCGTCACAACAGCATAGTTCTGATCGAAGTACATTGTGAACTCTGTCATACCCATGACCTCCCTATTGGACCAACTTCTTTCACTTGTTCTATTAGCTTCGTCACTCCGTCTGCGAATACCTGCGCCTCGGAGGCACTTGCCCACTGAAGTCGGATTCGTCTTGGGTCAATGCCCGCCTGTTTGACTGCTTCAGCCATAATTGCCCATCTGGCTCTCATCTTCAAATTACCAGATGTATAGTGACAGTCTCCTGGATGGCATCCTGATACCAATACTCCATCTGCACCCTGATCAAGTGCACCAAGGATAAACTCGGTGTCAATCCTTCCAGTGCAGTTTACCCGGATGATACGTGCATTGGGTGGATATTGGATTCGGCTTGTACCAGCCAAGTCCGCTCCAGCATAACTACACCAATTGCAGCAGAATGCTACAATCCTCGGTTCCCATTCATTACTAGTCTTGGTTTTGGATGCAGTGGCCATTAGGCAGAACCTCCTTCAGGGTTCATAGGCGGACACAGAAACGCCTCAACCATTGCAAGAATTTGGTCATCAGTGGAGTGTAACATCATAATTGCAGAACTAGGAC
Source organism: Promethearchaeota archaeon (assembly GCA_048939765.1). Classification (GTDB taxonomy): domain Archaea; phylum Asgardarchaeota; class Thorarchaeia; order Thorarchaeales; family Thorarchaeaceae; genus SMTZ1-83. Next base: position 4,707 of record JBHLPF010000016.1, read on the forward strand.
AAGCTGCTGCGCATGTGCCGCATCCATGACACTTCGCCTCCGTCACGAATGCGATGGGCGGATCGTGTGACTCATCCATTGAGATCGCTCCGTATGGACAAGCGGTGACACATGTATGACAGGATGAGCAAAGCTCCGGTGTGACACGTGATACAGTAGCCTCTATCTCTACATCCCCGCGAGCCATGAGTCCAACTGCTTTTGCGGCTGCGCCACTGGCGTCCGTTATTGCCTCAGAAGCGCTCTTTGCCGCTTGAGCTCCCCCTGCAATCATCACGCCAGCGGTGTGTGTGGTCAAGGGCGCAAGCTTGACATGCTCAGGATTGAAGAATCCATCTGGACTTCTTGTGAGGCTGAAGACCTTGGAAACCTCGTCAACTCCATCAGGGGGCACCAATGCTGTGGCTAGGACTAACAGGTCTGGTTTCATTGCGAGGTCGTCGTCAGAGAAGACATCATGCCAATGCAGAGCCAGCTCTCCATCCGAAACCTGAGCTCGCGGCTTCTTCTCTGGCGGGTATTTGCTGTAGATGACGTGCTTGGCTCTGGCCTCTCTATGTATCTCTTCATGACCTCTTCCATATGTTCTGAGATCCTCATACAGAATGACTATTTCATCGGCAATGTCCTTGAGTTCTCCTGCACTCTTTGCGATTGCTGTGCAACAGACCCTGGAGCAGTGTTCATGCCCCATCACACCAGCCTCACGAGAACCTACGCATCCAATGTACGCAATAGTTTTTGGTGGTTTTCCATTGCTTGGCCTCAAGACCTCTCCCTTGAGGCGCATTTCCTCCAGCTCAGCTAGTGTCACAATGTCCGGATGGTCTCCGTAGGAATAGTAGTTGTACGGTTTGAATGGTTGAATCCCGGTGGCCACAATAATAGTGCCGACTCGATGTACCTTGTCCACATCATTTGTGGTCACTGTTATATCGAAGTTGCCAATATAGCCATCGAGGTCAGTCACAGTTGACTCCGTTAAGACTTCGATCCTGTCATGACCCTTTACCCTATTGATGAGCTGCTTCGTCAATGTATCACCCTGCTCACCTGTTGGATAGACACTAGCCAGCTTCGCCACTTGTCCTCCGAGGTTCTTCTCTCGTTCGACAAGAATGGCATCAAAGCCTCGGTCTGCCACATCCAGAGCTGCACGCATCCCAGTGACGCCGCCTCCAACAACCAGAGCTTTCGGCTCTACTTTCACAGTCTTGACGGGCAGAGACTCAAGAAGCGCAGCACGTGCAACTGACATCCTGACAAGGTCCTTTGCCTTCTCTGTTGCTTCCTCAGGCTGTCGCATATGGCACCATGCCACGTGTTCTCTGAGGTTGACTTGATCAAACAAGTAGCGGTTAACATCCGCCTCTTCAACTACTCTCCGAAATGTCGGTTCATGCATCCGTGGACTACAGGAAGCGACAACCACACGGTTTAGATTATACTCCTTGATACTGTCCTTGATGAGCTGCTGTCCTGAGTCTGCACACATGAACATCGTCGACGTGGCGAACGCCACGTGAGGTAGACTCTCCGCGCTCTTGGCCACAGCCTCCACATCGACTGTACCTGCGATATTGTGCCCACACATGCAGACGAATACACCAATTCTTGGCACATCGGCTGCAGCATCTGTTTTGATTTCTGCTTCAGTCACTCTACTTCACCTCCCCTCGCGAGGACAATAGTTGCTCTCATCGCTGCTGCACTTCCTGCTGCAACAGAGTCCGGAATGTCTTTCGGACCGTCGGAGCAGCCGCAGGTGTAGATGCCATCCACATCTGCATCAACTGGGTACAACAGCGGATGTTCTACCTTCACATACCCATCGTCATCAAGTTCAATTCCAATGTCATCTGCGAGAATTCGCATGCCCTGTGAAGGTTGGATTCCTCCGCTTAGAACAATTAAATCATGCTTGTTCTGCAGAAACATTAGATCCTCTATGTTCTCAACTCTGACTAGAGAATCTCCATAGTCGGTTTCTACTACTTCAGCGACTCTGCCTCTGATGAAATTGACCCCGAATCGTGTCTTAGCCATTTCAAGGAACTCCTCAAAGCCCTTCCCAAATGCTCTGATATCAGCATAGTACACGGTGACGTCAATATTGGGATCATGTTCCTTTGCCATGACAGCATTCTTGATGGAATACATACAACAAACTCTTGAACAATTAGGTACTCCTTTGCTCAAATCTCTCGCGCCTACGCAATTGATGAACCCTATTGAGCGAGGCGCCTTGCCATCACTCAGACGAACCAAGTGGCCAGCCGTCGGTCCAGCTGCATTGATCAAACGCTCATACTCCATTGCAGTGATGACATTCGGTTGGGTTTCATATCCAAGACGAGGATACTCTTTGACGTCAAACAACTTGTAGCCAGTTGACATCACAATTGCTCCTACATCAAGCTCGATTATCTTATCCTGCTGAGTATGGTCTATTGCTTCACGCTGACACGCTTCAACGCACTCCATACACTCGGAGCACACAGTGCAGTTCAGACATCTTCCCGCCTCGACTGCAGCGGTTTCAGCATCAAAACCAGTCTCCACTTCCTTGAAGGTGGTTCTTCTGTTGTAGATTGATATCTTTGGCATTTCTGCTCTTGGATGAACTCCGAAGCGTGCCTTTCTGATTTCTTCAGAAGCAACTTCCAAGAAGGTCTCGGGGCGACCTGTTTTCAAGTCCTCACCTTGGAGGAATCTATGAATAGACTCAGCGGCGGCATTTCCTTGACCTACGGCCTCAACGACAAGTCCAGGACCAGTAGCAAGATCACCGCCTGCAAAGACATTCTCCATGCTTGTCTGGAGAGTGACGGGGTCGACCACTGGAGTTCCCCACTCAGTCATTTCCAGCCCAACATGAGGACCTTTCGGATCAGCACGCTGACCTATTGCGATAATCATGTTCTCGAATGGAATCGAGAACTCGGAACCAGGAATCGGCACTGGTCGTCTTCTTCCTGAGTCATCAGGCTCCCCGAGTTTCATTTCTATACAGGTGACTCCTAGGAGTTTCCCCTTTGACTCGATGCACTCTGCAGGATTCGTTAGAACCTTCAACTCTATTCCTTCCTCAAGTGCATCTTCGATTTCATTATGAATTGCTGGCATCTCTGCCCTTGACCTTCGATAGATGATGGTCACGTTCTTGACACCAAGTCTCTTGGCAACCCGGGCTGCATCAATTGCAGCGTTGCCGCCACCAATGACAGCCACATTGTGGCCGAGTGAGACTTCTTCACCACGGTTCACTCTGTCAAGGAAATCAATTGCATGATATACTCCAGTTGACTCCTCTCCCCTAATTCTCAATTTCGAGCTGATTGGAGCACCAGTCCCTAGGAATACAGCTTTGAAGCCCTCTTTTAGAAGGCTCTCGACGGAGGTGATCTCCTTGCTACACTGGATCTTGACACCCATGCTTTCAACGATCTTGATTTCATCAGCGAGAACGTTTCTTGGAAGTCGGTGCTCGGGAATTGCATAGCGGAGCAATCCGCCAGCCTCTTCGCGCTTCTCGAATACAGTCACCGGATAGCCCAATCTCACCAGTTTCTCGGCACAGGCAATACCTGCGGGTCCAGCGCCGACAACAGCGACCTTCGCCTTCTTGTCAATGACCGGGATTTCTCCCTTATACCCTCCTTCTTCACGCTCATTGTCATAGAGCCACCGATGTAGGTTGCGGATACTAACTGCGTCATCAACAGTACGTCTCTCACACTTCTCCTCACAGAGAGCAGGACAGACACGGCCAAGTGAGCCAGGAAACGGAATCGCATCTCTGACCAGCTTCAATGCCTTGCCATTCTCGCCTCTTCGCATCAAAGCCGTGAAACCTTGAGCATTGACATGTGCAGGACAGGTCGTAAAGCATGGAGCGTGGCCACGCTTGTCGATTGTATGTGTGTTAGGGGTTGCCTGCGGGAAGGGAATATAGATTGCCTTCCTGAATCCTATTCCTTGGTCAAATTCGTTGGGAACCTCAATCGGACAGGCAGACACACAGTCTCCGCAGCCATTACACTTCTCTTCGTCCACGTATCGCGCTTTCTTGAGAACCTTGACTTTGAAGTTGCCAGCGCTTCCAGAAACCTCCTGAACCTCACTGTATGTGAGCAGCTGAATATTCGGATGCCGCTGCACCTCACTTAGTCGAGGTGTCAGAATGCAAGCAGAACAATCCAAGGTGGGGAAGGTCTTATCGATCATGGCCATGCGGCCACCGATGCTGCTTGATTTCTCAAGCAGGTGAACCTTGTAGCCTTGATCAGCTATGTCCAAGGCTGCTTGCATCCCAGCGACTCCTCCACCCACTACAAGGGCTTCATTCGACCATTTGCCTTTGGTGGCACTAGTCTTTGGTCTGGCCAGGGTCACCACTTTGCCTCCTGCTCGCGGCGGATGACCTTAGACTCTATTCTATGAGCGAATTCGAGTAGGACATCAGGACTAATCTTGTTCAGGGGTAAGCCAAGGGTTTCTTGATCGATTCCCATGGCAGCTCCCATGAATTGGGGCAATGTGAGTACTGGAATTCGATCCCTTGGTTCACCACCTTCGCCAAACTGAACCTGTGTCAGCTGAATATTACAGAATACACACGCGGTCAGTATTCCTTTGGCTCCTGCGGCCTTGACGTTTGTAATCTTCTCAGAGCCAATGGCAGTGGCTAATTCCTCATCCATGGCGAGCATTGGGCCTCCACAGCACCGGACCTTCCCTGCGTAGTCAACAGCTTGAGCACCACAGGCTTCAATGATATCATCGATAGACCTTGGCACCTCGGGATCGTCTACTTGAACTATTTCAGCCGGACGGGTCACGTGGCAACCATAGTGTGCAGCGAGAACTACTCCGTTATACGGCTGAACTACTGCTCTTCTAATCGCATCGTAGCCCACCTCATCTCGAAGGATTTGCAGAAGGTGCTTCACCTCAACTTTGCCGGTGTATTCTAGGTCTTCCTCGGCCAGAATTTCGTTGACTGTGGCCTTTAGTTCAGGCTCATTGTCCAGCATGTGTTTCACATGTTTCAGGGAACCGGAACATGCTCCACAGATTGCAATGATATCTTTCCCGAACCGCTCTGCAATTGCCAGAAGACGCCCACTCATAGCTGCGAAAGCTTCCCGACTCAGTGATTCAACATATTGAGCCCCGCAGCAATTAACATCCTTCATGTGGTGAGCAGTTACACCAAGGTGCTTTAGGACCGCCATAGTGGCTGCTTCGTAGGCAGGAAGCCTGACTGGTGTAGTGCAACCAGTGTAAACAAAATAGTCTGTCAACTCCCATCACCTCCAGAGAAATACTTCTTCTTCAATCTTTGAGTGAATTCATTATTCCATCCCAAGTCGGTGTCAAGGCCTAAGTCATCTCTGTCATCCTCGATGAAGTCAGAGTATGCATCTCCTAGAAGCCACCCATCGCTTAGGGCTTTCTCCACTGTTGATTTGAAAACCTCAGGGACATATCCATCCCTTGCAGCAATGTGTCGGACAGCCTGAAAGATCTCAGCCGGACTGACACCCTCTTGGCATCTCTCTTCGCACATTCTACATGTCATGCAAAGCCATGGCAAATCGCTCTGCAAGACTTCATCCCTCTTTCCAATGATTATCTTCTGAATGAGCTGGCGCGGGCGGTATCTATCGGAAAAAGAAGATACGGCACATGATGCTGTGCATATTCCGCACTGAATGCACTTGTTGATGCCTTCGCCACCAGGTTCAGCTGCCACCTCTTTAGCAAAATGGGAAGAAGGAGTATGTTCAGCTTCAATTCCTTTATCGGTCTCTGTTCGAGTACCCATGTTTGGTCGACCTCTTTCAGACAGGATTCTCCGGACCATCCACCTTGTAACAAGGGGCTGGCTATCCTTTCTCCGTCTGTAATCTGTGGTGGAATTCCAGTTACAGGATGTGCCGAAACTCCGACAAAGTGATTATATGTCTAGTGTCTTCGAGGAGTGCGTATCTCGTTCATCTTCGTGATAAATATCGTACACGAGGGTTATGCTCCGTGTTCGATATCGACACTATGATGTGTTTCTATGAAATTCCCCTTTTCTGAATGATTTTCTTGTGTTTTGTTGACTTGTGAACTCATGTCACGGGCCCACTTCAGAGTAAAGATTTCTTGAAGCAGCTTCAATCATAGGCATAAGTTGACTTGTCTTGTAGTGCTTCATGTCGATTGCATTCTGCGGGCAGGCCGCGCTACAAGTGCCGCATCCTTGACATGCCTCTCGCGCAATCAACATAGCATCGTCCTCAAGCCGAGGTGCTCCATAGGGACAGACTTCAGCACATAATTCACATTTGATGCATTTGTTGGTGTCAATCTCTGCGTAGATGGGTTCTATTTTGAATTCTCCAGGCCCCATCAAAGCTTGCGCCTTCGCGGCGGCTGCTTCACCCATTGAAACTGCTTTGGCGATGTCCATTGGACCAAGGCAAGCGCCAGCGACAAACACACCATCCTGGAACGACTCTACTGGCCTTAGTTTGGGATGTGCGCAAAGGAAGTACCCATAGTGGTCAGTGGTCATCTTCAGCATACGCGCCATATCGGGATTCTCAGGCTGTGGATGTAATGCTGTCGCCAAGACAACTAAGTCATATGTGAGCCCAATATTCATTCCAGTATACAGGTCTTCAGCATATACCTGGATCTTGTCCTCTATCGGGTTATGCTCCAATTCAGAAGCCCTCCCTTTCACGATGTTGACACCCATCTCACGTGCTCTCTGATAGAGCTCCTCGTATCCGATACCATGCGTTCGAATATCCATCGTGTATATCGTAACATCAGTTTCTGGATACTTCTCCTTGATTTGAGTTGCTTGCTTCAGAGAGTTTTCACAGCCAACATAGCAGCAGTAGTCTCTATCGAACCTTGCATCACGAGACCCTACGCATTGGAGGAATGCAATGCTAGATGGGGTTTTTCCGTCAGAAGGTCGTTTTATCTTACCATGAGTTGGCCCAGCAGCATTTGTCAATCGTTCGAACTGTGCATTTGTGATGATATGGGGTAGAATTCCGTACCCGTACTCACGAGTGTCCACTGGTTCGTATGAACGTGAACCTGTGGTAACGATGATGGTTCCTACATCTCGGTTCAGAATCTGGTCTGTCATTTTGTGGTCTATAGCATTCGCCTTGCATGCGTCGACACATTGGTTACATTCGCAACATACTGCACAACTGATACATCGTTCAGCTTCAGCTAGTGCGCTCTTCTCATTGAATCCAAGTTCGACTTCAGCAAAGCTATTCTTTCGCTTCCCTGTGCTCAATACAGGCATGACAACTCTGGGAGAACTCCGGATCCCATCCTTGAGGATGAGATCCTTAGGCACAGGAGATGGTTCTTCTCCTCTTCCTAGCGCAAGGTCTTCGCCAGTTAGGAACCTATCAATTGAGATGGCCGCCTCCTTGCCTGCTCCTACAGCTTCAACGACAGTGGCAGGACCCGTGACCACATCGCCCCCCGCAAAAACGCCCTTCTTGCTTGTCTGATATGTAACCTCGTCGACAACGACTGTGCCCCACTTAGTAAGCTCTAGGCCCTTGAGTGGACCTTTCGGATCGACTAGCTGACCAATCGCAATTATGATGTCATCAACCTTCATATCATACTCCGAATCTGGTATTGGAATGGGACGCCTCCGACCTGATGCATCCGGTGCACCGAGACGCATCTGAACACATCGGATTCCATTCACTTTCTCGTCAGTCTCGAGTATCTCCACAGGCGATGATAGAATCTTTATTTTGATTCCCTCTCGTTCAGCCTCATCTATTTCACTGCGGATGGCAGGCATCTCATCCCTTGACCGACGATAGACAATTGTGACTCGATTTGCACCCAGGCGCTTTGCACTTCTAGCTGCATCAATCGCGGCATTCCCGCCACCAATCACAACCACATCTTCACCGAGCGTGACCTTTCTTCCTTGATTGAATCGCTCCAAGAAGTCAAGGGCATGATGAACACCTTTTGCGTCTTCTCCATTCACTTTTAGCTTACTACTCAACGATGCACCAGTTGCCAGAAAGACCGCTTTGTAACCGTCCTTCTTTAGGTCAGAAAGAGATTCGACATTCACTCCTGTCTTCATCTCAACACCCAACGATTCGACTGCTGCGATTTCTTCCCCAAGAATTTCTCTTGGAAGACGGTACTCTGGTATTGCATATCGCAACAAGCCCCCTGCTTCAGGCTTTGCCTCAAAGACTGTCACTGGATAGCCCAATTTGATAAGATCGTAGGCACATGCAATCCCAGCTGGTCCTGAGCCAACTATTGCCACTTTCTTTTTCTTGGTTGGCTTGATTCGTGCAAATGGGTCTTCACCTTTCTCGCGTGCGTTGTCAGCCAAGAAACGATGGAGATTCCTAATGGACAATGGCTCGTCGATTGATCCCCGCTCGCATCTCTCTTCGCAAAGACTTGTGCAAACCCTACCTAGCGAACCAGGGAATGGATTCGACTCCCGAAAGATCTCGAGCGCCTTGTCAAAGTTCTTCTCACGCATCAGTGTGATAAATGCATGGCTGTTGACTCCTGCAGGACAAGCTATTCGGCAAGCAGCTGTGCCTCTCTTATCAATGGTGAATGTGTTGGGCACTGCTTGTGGAAATGGTCGATAGATTGCCTTTCTATCAGCTAGACCATATTCGTATTCATTTGTCACACGAACTGGGCATACTGGTTCACATTCACCGCAGCCATTGCAGGCATCAGCACTGACATAGCCTGCTTTCTTTCTAACTGAGAGTTTGAAATCACCCACATGACCATCCACTTTCTCCAGCTCACTATACGCAAGGAGTTCGATCTCAGGATGTCGTTCTACTGATGCCATGATGGGGCCAAGTATGCAGATTGCGCAGTCATTTTGGGGAAACACCTTATCTAGAAGAGCCATCTGTCCGCCTATGGTTGGTCGCTTTTCTATGAGAGAAACCGGATAGCCAGAATTGGCCAGGTCCAGTGCCGCAGAAATTCCAGCAACGCCTCCGCCCACAACAGCTACTCGAGGTATGATCACTACGGATTCCATTTCCAGTGATTCAAGTTTTCGGGCACGTGCAATAGCCATCTCTATAAGGTGCTTTGCCTTTTCGGTCGCCTTTTCCTTTTCATCCATATGACACCATGAAACATGTTCCCGAATGTTCACCATCTCGAAGAGGAATCGGTTTAGTCCAACCTCTTCGATCGTCTTTCGAAATACAGGCTCATGTGTCCGTGGCGTACATGATGCAACAATGACCCTATTGATATCATGTTCCTCTATACTCTCTTTTATCGACTTAAGGCCGTCAGAAGAACAGGTGAACATGAGATCATTACTGAAGACTACGTTTGGAAGGTCCTTGACATGGTCACGCACAGCTTCCACGTCAACAGTCCCTGCAATGTTCAGGCCACAGTGACAAGTCCAGACTCCAATTCGGACATCGTCGCTTCTATCAACTGCCATCATCATTCATCCCCTTTGGTTCCCATTAGGCTCCTAGCGTACAGGTACTCCCGTTTCTCTTCACCCACAATTTCGACCTCGTTCCATTTCATCAATGCCAAGATATTCCAGAGGACTCTGTGTGGCTCAAGTTCCGTTGCCCTCGCGATTTGTGAGACCGTTGCGAAACCATCATCCAATTGCTTCAGAATATAGTGCCTTTCGTACTCCTCTTGGATGGTCTTGTCTACCAACTCCTTAAATCTCTCTTGAGTTAGTTCGCCATTTTGGACAAGAACATCACCCTTTCCTATGAGCCATCTGAGTCGTTCGTCTCCGAAAGCATCCACCATCGCCTCTATGCGACTACTATCTACTGTTTCTCTCATAATTAGGCACCTCCCTTAGCGAGAGTAATACTCGCACGCATAGCAGCCGCGCTTCCTGCCGCAACACTATCTGGTATGTCCTTTGGAGATTCCGCACACCCGCAAACGTAGATGCCGGGAACCTTTGTATCAACAGGTTTGATAGTTGCATTCTTAACGGCTAGGAATCCGTCTGCATCGAGCTCGAGTCCCATCTGAATTGAGAGGTCCTTCAATGTCTTAGGAGGCAGAATTCCAGGACAAACTACGACCAGCTCGTGCTCGTTCTGCAAGAACTTACCAGTTTCAGTATCCTCCACACGTACAACGATATTCCCATTCTTTAGATTCTCTGAAACTTCGCCAACACGACCCCGTATGAACTTCACACCAAACCGTGTCTTCGCCATCTCTTTGAACTCTTCAAAGCCCTTGCCGAATGCCCGAAGGTCCGCATAGTAGAGCGAAACGTCCTTCACATGGTCGTGAGCTAGCTCAAATGCCATCACTCCATTCTTGATCGAATACATGCAGCATATGCGAGAACAGTTGGGAACGCCTTTCTCTACATCCCGGGCTCCAACGCACTGAATGAAGCCAATCGACTTTGGAATCTTTCCATCGCTCAATCGCATGAGATGCCCGCCACTTGGACCAGCGGCATTGATGATGCGTTCATACTCTAATGCGTGCATGACATTCTTGTATCTCCCATACCCAAGCCTAGGATACTTGGTGACATCATAGAGTTCGTAGCCTGTGGCAACCACGATTGCTCCAACCGGAATCTCGACCTCTTCATCGACTGCATCAAGCATCACCGCTTCTCTTGCGCAAGACTTCTCACACATACCGCATCTGATGCAGTTCTTTTCGTCAATCGTGTACACCAGAGGGGTGCTCTGGGGAAATCCGATATAGATTGCTTTTCGAAATCCGAGGTCTTGATCGAACTCATTGGGTACTTCGATTGGGCAATGTGGTACACAATCTCCGCAGCCGGAGCAAAGATCCTCGTTGACTTTTCGAGCTTTCCTCAATACTTTGACACGGAAATCTCCAGCCTTACCCGTTACCCCAGTGACTTCGGAGTAGGTCAGGAGCTCGATATTTGGATGTCTTGCAACCTCAGAAAGCCTTGGTGTGAGGATACATGCAGAACAGTCAAGCGTCGGAAAAGTCTTATCAAGCATTGCCATGACGCCCCCTATGGAGGGCGATTTCTCTACCAAAACAACTTGGTAATTCTGGTTAGCGATATCAAGGGCGGCCTGCATCCCCGCGACGCCACCTCCAATGACCATAGCGGTCTCAGAAGGAACCAGATGGTCATAGGTTACCTTGTCACCGGCAATCGTCATGTCCCAGCACCTCCTGCTATTGCTGCTTCCTTCTGTCTAGCCTTCGGGATTGGTTTAGACAATGGACTGGGACCCAGTTTCTTGATGGTTTGGGTCATCTCAGTTATGCCTTCAGCCCATTGCTGGCCCTCCGATGCACTTGCCCATAGCAGCTTCAATCTATCAGGATGTAAGCCCATTAGGCTCAGCGCAGAGGATAGAGCTTCATAACGAACAAGTGTGCGATAATTGCCAGTAGAATAATGGCAATCTCCAATGTGGCATCCACTTATTATAACGCCGTCAGCTCCGTTCTTGAAGGCTTGGAGAACCATTAACGGATCCACACGGCCAGAACACATCAGGCGGATGACCTTCGCATTTGTGGGATACTGGATTCGAGAAATTCCGGCTAGGTCAGCCCCTCCGTACGAACACCAATTACAGGTGAAAGCCACAATATTCGGCTCAAAGCTCTTGCTCATGTTGCTGCACCTCCTTTTCCAACTGCCCCTCCTTTGAGTTTAGCAACAAAAGAGGCAGTGCTAGCAGTATGCTGTTGAAGCCCGATTTCCTTGGGACTAAAACCAAAAGCCAGAGCGAGGATCTGGGGGTAATGGATGACAGGGATATTCAGGTCTTCAATACCGTACTTATTCTTGATAATCCTCTGGCCCATATCATGCTGAATGTGACATAATGAACAGACAGTGACTAGTCCGTCGACATCAGCTTCTTTTGCGTCCAATAGGCGTTCCTTGAGCACCTCATCCGCGAGGTCATCAGCTGATCCTCTAAGAAGCCCTCCGCAGCATCTGTGTCTACCACTATAATTCTTGCTGGTTGCTCCAATACCTTCCAAGATTTCGTCTGCAAAGGTTGGCCGCTCAGAGTACTCGATGTTGAGGATTTCGTGTGGTTTAAGCATGTGACATCCATAGCGAAGTCCAAGCTCGACACCTTCGAAATCCTTCACCATCTTGCTTCTTATGACATCAATTCCAATCTCATGGTACAAGAAGTCGATAAGATGAAACGCGTCAACAGTTCCATTGTATCTCAATCCAGCAGGCCGGAGGATGTTGTTAATCTGTTCATGAACTCCGGGGTATTTTTTGATGGTGTGATTGACTCTCTTATATGAGTGAAAACAACCGCTGCATGGTGTAAGCATGTTCAAACCCATCTCTTCTGCTTTGGCTAGATTACGGGATGCAAAGGCTAAGCTCGTTGTGAGGTCTAGCGACTGCATCCAAAATGGCGCACAACATGTCTCATTTGGGATATCAACTATCTCAACATCAAGATGCTCCAAGACCTTGCGAGTAGCCGCTTCATACCCAAGCAATGAGCGTCTAGAGGGAACAAGACAGCCCCAGGCAATAGCCATCTTCATAATGACTCATCCCTCCCTTTGTAGAGTGCGAGTATCTTATCGAAGCCAGAGGCTTGAATGATTTTAGCGATCTCATCCATCGCAGGCTCCTGCAATGGTGGTAGGTCAAGCTTCTCTCGCATCTTGTTCACGGCAAAGGTCATTGGAACGACTCGACCGTGCTCAACAACAGTCTTCGCCATGTCCAAATAGCCCTCAGCGGCATGTCCTTCTCTCACTGCCATGTTCCGTAGTATCGTCACTATGTCGGTGAAGTTGACCTCTTGCACACAGCGCTCCTCACATGTAAAGCAAGCAGCACACATCCAGATATCATCACTAGAGAGCACTAATTCCTTGAGTCCTAACAAGACATTCCCTAGCACTTTTCTGGGTCTATAATCAGTCACTGCTCCGACTGGACAACCTCCACTACAGGCTCCACATTTCAGGCATCTAAGCAGCCCTTCTCCCCCAACTTGACTTGCTACCTCATACTTGAAAGCCCGCGTTACATCCTCATCCCTAATTGGAGCATCGTCTCGTTGGGTCCTGACTTCATCAGTCTGTCCCATGTTCGTCACCCAGTACCCCTTTCTGATCCCTGATGTGCTATCGATGTTATCGGGGTTCAGTCGACTACCAGTTTCCTCAGCGCAAAACCAGTAAGTTCCAATGCCACGTTTTCGATGTCCCTACTTTAAATCAGGTTTCATGAACGATATCGTACAAACTAGTATGGACAATTCGAAGTATTATATCTCTGACGATTCTGAATTCCATTCAACTGGAATCAATCGCTATTGTAATGCAAAGGATTCTCACGAAGTTATGATTGAAATCGTGCATTTCCAGACATATCGTGTCGAGAGCGCTTTTTGGCTCTCTGGTGACTTCTATTCACTCAAAACAGCGCACTTGTTCGATGTCAGCTCTACCGATACTATGAGAATTGCGATTTTGTTCACGTTTCGTGAGAGTAATGATTTGCGAATCCAATCATATCACCATTTAAGGAGTAACAATATCGTGCATTTGATGCACGAAATCTAAAACGACCGCAGCAGCTCATCAAACTTGGACAGACCTTCTATCAGCTTCTCCGAGCTGTACCCGAATCCAATTCTGAGATACCTCTCCATGCCAAAGTATTCTCCAGGTATGATTAGCAGGCTCTTCTCACGTAGTAACCGGCCTACTAGCTCAAGTGAACTGATAGGAAGATTATGCTTCGGAAAGCATATTGCGGCAGCCTGCGGGGGAATGTACTCGAAGATATCTGATCGCTCATTCAGCCAGCCCTTGAGTATGTTCCAGTTCTTCTTCACTATGCCAGCAGTTCTCCCGAGTATCTGCTTACGCATTTCTGGTTGCAAGGCAATTGTGGCGAGCATGTCACTAAGCTTACCCGGCCCTATTGTAGTGTAGTCAGAGTAAGACCATAGCTCTTTTGCGAATGGCGCCTCAGAAGTCAAGAGCCAACCAAGTCGAAGCCCGGGCAGACCGTATGCTTTGGATAGGCTATTCGTGACAATGACCTTATTATACATCCCAAAAATAGTCGGGGTCATCTCAGAATCAAGCTCAGCCCCTTGATAGATTTCGTCCGAAATAACCCACGTGTCTACATCTGCGGCGATGTCTGAGATGGCCTTCAATTGCTCTGTATCAAAAATAGCACCTGTTGGATTATTCGGATTGCAGATAACAATGGCTGCAGTCTTGCTTGATACTGCGTTCTTCAGTCCTTCCAAATCAGGAAGCCACCGGCTTCCCTCCATTTGAAGATAGTATGGAACTACTTTACCGCCCAAGCCACGTGTGAGACCATGCATCTGCATGTAATTGGGGAGCATCATCACGATCTCGTTGCGGTGCTTGTGCTCATACAGCAGATTCCAGATGGTGATGAAGTTGGCTTCCGCGCCTCCGTTTGTTACAAGCACATTGTCTGCTGTCGCGCCTTCATACATGGCAGCTATTGTTTCTCGAAGCTGCACGGTGCCATTTGTCTGCGAATAGCCAATGCTTGTCTTAAGGAATGCATCGAGCTGTTCAGTGTCATGTATCAGGTCGGCGATTGACAAAGGACTTACTCCGCTCTCAGTGAGATTGATATCAACGATGTTTTCCCATTCAGATTGCATCCGCTCCATCTCAAAAGCATTAAGTTTCACAATTCGCACCATCCAGCTGAACCGTTGCCTCGCGATTTGGCCCAATCGAGCTATATAAGAAGTCCGAAGCAGTCTGCGAGTTTCGTCAGGGAGAATGAAGACTATTGGATGAATTTACGTTTGGCGTCATCTTGGGAGTGCTCTGTGCGCTATTCTTTGCTGTTCAAAATGTTGTCATAAAGTGGATAGGAGAAGATGTCCGCCCCGTTGCTGCCAATTCAATTCGAGTTTGGATTTCTCTCCCTATTGTCTTCTTTATAGCAGTGAATCCCTTCCGTCAATCGAATCTTGCATTACCACTCGAAACCTACATAGCTCTGGTGTTATCTGTGTTCTTCGCCGCAGGTTTTGCGGACACAGTCTATTACCAGAGTCAGGACAGGATTGGGGTTTCTTCTGCATTTGCTATAACAAACACCTATCCAATAGTAACCTACGTCCTAGCAATCCTATTTCTCGGTGACTCATGGATTCCAGTGCGTTTCCTTGGAGTGGTCCTGGCCATTTCTGGCATCATTCTAATTTCACGGGAACAGGATGTTCAATACCTTGACAAACCTGAAGTGAAGACAGGCGGATTGGACAAAATCGGATACTTCATGGCGGCTATCACTGCCATAATGTATGCATTGGCAACCATTATGGTGGATATTGGAACCACTGGGATCGATCCATTGGATGCCAATTTGATAAGATTGGCATGTGGGTCACTAATGCTTATGCCGGCATTTTATTTCTCTAGAAGAAGGGGAATGCGAATGCCATCTAGACATGGGATCAAAGTTGTAGCTGGTGCTGCAATTCTCGGAATGGCATTGGCTTCAACATTTTGGGTTGCATCAGTGAAATTCGTTGGAGCCACAATAAGTGCAGTTTTAGGTTCAACATCACCTCTCTTTGCATTGCCCCTTTCCATGAGATATCTTGATGAAACAGTGAATTGGAAAGTAGGAATAGGCACACTTGCAACGATAATCGGAATATGGATAGCTTTAATCGCTGGATGACAGGTCGCTTCCTGCGATTCTATTACACCACCTCAAAGAGCGAGGGTGAAATATATTCGCCATGTGCCTGCTTTGCTTCTTGTAGCCTTTCTCTCTGCTCATTTAGCAGCTTGGATAGAATATCGGGGGCGTCGGATACAAATTCGAAGTATTCTTGTTCAATCCTATCAATCTTCGCCAGCAGTTCTGGGACACGTATCATGAATTGCCTCTCGTATTGCTCATATGTGTATTCCTTATCCAGATGTTTCTTGAAGAGCTGTTTCAGATCCTCGAACAGTGGTATATACCCTGTAGGTGTGCTTCTTGCTTTCGCTTCTCCATGGACCCGTAAATCCATCCATTGAAGCCAAACCCGTTTGTCTGCCTTGTCGGTAAGGTAATTTCCATCTTCAGCCAGCTGGAAGTAATTAACACTGAATATTATCGGAACCTTTTGGAGCGATTCAACAAAGACAAGATGGTTGGTGATGTATTTCCCCAACGGAATGGAAATGAAGTCCATATTGGAGAATGCTTGGAACTTGCGAACTCCGCTTGGGCCAAGAGTTGCTGCAGTGGATTCTGACTCCAGACTCGCACCCATTGTGACTACCCCATGCGCCCAGTCAAACGACTGCTGGACAGGAACCCATGTGTCAGCATCCCTGCCCCCATAGATAATTGCCCCAAGCTCCACACCGCATGGATCTTCCAGAGTCTTATCTACATTGGAAAGCCCCTCTAAGCCTATAGTATACCGTGCATTCTTATGAGCATAGGGAATGTCTTCACCATTTTCATCTTTCTTTCCCTCAAACCAGTCTCCTGAGAAATTAATACCCCTCTTCGGCGGTTTGCGGCCATCCTCCAACCAATATGGAATTCCGTCGTAGCTCACAAGGACATTGGAGAAGATGGCGGGCTCATGTGAATTCAGTACCTCCCATATTACAGGGTCGTCCTTTGCACTCACTGAGCGAATTATGCCGAAGATTCCTCTTTCAACATTTACCGCGGTTGCAACGCCATCTATATTCTTGATATATGCTAAATCATCACCCACAATTGTGCAGCCGGGAATCATTGAGGTACTTGTCTTCCCGCAGCCCGATGGGAATGCACCAGTCATATAGGTCTTCCTTCCATTCGGGCCAAAGACTGACATTAAGAACATATGCTCAGCCAACCAGCCCTCTCTGTCAGCCTTTCGTATTGCTAGACGAAGAGACAGTTTCTTCAGTCCTATTGAGTTACCAGCATACTGTGTATTGAAACTATAGACAGTATTTCCTTTGTAGTCAATAGCTACTCCTCTATTTTGCCAATCTATGCTCACAGAATGGATTAGCTTTCCAGAGCTATGAAGCATCTGAAAAATCTCTGCATCCTCTGGTAGTCTCCGAAAGTAGTCGTAGCCACGTCGATAGAGTAAGTCCTCGCTGTGTGCAACATAGAACGAATCAGTGATCTGTATGACTGGAATAGAAAACACTGAATCCCGAGGGCCAAGACAAAAGAAGCGGACAACCATCTTTTTGTTTTGCATGCTTCCCCTCAATCTATCCTGCACCATTTCGAGACCCTTCTTCCTATCCATTTGATTAAGCTGCTCACCAAGAGTCTCGCCTTCAGGAACCAGATAGGTCGTCTGTTCTCTGTCTCGTGCTTGATCGTTCAATCCATCGAAGTGAACGGTGTGAGTTGGAATTGCTAGAGGAGTTTCCTCACCTCTTGCTATGGCAGTCCTTCTGATGTACTCCACATCCATTCGACTATCATCACAGATGAAGACCTTCATCGGGTCGCATAGCTCAATTGCTTCTGCAATGAACTTGTGAACTCTCTGATTGGGAATTGTCAAGAGTTTTCTTAGGTTCGCATCAGTGAGGCGTGATTCGAGGATGGATATGTAGTCGTTCACGTGAACACCTCAACTCATAACCTGAGTTTGACAAATCGCGATTGCCATGTTTGTTTTATAACGCACGCGCCAGCGGCAATGTCGCGAATCGCTCACACCTTTAACACTTTCTGTACCAGAAGCAAAAAGTGCTAGTTTAGAGCCAGTGGTTGGGCAAGAAGGTAACACTCAAAAGCTAGGCGGAAGCGAACACTGACTGTGCCCAACTCAATTGGGCTGATGATTGTCTGCTGCTCGGAGTGTGCTCGAATGCTCAAGGAGTTCGATTATGATGTGCCGAAGATTGAGCGGGGGTATGCCAACCAGACCCTTTACATTAATCTCAATGATAATTCCATCAGGATCAAGCCTGTTGATGCCAAGATGAAAGCAACCTTCACTGGCGGGAAAGGTTTCGACCTCTGGTTGATGTGGAATAGTCTTCCCAAAGACCGAATTGTGAACTGGGACGACCCTGATAATGAGATTTGCATTGCGACAGGTCCACTCGGCGGTATAACCCAGTACCCAGGTGCAGGCAAATCAATTGTTACAGCTATTTCTCCTGAAACAGGTCAAGTCATTGATAGCAACGTGGGAGGCTATTTCGGACCCAATTTGAAATTCTCAGGCTTCGATGCCTTGGAGATTCAGGGGAAAGCCAAGAAGGATGTATACATCTTCATCGATGGCGATAATGGGAAAATCGAGATTCATGACGCTTCAGACCTCCCTGACACTGCCTATGAAATCACTCATGTTTTGAGCTTAAGGCATACAGACAAGGAAGGAAAGGATGTGTCTGTAGTTACTGCAGGTCCCGGAGGGAAACACTCATGGTTCAGCTGCCTCAATTTCTCTTGGTGGGATATGAGGCGAAACATTCCGCGCTATAAGCAAGCAGGACGCGGAGGAATTGGGACCGTCTTTCGAAATAAGAAGATAAAGGCACTTGTTGCCAAGAAGGAAAAAATCACGCTAGAAATGAATGGCCCTGCAGATCTCGAAGGTGTCAAGAAGGTTGGAAGAGAACACTCCGGTGAAATACTTGAGGTGGACCCCAAGCAGAACAGAATGCGCGTTGTTGGCACTGCCCACCTCCCTTCCATCATGGACGAGTTCGACCTTCTGCCTACATGGAATTTCAGGGCGGGTGGAGCTCCGGAGGCTAAGACCCTCTTCGCTGATGTTTGGGAAAAGACCTACACTAACACCGGAAAGGGGTGGGATGGCTGTTGGAGACCCTGCGCTATTAACTGCTCACACTGTATCGAAGGATTTGTTCCGAAGACGGGACCATTCAAGGGCAAGAAGGTTGTAGTCGACGGTCCGGAGTATGAAACCGTTGCAGGCTGCGGTTCTAACGTGGGAATCTTTGACCCCCACTGGGTGGCAGAGCTGAACTTCTACTGTGATGCCTATGGCATTGATACAATCAGCTTTGGTACGACCATGGCTTTCGTGATGGAACTCTTCTCAGACGGACATATCAGCAAAAAAGCTACAGGGGGCCATGCTCTCAAATGGGGAGCAGCAGAGGAAGCTCTAGCAGTACTACATGAGATTGCAGAGGGCAATGGTTTTGGAGGACAGCACTTCGGGAAAGGCGTGGCATACTTGAAGAAGTATTTCGCTGAGAAATTTGGAGTCGACTCAAAACATATGCAGGACATTGGAATGGAACACAAGGGTCTTGAATACTCGGAATATGTCACCAAGGAGAGCCTTGCTCAGCAGGGCGGCTACGGTCTCACTTTGAAGGGACCGCAGCATGATGAAGCATGGCTTATCTTCATGGATCAAGTCCACAAGTACCTACCGACTTTCGAGGACAAAGCTCAAGCACTTCACTACTTCCCGATGTGGAGAACATGGTTCGGTCTTAATGGATTATGCAAACTACCCTGGAACGATGTGGTACCGGCAGATAACGCAGACACCGATGAACCAGCCAAGGTGCCAGTCCATGTAGCATTTTATGCTCGTTTCTTCAGCGCCGTCACTGGTCGCAAGGTGAAGGGCGATGATCTCATTGAGATGAGTGAGAAAGTCTACAACTTCCAACGTATCTTCAATATTCGGCAGGGAAAGGGACTCAGGATAAACGATTCCTTCATTCCCTATCGCAGTGCTGGACCAGTGACAAATTGGGAATATGAGAGCCGGCAAGAGAGATACGATGAGCAGCTCGAGGAATTGGGTATTGATATTTCTGGAATGAATACCACTGAGAAGAACAAAGCTCTGCGAAAGCATAGAGAGGAAGCGTATCGGCTACTAACTGATGCGGCCTACAAGCGTCGCGGCTGGACGCGCAATGGTGTCCCCAGCATGAAGAAGGTCAAGAAGCTAGGTCTTGATTGGATTCCTGAGGTTGTGGAGATTGTGAAGAAGCATGAAGGAACAGAACCTCCGAAAGATACACTTCCCGCTTCTAATAAAGCCTGGAAAAACCGCAAGACAACGATCCGTGAAGACTGATGCAAAACACTAAATGCATAGTTGGAGAAGCTCCCACAAATCAGCGATTATTCGCAATCTCTGGGAAGTTGTATGCAGAAGAAGGAGGGAGTGTTTTCAAAACACTTTCAGAGATTAGCTTTAGCTTTGGTATTCTATACGCTACTCTTCATTTCTGCTGGCTCTGCGTATACTCCGCATGATTTCGCTGTGGATTTGGCACGATCAGATTTGCCTGCAATCACGACGCAATATACCGACATGGGTTCTCTAAGCTTCAGCTCAGACGAGGATCTCCGGGAGTGGGCGAATCTGAACGGTTTCGAGGGAGATGGGAGTTCTCAAAATCCTCTCTTCATTTATGATTTGAACGTGACAGGCCTGTCGGAACCTAGTCTCAGGCTATCAAATATCACTAGAACATGGTTCATCTTTGAACATTGCATGTTCCAGACTCATATATGGTATGGTTCATTAGAACTGACTAATGTGACAAATGGCCTCTTTACCAATTGTGCTGTCTTTGGACAGGTCCTTCTCAATAACGTCTCTTTCGACGTGATTATGGATTCATATTTTGCTGATGGAGTCTATATTGATGACACAATGGATTGTGCACTGATTGGCAATTGGTTTGATGAGGATTCACATGTAGATGTCAATTCCATCTACATCATATCAACAAACGTATCCTTCTATGAGAATACTTTCCTCGGAGCATTGAATCTCCTAAACTGTACGGGCTGTTACGTGATCTCTAATCTCTTCTTCAATTCAATTGTCGATGATGGTGTTTCAAACATATGGGACAACAACAGGTATTGGAATTATAATGGGATAGGTGTCTATATCATTCCTGGAATCGCTGAGAGCGTCGATTCAAGCCCATTATCACTTGAAACCATCACGACCCCGCTTCCCCCGACATTCATACCCATCACTCCAACAACCACTGCTTCCAACGTTGACAATACAGTGGACTACGTTCTTTTTGGAATCACGTGCTTTGAAATTACTGTAGTGATAGTAATAGTCATCATCAGAAGAGGTCGTGCTCAATCCTAATAGTCAACATGAAGAAACGGAGCGGCCAATAGTCTGAATTAGTCCTAAGTCAAAGTAGGCCTCAAATTCTCGCAAAGATAGATTCTTGCCAGGAGCGGTATTAATCACCTTCCGCAAAGCCCATACTATTTATCCGTGAATGTAAAATGAAATAGTAGTAAGAATGGAACCACGGTAGGTCAGGGATTTATGCTGATTCAGTCTGCTTACACATTTCCTTTGGGCATGGTGGCTATGGGCCTCGGCTTCTTGATACTCTATCTGCTATGTTCAAGCTGTTCGGGAAAGAAACCTGAGGACATTAGTGTACTTGAAAGAGAGAGGGAAACCTACATTCCTTCAAGGGAAAAGACATGGACAACTGAAGAAGAACGGTCAGCTCCTACAACACGGAAACCAAGAATGACCCCGTTCCCATCTGCAGCCGAAGTCACAGTAGAACCTAGTGGAGACTTCAATCCGGAAAGAATGGATCCAGTGCTTTTTGAGAAGCTACTTGATGATATGACAAGCAGCGCTTTCACCTTTGAAATAGAAGGATTAACCACACCGGAACTGAGAGATAAGATAGACAAGGTACTCCGCGATTATGGATTCACGATTGTAAGGAATATCATTGAAGAGGAGAATGCTGAAAGAATTGAGGTAAAGATTGGCGGTTGGACCAGACAGATCAGCACCGACAAGGGACTAGGGGTTAGAATTACACTCAAGGGAGTACCAGAGAGGGAGAAGGCATTCTGTCACATGACTGTATCAGCTGAGGATAGAACATTAATCCTTCCAACCATTAGTAATCTGAGAAAGAAGATAATATCCTAGGTCCTCAGGGCTATTAAAAAAGAAGAACGAGGAAAGGGAGCTTGCGCTCGCCTCTCCTTTCTAGTAGACTATTGTCCTAGCTTCTCTGCAATTCTGGTCATCCCATAGATGTATAGAATGATCAATAGTATGGCTCCCAGATTGGAGATTCCAACAGCTCTCATATCTCCGAAGAAGTCTATTGATGTGGGGAATGAAACAGCTCCCCATGGATTAAGGAATATGTAGGCGGTCACATTGTAGGTGATACCTAGCAGGAAGACCAAGACCATGAGAATGTAGAAAATCTTTGCCAAATCACCAAAGAACTTCCCAACTCTTTCACCGGTATACATCTTGAGGAGCTTGAATAGACCATACATGAACAGAATGATGCCAAAAGCCACAAACAAGCCGCCACCCATGTAGAGGAATGGAGGCATAATGTGGTTGATGCTCATTGTGCCGATAAAATCGTCTAGAACCCAGTTGGCATAGAAGCCGGCTGCTAGGATGATAAAGAGACCCTTCAGTATGTGAAAGATGTTCTTAATCAAATCCCAATTGCCCATTCTTGGTTCCAGTATTGGCCCCAAGAAGAACAACAGACCCACAATGAGGATCATGACTGCGGCAGCTGCTGCTGTCGGTTCAACAATCATCCAGACTATCGAATTGACAATGATAGCAAGACCGAGTACCATCCATGCCATGTTCTCTTGGCCTATTGCGTAGTATAGGGGGAACAATAGTCCCAATACAAGTGCAAAGTAGTAGACCCAAACCTCTGCACCCATCCCTGATGCAAATGACGACAGTGCCGTCCACGGAGTGTAGAGCAAGTAGAACAGTGCCAATGCAACTGCGGAAAGGTACAAGATTAGGGTCTTGAAGCCTATTTCTTCACTCAATAAAACTCACACCTCTATTGGCCCGTAAGCCACTATAGTTAAGTTTCTACATGCACGGTAGCTTATATGGATGATGATACATCGCCGAAAATCGATACGACAAAAGCCGAATATTCCCGTCATTCTTCGATTTAACGTACATTTTGCACTTGATTGGCGCCAGTTGAACGTTTGTGTCCGTTTCATCGCATCTCATCAGCACGCATCGTTATTAGGAGGGGGCGTCTCAGTTCTCATCCCATGCAGGCTAGCTCTGAGATCTATGTCCTAGGAATATTGAGTGCATTGGGGGCTACACTCCTCTTTGGCATCACAAATGTCGTGTACAAGAAGTTCGATGAGGAACTCGATGCTCTTGATATCACATTTTCTCGCATTTGGATCAGTCTTCTGCCAGCATATTCCTTCGCAGTATTGTCTGCGGGCACATTTGAGTTCGAGGTGCCTCCTCAGTCAATGCTTCCACTTGCTGTCTCGATGATTTTGGGAATCGTCGTAGGAGACACCGTCTACTTTCTGAGTCAGCAGCGAATAGGAGTGGCTAGGGCTTTTCCAATAGCAATGAGCTATCCATTGGCCGTCTATCTTCTTGCAGCATTGTTTCTCGAAGAACCAGTCATACTTCAGCGAGTAATAGGGGCGGTACTTGCTGTGGTTGGAGTCGCAGCAATTGCGAGAACAGAGGCCTCAGAAGAAACTTCGGAGGAATCAATAGCGGATGATAGAATGAAGAGAGTGGGGGTATTCCTTGCTTTTCTAACAGTCTGCCTATGGGCAATGAGTGATGTGATCTTTCAATTTGGCCTTACAGGAATTGGCGCTGCTGAAGCTAATTTCTTCCGGATGCTCGTGGCCTCCATAGTCTTGATTCCTGTCTTCTTCATCGCACAAGCAAAAGGGAAACCGCTCCCCAGCAGACGCATAATACTTGTGGCGCTCATTACTGGGTTCTTTAGCATAGCATTAAGCCTAATTCTCTATAGTTATGCTGTGAAGTTTGTAGGAGCAACGGTAACCTCTGTGATTGTAGCTTCTGCGCCAATCTTCACTGCACCTTTATCTGCAATATATCTCAAGGAAGAGATGGGATTGAAGGTGGTAGGTGGCACTATCTTGACAGTTGTTGGCGTGGCCCTGGTCGTGATAATCATCTAACTGCGGTTTCCGGAGATTTCCCTACATATGTGGAAAGATGCGGCATCATCTAAGCTCGGGATAATCCCTTCCATTCGTGAACGGATTATCAAAACGATGATGACCACCGCAACGCCCAAAGAACTGAATTCAACTGCAATACCTATAGCTGCCAAAGATCATATGTCAATACGCTGATAGTCAGCTTTTAGAAGGCGATAGAGCGTGCTTATGGAAGTTGGTTCTAATGAACATCAGACGGGCAATGGAAGACGATTTTGATACAATTGCTGAACTTGATAGGTATGTATACAGCTTGCCACCTGATTATATAGAAATGAGCCGGGAGAGATTTCCGTACACCTTTGATGACTACTACTTGCTTGAAGATCATGGGATGGCTGTTGCATCAGCACGACTCATTCCCCTTCAACAGAACCTCCGCGGCATCTGGAAGAAGATGGGTGCCGTAGCGATGGTCACAAGCTATCCAGAAACGCGCAGAAGGGGGCATATTCGCAAACTGATGAGTCACATGTTTCACGCCATGCACGATGATGGATACGCATCAAGTGTCCTATACCCTTTCAAAGACTCTTTCTACGGGGCATTTGGTTATGTCAACTGTCCCCCGAGACTCAGAGTAGTTGCCAATCCTTCTCACCTCAGTAGGTGGAAGCTTCCGGAGGGGTACAGAGTGAAACGACTATCTATGAAGGATGCAGCTGAGTACTATAAGACTCTCTTCAAAGAGATAGGCGCTAAAACACACGGTGCCACAACGAGGAGCGAGAAACGTTGGAACGAATTGACAACGGCTTCAAAAATAGAGATTGCAGCTGTTTTCGGACCAACTGGCAATCCCGAAGGCGTGATGCTGTATCATCATAAGGGATATTCAGATTTTCTGGGCGAAGCCAATATTGGCTCAATGAATGTTAGAGAATGGTACTGGAATAACAACTTGGCAAGAAGCGCATTGCTAAATTTCATCTATCTTCATGCCGATCAAATCGTGCAAGCGACACTCCCTGCCAATCCGCTGAAAGATGATTACTACCAGTGGATTGAAGGACGCAACATCCTTGAGCTCAAAACCGGACTTACCTATATGGCCCGTTGCATAGATGTACAGGTCGCTTTGGAAGGCTTGCCAGCCACAAACGATGGTCAGCTAACATTCCGAGTCACAGATCCACTCTGCGAATGGAACAATCAAACATTCTGGGTAGACGCAAGTGGTGGAAGTATGAAAGTGGAGCCAATAGGTGATGCAGAGACAGATACTGTTTTGACAATCGAGGGGATCTCAGCACTCCTCTACGGGACATTGAATGTGAATGATCTACCGCCGTATAGCTGGATCTCAGGAGACGTACCAAGTCTACTCAGTGAATGGTTCCCAAAGAACTACATTTGGATGTATGAAGACTTCTGATATGATAGGAACTGCGGAACTGCTTAATGTTCCGCATTCCTACCTTACATTTACTGACTACGAGTAGCACCCACTCTCAGGTAAGTATGTTTGTAGTCTTTTGGCTTGTCACGGGATGATAATTCTCGCTTGAGGCGGTCGTAGTCCCTCTCGCAATTCGATTCCAATTGGAATTTTGACCACTTGAGCTTGATTTCCTTATCGGTGAATATGTCTATGTCCGTGGGTCCTGCAATCAAGTCAATATCGGGCTGCACTCCGATTCGCTCAAGTGCTTCCTCCAAGAATCCTCCCCCCAAAAGGAGCCAAACCTCAGAATTCTCATCAAACCAGACATCAATCACAGTCCCAACTTTGAAACCGTCCGAGTCAATGACCTTTGCCTTTGATATCTGGGAAAGTCTTCGATCATTTTCGGTGATGATGTCCTCACAAAGGGTTGAGCAGAGTGTTTTACCATCAACCGCTAGGACGACTTTGTCCTCCTCAATGACGTCAATGTTGTCTACACTGAAGATAGGGTCCTCGTCCGGACGGACTCCAAATCTCTCCAGAAGCTCCTCTAGCCTTGACCCCCCAATTATGACGGATTTCGGAATGAGCCTGTTTTCTTCAATAGCGAAGATGAAATCTACAATTCTCCCAAGAGTTTCTCCTTTTGCATCCACAACAGGTTTCTTCTTGATCTCGCTGTATTTCACATCGATACATTTCTGCACGCAGTACACCTCAGCTTGTTAACAATAGTGAAGATGTATATAGACTTACCTATCTATATGATATTGCCACGGGAACTCTCACTCCCTTAATAGTTTCTGCTTTGAAGAGACATAGAAAGAAAAGAGCCCAAAAGGGCTCGCAGCTATGGAGAAATCTAGTAGACTTCTCGAGGACTCTGTCGCAGTCTGTCTGGAAGTTGCCCGCCCTCGCCTAGGACTTCCAGTTCAT
Source organism: Promethearchaeota archaeon (assembly GCA_048939765.1). GTDB lineage: Archaea > Asgardarchaeota > Thorarchaeia > Thorarchaeales > Thorarchaeaceae > SMTZ1-83. Next base: position 31,103 of record JBHLPF010000016.1, read on the forward strand.
GGTCTCGGCCGTATCGGCCGCCATCACCAAAAAGAAAGCCAGTCTTCTGAATCCCACGAGCTTGGCGTTCAGCAGCTCTTCTGATAATCATTCCAACGTTTGTGGGTACAGACATCAGCATCTTTTTCTGAGCTTCATCGATAACAAGCAGAATGGTGTCGTCACTAGATGTCCTAGTGGTTTCATGAAACTGCGAGTCGTTTTGGTTAAACTCCAGGTAGTATGGCATCCGGGTCTAATCCTCCATAGGGGAGACTAATTGATTCTTTGTTGGATGCCATATATACATTATTTGCGTGAGTACCTCTATGTGGGCAATAGGTGTGCAGTACCACAATGTGCGCAGACAACAGCTTCCTCATAGGGTTCTGGAAGTGGCAAAGGAGCACCGCAGTTCTGGCATTTCAGCTCCTTGATGTCAGATCGTTCCTCAGCCGGGATGTCCAGACGAAAGACTTGTTGAGCGACATCACGTAGGGTCTTCCCGATTCTTCCGGCTGCTCTTGCGACTGCATCAGTTTCGGAATCTGACAGCGACCCTAGCCCTACAGCCTTGAAGAAGTTATCAATGGCCCTGCCTATCCTTCCGAATATTGAGCCAGCTTTCCAGGACAGGACGTCGCTAACATGCAATTCTGCTAGCTCATCGTCAGGATGACCTGGTATCTGATATCCTTGTTTCCAATCGGTACGGTCCGACCTAGTGGATGACAACTGCTGGCCGCAGCCAGGACAGCCTAGTCTCCACTCTGGTTTTTTAAACCAACCCTTCTTGATCTTTAACTCTCCCGTATCGTACCAGCACCTCTTGTGAGCAACTTTTCCACAGTTAGGACAGGAGAACAGGTAGTACTTGTCTGGCTTTGCTTTTTGCACCCTTGCAGCAGGAAGTTGAAGATAAGCAAGGTCGTTAGGAGTGTTGTTCAGTAGGTACTTCCCGCAGATGAAACAAGTCTTGCCATCATACTTGCCCATCTTGTCAACTGGCACTCTCATCCATCAAGCCTCATGCAGGCGTGGTTCTTTTCGTCTTAAAGCCCTTCGCACTCATGCAGCGTGAATCACGGGGTTGTCCAATGGCATTGTTTTCAACCTCGTCCCGGACGGTATGAAGGTAGCGACGATGCATTTGAAACCTTGAGGAAGGAAAACCAGGTTTGTGGAATTGCCAAATCGCTTAATAGTGACTCATATTAGCATGTAGAGAATACACAGAAACGAGAGGATTCACCGTATGTTCGACCTAGTCCAAGAGGGTGACATCGGACCAAGCCTAGCGCCAAGGACAATGGTGTATGTCATTACGAGCGGAGAAACAGATGTTAACAGGCTTGATAGACTAACAGCTCGAGGAAAGAATCAAGTCGTGGAGCTTGCCAGATCTCGAGTAGCAACAGGAATCCAGATTATCTACTCCGCGTCAAACGGTGCAGCACGAGAGACTGCGAAAATCCTCAGTGATGAATTTCAAGTTGACGCAAAGAAGAAAGACTGCTTTGAAGACATCAAGTTGGGAAAGGGGAGTTTGAATGCACAGATCTTAGCTGAAACTCTGCCAGACCTCTGGAATGATGTTGACCATGTTCCCGAAACGGGAGAGTCGCTTATGATGGCGCGTCATAGGTTAGCTGATTGTATTAGGGGACTGATAGGTAGACATAGAGGAAACAGTATTGCCATAATCCTGAGTACTACGATGACGATTCTATTTCATACGCTGGTCGTAGGCGGCGATCCCAATTTAGATGACTGGCTTGAAACTGGTCATGCCTCATGTGCAGCATATGAATATACCAAGGATGGTTGGACTCTGATTATGCCACCAGACAATAGTTTCCTGGTGGAAGGAAACACTGTGCGAGATACTTTGCCAGATGAGGTAAAGGATGCCCTTGGGATTCCATAGTACATCAATGGAAAAAGACGAGTTCCCGGGTCACGCCCTTTGCCTGACCCGAGATTAGTGTATTCTAATTACCTGCGTCGTGCCAACACCAGAACTAGGACGAGCATTGCCACCATTGCTCCAACCATAAGGTATAGCGTGGAATGACCAGTTGGTGGTTGTGGTGGTGTGGTTGAGGTATATGGAGTAGTTGTCGTTGTGCCATTGGCTTGCGCTGATAGGAATGCACTCGAATATGACACAAAGACGGGGTCGCATCGAACCTCTTCTCCTCCCCACATCTCATATCCAGCAGTCATGAACAGCATTGATGCCTCAACTGTCCAGTCAGTGACAGTCTGGCCTGCAGCTGACTCGTACATGACACTAAATGCTCCAAGAGGCGCTGTGGATGAACCGGAGATATACTCGGTCGTGAATCCATCACCACCCCAGTAGTAGGGCAGGCCGCCCATTGTTACATTGGCATATGGTGTGTCTTCTGCTCCAAACTGGTAGTATGAAGCTGCAACGCTATCTGCATTTGTGTCTGCGACGGGAACGCCTTCAGCATGGTATGTGGTTCGAGTGGCAGTTCCAAGAATTCCAAAGAAATTCACTGCGAGGCTCCTGTCCTGCAAGACACGGTTGTCAAACTCATTCAGAGTCCACTCACCAAACACCTGATCGACCTTGAAGGCGACAGCATGGTTCCATCTTGCGGGATCTTCAGGATCATAGGCCACCATGTCGACATTGAAACTGATGTCAAATGACATCTTCTCAACAGTTGCAGTTGATATACAGTGGTCGAAATCAGTGTTCGTTAGACTTGACACGGCCTCGTATGACTGGCGATAGTCCCAGCAGCCTCTGATGCCATCAGAGTCACGAATCTGCAGTGGATAGATGGTCACATTGACATTATAGATGGTGATCCCGAATTCCACAGGAGTATCGGGGCTGACAACTTCATTTCCGCTGTCTGCATCTGATCCCAAGGGGCGTTCGAGCTCCAATCGTTCAATGTCATCGATGAGCACGAAGTGCGTCACCTCATCCGTGACAACCTGGCCGTCTCGTATCTGGAAGTCAGGCGCGCCATTATCCAGCTCACCCTCACCATCGTTGAACAGAAGAAGGCCTGCATACCTGGCCTTGAAACCAGCCCACTCCTGCCGCTGCGCTGTTGCGGCTACACGAAAGTGCTGTTCTGTACCCCAGGCAAACCAAGTATTGGACCATTTGCCTGACTCAATTCCAGGTATGTCTGCATGAACGTCTGTACGGTTCTTGGACATCCATGCAATCCACTCATAGCCTGGCGCGGGTATCTCATCAATATCATCAGCCCACAAAGTATCACGGATATCATCCATCTCAACTGGACCAATGGGTGTTCCATCTTCAGCAGAGTACCAGTAGAACATCTCACTCGCCTGATAGTCCATGAGCGTTCTTACCACTCCCATCCACGACGTAGACCTGAACTCATCACCAATCCTTCCAGGAGATGGATCGAATTCGACTCCCACTATCATGCCTTCAAGCGTGGTGTTGCCCTCGTCGTGCCATGTTGCAGTCCTCTTGACATAGTACTGGTCATCTGTTGTGAACTCATTGCCATCAAGGTCAAGAGCACCTTCATCGGTAACTGACCAAACCGGTTCCTCCCAAACCGGAATGTCGCCGACAATCAGTCTATGCGGGCTCCAAAGAATATTGGAGGTAATTGGCGCCTTGATTGTTTTATTGCCGATCGGGTACAAATCGTAGTCGTTGCTAGCATGGGGTGACGCATTCAAGAACTGCTCATCAAGCAAGCCTACCTCTACACTGACGTCATCGTAGATCGCTGGTGGTGTATTCGGGGAAAGAGCGAAATCAATACGACCAACCGTTAGGTCCTCGCCGATTGCAAGCTCGTATCCGAGATACTCAACCAGATTGATTGCAGGGATCAACTGTGGTGGTGAAACCAGACCTGTATCAAGATTCTGATACTGAATGGCAACAATGGAGATATCGCCGCTGAATGGACCTACTAAATCCACTGTGAAATAGTGTCTTATAGCATATGTCCATGAGTGGGTTTCATTCTGTCCACTACCGTATCCACCAAATGAGACAGTCACATTCTGAAGGGTTCTGTTCACAAATATCCCATCTACGTCGATGAATAGTCCTGGCTCAGCTTCAAAGTTCGTGGCTTCGGAGTATAGTTCATAGGTGCCGTTTATGATGCCTTTGGGAGCATGAACATCAAAGGTGATATTCAGTATATCATTCGGCATGGCACGTTCAGCAATATCACCATTCTGATTGAGCACATTGGCCTCAATAAACGCATTCTTGAATGATAGCTGAACTGTGTTCTTCCGTTCAATCTCCCGACGTGGATTCAGGCTGCGTCCGTCCTGACTCACAACAGTCCAGAAGTATGGTTGGGGTTTTACTGTGTCGCCTTCAATGTACACGTCGTCATGCATGTCAGTGTAGTCTGTGTAAGAACCTGTCCACTTGATCTCTTGCTGAGTAGGTGATTCGTAAACAGCATTGAGAGAATAGAAGCGGCTCAAGTCTGTGGTGTAATTGAGTACAATGTCATAGGTTACGGTCCACAAATTGACAACATCCAGCCATATCCAGTTGATATTGTCGAAATACCCAGGTACTGCATAGGCTCCAGTGCTGTTATAGACAAAGAACAACACTAGCGGGAAGTAGTCATAGTGCTTTTCTGCTGCAGAGTAGTTCCAAAGCTGATCCAAGTCCTTCAATGCCCATGGATGGTGAAGCCCATAATCTGGGTCCCAACTGAGAATCGAGAATTGGACCATAACGTCAGCTAGAGGCTCATTGGAAACCATCCTGAAAGTGAATAGGTCGCCAACGTCTACATAGTGGAGGATATTCCCAGTGCCATCGATTACTTCTGCATAGTAGTATTCCGGCAATGCAAAATCGCTTCTTGGTACTTCCATTCCTAAGCCAATTGGGGGAGTGGCGTACTCTCCAGCTTCAGCCTTTGCCAGCCAAGACGGGGTAATTGGTCGTCCCAAAGTATCTACAGCCTGTAATCCTGTCCAGAGAATCGCGTTCACTACCTCTTCGGTGAACATCATCGCAAAGACAAGATCATAGGACCTCTTCACGGTGTCATTCTCATAAACACAATATGCCTCATAGAGTTCCATGAAACCGAGACCCGTTGGAACCACTGCATCGTGGACATAATTGAAGCTAATACTATTCCATGCTCCAGAAGTGACGTTATACTCCATGCCGAATGCTGTCCTTTGGTGAGGTTGCGTTGCCCCCCAGAAACCGACTGCATCTAGAGTTGAAGCAGAGCTGAGAAACTCCCAAGGAATTGAGATATTCACTAGAAGCTGATCATCAGCATTGACTCTAAATCCATTCTCAGCGGTTGAGGTGCCATTCCAGACCCAGTCTTCAGCATAGCCTATCCAAACCGTAGGCTGAGGACCAAACACCCATTCAGAATGTTCGTCATCATGACTGAAGCTTTCGGTCTCGTTAACGACCTGCCAGCCGACACGAAGTTCAGGATCACTTTCTCCTTGTGCACTGACAATCCTTGTTCCAGCGAATGCCAGAGCAGAACCGAGCAAAAGAACAAGCATGACAAATCCAGTTTTTCCTTTCTTCATGTATTAGTCACCTCGCCCTGACCAATTTGGATTTGGGAGATTCCATTATGCTCCAATCAAGAATGCATCTGAGCATAATCCTAAGCATGAATTCCGAAACCTGAAATTGATCGTGTGGCGCGTTATTAGTGGTCACGTCTATCGTAACCCCTGATGGAAAAGACCGACTAACTGCAGTATATCATCCCTCTTAGAGTATATTAAGGTATATGGATGAATCATACAATTGTCAACTTGACAAGATTGCTTCCACTATGCCTTCGTTTTCTTCGATGACTGCTACTCCCCTACTCTCAAGAATTCTCAGGAGGTCATAGGTTTCCGCAAGGGCTAGCACCATTGAGCTTGCATCATAATCGCCAAACTGTTTCCGCGATAGCCAGTAGAGTGTCCGAGGCTGTGATGACAAGTAGCTCCTCATCTGGCTCAACTTCATATCATATTCAGACTGCAGTTCGGCAACCCTACCTGTGAGATCTGAGATGGGTTCACGATGCCCGGGAAGAGCCGTATAACCAGAGAGAGTTTCCATTCGTCTCAAAGATTTCATGTATCGGACCATGGATATCTGTTCACTGATATCGTAGTCAAGACTTGGATTCGAACTGATGGTACCAAGGATATGGTCGCCACTAAACACCACTCGACAGGATTCGCATACGAAACAACAAGAACCGAGCGAATGACCTGGAACCCAGATTGTTCTCAGAGCACCAATACTTGTCTTGATTGCGGCACCTTCCTCTAGAAGAAACACGTTTGGTACAGACTCTCCGAATCTGAGGAAGTAGCTCTCAAGATACCCAATAGGCATCAGTGGACGTTCATCAGTTCGGACCCCTGCCATTTCGATGATCCGAGTATACGACTGAACACGCTCCTTTATGAAGCCCTCATAGTCCACCACTCTGTTGCTATCCGCCTCATGGATACTTACACCGATGGCTGAGTCCCCCTTGTGAGCATTCTCTCGTACAATTGTTCTTGCGAGTCCAGTATGGTCCACATGGCCATGGGTCAACAGAATACGATCGATATCTTCTGTTGTATATCCGACTCGCAATAGACCTTTGCGAAGTGATGAAAGCGCTTCTTCGGTTTTAGGCCCAGTGTCAATCAAGACAACAGGATCGCCCTCTATCAGATAGGCGTTCATGGAGCCAACAGCGAATGGAGTTGGAATCTCCAACCGATGAATCTCCCTTGGAATCTCTATTGTAGATATCCTCCCGACAATCTGTTTCTACAGCTCCTCAAAATAGACTCGCAAGAGTTCTGCCACATTGCGTGCCCTTGACACACAACCACGATCTCGGTGTGGCGATGATCCGTCAAATAAGTCTGATATTGTTCCTAAAGCTCCTCGTCTCACTGCCCCTAGGACTGGCCTAAAGAATTCCTGTTCAACAAACGCTCGTGTAGATTTCTTTCTTCCCATTACGGTGAGATACGCAGAGATGTAAGGTCCAATCAGCCAAGGATGAACACTACCTTGATGAGTGGCATCTGCTCTGCTTCGAGGACCCCCTGTGCATGCACGTGCATACCTTGGGTCTTGTGTTGATAGAGTTCTCAATCCATAGGGCGTTACGAGCTCTTTCGTTACAACCTTAAGAATGGATCTTGCCATGTCACCTTCAAGCAATGGAAAAGGTAGACTCAGGGCGAATATTTGATTTGGTCGAATTGATGTATCATTCTCCTCGTCATTGACAACATCAAAGAGGCATCCTCTATCATCATCATAGAAAGTCTGTAAGAATGCCTCTTGAATCCAAGAAGCCACCGCTCTGAACTCATACGGATCACGACCTATTAGTTCAGACATGCCAGCCATAGCCATTAGTGAATTATACCATAATGCATTGGTTTCAACACATTTTCCAACTCTTGGCGTTGCGACCCAGTTGCCAATCTTCTCATTCATCCAAGAAACTTCAATGCCTTCGATTCCAGAAGAAATCAAGCCATCGTGATCCTCATGGATGTTGTACTTCGTGCCAATTCTAAAGGCTGCGATAATTGATTCCATTGTATCCCAGATGATTCCGCGTAGAAACTCGGTATCATTTGTGGCTTGGATGTATTTGTGTACGCCCATAATATACCAGAGTGACGCATCGACTGAGTCATATTGAGGTTGAATCCCCTTATCCGGAAAATCATTTGCAACAAGGCCATAGCGAGAATGCCTCGCGTATGTCGTTAGAATCGCCCTTGCATCCTGGAATCTGCCAATTGACATTGTGAGGCCAGGAAGTGAGATTAGAGCATCAAGGCCTATGTCAGCAAGTTGATGATATCCAGCAATCACAGATCTCATTCTCGTGGACGCCCGATCAACAATGAATGAATCGGCATTGAGCACAAGCCACTCTATGTCTTCATCGCGTTCCTTTGCCGACATAGAATATGCGCGGTCGTTGAGCACTTTCCGTCTTCGCAGCTCTTCGAATCGAAGCTTGGCAAAATCCTTGCGCTCCGCATTTGCCAAACCTCCCAAGTCTTTGCGCAATTGCTTTCTCGTCGGTCCCACTGCGAAGAGGAAAGACAGGAAGTGCTCCCCTGGTTCAAGAACAGTATGAAAGACGCCCGGGACATAGAGTTGTTCCTGATGTGGTAGGCCCATATCCTTCTCTCGTCTATAGACCTGTGTGTCGGAAGTCCGAATCCCTGAAGCCACGAATTCGGCATCCGGAGTATATGAAAGCATCCATGGGCTATTTGGACGGTCATCGAAGGAGAAGAATGAGTTTTCGTCTATTGCCTCAACTTGAGGTGTAAAATCCAGGTGAGGGGGTCTCGCATGGAAATCTCTGCATGTCTGCAATGGAGTGACTGTAAACACCGTTTCTTCTTCATTCTTCACTTCGTAGTTTATAATAGTGAAGTTTCGTCTATATGCCATGAACATTGTCTTGTCTATGGTCACACCATCAGTTGCATACTTCATCTCGGGAAGCGGATTCAACTCAAAACGCTTTAGCATCCGATAGCCTCGATGTACTACCCCATTGATTGTCTGTTCAGTGGCGAGATTGGCTTCACCCTCAGATGTAGCAACAACCTCATCAAGACGAGATAGTGTGAGCCATCTATCAACAGGAGGACTTAGAGACGACACCAAAAGCCCATGATAGCCTCTGGTATTGAGCCCTGCTATTGTGGATGAAGCATAGCCTCCAATACCATTTGTATACAGCCATTCGAATGTGACAGCTCTATTGAGCTTCAGGTCAGCTTCATCCATTATTATCAAGAGCAGGGTCCTCAATTCAACTCGTTTCTATACTAGAGTCGAATCAACTAGGCACTATAAGGATTCTGTGATTACGTGCAGAAACACTGGAACAGGTAGCGTCATAAGGAGCTCAATGGCTCCTGAAATGCCATATAGGGGTGGCACTCCATGCCGGACATTTCTAGTGACATCACGGCGAATGCCGAATCATTAGGAATTAACCAAGCTAGCTCAGGCCTTCTTGGTCTGAGCAGAAGCCTCTGGCGTCTAGCAATCGTGGTCGGCATCGCACAGTTTTCCGTTAGCATTTGGAATTGGGAGTTTAGCATCTTTCTCGAAACATTTCTTGAACCTTGGCAAATGGGCTTGACCTTTTCAACCAGTACGCTAGCTAGTTTGATTGGCTATTTTCTATCTGGTACAATTGCTGATCGTATAGGTCGCCGGAAAACCATGATGTTTGCATTCTTGCCAGTGATATTGGGAGTCCTTTCACTAGCGAATTATCCTGTGTGGCCACTCATCCCTCTTGAGTATGCGTCTTTCATGTTTGGGTGGAGCTTCATAATAATTATGAGTAGAGCGATACCAGCTGATGAGATTGAGAGGACTGGGGGACACAACGCTGCGCGAAGATTCACAATGGTTCTCATGCCTGCCTTTCTCGTCGACGGTATCAGCCCTGCGGTTGGAGCTACACTGCTGAATTTGGGCCTAGGTTCCAGAGACCTTCACATCATGGCAGGCATAGGAGCAATGATTGCTTGTGTTGCTGCCTATTTCCTTATTCAAGAATCCTTGGCAGGAGAGATAATTGAGAGGACAAGGGGAGGTCCACTAATCTCCTTCAGACGTTTGGGTTCCAACTTCTGGAAACTGACCATAGGCATGTTCACATTTATCTTCTTCTTCAATTCAGCCCTAGCATATTATGGAAATATCATTGTAGGTGAATGGGGACTCGATGAAACAACTTTTGGATATGCATGGAGCGGGTTCTCCATAGCCATGGTATTACTTATGCATACTATCAGTGGCTATGTTGATAGAGGCTTGAAGAAATCACTATTCCTGGCTGTCCTGGGAAATGGTATAATAATCGCAGTATTCTCATTTGGAAGCGGAGCTTGGACGCTTTTCCTTCTCAACTTTATCTGGGCAGTTCCGGTAGTAATGTGGATAGGTGCTGAAAGAACCTTAGTTGTTCATGATATCGATGAAGAGAATAAGGGGAGGGCACTTGGCACATATCAATTCATTTCGAGTTCTACGAATCTAGTTGCAGCACCCTTTGGCGCCTATATCTGGACCATTTCCGGAAGCCTCAGGACCCTCTGGCTAATCTCAGGCATCGGTGGCATAATCGCAGCCATGTTTCTAGGTGCCGCATTGAAGTCAATGACATCAGAGGGCGACGCAAATGTTCTCCCTGACTCGGATTGACCGAGGAATCTTCTTATCTCGGTTCGCTGCGTACAAATAGCATAAACAGGTAGCGGGGAACAGGAATGGCGAAAGAAGGCTCACGTATCACACGCAGGCTCAAGAAAACAGGTGAGCTTCTTCTAGGTGGAGCCAAACAGCAGGTCACAGGCTACAAGAGCCGTTTTGACAGTCTAAGCGGAATCTATGACGATTTTCTGTCTGGATATATCAATCAGTATCCAGAGGGAAAGGCAGATCCTTCATTTGTGGACCGATTCTTTGGCAAGCGTGAACTGTCCTTCGCGGGTATTGATGGTACTATATGCAAGTATGATGTGTTCGACCTTATCATCTTCTTCGCTGGAGCTTACTCCTCGCACGGCGTAGCCCGAATTGATGACTCAGGGAATATTGATTTGGAATATGAGGAGCAATACCTCGAGAGGGGCATAGGTCTGTCGAGTGTGCTTCCCATTTATATCAATGAGGTACCCCTCGTAGATCAGACAATTCTCTCACGAGCTGAAGATGGCAGTGTGGACCACACCGTAGCTCACACTGACTCTTGGATAATCGACAATTCCGCATTTGCGGATTACATGATGACATTGTCAGAGTTCTATCTCGCTTACCGACTGGTCAGCGAGGAGAATCCTGTTGATATCCTTCTTATGGATCGGATCTGCTCTTCTGAAATCTCTTCATCCTATGCAGAAACCTCTGACTTCAGAATCGATATTGAAAAGGAGTGTGGACTTGTTGGACAAGATGTTGATGGCAGACCGTTTAGTGCTACTGAGTGGGTTCAAGCGAGAAGGCTCCTCGGGAATTTGCAGCTTGGCACTCCCCCTGCAAGGGGAGAATACCTTCTTCCGAGGATTATGGCAGAACTAAGTATCGAGAGCTCTGGATTAACGAGAGATGAGCTCTCCATGCGAATGGGAATTGATTCAGAACCAAGACGGGAACGACTTGACAAGGAGCTTGAGTCGGCAATCCGGGGAAAGGGAGCCTCCAAAGGAATTGTTGTTCGCAAGGGAAAGCACTTCAGTCTGCGGCCTGAATATCGTGATCTCAGAGGACGATTAGAAACCTTGGTTGTAGAAACTTGTGAACGTCTTTTCTCCGAGGATTCCTCAATAACATATGATGAGAGATTCAAGGTGGGCAAACGATGGCTGACAACCAATGACCTGTCATTCCTTGCCTTGGCCTCTCTATACCTGACCATCGAGAAATCCTGGCAGAATAAGACCCTTCTAATTGGAGTTGCTAAGGATACTTCTGCAAGAGACCTCAAGAGACAAGTGATACCGGTTTTGAATCATCTTGGCATATCTGACAAAGGATTCATTGGAGAAAAAGGCGACACACCAGATACTGACAGGATGATTCTGCAGTGGGTCTCTCTCCAAGAGAGGGAGCGTTTGAAGACGCCATGGGCTACCATTGAATATGACACAGCCTTCAAGACGATAGTACCACATTTTGATAGAAAGCCCGGACTCGTGTCAGGGGCCAGAAGGAATCAAATCTCACTAGAGAAGACTTTCGTCAAGTCATATTTCCAGCTATGCGAAGCAAAATCGAACCCTCGTTTGCGGAGCAATGTGCTTCTTTATGATAGGCTGGTATATCCCGGATTTGATGATTTGGATTCAACCTTACTTGAGCTGAAGCATGACTATGAGAGCAAAGCGGAATACCCAGAACCCATTGAAGCTGTTCTCTATTGCAGTGTTGAGAATCCAATACAATCATTCATTATCGCATTGTTCAAAGCCATGACAAGTGCGAGCATTCCCGAGTTATTCGGTCATCTGAAGCCACTCTTTGTTGCAGACAAGGTGGCAAAGTATAATTTCAGTCAATTCAAGAATATGGTCGAGAGCGCTGGAAGTTGGCTCATCAATCGACCTGAGTTGCGTGAGTTTCTATTCTATCTAAGCACATTTCGAGAAAGGAGGTCTGATGTTGAACAGTCACGAAGACGTACCTAGCCATTTATTCACCGATTTCGACGGAACATTTGATGGAAGACTTGCCAGAGTCATTCCTGTAGCTGCAAACTACACCTCAGAGTGGGCAGGCTCAGCCGCAAGGTATGACTGCAGAATCAAGATAAAGTACAACAAGGAACTGATGGCCCAGCTTGAAGAAGGCATGATGATAGCGGTCCGCAATTTCAAGGGGCAGGCGAAGTCAGCCAAGAGGAAAGGAGTCCAGCGTTTCACAGTGATGGTCATTAGTAAAGTATGGCCCCTACACTATGGACTTGGAGGTATTAGTGACAGCCATTATTATCCAATGCAGATGGAGATGATAGAGCAAGCAGTACCAGATTGGGACACTGATGACCAGGCAACAATGATGGTTCATCTCACAGCAATTCCGATCAACTATGATCTCATTGTTCCAGAGAAAGGAGAGATAGAATTCAGGAAGGGATTTTCATATCCTCTTATTGGGGATAGGGTACATGTCATAAATCTGGAGACGGTAGACCTCATCTATAATGGAAGAGTTAGAGAGACTCTGGGGTTGAAGAAGAAGGCGACATCATCTGATCCCAGGAAAGACCCGCGGGTTGGTATTCTCAGGATGTTCATGGATTCTGAGAAGGAGGTTCCTGTTCTTGTGGACCTCTATAAGCTTCTCAGATACCACTTCGGAGTATTCTCATTCACTGGAGGCGGAAAAAGCAACCTTCTCTCAAATCTATTCAGAAGAATCCTCTACCATACCAAAGACACCAAACTTGTTATCTTCGATGTCAGTTGCGAGTACCCATTCCTCTTGTCGGATGTGCTATCGGACGCCAAAATTCAGGCTAGGGTAATTGTTGAAGAAGAACCAAGAACGGCTGAGGACTTCGCTAGGTCGATTGTAAAACCACGCGACTTCGAGGACGACCCACGAGCAAATACCGCGCTTAAATCACTCTATGATATGGACTTGGTGACTTTCTATAATCTCCCTCAATCACGGATGCCAACATACCGTTCTGTTCTCGATGACATCAATGATCTACAAAACGATAACTCATCAAAGCCAACCTATGTCCAAGCACTTGATCAAGTTAAAGCAGCTGTAATGGGATGGATGGACGCCTGGGATAAGTCAGAAAGCGATGCACTTGATGACAAGTTCGTTGATATGCTCCATAAAGAAGCGGTTACAGCTGTAGAGGAGTTTTCAGTTTATGCCAAATCTGGAGTCGCGGCATGGGCCAGTACAAGAGGGAAACTGAAAGATGTCATTGCACGGACCAAGAGTGGCAAGAAGAAGGGCATGACTGTAAAGGATATGCTCAAGATGATGAGCGGCCCTGAACGCGTCATCTGCATATCGATTGCAGATCCAGACATTATCAGAGATATCGTAATTCGTATGACAGGTTCCGCCTTGAAGTATAGGAAGAGAAGCTTTGAGATAAAGCCGCAGATACTATTCGTATTCGATGAAGCTCAGGAGTTCATTCCTTCGAACGCTACTGGTCAAGTAGCGCGGTGCAGCAGTGCTATAGAGAGGCTATTACGCCAAGGAAGGAAGTATGGACTGGGGGGAACGATTGCCACACAGAGAATCGCATATCTAAATACAAACATCATGCAACAATTGCATACCTTCTTCGTGGGAACATTGCCCAGACCGTATGATCGAACAGTCGTTAGCAGTTCATTCCAAATCGACCTCAGTATTCTCGACAAGACACTCGAGTTCCCTCCAGGATCATGGCTTCTATCAAGCTATATAGCAATGGGCATTGATAACGTGCCCGTGTTTGTAAAAGCCGATAACTCTGAGGATGCATTGCAAGACCATATTTCAGCCATAACTGAATAGAAACCTCTACAAAGATGTCCATCATCGACACTGACTTAAGAGTGATTCAGTAGCCAGAGCTTCCAGGAGGACGGCGCAATGGCAAGCCCAGAGAAAGCTGCACGAGAAGAAGCAAATCAAGCTAGGGCTCCAACCCGTGAGATTTTGGGCCTCGGTTCCGATCTGTGGAGAGCTGCCATTCTTCTCGGTCTAGCTCAGTTTTCAATCGGCCTATGGAATTGGCAATTCAGTGTGCATCTTGACACCTTTCTAGAGCCATGGCAAATAGGGCTGACTTATTCAGCCAGACCAGCTGCAATGCTTCTGGGAGGATATCTCTCGGGTATGATGGGGGATTTTTTTGGTAGAAAGAAGACAATGGCGATTAGCCTTGTGCCAATTTCATTCGGACTCACCGCACTTTCTTTCTATCCAGTTTGGCCAATGATCCCAATTCAGTTTGGTTTTGTAATGTTTGGAATGAGTTCTGTGCGTCTAATGCAAAGGGCGATTCCAGCAGATGTTGTCCAGGCTCAACGGAGCCAAGACGCTGCACGCAAGTTCATGATGATCATGGTACCCATGTGGGCTATGGATGGAATCAGTCCGTTATTGGGAACATTCATACTGAGTATTGGATTTCAACCTCAGCATCTCTACCTTATAGCAGCAGTAGGCGGAGCATTCACCTGTGTCGCGATTCTACTCACAGTCAAGGAGTCGCTTGGAGATGAGATAATCAAGAAAGCGAAACAAGGTCCAAAAGTACCAATTCGAAGTCTTGGAGCTAATTTCTGGTTGTTTTCAGGGGGTATGCTCATGTACTTCTTTTTCTACAGCTCAGCAATATCGTATCTAGGAGTCCTCTCCGTTGATGAATGGGGCGTTGATATTTCGGTCTACGGAGTTTCTTGGAGTGTATTCTCAATCACAGGCGCACTAATTATGTATTCAATGAGCGGCCTTGCTGATAAGAATCTAAAAGCTGCGCTTATTGCCGCAGTCTTTGGAAATGGGTTGTCATTCATTGGTCTCAGCGTAGGTACAGGTGATTTATGGCTCATTGTCTTGAATATACTCTGGGCATTTCCTTTCATGGTATGGTTGGGGACTGTGAGGAGCATCGTGGCAAGTACTGTATCAGAAGAGCTCAAGGGTCGAGCGTTTGGCACCTATGACATGGTCCTTGGGTTGACTGCTGTGTTTGCCACGTCATTCGGAGCACTTCTCTGGCAAATTTCTGGAAGCCTAAGACTCGTTTGGATGCTCGCAGGAATTGGGATGATTCTGGTTACGGTTGTGATAGCGTTTATTATACGACGAATTGAGATTGACTAAAATTAGATCCGTAATTAATTGCAGTCATTCGGGATTTGGCATCTCTAGAATCCTATTGATGTCTCTAACTGATGAGTACCTATAAATCGGGGCTTGTTCTGTGGAAGCTCGGAGTTGGAGCTATGTCTGGCCATCTGGAAGATAGTTACGCCAAGATTCAGGATTGGTTGAAGGAAAACACGAAGAGATTCGCTTTCAAGAAACTCGAAAAGGAAATTGTTACAAGCGGGGTCTGTGTGGAATGCGGAGCATGTGTGGAGAATTGTCCAGTTAATGCCCTTACAGGTGATTATTCAACTGGCAAGTACGTTCCCACATTGACGGGAAAATGCACGGCCTGCGGCATTTGCTACGCAAATTGCCCTAGGACATACTTCTATCGAGATAATTTGCTAGGAAATGTCAGAAGTGCATGGAAAGCGAAAGCAGTCAACCGAAGTAGATCTGCACAAGATGGCGGAGCTGTAACCGCTATTCTTTCAAATATGCTTGAAACCGGGCGGATAGATGCTGCTGTTGTGGTGCAGGGAAATCCGGATAAACCGTGGATGCCCGTAGCGAAGATTGCCAAGACAGCAAAAGAAGTTGAAGAGTGCGCAGGCTCAATCTACACCCATGCGCCTATTGTCCAAGGTGTTGTCCAGGCATTCAAGGAAGGTGCCAAGAAGATTGCAGTTGTTGGCACATCCTGCAATATTGACGCTGTTCATAATATGGAAACATTGCCTTCCGGGCCTATCAAGGCCACCAAGGGTGCAGAAGCCATCCAATTCGGATTATTTTGCACCAAGTCATACGACTACACTGGCTTGACAAACTTCCTCAAGGAGCAGGGAATAGACATCAAGGATGCAAAACGCTTCGCCATTGCTGGAGGCAAGATGATGGTTGAACACTCTGAAGGTGAAGCTGAATGGGAAGTGGGTGCATTGGAGGAATTCTCGGCAAGCTCCTGTGCGTATTGCCAAGACATGAATGGCAGGAATGCAGACATCTCTTGCGGCAACGTTGGCTCCGATGATGGATGGACTACTCTCCTGATTATGACTGAGCGCGGGGAGAAGGTCTTCAAGCAAGCTGTTAAATCAAAAGCAATTGAAGCTGATCCTATTGATGAAAAGGCGATTCGAGCTATTGACAATCTTGCTCGATTCAAAGCGGCACGCTGGTATAAGATGAAAGCCCATTGACAGAGAGCGGGCAATCAATGAGAAAGAATATAGTCCTCACAGGAAGACCAGGGATTGGCAAGAGCACGGTAATCAGGAAGGTAATTCATGCTCTTGGCTTGGATAGCGTAGATGGATTTTGGTCATCTGAGATTCGCGAGAAGAATCGACGAGTAGGGTTTTCCATCAATACATTGTCTGGAGAAACAGGCATTCTCGCTCACGTGGATTTAAGGAGAGGTCCTCGTGTAGGGAAATACCGCGTGAATATTGAGGATTTGGAGTCACTTGCCATCCCTACTCTTGCTAAAGCTCGAGATCTTCGCAAGATCATTGTGATAGATGAAATTGCCTCAATGGAGTTGTACTCACCTCAATTCGCCCCGGAGGTAAGGAGATGTCTTGACACAGGACGAGTCCTTGCTACTCTCCAACAGCGCCGTGGCAGTTTCCAAAATGAAGTCAGGAATCGCAACGATGTGGACCTAATAGAGATCACTTTCGCTAATAGAAACGCTATTCCTGAGGAGGTCCTCTCAAGACTCCAAGTATAGATCTATCTCCTTCTAGTCCTGAAATAAAGGGACAAGATTATGATTGTTGATAAACCGCCGATGATCGCAACAACTACAGAGATGGCCAATGGCAGACCCGGTCGTGTCATTGAGGTGATTTTATACTGTAGCCATCCAGTGTCGTACACATTCCTTGCTGACGAGTTATCCTCTGCCACAACCTTATAGTGAACCACAACCCCGTTGCTGAATTCACCCAGATGTGCAGAGTAGAAATCATTTGACTCGTGCATCATCTCTACAACTTCCGTTTCGGTCCCATCCCCAGTATACCATTCAACCGTGATATTCCGAATTCGGTTTATGTCCCACGCATAAGCTTGAACTGTGAGGTTCGTTGTTGTGGGAGTTGAATACAATTCAATCGCCTGAACCTCACTGACTAGGGGATGGTGTGCATCTGGTCCCACGGTAAGAGTCACAACTGCAAAGGACGTCTGATTGAAGAAGTCCTTTAGAGTCAGGTTGTACACATACACAGCCACCTCCAAGCCGTCGATAGAGATAGAGATATTCTCTCCTAGCCAAGTTCCATTCAGAAGGACTTCCCCGTTTCTTGTCAAACTATAGGAGCGAGGATTCGTCTCTTCTGCTGACCATTCTAGGGAGTACCCAGTATATCCCTCTTCATATTCAAAATCACTAATCGAGTCTATTATCGGCGCCCGAGTATCCTCATAGACTGTGACATTGACCGTGTTGTTTACTGACCTGTCAAAATCATCGAAGAGGACGATCTGGAATGTGTAATTGCCCAAGTACAGATAGTCGAGTGGAAACTCGATTGGTCCGCCCGTGGGCTCTGAGAAGGTCCAGTTAGTTGAAGAAACATTCGTCGGTGCATGAAGGGGCAGGCTAAGATTGCCATATTGTGTGTCGTTGTAGCGAATCCAGACATTTATCGAGTAGTTCTTTGGATTGCTATCGTAAGCCATCCATCGTATTCTCTGGTCAATCGAGCCCCACTCAAACTCAATGTTTCCGGGGTCACTCACTGTTGGAGCAGTCAGGTCCAGGACCACTGTCACATTGACTGAGCTAGTGGAGTTGTATCCAAGTGTATCATTGACGAACAAAGTATAGAGATACCATCGAGATGCGTTCAGTCCATCAACATTGATGGTAATATTGTCACCATCCCATTCGTCACTCAGAATCACCGTGTCATTGCTAGTTGGCTCATTTGAGATCCTTGTTATGTTAAAGAAGTCTGGATTGGTTTCAGTAATATTCCATCGAATCTCATGCCCAAAGCTACCTTCTTCGTAGCTTATGTTCTCAGGCTGTGCTATGATAGGTGCAGCTTCGTCAGGAATAACATGGACTACCACAACATCCCACGCAGACTCATCATCCTCATTGAAGACTGTACAGTTGAATACGAAGTCAGATGGCACTTCACTTGGTTCATCGAGAAGGCCCTCATCATACAAGTGATTCAGGAACACAGTAATATCGCTACCAGTCCAGGTTCCCTGTCGGTAGACATCTCCATCTCTTGTGATGCTGTAATTCTTGGGATTCGTTGCAGTTGGGGACCATCGGATCAATTCACTCAATGATCCATTCTCAAATGTGAGATCCGGAGGACTATTGATGGAAATTGAAGCAACAAAAAAGGTCTGTGAGCCTGAGAGAGGGCGGCTAGCTAGCGGTCCGCCAATTGTAGGCTGAAGCACAAGCCAAGTTAGAACCAGAGCGACGATTGCACCTTGCTTTCGTTTGGATACCATTTGGTTGACTTCCTAAAGAGACCTAGTTTGTGCTCGATGCCCGCTCGAACTTCGAGGCACGGTTTTATACTTTGCGACTAGGCGAAGATTGCACTCATTGCTAAATAGTCTATCAAGCGAATGCTGATAAGAGGGATGTGCACACTAGACCCAGCGCCTACAGTGTTGTTTGATAGAGGACTGTATAATATGCCCGAGGCGATATTCTCTATTTGGTGGGATGACACGCTTGGACCAATGGTCGGTCGAAGCTTCCCTGAGGAGGAACCACTCACTGGAGAGGAAGCTCTGAGCATTTTCATGGGACACGGTGTAAATCAGGAAGCTAAAATGGGATATACCAAGCTTAGGAGAGGATTGATTATTTCATATATGCAGGCTCCAAACTGTATAGCTGTCTTGCTCTCGCATGGCGAAGAATCGGGCATTGTAGAGAGGAACCTGCAGAGACTGGTCAAAGATATTGACATGAACGCAGATGATTGGGACGCTGAGTTGACTAGCGCATTCAGCAAGTTGCTGCTTTTGATAAAGGAGTTTTCAGGTCCGGATTTGCTTGATAATCCTGGTGTATCCAAGATGGTGCAGGACATGCATTCGGGGAGAGTGGGACCTCTTGCTCCACGACATATACTCGAAGGCACTGTCAAATATCCAAATGCAACAGACTATCTTGGCGAAGACCAAGAAGAAACAAGAATGATTCTTACAGACTTGGTTGATGCTGGCATTCTAGTACCGAAGACATATGGTCGCCGGGTTCAATGCAGACAGTGCGGTGGAGAGGATGTGGAAATCACTCTGCTGTGTCCAAATTGCGGCTCCCAAAAGCTGCATAAAGTCTACACGGTCCATTGCCCTTGGTGCAGAGAACAGACACCCACAGTAATTGAAGATCAACTCACCAAAGTGAAGTGTGTTCAATGCAAAGCAGACATGGAGGTCTCAGATCTCAATGTACTTCATGTCGAACCCCTTTGCCAGGATTGTGGTACCGCGTCCAATGAACCGAGGATAGCTTTTGCCTGTGCGACATGTGGAAAGAGTCTTAATGCTGTTGACCTTCTGGGTGGAACTGGTCTCGCCTATTACCATGCAAAGCGAACCGAGATTGATGAATGATAGTACTGCAGAAGCACACCACAACAGTTATGTTCTAGTCAACATGGCGCTTTTGCGGATATTCACTTGAATGGAAGGATATGAATGGCAGGAGATGTCTTCAAGCTAGGTGTTGTGAAATTCGGATGCATCGGCGCGGCTCCCTTGCTCGACCTCCTAATTGATGAGAGAGCTGATCGTCAGGATCTCGAAGTCAGGGTGTTCACAAGTGGAGCAAAGCTTGACCCCGATTCATGTGTCGGACCGACTCAGATGGTAATTGAATACAAACCAGATCTGGTTTTGTCTGTGAGTCCTAATGCTGCTCTAAAGGGACCGACGAAGTCTAGAGAGATGTTGCATGAGGCTGGATTACCGACAATTACTATCTCAGATGGTCCTTCTGAGAAAGGATTCTACAAGAAAGATGAAGAGGGCAAGAAGAAGAAATCAGTGCTGGATAAGCAAGGATTCTTTATTCTATACGCGGATTCCATGATAGGAGCCAGAAGAGAATTCCTGGACCCGACAGAGATGACTCTATTCAATTCAGATATGATCAGAGTTCTATCAAACTCTGGAGTTATGCGGCTTCTTCAGCATGAGATCTATGGAGTCATGGATGCCCTAAGAAGCGGCAAGGACCCCAAGATGCCCACGATGAAGGTCACAGCTGAGAAGGCGGTAGAGGCTGGCGGATTCTCCAATCCATACGCTGCTGCAAAAGCATATGCAGCCCTTAAAATCGCAGAGGCTGTAGCTGATGTCACTGTCAAGGGTTGCTTCGTGGAACAGGAGATGGAGAAGTACGTACCCATTGTTGCAGCTGGACATGAGATGATGCGAGCTGCGGCCATGATTTCAGATGAAGCAAGAGAGCTTGAGAAGAGTATGGATACTCTCCTAAGGACACCTCACAACAAAAAGGGTGTACTTCAGAGAAAGACCAAACTTGGCGAAAAGCCGGCATAGGTCTATCTCTTGGTGATTCTATTCACGGCTTCGCGAGCGTTAAGCAGAATGCGCTCAGCCTGCTTTTCGCTCAGTCCCTTTATTTTCGAAGCTAGCCGCTTGGGCGTTTCACCTGCAAGCTGAGCTGCTGAATCGTAGCCCGCTTTCTTGAGCTTCAGTTCTAATGCAGGTCCAATGCCCGTGACTCTTTTGAGGGGCAACATCTTCTTCAGGTCTTCCCCCAAGAACTCGTTGAATTCCTTGTCACTCATCTCCTGTGAGGCATCAATTACAGCCATCTGAGTCCTGATTGATTCGAAGTCCTCGTCCTCAAGATAGGCAGATACTGTCTTGTCGACCATTTTCTGATCGAAATCAAGCGCAAAATCCTCCATCTCGATCTCACGCCCAAGAATTTCAGGAAGATGAGCGTTCTGCCATAGGGCGAGTAATGAAAAGAAAATGGCAAACGGCCCTCCAATATCTCCGACCCAATCAGGCGGATTACCAAATGGCACCCCTAAATCAGCAGCCCAAAAGAGGGCCATATAACCAATATAGAACCAAATCACAAGTGAAAGCCGGAGGCCTTTTCGGTTAGGTGAGCCAAGTTCAGACCAGATGAGTAGAAGACAAAGCCCTAGAATATAGCCCTCCACGAAGCGCTCCCATCCAAGCAGCGGAAGGGCTAGTACTTCGACTGAAGCACTTGATGTTCCTGGGGAAGCAATGTAATAGAATGTTTGGCCAAAAATCGCCAATAGTCCGAACGCAAGGACAGCGGTGCTGAAGGCAGTCTTTCTACCTCGGAAGTCAGCAATCGTCCCAGCGATTATTACACCAGCGACGACGAATAGTAGTTGAAGGATACCAAATGAGGGTATACCTCCCAAGTCAATAGCAGCATCTTCGACAAGAGGGATGAAAGCTTCGCCAACCAGATCGTATAGACTTCTAATCGCCATTTTTGTGGAAAAGTACCAAATAATATGAGAGGCGAGCAGGAAGAACATAGGCACAAAGTATCTTAGCGCATTGGCTTGGACAGCAAGAGGATGAGGTGACCATTTCCACGGCTTAAGTGTGAAACTCGCAAATATACTCCCAATGACCAAGAACTCCATTACTGGAAGGCCAATTGATGCCAATAGAGTTTCAAGGAGCATAAACATCATAGAAATCAGAATACTTGCAGATAGAAAAGACGCAACAATTCGTCCTCTGAATTTAGCAACAACAGTCTGATTGAGTGAGACCCCCCAACTTACCAATACACTCACTAATCCGCTGAATATTGCCAGAATGAAGGCAGTTTCTAGTGTAGGAGAGTCCTGTGGTGGATAGTCAAGAGCTTTGAACCAGACACTCATTATCATTGGGATCAATGCTGAAATGCTAAGCACGAATTTCCCTCTGCGGGTTCTATCAAGAATCAAACCGATGGGAATAATGACTAGGGCTGCCATTCCCATTCCGAGACCAAGAAGTAGTAGGTGGTCAATTCCGGAGTTTGTAAAGTAATCCTCCGCCAGCAATTTGCTAATAATGAAAATGCAGTAGGCGATGAATGGGGAAAAAAAGAGATAGTAAACAGCAGTCTTGCCTGGGAAATTCCTGTATTCCAGCGTGTTTTCCACCAACTTTGTTGAATGGCTGCGAAGATAAGAATATGGACCTTTCGGGTACAATTTGCGAATTCAACTGCAGGCGATATCTTAAAGAGAACCTAGCATAGAGCCCAAGCATCTAAGGAGAGCTACACTTATTGTCGGGAAGACTTGGGATCTATGAGTTCATGGTACTGACAGCTGGAGGAGTCCCTATATTTCACTACTCACAAGATGAATCTAGAAAACTCGATGAATTGTTATCCGGATTCCTGACTGCAATCACCTCCTTTGCATCTGAGTTTGGTGAGAAGTCGGTTCAAAGCTTATCATTTGAAGGCTCGGAACTCTTGTATGAGGAAACAGAAGCGGATATTCTCTGTGTCATTCTAGCTGATACAGATGCACCCAAGAAGATACTTAGAGCCGTGCTCAGAGACCTGAGTCGAAAATTCATCAACAAATACTCCGGCGATCTGGACTTCGACCTCGCAATTGAAGGTGCCTTCAAGGATTTCAAGGATGACGTAGAACGAGCATTGAACTACTACGATGGAGTGCTAATGATCACATCAAGCCTGAGTTCTTTCGTCGTACCTGCACTCAAGAAAGATGCATATCAGCTAGCAGCTGGCTCTCAGGGGCTTCTTGACCAATTCCACAGGGATTTTGGGAGCAATGGGAATCGAATCCTAGAAGCAGTTAACGGAAATGATTCTATATATGATATCAGCCAATCCCTAGGGATTGAGGAGCAACAAGTCCAAGAAGTAATTGAATATCTAGCCATCTGGGGAGTCCTACAGATATCCAAGATTGCTCCGGAGGTAAAGGCGGAAGATGCAAGGTTTGATGCATTTCTTGATCTAGTCGGTCTTCCGCAAAGAGATTACCAACTGCTTAAGCGAGCAATGCCTCTATGTAATGGCGCAAGGCCCTTGGCTGAGATTAGCACCAAACTTGGAGTTACATCCGAGCGCCTCTTTGAAGTCCTGAGTAAGCTGGGAGATGAGGTCGAGTGGAAGAGACTCAAAGTTACTGATCTTCTCAATCAGAATCTTTAGTATTTCCCAAGAGAGATTATAAGGCGTTAGAGTGAGTCTGGTCTCACAGCAACGATTGAAAATCTAAGGAATTCAGTGGTAAATAATGAGTCCTAAAATCGTCAGCATCCATAGTTTCAGAGGCGGCACAGGCAAATCAAACATTGCTGCGAACCTAGCTGCAGTTGCAGCTCTTGATGGAAAACGAGTAGCTGTGATGGACACAGACATCGCTTCACCGGGAATCCACGTGATTTTCGGACTTGGTCGTGAGAAGCTCAAACGCACCCTCAACGACTACCTCCGGGGAGAGTGTGACATCGCAGACGCATGCATAGACCTGACGGGGCGCAAGGAGTATTCAGGCATGAAGCCAGGGAAACTATTCCTTATTCCCAGCTCAATGATAGCCGATGACATCACTCGAATTCTCCGTGAGGGCTATGAAGTGAGTGATCTCAGAAATGGATTCACAGAGGTCATCCGGGCAAAGGATTTGGACTTGTTGATCATTGATACTCATCCTGGACTTGATAGAGAAACTCTATTGTCGATGGTCACTGCTGATTATCTTTTTGTAGTGGCGAGAATTGATGAGCAGGACTTGTTGGGTACGGCGGCCACGCTGGACGTTGCACGTAGACTGCAAGTTCCTGAGATTAGAATTGTTATCAACAAGAGGCCAAACATCTACGAGGACAAAGCAATAATAGGCGAAGTTGAGAAGAAGTTCAAATCGCCTGTGGTTACTATCATTCCAATGCTACCACTTCTTATCGATACCGGAAGTCGCTATGTCGTAGCTATCAGGCATCCAGATAGTGAATTCACCAAGTGCATCGAAGAGATATACGAAGTCATCAAGTAGCTTATGCATGTTATTTGAACCAGAGAGGTACATAGATAATCGCGACAGCTAGCAGAAGGATAATGAAGCAAATCACTAGGATGAGTAGTAGAAGACTGTCAGATGTGCTTCGCGAGTCTATTGATGGATTTTGATTCTCCATATTGGATTCATGCTTTATTATGACATTTGTTCATATGAAGCTGCGCCAAACGCAGTTGTATTGTGTGACCACAAAGTTTCTATCAGGTGTTATGGGCTTTCGAGATTCGCGGAGCACGAGCTTATGGAAATAGAGGTCAGACTTGCCACGGCTCAAGACAAACCTTCCTTGGAGGAGTTCTATAGGCGAGAAGGTTTTGATTTCCAGGAATTGTCGCATCGTCCTGCCATATCTTCTAGCGGATCTGTCAGAGAGACTATGTATATCATAGCAGTAACAGTAGACATGGTCGTAGCCGCTTTGAAACTTGATGTCATTAGGGATCCGGATTTAGGGGACATTGGTCATATATTCCATTTCGAGATAGAAGATGCACTGGAAAGCACTGATTTGGGGCAAAGGATGCTCAATAGGGCGATTGAACTCGCTCAGGAAAAGGGGCTGAGGGCACTTGATGCCATGGTAAGAGAGGATCGGGCTGACGTTATCTCGCTTCTTCTAGATAGCGAATTCAATGAGATGAGAAAAGAGGTTCATCTTCGCCGATATTTCAGAGAGCGCATCTTCTAGATTATTCCATCAAGTCCCAGTTTCTTCAAAGTTGCTGCTGTAGGCAGTCCATCCTCCTTATCCCAACCCATCAGATCATAATATCGGTCAAGACTGGCCTCAAAGTCCTCCTTGCTAATATATGCAGGAAGCCCTTCATTAGGACCACTGACCTGTCCTTCCCAGAATCTCTGAGGAAGAATATCATCAGCTCGAGAGATTCCTTCCCTGTGATTGAACATTCGAGTAAGAGTTTCGACTCGTTGACCAAAAAGATTGATGCTGTCTTGGTCATAGGTTAAGCCTGTAGCTCCATTCAAAAGCCGAATGAGAGGCTCAAATCCAAGCGGAAAATGCCAGACGAAATGGCATACTACCAAGGAATCGCGAAGAATCTTGAGATACCTGCCTTCTATCATTGATTCAACCATGTCAACTGCGGATTCCAATGGTGGATCATTTGTGGCGGGCCAGCCTCTGAGATGACTAGCTCCCACATCTCCAGTTGCATAAGAGAGACCCAATCCCTTCTTGCCTCTAGGATCCCAAGCAGCAACTTCAAGTCCCTTTACATGTACTGCAAATGCTTCACTACCCTTTCCTATCTTTGCAGCAGCTTTCTTTGCACCAAGTGTCAAGATGTCACCAATGCCCTCTCTCATTCCAATCATTCGGAGCAGGCGAATAGCCGCATCTCCATCGCCGAATCTAAGTGGGAATCCTATATCATCCTCAGTGAGGATACCTTTCTCAAAGGCCTCCATTGCAAAGCCTATCACTGACCCTGAACTAATAGTATCAAGTCCCAAATCATCGGCGATGTAGCAAAGCTTGAACAGTGTTTGCGGGTCTCTAATACCAAGGCCTCCAGCCATCATACCCCAGGTTTCATACTCCGGAGTTGTTAGAACTTGTTCGCCGTCTATCTCTGTTTGATATGCATGAGTGCAACGCATTATACAATGGGGACAGGACATATCATTTCCTGCATACCAATCACTCAATTTCTCTGGCCACAGGTCTTCGTTTTCATCAAGATATCCACTCTGCCAATTCCTAGTGGGAAATTGGCCTCGACTGTTTGAAACTTCAGTCAACATGGAAGTGCCATATTTCTTGAATCCATATTCAGGGCCCTTGTCATCCCAAAGCTTTTGGGCTTCCTTTCTAACTTCGCCCAATACGTTTCCATCGAATGGTTCTATCTTTCTTGTTCCCTTTGCAACGACAGCCTTGAGATTCTTTGATCCCACTACTGCCCCAGCACCACCACGCCCTGTCTGATGTGCAATCTCACAACTTCCTGTGGAAATCAGACTCATGTTCTCTCCGGCAGGGCCAATTACATAGACAATAGCACCCTTCTGATGAGAATCCTTCAAAACACTAGTTGATTCATGAACACCCTTTCCCCAGATAGACGATGCATTTTCGAACGAGATAGTTTCGTCCTGAATCACAACTGTTGTTGGATTCTTCGCTTTTCCTTTTATTCCCACAGCGTCATAACCGGACGTCTTAATCTCTCTTCCAAGTGCCCCTCCACAATGGGTATCTAGAAAGATCCCGGTTAGTGGGGACTTTGTTACAAGTGACCATCTCCCAACGTTGGGAGCAGGAAGTCCCTGAAGCGGGCCAGTCATGAATAGGAGTAGATTATCAGGACCCAATGGATCTATACCTGCTTCAATATCACGATAGAGCAAGTATGCACCGAGCCCCTTGCCGCCTATGAATTTCTCATATATCTCAGTATCAAGTATCTCTTCGGTCGTTTCCTGAGTGGTTAAGTCAATCCATATGATCTTTCCATTCCAACCTAGTAGCGTCATGTCTGTTCACATCCTGAAGCAATAATTGATTGCTCGCGCTTCATGATATTTCAATTTTCGAGATTTCATCCAATTCGATGTCTCGCAGATTATTGAGAAGTGCAAGGATAATGTCACGAAAAACGCTCGCAACAAATTCGTTCATGTGCACTTCTTCTCCTCCGACAACAAGTTTCAACTTTGAAGCCATTGGTCCGACCTCTAGACTGGATGATTGTTGAGCACCTTTTAGATATTCCTAAACATGAAAGAAATCTCCTTGCGTGCACCCCTACGAATGGGGAGTTTCAAGACCTCGTAACCAACTGTCAACGACACGAACCCCTACCTCAGGGAAATCAGTTATGATCCCATCGACACCCCACTTCAGAATACGACGCATGTCAGCTTCATCATCAGCACCCCATACATTGACCTTCAGCCCCGCTTCATGAGCTTGATTCACAAGGTCATTTGTGACATCCGGCAGTACTGGATGAATTGCGTTTGCACCAACGTTCAAGGTATGCTTTACCATTTCTTCCATTCCAAGTTGGAAAATTGCTCCAGTTTGTACATCCTTATTCAATTCATTTACTATCTCAATGGACACAAGAAAGAATGACGAAATGATTGTGGAGTCCAACATTCCTCTTTCAATTACCAACTCCAGGATTTGCTCCTCGACGCCAAAGGATTTCAGGTCAATATTGATTCCTATTTTGCCTTGAATCAAATCAAGCACCTCTTCAAGAAGGGGCACTTCTTCACCCTCGCCTGCATCCAACGACTTAATCTCTTCTATAGTCAGCTCTTCTATCATTCCCACACCGTTGGTTGTAGCTGACACATCTGGGTCATGCATACAAACTAACTGGCCATCTGCGGAACCCCATACGTCCACCTCGATCATATCGACTCCGGACTGCATGGCAATTTCATACGACCTGAGGGTATTCTCAGGTGCAGCAATAGGGGAACCGCGGTGACCCATTACAAGAATATCCCTCAAAACAAATCAACTCCTATTGCTCACATTCGTGTATCGCAAGAATCTAATCATCCTGACGCGCCAGTCCAGTACCGCCACACCTTGGACATGTTTCCTCTCCATCTTCTGAGCCAATCTTCCCTGTTCCTCTGCAGTAATAGCAGTCATCTCTCGGCATTTCAATGGAGGCATCTATTTCCTTTGCCAGAGCCGTTCCCATCCCAATTAGCACAACTCCGATGAACAAACTGACGAGCGCAATGAAATAGAGGTCAGCAAAGTAAAGGAGCAACACTAGTGAAACAGCAAGGATCAAAATGCCAACAACAATGAGTAGTAGACCTCTCTTCTTCCGTTCCATTCGAAACACCTAAGCCAACCTTAAGGGCGTCTTAGGCGGGCGGAAGGTCCTCTTTATACATTGTGGCTTGATTCAGTATCCATGGACAAGAGATAATAGTCCTCACAGAGTAAACTTGCAGCTAGCGTGATTCGGCATGTCAAGAACAGATTTGTTTGCAAGATACACTCAGCTATACCAAAAGACACGGGCCAGAGAGATCGTGCCAGAAGGCTCCTTTGTGCGTCAGCTGAGCGATATAACGCGCCTAGGGCTTGATATAGGCATTTTCTTCAAATCAATACGAAAGAAGCCAGTCCAGGTGTTCTTGGGAAATCCCATTCCGTTCGAAGTGGCAAAAGAAGAAGGCTTTCTCGAAACAGAGGATGAAACGTTTCTTTGCAGAACGATTCTGTCAGACATTAGATCGCTAGAATACCTAAAGGTAGCTTTTTCCGCAGGCTTCCTCCTTGATGCCTATCAAGAAAGAGTCGATTTCCTGAAGAAGTGCCAACGAATAGTCGATGTGCTTGTCCGTAAGGCAAGAAATGTTGTTCATATGGGCGACTTCACTCCGTTTCAATTTGACAATAGAGTGAGCACACTCAATGATTTCCTGAAGAAGACGCTCAAAATGGATGATATATCTGTCGAAGCAGCATCGATCGCATTTCATGTTGCAGATCCCCTATACATCACTCTCACTGGGAACGACATCATTGTCATGAGTGATGAGAGCGCAGTTCCTCATGGAGTGTTCTACTTCGTTGGTGGGATAGGGTATACATTCGACAAGACGCTTGGAGCCGTCAGTGAAGAGCGTCTCTTCAGGACAACCGAAGACCTTTCATCATTCGGGATTGACAAAGCTTACATAGAAACAAAGATTTCACAAGTGACTGAAGATTTCCAGAACAATCTTCATTCATTGATTTTCTCAGACGTGTGGAGGAAGAGTCCAGCCAAACCGCTGAGTGTGAACTTTGGTGGTGACATCCTCATCAGAGCAGAGCCCACAAGCGAGATATGGATGGGTGTCTTTGAAGTATATCTGAAATCGCCAAAAACCTAGCAAAGGCAAGTCTTAGTCGCAGGATGAAGATGTGGCTAGGCTTAAGATCAGAACTCGGTAGTTTGCCGACTCACCTCGAGATATGCTTGGATATGTCGCCTGAACTAGAGAAGAGTATTGATTTCAAAAGAGAGAACACTTGGGCTATCAGGATGATCAATGCTGTCTTTGATGGATAATGAATTCCAAGAATGGCAATTCTTTTTGAAAGTAACCTCGCAAACCTTTTGTGGAAGCTATGGGCATAGTCTGGGCTATAGTGTTGTCACATCAATAACACATCTTCACAACCCTCTCATATGGGAGAGCTTAACGACTTCTTGAATTACAACACTTTTTGGGATAGCAAAAGGAGTATGAGGTGAGAGATATGCCATATATTGTTACACGTACGTGGTACCCAACGCATAAAACACCTGAAGTAGCCAAGAGATATCTCGAGGTGCTGGAGAAATTTCCACCAGATGAAAAACTGATTGAACCAGTCGTACCTGCATCAATAAAAGCCACAGAACGAGGAATTGCTTCATTAGGTATATCACTGGTAAAGGAAGGAAAACTGGAAGAAGCCTTGTCACGAACCATAGAGTCCATGGTAATGTATCACGAAATCGAAGGATACGAATATTCAGTAGAAGTACAATATACAGCTGTAGAAGCTCTAGCTTTTATCGGAATGAGCATACCAGAGTGAAATAGTAATAGGAGGAGCTACATTTTCTCGTGGCTCTTCCCCTATTTTTCGGATAAGGCTAGCCAGTTATGGGTAGTCACAAACACACTCCAGTCCTTAATAGAGATGGCCGCAATATAACGAACAATCTTAGACTCTCAGAATCGCGCTCAACTAGATACTCATTATGCTATTCTCAAGATATCACCTTGATTGTAATTCCTCAAATCATGAGTGGATCGAAGGAATCTATTGCGATGAAGACTGCCCGAAAAGCGTAGATTCTGAATGTGTAAGTGACACCTACTTGTCCAACTCCCTCGATAGCTGCAATGAGGTCATCTACTGCATTTGGTCCAAAAGCTGATGCAAGCAGCGGTAATGATTCTAATGTCACCGATGGAACCTCATTTCCCTCTGCAATTACCAAATCCGCCGCAATGCTTTCCAAGGAGTTGTAGACTTGATTGGGTCTTGACTGAACATCAGTTTCATTCCCAACAGCCCCAAGGCGCATTGACCATGACTGTCCATATTGTGAGATGGTCCTGGAGTAAGAATGAGTGAGGTATTCTCCAACATCCCCATTCATTTCAAAGGAGAAGCGTGATCGAGAGCAATCAATTTGTACATTATCCCATTGAGATAGAGTAAGCATAGTCTGACCACAGACTTTCATCACCAAGCTATCACCATCTTGAACGTCATCGAGGATGAAAGATTCAACGAGGACTCCAGTACTGAGGTCTAGAGAATCCGACTCACTAGCCAGCAAAGCAGCACTGGTTTCAATCGCGTCAGCATCAATAGAATCGAATGATTGGCGTACTAAACCGGAGAAGCCGATTAGGTCAAGACTGCGAGTTCGCGCCATCAGGGTTTGCCACTCCAAAGCTGACAAAGTCATATCAAAGTAAATGCAGTACGGCATCTGCGACATATTCAGTGATTCCAGTTCTGAATCAACCAGCTGCAATGAGCTTAGGTGACTCTGATAGACTTCCTGAAGCACGGATGTCGTTCCCAAACTGGTAGGGTCCCCTTCGAAATATGACGACCTGGGTGCAGTCATTGTTATTGTAAATTGGACAGATGATTGATTAAGAGCAATCAGCCAGTTTCTCAGCCGATCCATGGATGCCACGTTTCCCTCCATTATGTGAAGATCCAATGAAACTCCGGCAGAGCTTAGATTCTGAATGAGCGACGAACTAGGAGCCATATCGATGTAACCAAAGTCGAAATCAGCTAATGGGACTTCAAGGGTTAAATTCAATTCACCTGCAGGTTGAATCAATGCGATGGGTGTTTGCCCTAGTACGAGTGTCGTCACAGGAAAACTCCAGCCAAGCAGATTGAGGATGATTATTGTGACGCAAGTCTTCCTTCCGATTTGACGAATACTTGTATTAAATCGAAAACGACCCATCACGAAAATGATGCATAATGTAGCAGCATTCAAAATGAGGAAAATGATGAAGCCATGAACAAGAAGTGAAAGCACTCCGAAGAATCCTGATGCAATAAGCAAGATAATGAAGTTCGCAGGCGCAAATCTGTCCCTATAATATGCTCTTACCATTAATGGTAGAATAATCATGAGTGGGAGTATATAGAGTACAATCGGAAGGGAGTCTAGGAGCCCAATTCCCGCTAGAGTCATGCGACCAGTCACAGAGAGCATGGTATACAGAATCAAAGAGATATTGAGTACTAGAACTCCGGTCGCATAAAGATGAAGCCATCCATCCAACTTCGCATTCAGTTTGACTTTGGCTCTTAATGCCCGACGTCTGCCGATGAACCCGCTCATTGGTCGTCCTCCTTGGATGCGATATGGGGCACATAAACCTTCACGCTGAAGCGCAAGGCAAAATAAGCTGCTGAATCCGGAATATTCAGGTCTCTGATGTGTATGATGTAACAGTGATAGGAGCAGGCCCTGGTGGATCAACAGCCGCCAGATATCTGGCAAAGCAGGGTTTTGATGTCTGTCTAATTGACAAGGATAGATTTCCAAGAGACAAGCCCTGTGGAGGTGGATTTTCGACCCAACTTGTTGAGGAATTTCCCTATCTCAAGAAGAGAGAGGAGGAATTTCTCAAAGGAGTATGTCATGTCGGTGTGCTACATTCTCCCAACCGGAGGACAGTGATGCGAGCCCGTGTTGATATGGCAGTCGCTCTTAGAACTGATCTTGACAATGCAATGTTTGAAACTGCGTTAGACGCTGGTACTTCTTCGATTACAGGACAAAGAGTGAAGTCGATTAGCATTTCAAATAACTTTGCCAAAGTTTCGCTTGACAATGGAAAAGAAATCTCTACAAGGGTGATAGTAGGCGCGGACGGAGTCACCAGTATGGTTGCAAGATCAACTGGATTAAACACTAAGTGGTCATCAAAGGATGTAACGGCCTGCAGGGTTGCAGAGGTACCGGTCAATCCTGCTACTATAGAAGAGTTATACACTGCAGATAGGGAATACCACTTCTTCGCGAATTTGGGGGGAGTGCCGGGATACGGTTGGATTTTTCCCAAATTTGAAACCATAAATGTCGGTCTGGGGATTGTTGCAGATCATGCCAAGGGACTTCTCAGACACTTTCGTTCTTTCACCAAATTCCTAATGAAAAAGGGATATCTGATTGAAGATGCCGACTTGAGAAATGCGAAAGGCGCTTTGCTTCCTACTGGGGGGACCATCTCAAAGACCTATGCGAGGCGATGCGTGCTTGTTGGTGACTCTGCAGGTATGGTGAACCCAATCACAGGAGGGGGCATAGCATATGCAATGAAGGCGGGAAAGCTGGCAGCGGCTGTGTTGGGGAAGTGTCTTGATGATGACATGCTTGATGAAGCCAGTCTGAGCACCTACCAAAAGATGTGGATGCAACTCTTTGGGAATGAGATAGAATCTCAGCTTCTTGTGCAAAGGATTTTCACAGGCTCCTTTGCCAGTGTCCTATTCGAGATTGGATCTCGGGACATCGTCCTACAAGAAACTGTTTCTGAAATGATGTCTGAGGCATCGCAAGGAAAGAATGATGTCACCAAGCTTCTTGGACGCTTCGTCTATGTTTGCTTAAGAGAGGCTCTGTCCCGTTGACTAGCAAAGAAATCCATAGTGGACCACTGCCGCTTATTGCCGCATCCGTGAGGAAATCTGCGGCATCAGCTCTATCAGTCAATCTCGAGATTCGCAATAAGGGATTGAACTTCAGGACGACCAAGTAATTTTCTCCTGGTTTCAGAGAGATTATTGATGACGCATACGATGCCTACGACGGTTGCGCCAAGGCGCTCTACTGCCTTCTTTACTGCGAGAACAGTGGTCCCATTTATCAACCAATC
>JBHLPF010000016.1:64568-77336 GCA_048939765.1 Promethearchaeota archaeon
ATGCCTACGACGGTTGCGCCAAGGCGCTCTACTGCCTTCTTTACTGCGAGAACAGTGGTCCCATTTATCAACCAATCATCAACAATGGCAACTCTATCTCCCTGGTCAATAGAGTCCGACACTAGTGAGAGTCGTCCATCAGTGAATCTTGTTGTTGGCAAGAGTTCCACTGGACGTTTGTAATCCTCAGGCAGATATGCAATTGACCTGACAGGCACAACGCCACAGCCTAAGTAGTATGCAATTGCACTTCCTAGAGCAAGTCCTCTCAGGTCGATGCCAATGACCTTATTTGGCTTGACCTCTGTCAATGGCTTGGCGAGGGTGTCTACAGCCTTGTTGAAGACTGTGGGATTCTCAAGCAGTCTACTGATATCAATTACCGCTTGTCCATTCTCTGGCCAGTCCTTGATGACTTCTACATAGTCACGAAAATCAACATCTGTCATCCTGACACCTCAAGGCAATCACATTCCAAGGTAGTCATAATTCTTTCTGTAGCAATAACATGTGATTCTATAGATTGCTTCATTGGTAGACCTTTAAATGAAACTCTCCTCCATAAAGTCCATGGAATATCCTTCCGATGAAACTGTTACATCGCTGACAGACCTCATCGTCCAACAGATTAGAAAGATGGCAGAGAAGTCGAGTGAAGAAGAGAAACGGAACATGAGAAAAAACCTTGGTCTGGAATGTGAGTGTGACAAGAAAGAGGCATGATTCCATCACAAAGTCGGAGAAACAGTTAAGAAACAAATCCGGTAGTCGATTCTCATCTGGTTATTTGGAGTGTCAGAAGAGCTGATAGTACCAGGAACTACAATTGGCATATCGCTTATTCCAGGCTATGTAGAGATAAGAGACAAAGGGCTTGTCAAAAAGAAAATACCTACAAAGCACAGATCATTTGAGAGTGTGCTTGAAGAGGTTGAGATGTTCTTTCGAGTCCGAAGGAAAATCCTTGCTCCCGGAATCCTTCGGGATGTTCTTGTTCGCATTGGACTTCCGACTGCAAAGAAGATTGTTTCTGCGCAGGATTTGGAAACGCCGCCCGCAGCGACGAAGACAAAAACACCCACACCAAAAACAAGACACGATCATGTCAAGTCTGCTGAAGATAAAGCACCAAAGGCACCGAGTAAGCCACCTCCAGCGGATGAAGCTGCTACTTTCGTTGAGAATCCTGAGCTTGATGAGCCAGGTGTTACTGTCCTTGATGGAGAAGATTTCACAGATATCGCTGATGCACTCAATGCCGTAGAATCAATGAGTGACTCCTTTATGGCTGCAAGACCGAAATTGCAGGCAGAAGATGCTACGGAAGAGGAGAAAGAAGAGCAGAAAGAACCCACAAAGTCGGGCCTCAGAATCAATATTACAGGCTCAGAAGAAATTACTGCAGCTCCCACCACGGTTGCATCAGCACCGATGACACCTGAACACAAAGAGGCAGCACTGCCTGAAGAGGAGACGGTGATTGAGGAAGCTGAAGAGCGGGAGGTAGAAATCCTTCAGCCACAAGTGGAGTTTTCAAAGCCGGAGATAGCCGAAGAAGTTGAATCTCCAGAAGCGGAGGTTCCAAGCCCTGCAGAAGATTATGAGAAAGAACCAGATTCAGATATGGAAACGATGCCTGAACCTCCTACAGAAGATGATGTAGAGGAAGAGTTGGCTGTCGAATTGGAAGCACCTTCAGAGCCAGAACCCTTGCATGAAGAATCCGAAGTAAGAACCACTCCAGCGCATGTTGTCAAGCCGTTGATTCAATCGAAGATTCTCATTCTGGGGGAAGCCGGAGTTGGCAAGCGCAGTCTGATGCGCAAGGCCGAGCTTGATGCAGTGGAGGAAGATGCACCCGGCGGGGAGCCATTTATTCATACGAAAGTTCTAGAAACAGAGAACCATAGAGTAAAAGTCCAGGTCTGGTCGTTTGATGAGGCAGTAAAATCGAAGATATCCAGAATGGAATTCTATGATGAGGCTGAAGCGTTAATTGTTGTCTATGCTGCCTCAGACAGGTGGAGCTTCGAGTCTATCGACTTCTGGCTCAAAGAAGCGACTATCACAAGAGATGTGGTTCCACCAATAGTTATAGTCGCAAACAAGACAGATCTTATCAAGGAATTTGAAGAAGATTTGGGAGAGCAGCCTGTTACTTCCGAAGAGGGCTTTGCTCTTGCGGAGGAACTAGCAAAGAGATTTGGAAGCGAAGAGGAACTGCATCCCGTAGCATTCATTGGGACATCGTGCTTGACCGGTGAGGGAGTCATTGATGTCTTCGTGACATCAGCTGAGCTGGCTGCTCGCAACAGACATGAAGAGTAGTCGATGATTATCCGCGAAATTTGATAAGAAGACTCGCGAGGGATTGGAAATAGCCTTATACTCCACTACCATTATGAACCGAGAATTCAGCTGATACTCCGATCGATCCTCAGTGAGTGTGGTCAACACGAAAGAGAATTGCGAAAGCTGTGGAAAAATGGTCGAACCTATTGGCATTGCTCGAAATCCGGAAGAGCAGTTCATAAACGATGCTCGGAAAGGCATGTGGATCTGTGTTGATTGCTTCGGGAAGCGGTTCAAGGTAAACACAAAGAAGCGGAGTGGGTATGAAGGCACCATCTACGAGCTAGAAGAAAGGAGTGCACTCAGGTTTGGCCCAGGGAGCTCGAAGTTCAGCTGTCTTAAGTGTGAGTGGATTGCTTGGACCGAAGAAGGATTGGGAAGCCATATGCAGAGGAGACATCCTGGGTAGCTGGAGCTCATTCATTCTTGACCGAGAAGGTGTCTTTTTCTCCTATGATCACATGCCCGGAGAAGCGAAGACCATCAAGTTTTCTTGCTGCATTTTCCAGCATGCCCATTCGATACATCGCAGTTCGCGGGCCTACGCCCTGAAGCCAGTCTAGGCCGGTCAAATCTAATTTGTCATGATGGGCGAAATAAAGCCTGAGGTCTGATGAAATCGCATTCGTACGGTCAAACATCGCCGCCGTCAGCCCAATACTGGGAGCGGCAAAACTGGCCATGACCCAAATGACAATGAATGGGTCATTCGAGAAGTAATCAAAGAAGAATATGAAGCCACTCAGAATAGGATCAACTAAGGCAATAATCACAAGCGCCAGCGATAGATACTGAGGCGTGTCATCACTTCCAAGGCCCACCACTCCTATTATGTCCTGGTTTGGCGGATAAAGAAAGACCAAGATGCCTCCAGAAGCAATGCCTACGACTAACCCAGTAAGGGCAATCAGAATTGTATACTCAGTTCCCCTATCAGCCCATATTGAAGGGAATCCAAGAAGGGATTGAAGTACAAGAGCAACGCAGATTGTAGCGGCACCTACAAAGAATCCTCTCCAGCTGAAGAATTCATACCGCATTTCCATGATCTCATCGGACAATCCTTGTTGCACCTTAACTATTCTACAATCAGATAATACCTTAATTTCTGATAAAGCTTCGTGTGACAGCAGCAGTGATAGAGACAATCGCATCAGCACAATCAAACCTCTGACAGTAGAGTACAGTCTTTCTTAGATAGTTGAGTTTATAGCCGAAGGATTCCCGATTTACTCAAATCCATCTCTCTTCTCAAAATGAGAACGGAGCAATTTATTAGAATCGTGGAACGGAGTTCAAGACGATAGCGGGCTTGCTCTGAACAGGAGTGGTTTCAGCTGAGTGATGATGTGATTGTGCGCCTGGATGATGTTTCAAGAACATACACGATGGGAGAGATACAGGTACATGCTCTGACAGATGTGTCGCTCTCCATCAAAAGAGGAGAATCAGTAGCTATCATGGGACCTAGTGGATCAGGTAAAACAACATTGCTGAATCTGATTGGAGCTCTCGACAGGCCTACTAACGGAAGAGTTCACATTGATGGAGTTGACATCACTGAGATGAATGAGAAGGACTTGACCAACGTAAGACGAGAGAAGATCTCCTTCGTCTTCCAATTCTTCAATCTCCTTCCAGTGCTATCAGCATATGAGAACGTGGAGCTTCCACTTCTCATCAGTGGTGTTGACGAAGAAACCCGAAAGGCTCGTGTCGACCATTTGATCAATCTTGTCGGTCTCGCAGAAAGAGCAGAGCATCGACCCGATGAGCTCAGCGGCGGAGAACAGCAACGTGTGGCAATCGCACGCGCCTTGGCAAAGCCTCCAGGCTCAGCGAGCTCTATTGTTGTGCTTGCTGACGAACCTACAGGCGACCTTGATTCAACAACAGGCGAGGAGATAATGAAGGTGCTCATCGAGCTGACGAAGGGCGAAGGTGGCACATTGATCTGTGTAACCCACGACCCTGACGTTGGCCAGAAGATGGACCGTGTACTCAAGATGAGAGATGGACTGATAACAAACGCGTGAGGTCTGTAATTGGCTGCTGTCCCGGCCGGATACGAGGCATTCCAGAGTGGAAGACGCAGAGGAGTGACACTTCTCTGTTTTCTATTGGTGTCCACGATAATCATGGGGATGACAGTCTATGTGGATTCTTATTCGGTTCACTATTGGGAAGAGGCGACCGATGTAGGTGACGTTTCTCTCATTGTAGAAGGGACCAATGTTCAAGACATTGTGTCACAGGTGCAAGCAATAGATGGTATAGATGAAGCTATTCTCCTGGAGGGTTCAGAAGGCTTCATTTCATTTGATTTGGAATATGAAACTGTTCAATATTATGTGGATGTCCGAGCTCCCACTCAACAGTATTTAGAAACCTTCCCGAACATATACAGAATCATTTCTGGCAGGATGCCTCAAGACTCTTCTGAGGTTGCTGTCGCAGAATGGATGGTAGAGGACATTTGGCTGAACATATCTCTGGGGTCACAACTCAATTACACGACAGAGGACTATGGATCACAAAGCGACGTCACCGTCGTGGGCGTCTTCACGATAGGTGACATTTCCGGCTATACTTCCGGATATTACTTCTATTGCAATTTGCTTGTTATGGAATCGCTCATAGGCGATTCAGACTATAGGACATCCATTCACGCCAATATCGATAGAGAGAGGATTGGCCCCTTTGATGCCGCAGGGTCCCTCAGATTCCTCACGGGAATCAGTGAGCAGATTCGTGCACTAGATCCCAGATACACGACTACCAATCCATATTCGAGGTACCAAACAACTGACTTCCTCCAATGGGGAGTCTACTCTTACATTTCGTGGCAGATGTCTACTCGCTTCACGCAGCTCCTTCGGGCTGCACCCATCATCCTCCTAGTGCTAATGGTCAGCTTTCTAGCTATACGCTTTAATGTTAATGAAAGGCGCTATGAAGCGAATATGCTGATGGCCAGGGGCGCTTCTGAGGGGGATGTAAATGGGATTATCAATAGGGAGATTGCCCTCATCGCTCTCGCGTCTTGTTTACTTGGCCCGATTCTCGGTCTCTTTGGAAGCCGCATCGCGATTGCGTCTACAGGATTTTTCCACTTCGACGTCGGATTAATCATTACGGAACCATTCCTGATTACGTTGGAGTCATTGATAATGTCCCTAGTCATAGGCTTCCTGTTGCCTGTGTTCATGCTCGTCGGATATAGAGCAATCTACTCCACGAAAAAGACAGTTGAAGAGAGTACAGGAAGATTGGCAAAGGTCGCCAGAGGGTTCGCCTTGATACGCTGGGATGCGCTCATTGTCATAATGACCTCGCTTCTAATGCTTGCACTTTACGCCGGAGGCCCCGAGATTCAATCGAATTTCCTTCTTGGCTTTTTGGCGTCGGTGACACCTCTACCTCTATTCCTGGGGGTCGCTAGCTTAGTAATCAAGGGTCTAAGACGAGGATCCGTCATGTTATCGAAGCGATTTGTGAGAGTGGTAGGAGAAGTATCCTCCTCAGTGGGTGTGCGCCGCATCGGAAAGGAAGCCTCCTCAGCAGGACCTGCGGTCATGGTGTTGGTGTTGGCAATCAGTCTAGCATGGAACAATGCACTAATTGACAGCACATTGCCCGCAACTCATCTGAATCATTCACGATTCGCAATGGGTGGAGATGTAGCGTTTCAGCTAGACCCACTTCAGGAATCCCAGTGGGATGGATTCCTTCAGAACATTTCAAATCATGAAGCAACAGAGGAAGTGACACGGATTGATGTCACAACTCTGTTTTTGGCTGAAGACTGGGGTAGTCATACATATTTCGAGGCCATCGACCCTGCTGAGTATAGTCGGATTGGATATGATCAGTCAGGAGTTAGACTAAATGATTCAAGTCTAAATCAACTGCTGACGGAGCTGGAGGACAATCCGACGGGCATTATTGTGACGCAGGACATTGCAGATTCGTACCTCTTAGATGTAGGAGATATTCTTCGAGCATTCGAACAAGGCGAGGTTCCTCAGGTCTATGAGTTCACGATAATCGGAATAGCTCCAGCTATTCCTGAACTTCTAGTGAGGTACTCAGAATACCGACCTGGCGGTGGTATCTATTACCTGGAATATGGATATGCGGCAGCCCAAATCGTTCCGCCCCCGCCATACTACTACTACGATGAGTCATATGGAACTCATCGAGCGTGGATTCACAGGGCTTTTGCCGAAACTCTGTTGAACGAAACCTCAGAAACAGAACATTACTACGTGGCAAGTGCGAAGAGAAATGCAAATGGGACCGCAATGGCCATCGATGTTCTAGATTCTGGCGGTTCAGGTGTTATCATGTTTGGACAATGGGGCACAGTGGAGCAGGAGATGGCTTTTTACTTAGGGCAGGTCATCTACCAAATGGACCGTGCCGTTGACACTATGCTTACCACACTCACTGTGGGAGTGATCCTTGGAGCCTTTGGCATCTATGCCGTTGAAGGAATCACGGCGAGAAGAAGAGAGATTGCCCTCCTTAGGTCCATTGGTGCAAGAAACAGCCTAATCGTAAGGGCACAAGGCGCAGAACTGCTTGTGCTTACTCTTATCAGCCTTTTCCTGCTATTGGGATATGGCCCTCTGTTCATGGCTAATTCCTTACTCTCGTCACTAGGATCATACGGGACTTGGTCCTTCTTATTCCCTGTAGCTGTATTCCCAGTAATTCCTTGGATGATGCTGGTCAGTGTCTTGATGTTCTTCATCGTGTCAACAATTCTGTTCATAGCTGCAATAGCTGTGCTGGGATCTAGAATCAATATCGCAGCAGCCTTGAATGCCGCATGGGCTGAAGCAGGTCCCTACGGAGGTGATCGGTAATGTTCCTTGCGGCACGCATGATATCAAAGGCACCTCAGGTGGCTGCTACATTGATTATATTCTCAATCTCAGCCGGAGTGCTAGGTGGCATTCTATTCTACATGGATAGCGCAGGACCAAATGTTCTGGCGGAGATGACAGAAGAGATACCCGTTGACATGCATCTCACCTTCAGCTATTCTTTCTATCAGCAGAATGAAACCACTATGGCTGACATAGAGCAGATTGTAGCGTCACAAGAATGGATTGAAGTAACTGAAAGCGTGTCGAAACTTGAATACTATGACTGGCGGCAGGAGGACTATCGCGATGCATACAATATACTCCTCGGTGTCAATGATACATTCTATGATACCTTCCCAAATGCACTTGCCCTCGATGTGGATCCGTCCGCGATTGTTGATACGACGTGCGTTGTTGAGGAAGCCAAGCTAGGTAGACTAGGACTCACGATAGGCGACAACCTCACTGTCTTGGTGGATACCTACAATGAAACCGGAGGGTACTGGTATCCCCTTGAATACAATTATACTATCATAGGCACCTTCACCACAGATCTGTTTATGCAGTATTACTATTGGGAAACCACCATTGGCACATCGCTCCTAATGGTAACGACAAGAGAGGGCTTGATTCAGCCCTTTGAAGGAATCGAACCAGGATTTTATGGAGGCGTGCAAGACGAGATTTGGTCGACCATAGATCATGATATTGTTGCAACTGCTGATCCTGTTTCAACCATGCAAGAAATGGAACATCGAATAGAGCAGCAAGCACTGCCATTCGCAAGTGTCACTGAATTTGCCCTACTTGGGGCTGTGTACGAGTATATGACCTGGGGAACAAGTATGCGTGCTGTGGCATTGGCCTTCTCTATTCCAACTCTAGTAATGGCAGTGATGCTTGTCTATTATAACTCTAATTTGCTAGCCGATGAGAGGAGAAGAGACGTCGGCAGCCTAAAGACTCGAGGGGCGTCAGGCTGGCAGGCATTTCGCTGGATTCTGAGCATGGCATTGACCACAGGGATCCTAGGTAGCTTTGGCGCAATTGCAACAGGAGCTATATCAGCCCTGGTTTCAGCAAGTGTTCGCGAATTCCTTTCATTCAGATTGGATATGCTAGCTGAATTTTCACTGTTTCTTACGCCTGAAGCAGTAACAGCAGTCTTTCTCTTTGCATTCATTGTAGGATTGATAGTAGCACTACCTTCCGCTGTTAGAGCTCTCCTAATGACACCAACAGAAGCCCATAGTGTCATTGAGAGGGAGGACTTATTTGAAGTTGAGAAAATGGGCAGTCCGGCAATCGATATCATTGCACTGGGTATCTCAGGATATCTTCTCACGCCGATATTATTTGCCATAAGCTATATGACAATGAACTTCTATAGTGCAATGCTATTTGCTGCCTTCGTAATTCCTCTTCTAGGCATCTTCACTGTCGCACTCACTAGATTATTATCACGTCCCACTTCATCAGTGAAATCCAAAGTCCTCGCCCGAATAGATAGGAAGTCACTGCATGCTGGCTCCCGGGTTATCTCAGGCAACATTCGATTATTCAAGAAGAGCGAAGCTATGGGCGTGATGTTCGTAGCAATGGTGTTTGCAGCAGGCATCTTCTCCTCTCTTTCAGCCACCACTGGCACGGCCCATATGAAACAGATATTGACCTTCGAAGTGGGGGCTGATATCAGCATTGAGGTAATCCCTGGATTGCAGAATGTGACACTGGACTTATTGGAGAATATCACTGCGGTCGAGGGGGTGGCTCATGCGAGTGGTATGATTCAAACTGAAGCTGAAGTGAATTATTGGACATCCGAGTATGGGACAAGGAGAAATGTCACGCAAGATGTGACGGTCTATGGTGTGCAGCCTCATGAATGGATAGATTCAGCCTTCTGGCTTGACTACTTCACAAAGGATACTCTCCCCCAGGAATCAATACCCCAACTGGCAGATGATAACTCAACCATCCTAAGCTCTTTCAAGCCTGTTGACCACTATCTGATTTCCAACGGCCGGTACACGCCGATATACGGCGATTCGCTAACTCTGGCTTTGAATGGACCTGACTGGGTGAATGTAAGCGATTGCACAATTCTCGATGTGATCGCATCAACCTATGATGCCTACGGTGGCAATACTTACCTTCCGGGTGAACCCTCAGCGAGCAGCTTCGTGGTTATGAACATTAACTATGTTCAGGCTTGTTTAAACACATCGCGAATTGATAGAATCTTTGTCGACCTAGTGGACGAAGCAAACTACACTCGTGTTCTTCGTGACCTCTACGAGATTGCTCCAAACAGCTTTCAGAAACTTGGGTCCGCTCAAGCTCGAATCGACTCCGCACTTGAATCGAGAGCGGGGCAATCGATTTACGGAGCCTACACGCTGAATGTTGTTTTCGCTTT
The DNA here is from genome assembly GCA_048939765.1 of Promethearchaeota archaeon. Lineage (GTDB taxonomy): Archaea > Asgardarchaeota > Thorarchaeia > Thorarchaeales > Thorarchaeaceae > SMTZ1-83. The sequence goes on from JBHLPF010000016.1 coordinate 74,214, forward strand.
CATTTATCTCACGGCTGGAGTGCTCATTGTTGCAATGGTTAGATTCGGCAAACTACGCAGGCAATTCTCTGTCATGCGCGCCTTGGGTGCTGAACCAAGGACAATCCTCGTTGCAGTGCTCATCGAGTCACTGACTGGAGTAGTCCTTGCAGCGATAATTGGCGGAATAGTGGGCCTCCTGTTGACGAGCTTCGTGATTCAACTGCCTCTCATATACATGGGTAGTATGACAATTCAGCTATGGAGTCGACTCCCTGTAATCCTTGCTGTGCCGACAGCTTTGCTTGTGACGATTCTAGCAGCGGCTGTGCTCTCCAGTTTGGCAGCGACCTATGTTGTTGTCGCCCGTAATCTCAGACGAAATATCGCTATGGAAATTCAATATGTGGAATGATGAATCATGTCAGAAGACTTGGAAAAAGTAGCACACGAAAACAAGGTGGTCGTGAGGGACCTAATGAAGGTCTATCGCCGTGGACAAAAGGAAGTCATAGCTCTTAGAGGTATGGACTTTGAGGTTGGGCAGGACGAGTTCCTGAGCATCGTGGGACCAAGCGGATCAGGAAAATCGACTCTGTTGAAAATGCTTGGGGCTCTCGATAAGCCAACTGCAGGGACGATTCTCTTTGATGGCAATAGTGTCACGCTTCTGGATGACAGACGGTCGATGTTGTTCAGGAGAGCCAAGGTTGGTTTCGTCTGGCAGACTGGCAATCTGGTACCCGGGCTTACGGCCTTCAAGAATGTCACCCTTCCGATGCGACTTGCTGGTGCGCCCAAAGCTGCTGCAAATGATAGAGCAATGATGCTTCTTGATACAATGGGGCTTTCAAATAGAGTAAATCACAAGCCAAGCCAGCTAAGTGGAGGGGAGAATCAGAGAGTTGCCATCTGTGTTGCCCTAGCGAACAAACCAGAATTACTTCTTGCAGATGAAGTAACAGGTGAGCTAGATTCAGAGACCGCGATGATGGTGATGGAGGCTCTGAAGAAGATTAACAAGGATTTTGGCACATGTATTGTGAATGTCACTCATAATCCGAGAGTAGCTGAGTACGCAAGCCGTGTGATCAGAATTCGGGATGGGCTTATAGAAGGGCAGCGCCATACGTTGTACGGAGATATCACCGAGGTCGATGCCAAGGGTCGGATGGTGATTCCGGACACAGTTAGGAAACTCGCTGGAATCAGAAAAAGAGTTGTCCTAAAGGTGACTAACGAAGGAATTCTTGTATCTCCTCTCGAGAGCGAGGAGTTGGAGAATGACATACCGGAAGTAACAAGTGAGGCGTCTGAGGCATAATGGGAACTGCACTCTAGGTGATGTCATTGAGTAAGAGAAGCCTCCCATGGTCGTTCTATGCCGTTATTGTCACATTTGGTATCTTCTTCTTCAGCATCAATGCCTATTTCTTGACTATATGGCTGGCACATCCATGGCGAAGTGATCTCTGGCTTGTGGGTGTGGGCATTGGTCTCGTAGGTCTCATTTACTCTGTCTATATGGTTCGAATACATCAACGGGATTTGATTGCATCCAAGGAACAACTGAATGAATGACCCGAAGTGACGCTGATTGGTAACTTCTTGTGGGGGCTTCCTGCCGAAATTGGATACAGACAGGAGTGTACTCAGCGACTCTCCTGGTTCTTTCGTGAGGTGCATCATGGGAGCTGCGTCAGCTCACGCTTAAAGTCACCCATGGCTTCCTTTCGATAATAGTGGGAACGGCTCTCGTCTTCTCCGTACCGGCGACGAGAACCGTTGTCCGTCGGGTATTGACTATCGACATTGCTGATGACTTGAAACTCGCTGAATAGCATGAATCAGGGGTAAATCCTGCTAACAGTCCTGGGGAATGGAATGCAATCTCGAATATGCTCAAGATCAAGCATCCAGGTCATTAATCTATCAACTCCGACTCCAAAGCCCGAGTGAGGTACACTCCCATATTTGCGAATCTCGAGATACCACTCATACTTTTTCGGGTCATCCCCAATCCTGTTGAGGTTGTCAATGATTCGTTGATAGTCGGTCTCTCGTTCACTACCACCAATCATTTCCCCAAATCCTCCAGGAGCAAGTAGATCGTCGTTCATGTAAGTCCGGGGGTCATCCTCGTTGTGCTTCATGTAGAAGGACTTGATCTCTTTCGGATAGAACTCGATAAAGAGGAATTTCTCTCGGTCATCAGTGAGAATGTGCTCAGCCTCAGTTCGGATGTCCTGACCCCACTCGATGTCGAGGCCAGACCTTTGACAGATTTCAATTGCCTCATCATAGGTCATCCTGTCAAATGGAGGCTTGACACTGTAGAGTCGCTCTGGGTCAACATCGATTTCCTTAAGCTCTGGCTTCCTGTTGTCAGCTACAGAGTGGCACATCGCGCTGATGAGCCCCTCTTGTCGCCTTAGGTTGCATTCATGGTCACACCAGGCTTCCTCGACCTCCAAGTGCCAAAACTCGGTGAGGTGCTTTCTAGTCCTTGATTTCTCAGCTCGGAATGATGGAGCAAGGATAAACACCTTCTCCATAGCAAACAGCTGGGGCTCTAGATGCATCTGACTTGTCTGAGTCAGATAGACTTTCCTTCCGAAGTACTCTACCTCGAAGAGCTCTGCTCCTTCCTCACCCATTGTTGAAACAAACATTGGAGAAGTGGTTTCATAGAACCCTTCGCTTCTAAGATATGCCCTAGCACTTCTGAACACTTCATCTCGAATCTTCAATATACTTGTAAGCTGCCGGGATCTCATCCATAGGTGACGATTATCATTCAAGAATTCAATGCTCTGGTGCTCTGTGATTGGAAACTCCTCTGCAAAGTGCAAGACCTCAAATTTCTCAACTTGCACTTCATATCCTCCCTCTGCACGGTCGTCTGCATGGACGACACCGATAATTGAAACGAGAGATTCTATTAGCATCTTCTCTGCGTCAGCGTATTCTTTCTCGCTAACCACTGTTTTCTTTATCACCGTCTGAACGACACCTGAAGGATCACGCAGCAGAGCGAAGACCATCTTCTTCTGCTTTCGGATTCGGTGAATCCAGCCACGAAGCATGACTCTATCTCCTTCATGCTTTCCTTCAAGCACGTCACCTATGTGGATGTATGTCATC